>NZ_JABBXG010000003.1:0-213423 GCF_012932945.1 Thalassotalea sp. Y01
TGTGCATCCATGCATCCGCGGCATTAGTGCGTCCCTGCACGTCACCGCTCCTGTGCATCCATGCATCCGCGGCATTAGTGCGTCCCTGCACGTCATTGCGGCGAAGGCAGCAACCTCGATTTGTCACCTGGTGCCTTTACTATCCACCTCTATTGCTAAGCTCTAATTCGACATCATCATCAGATGTAAAGCATGTTTGCTATAACAAATCTTTTAATTTTGAAAAAAGCCGGCAAAAGCGGGCTTTTTTATTGTTCGTTGCAAAAATCCGTTTATAATCAGGTAAAAATTATATAATTCCTTAATCAATGATATTTTCCCGTAATCAAGGGCTGTCGGTTCAAGACACCATACCTTTAGCATCAGAACAGGTAGAGTTTTTATACTCTGCCCGTGAGTACCATCAGCGACTTTTAGAGCTGATTACTACGGCTAAATCGCGTATTTATATTACGGCTCTTTACCTGCAAGATGATGAAGCTGGACGTGAAGTTCTTACCGCTATCTTTGACGCCAAGCAAACCAATCCGCAATTAGATGTTAATATCTTTGTTGACTTTCATCGTGCTCAACGAGGCTTAATAGGTGAAGCAGAATCGTTAGGTAATCGCCAATTATATTTGGACATGTCTGCGCAATATGAGCATAAGATTAATATATATGGTGTGCCAGTTAAGCAGCGCGAATTCTTAGGCGTACTGCATTTAAAAGGGTTTGTTATTGATGATACCTTGTTGTTTACTGGCGCAAGCATCAATAATATTTATTTACACCAAGGTGATAAATATCGTTGTGACAGATACCACTTGTTTTATAATGCTAATCTAGCCGACAGTTTTGTTCGATTCTTAAATATCAGCTTTGTTAATAGTGACTTAGCCCCTAAGTTAAATGCAGACAAAGTGCCTGGTAAAAAGGCAGTCAAGGGCATCGTAAAGCGTTTAAAAGCGTTATTACGCGGCAGTGGATATCAAGTGACCTCGTCAACGACCGCAGCCACTGATTTAAGTGTGATGCCATTGTTAGGCTTAGGCCCTAGAGCAAATAAGCTTAATGCAACTGCTCGTAAAGTCTTTCGCATTGCAAAGCGCGAGCTTGTTATTTTTACACCATATTTTAATTTCCCTAAGCCATTAACCGCTGATCTTCGTAAGGCGTTGAAAAAAGGCGTGAAAGTGACCATCGTAGTCGGTGATAAAACCGCAAACGATTTTTATATTGCTGATCAAGAACAGTTTTCAACTATCTGTATCGTGCCTTATATCTATGAGACTTTGTTGCGAAACTTTATCAAGCGCTATCAAAGCTTTGTCGATAGTGGCCAATTAAATATTCATTTATGGAAAGACGGTGATAATAGCTATCATCTTAAAGGTATTGTTGCCGACGATACTTATCACCTTATTACCGGCAGCAACTTAAACCCTCGGGCATGGAGCTTAGATCTCGAAAATGGTTTGATGGTCAATGATCAGGGCCAACAATTGCAGTCTCAATGGCATCGTGAGCGCGATATGATCATGGCTAACACGAAAAGAGTTAATTCAATAGAAGATATTGAATCTATTAACGATTATCCTGACAAACCAAGAGAGCTAATGAGGCGCATTAAATTGACACAGTTTGATCGCGTACTTAAACGCTTTCTGTAAATTTCAGCGCTTAAAAAAGCCAACATTTGTGGCTTTTTTCGTAATAAGGTATTGTTAACCGGTATATATTTGCTCTGCGCGATTAAACATAATCCACGATGTCAAAACGTATTTATCATCTGAGACAGGCACATTTCCTCGGTGGGTGTGAGTAAAACCACAAGGCGCTATAACAATACTACCTGCTTTAGGTTTAATGCTTTTTTCTTGATAGAAAAAGTCCGTCTCACCACCTTCTTCGATATCGTTTAAATAGATAAGAAACAGTAGTACTCGGTGCAACGGTTCATTGCCATTAGGTTGAGGGTAGATTTCTGAGTGCCAGTAACTGTAATTTCCTAAGCCTTTTTGATATTTCTGAGCATTAACTGGGGCTAAGCGGTATAAGTAGCGCAGCAAGTTCATCGCGTTAGGGCGGCCAACCTCATCAAAGTTTTCATGAGTCAATTTTGTCGGCTCACCGCTCACCGGGTGTTTTAAGGTAATGCTGATACCACTGATCAAGCTGAAGTAGTATTTACTGACATAGTCAGCAACCGACTGGGTGGTTGCTTGTAAAATAGTATTTAACGAGGCTTGGAACTCTGGGTGCTCGTTTAAGTAAATGTCTTCGCTAATTTTTTTACTGCTATCGACACCACCACCAGTGCGGCCGGAGACCTTATGTGGGCTACTATTGAATTGTTTAATAAAATCCTGACAAAACTGTTTTGGCAGGGCGTTGTCGTAAACTTCGATAAAATCTGTCATCAGTTATATTGCTTATCGCTGCGCAAAGGAATAAATTGTGGATAGATTAAGTTGTTTTAATAAAAATTGGTAGTCTTTCTATGTTTCATTACTCGGTTGCACCTGGTTTTAGCGATACTGATGCGCTTGGCCACATTAATAATGCTAAGCTACCGGTCTGGTTTGAAAACGCCAGAACACCGATATTTAAGTTATTTACCCCAAGTTTAGACATAACAAAATGGCCGCTAATCCTGGCTAAGATCGAAGTGAACTTTCTTGCTCAGATTTATTACGGACAGAACATTGAAGTAAGAACTTCCATTGAGAAAATAGGTAATGCGTCATTTACTGTCTATCACGAGCTTTATCAAAATCAAAAAAAGTGCGCCGATGGACGAGCAATCATGGTTAACTTTAACTACCAAAGCCAAACATCCGAACCTATTGCTGATGATATTCGCGAGAAATTGCAGCAACATTTGACGACAGTTGGCTAATAATGGCATTTGCATTTATCTTGCCAGTAACTTCGTGTTAAAATTCGCGGCCTAATAATCTTAATTCATAATCAATAAATTCATGAGTACAAGCGCTTTAAACAGCATTGAAAAAAAAGCATCGCTTTCGTTAGCTGCGGTATTTGGCATGCGCATGATCGGTCTCTTTATGATCTTGCCTGTATTTGCCATATATGGCGTCGAACTTGAAGGTTATAGCCCTCTATGGCTTGGCCTTGCCATTGGTGCTTATGGATTTACACAAGCTCTGTTACAGATTCCGATGGGAATATTATCCGACAAGTTTGGTCGCAAGCCAGTCATTTTAGGTGGCTTAGTGTTGTTTTGTATCGGCAGCATCGTTGCGGCTCAATCTGAGTCGGTTTATGGTGTCGTATTTGGTCGTGCGTTACAAGGGATGGGCGCAATTGCCAGCGCAACATTAGCATTGGCCGCCGACCTGTCTCGTGAAGAGCAACGCCCTAAAGTGATGGCAACCATTGGTATGTTTATTGGCTTATCATTCGCCATTGCAATGGTGTTGGGGCCAGTGGTCGCGAAAGACTACGGTCTTGCCGGACTATTTTATCTAACCGCGATTTTTGCTGTGTTTGGCATGGCATTGGTTTTGTTCGTGGTGCCAAATGCGGTCACCACAGCACCAAAAGGCGATTTAGTCGCTGCACCTACAGCGCTGCTAAGCATGCTTAAAGATTCGCAGTTAATGCGCCTTAATCTCGGTGTATTTATTTTGCATATGGCGTTAACGGCGATGTTCGTTGTATTACCAGTGCAATTGACCGAAGTAGGTTTTGCCATCTCCGATCACTGGCGCTTGTACTTACCTGCATTGCTGGTGTCATTCGCGTTAATGGTGCCGGTAATGATTATTGCGATAAAGAAGAATAAAGAGAAGCTGGCCTTTTGTGGCGCTATTTTATTGATGACCGCAACCTTGCTTACCTTGTGGCAAACAAGTACTGATTTCACTCTTATTGTTATCTTAGTGGTATTGTTTTTTGTTGCCTTTAACTATCTTGAGGCAACCATGCCAGCGAACTTATCGCGAATCGCTCCTGCCGGTCAGAAAGGCTCAGCAATGGGCATTTTTTCAAGCAGTCAATTCTTTGGTGCGTTTTGTGGTGGTGCTTTAGGTGGGGTAATTACCCAACTATGGGGCAATTCGCAAGTGTTTCTGGTATCGGCATTGCTGATGATCGTGTGGTTCCTGTTAGCATTAGGAATGAAGCCCATCGTCAAATCTAAAAGCTTAAGTTTTAATATTAACTTAACCGATGAAAGTCATGCCCAACAACTAGCTAATCGTCTGGCGAAAATGCCCGGTGTTATCGAATCAAGCATTGTTTTTACCGACTCTGTTGCATACGTTAAAGTGGATGACAAAGTAGTCGATATGGAACAGTTAAAGACCGTGCTAAATTAACCCACTGATCACTCGTTTATGACCGCTATCGCTTGGCCAGATAAATTCATCGTCTTGATATAATCCAATTAATTCACGAGCCAGCGGTGCATTTGGGGTGATGACAGTGATTGTGATATCGCTAACGTTAATTTGCATACCACCAGCAAATGGACCAATAAAATAATGTTGTGTAGCCATTGCATCTAATGATTGCAATAGAATGACCGCGCTGATGGCTATGGCGTCGTCTTCACCGAATTGTCTAAACTCTAGCGCTTTATATGCTTGTATTTGCTCTATCAGTTGCGCAGCGCGTTCACTTTGACCATGCGCCAAATAGGATGCTTCTAGACCTAAGGTATCATATTGGGTCTCAGCGACACTTTGATCATCGGTAGCTTCTTTTCTGGCGCTATCGGCAGAGGCCATCGCATTTTGCAATGCCACCTCAAGCTGGCTGATGATTTTATTTTTTAGATGTTGTTTATCAATATTCATTACCGACAATTATAAAGAAATATACCTGGTAAATGCCAATAAACTGTTAGCCTAGCTTGAATAATAGGATATCGCCCATATCTATGAGGCAACTAGGACATAGGAACGTATTATGACCCCTGCATTAAAAATTACTGGTTTAAGGAAAGTCTACAAAGGCGGCTTTGAAGCGGTAAAAGGGCTTGATTTGCAAGTCCAACAAGGTGACTTCTTTGCATTGCTAGGGCCAAATGGTGCTGGTAAGTCGACCACCATAGGTGTGGTCACGTCTTTGGTAAACAAAACCGAAGGCGATATTGAAGTATTTGGTCATAATATTGATCAGCAGTTGGATTTGGCGAAAAGCTTTCTCGGCTTAGTGCCACAAGAATTTAACTTTAATCAGTTTGAAGCGCCAATGAAGATATTGGTTAATCAGGCCGGTTATTATGGTGTTGCTCGAAAAGAAGCAACGCTTAGAGCTGAAAAGTATCTTAAGCAATTAGACCTTTGGGATAAAAAAGACCAGCCATCACGCAATTTATCTGGTGGTATGAAACGTCGTTTGATGATTGCTAGAGCACTGATGCATGAGCCTAAAATGTTGATTCTCGATGAGCCAACAGCGGGTGTTGATATCGAATTACGTCGTCATATGTGGACTTATCTGCGTGAACTGAATGGCCAAGGTATCACCATAATTCTGACCACCCATTATTTAGAAGAAGCTGAAATGCTTTGTCGTAATATCGCCATTATCGATAAAGGTCGTATCGTTGAAAACACATCGATGAAAAGCCTACTATCAAAATTGCATGTAGAAACCTTTGTACTAGATACATCAGATATGACCACGCCGCCAAGTTTGCAAGGCTATGAGTTTCGACAAATTGATGAACATACATTGGAAGTCGATGTCGATAAGTCTAAGGCCATTAACCCTGTCTTTAGCCAGCTATCCGAGCAAGGTGTAGAGGTGAAGAGTATGCGCAATAAAGCAAACCGTTTAGAAGAGTTGTTTGTGACTCTGGTCGCTAATAAGGCGGAGGAAGAATCATGATACGGTATCAAAATCGAGTTGCATTAAGCAGTATTTTACATAAGGAAGTGCACCGCTTTACCCGTATTTGGGTACAAACTTTGGTGCCGCCAGCGATTACCATCAGTTTATATTTTGTTATCTTTGGCTCACTAATTGGCTCACGTATTGGCCAAATGGATGGCTTTGACTATATGGCGTTTATTGTGCCTGGCTTGATCATGATGTCGGTAATCACCAACTCTTATTCAAATGTCGCCTCGTCGTTTTTTAGTGCTAAATGGCAACGCAACGTTGAAGAAATGCTGGTCGCACCTGTTCCAAATTGGGTTATTGTTGCCGGTTATGTTGGTGGCGGTATGTGCCGTGGCATTCTGGTTGGCTTGATCGTTACCTGTATTGCCATGTTGTTTACTGATATCCAGATTCATAACATAGCCGTGGTAATAATCACTGTGATGCTAACGTCTGCGGTATTTGCTCTAGGTGGCTTAATCAATGCGATATTTGCCGGTAGTTTTGATGATATTTCTATTATTCCAACCTTTATATTAACGCCATTAACCTATTTGGGCGGGGTATTTTATTCCATTTCCTTGCTGCCTGATTTTTGGCAAGGTGTGTCTCAAATCAACCCGATAGTCTATATGGTCAACGCTTTTCGATATGGCTTTCTTGGTATCAGTGATGTCAGCCTAACCATGGCGTTTTCAGTCATCGGAACATTTTTGCTCGTGCTATACTCTGTGGCCATGTATTTAATCAGTAAAGGAATAGGTTTACGCAGCTAATGTCTTTTGGCGATTCGAAACAAATCATTACTAATCAACCGGGTATTCATGAAAGCCTGACAGAGGTTGTCAAAAAGCACCTCAGTCACGAGTTTAAAAAACCTATTGCTGATCATACCCGAGCGGCATTTGCTCTGGTCGATGAAAAAGTTCAAAACCATGGCGGTCCAGTTATTCTTGATGCCTGCTGTGGTGTTGGTCAAAGCACGCGTATTCTGGCCACACAAAACCCCACAGCATTAGTTATAGGTGTTGATAAGTCAGACAATCGTATTAATCGTAATGTTGATGATATATGGCAAGCGGAAAACTATATCCTAGTTCGAGCCGACTTAAACGACTTTTATCGCTTATTGGTAGAGGCTGAGTGGCCGGTAGACAAGCATTATATTCTGTACCCTAACCCATGGCCAAAGGCCAAGCATTTGCAAAGACGATGGCATGGCAGTGCGGTGTTTCCTTATATCATTAAAGTCGGTAAAACGTTGCATTTACGCAGTAATTGGCGCCTCTATCTGGAGGAGTTTCAACAGGCTGCAGCCATCGCTGGCTTTAGCGGTGCACTCTCTACCGTCAATGATGAGCAACCTCTAACCCCTTTTGAAGCCAAATATAAAGCCAGTAAGCAAACCTGTTACAAGCTTGATATAACGCTGCAAGCCTAAGAAAATATTGAAGAAAATAGGCTAAATTGAAATAACCAATTATACTTTTTTAAATGAGTAGTCGACTATCGTCGCAGCTCTATTTATAAATAAAAAAGGGTGATGGGTTATTATGCGAATTGGAATAGTTTGCCATCCCAGTATTGGTGGCTCTGGGTTGATCGCAACTCAGTTGGGTATTGGTTTGGCACGAAAAGGTCATGACATACATTTTATATGTCGTGAACGACCGTTTAAGCTCGATAAGCTCGAGCCTAACATTCATCTGCACTTGGTTGAAGAAATCAACTATCCCTTGTTCGAACATCCTTTGTATACCTTTGCTTTGACGGCAAAAATCGTTGAAGTAGCGCAAAAGCATCAACTGGATGTGGTGCACGCACATTACTCCATTCCCCATTCATTATGTTGTTACTTGGCTGAAGAAATCTCGCAATATAAATTTGCTACCATCACCACGATTCATGGCACCGATGTCACCGTTGTTGGTCAAGATCGTCCCTTGTATCCGTTAAATGAATTTAGCATTAACAAGAGTACCAAGGTCACCACCGTATCTAAATTTCAGCGCAGTTATATCCATGCTAATTTTAATATTACCAATCACATTGATGTCATTAATAACTTTATCGATATGGATGTTTTTACACCGCATAAAAAAAGTTCGGCAGTGCGCCAAACATTGGCTGAACCGGACGAAAAAATCCTCATGCATATTTCTAATTTTCGCGAGGTGAAAAATACCAAAGCGGTTATTGCCGCCTTTCACTTAGTGCAAAGTAAAATCAAAAGTCGCTTGGTACTTCTTGGCAATGGCCCAGATATTGACGCAATGAAGGAGATGGCTACAGATTTGGGGATTATCGATAAGATCAATTTTATGGGCAATATTAATCATGTGGAAAGCTTATTGCCCAACGCTGATTGTGTGATTCAACCTAGCTATCATGAATCGTTCTCTATGGTTGTTTTAGAGGCTATGGCAAGCGCTATACCGACCGTTTCCAGTAATGTTGACGGCATACCTGAAGTGGCGAAACATGGCGAGACAGGTTATTTAGCTGACCCTGATGATGTTGTTTCAATGGCGGGTTTTGTTATCGACATCATGAGTAACGATAAACTGCAATATCTTATGGGCCAAAATGGGCGTGCCCGTGCCATGCAAAAATTTAGTTGGGATGCCAAAGTAGAGCAATATTTAAGTTGCTATCAGGCCGCATTGCTAGAGCACAGAAAATCTATATTGACCCTAGAGAAGGATAAACAATCTCTATGAGCAAAACCCAAAATAATAACAAAAAAATGAGTATGTCGACCGTAGTATTGCTGTCATTTGCGATTGGAATCGTATTTGGTTTATTTTTTGGCGAAATGATCGCGTGGATGGCGATTATTGGTGATGCGTTCATCAAACTACTGCAGATGACAATCATCCCTTACATCATAGTTTCACTTATCTCCAGCCTTGGTAAACTGTCATATCATCAGGCTCGGTCCCTTGGTATCAATGTCGGTAAGCTGATGTTGATTATTTGGGGCTTAGGTATCCTAACCATTTATACCATTAAATGGACATTCCCAGAGTGGCAGGCCGGTGACTTTTTTAGCCTTGCTGTATTAAGCGATCCTGAAGAGGTCGACTTACTTGATTTGTATATTCCGGCAAATCCGTTTTTCTCTTTATCGAACAGTTACATACCGGCCATCGTATTATTTTGTGTGGCAACCGGTATCGCGTTGATATCGATTGATAACAAAGAGCCACTGCTTGCGCCATTACAGTTGCTTGGCGAAGCTTTTAATAAGGTAACGCAGTACATCGTCAAGTTGATGCCTTTGGGGATTTTTGCGATGACCGCCGCCACGGCAGGGACGATGGATTTGGAAGAATTTCAAAAGCTGCAAGTCTATTTTGTCGCCCATGTTATTCTCACCCTAATATTAACCTACTGGATCTTACCAGCATTAGTGGCGAGCTTTACCCCTTTTTCATATAGGGATATATCAGGTATTGCCAAAGACGCAATGATCACCGCGTTCGCTGCGGGTAATATTTTTATTGTCTTGCCGTTGTTGATAGAGCGCACCAAAGAGCTTTTCCATAAATACAATATTGGCAATGAGAGTACCGATGATTATGCCAATATCATTATTCCCGTAGTCTTCAGTTTTCCGAACCTCGGTAAATTATTAACTATCGTCTTTGTTTTATTTGCCGCTTGGTTTGCTGGCGGCGACATTGATTTTATCACGTACATACCGATGGCAATTAATGGCTTGATCAGTTTGTTTGGTAGCGTTTACTTAACGGTTCCTATGCTGCTTGATTCTATGGAGTTGCCATCAGATTTATTCCAGCTTTATATGGTTTCAAGTTTATTTACCAGTCGCTTTACATCCTTGTTAGCCGCCATGAACATATTCATTTTGGCTGTAGGTGGTACCGCGATGCTGGCGGGTTTGGCCAAGCTAAGCGTGAAACGATTGGTAATTTATAGCGCGTTAACGCCAGTCGTGTTTGCCGGATTGCTTTTTGGCTCAGGCATTTTACTGAAAAGTTTTATCAATACCGAATATGTGATGGATGATGTGGTCAGGCAAATGAAGCAGGCTGAAGAATTACCTGAAGACATTGCAGCCAAAACTGAGATTGATGATTTAGCTGAGCCTCAACCACTACGCGGTATCGAAGACATTAAGAGAAGTGGTGAATTACGGGTTGGCTATAACCCTAAACAAATGCCATTTTCATTCTATAACAGCCAAGGTCAGTTAGTCGGTTTTGACATTGAGATGATGGAAAAGTTGGCTTCTGAGTTGGAAGTCACCTTAGTATTGATTCCCTATAATGACATCAATGCTATTAGGGCGATGAATCGCGGCCAATTTGATATCGCGGTCTCCGGCTTGCAAATGACAACCAACCGAATCGGCCGTGCTAATTACACCAACAAAGTATTGACCTTGCACTATTCTGTGGTGGTAAAAGACCATCGTGCCGATGAGTTTGATACGCCAGATAAGGTTCGAAAAGCAGGTAAACTGCGTCTTGCTGCGGTCGGTGAGTATTCTATTATTCCAATGTTAGAAACCCAATATCCGAATGTAAGCATCGAAATCATCGACAGTGATCGTCAGTTTTTCCGCGATAATGGTAAAACCTGGGATGGTTTAATCATCAGCCTTGAAGCAGGTAAAACCTGGACTATGATTTATCCTAATTACACCACTGTATATAATCATGACAACATAAAGTCATTCCCGGCAGCATATGCGGTTGCACTTGAAAACTTGCCATTATTAACCTTTTTGAATAGTTGGTTAGCCATTCAAGACTCTTCTGGCTATGTTGAGAAACTATACTCTTATTGGATATTGGGGGAGAACGCCGTACCTAAGAAACCGCGTTGGTCAATAATCAAGGATGTATTACACTGGGTTGATGACAAACCTAAGGACGAGGAAGTGTCTTCAGACGGCAATGCGGTTTCAAACAAGGAAGAATGACCGACAAAAAGTCCTGTTTCGTTTGTTTTTTTGGGCAAAAAGCAACATTCTCGATAAAAGTTACAAGACATTTGGCGAAATTTTTATTAAAGTCCGCGTAACAAAACTGCCAATTTAATAAACAGCATAAAATAAATTGCTGAACTGGGTTATGACTAGAAACAAACGGGCGGCTCAGGCAACCCCTGAATCACTGCATCAAATATTTACAATACCGGAGGCTCCCGATTCTACGTTAGGTCGAATCGAAGCGGAGATTTCGCAAAACCTTAATGGCTTTTTGGCTAAATCTATTGTTGCCACTGATAAGCCATTAACGGAAATTGAAAAAGATTTCGCCCAATCTCAGATACCCGAGCAGCCGCAGTATGTTTCGGACCATACCCATCATCTATTGGATAAACTGATATCACAATCAGTGCATACCTCATCACCAAGCTTTATTGGTCATATGACCTCAGCGCTACCGTACTTTTTGCTGCCGTTAACTAAGTTGATGACAGGTTTAAATCAAAACCTAGTAAAAATTGAAACGTCGAAAGCGTTTACGCCATTAGAGCGTCAAGTGCTTGGTATGTTGCATCGACTGGTTTATAACGAGCCAGATGATTTCTATCAAGAATTTATGCACAGTGCAGGGCATTCTCTTGGGGCATTTTGCTCTGGTGGAACAGTCGCCAATATCACTGCTTTATGGGTTGCTCGTAACAACTTACTTAAGGCTGATGGCGAGTTTAAAGGTGTTGCACAACAAGGTTTGCATAAGGCGTTGCAACATTATGGTTACCAAGGTGTGGCAATAGTGGTATCCGAGCGTGGCCATTACTCATTAAAGAAAGCCGCGGATATTCTTGGTATTGGTCGTGAGTCGGTTATTTCGGTAGCGACTGATGAGCACAATAGAATTGATATTGAACAGCTGCAACGAACCTGTGCAGAATTGGAAAGCCAAAAAATTAAAGTGATGTGTTTGGTTGGTGTCGCGGGCACAACTGAAACCGGTAATGTTGATCCCCTGACTGAAATGGCAGCCATTGCCGAGCAATACAATTGCCATTTTCATGTCGATGCCGCATGGGGTGGCGCGACACTTCTCTCGAATAAGTATCGCGATGTATTGAAAGGTATTGAACTGGCGGACTCAGTCACCATAGATGCTCATAAGCAAATGTATGTGCCAATGGGCGCAGGTTTGGTGGTTTTTAAAAACCCAGCGGCTGTGGCATCGATTGAGCACCATGCAGAATACATACTGCGTAAAGGCTCAAAGGATTTAGGTTCACACACCTTGGAGGGGTCGCGTCCTGGTATGGCGATGATGGTATACGCTAGTTTGCATATAATATCTCGTCCTGGCTATGAGTTATTGATCAATCAGAGTATTGAAAAAGCCAAATATTTTGCACAGTTAATTGATCAAGACAGTGATTTTGAGCTTATTTCTGAGCCGGAGCTTTGTTTACTTACCTATCGATATGCACCGCAGGCGGTGCAATCATTCTTACAAACTGCCAATGCACAGCAATCATTGGATATTAATTCGCTGTTAGATAAGCTCACTAAGTTTATACAAAAGCGTCAACGCGAAGACGGTAAGTCGTTTGTGTCACGTACGCGTATTGAAGTTGCCAAATATAGTGGCCGAAAAACCTTAGTATTTCGAGTGGTCTTGGCCAACCCGTTAACGACCGAACAAATATTAAAAGATGTGCTTGCCGAGCAGAAACAAATTGCTGCCAGCAGCTTGCAATACTTGCCTCAAATCATTGACACCATTCGAGCCACTTAAGTGTTTGCTATGGATACAAAAAAGGAGGTCAATTGACCTCCTTTTTTTATATTCTTTATATTTTTATAGCACTTAGCACTTAGCACTAATCTAACTCGACTTGCAGGTTATCGATAAGTCGAGCCTTGCCGCAATGCGCCGCCGCTAAAATTACTAATGATTTATCGTTCTGTGTTGCTGGCTCTAATGTGCGGGCGTGAGCAATATGTATGTAATCGGTTTTCATACCGCTGGCGTCAATTTTAGCGCGAGCTTGTTGCAGTAATTTGTCATAATCGTTATGACTGGCAAGTTGCGATGCTAACCATCGCATAGTTTGTGACAGATTAACCGCAGTGGCTTTTTCTGCGTCATTCAAATAATTATTACGCGAACTCATCGCCAGACCTGATGCTTCGCGCTTGGTCTCCACAGCAATGACATCAATAGGCATGGATAAGTCTTCAACCATGGTTTTAATGACTTGAATCTGCTGGTAATCCTTTAAACCAAAACATGCAATGTCTGGCTGCACCAGATTAAATAACTTGCAGACCACCGTAGCAACACCGCGAAAATGACCTGGACGAGACTCTCCACAGTAGCCAACAGAGACATCTGGAACCTCAACAAAGGTCTGATTTTCCAACCCTTTTGGATAAATGATTTCCGGTGTTGGAGTGAACAGTAAGTCACAATTAGCAGCAACTAACTTTTCTTGGTCATCGCTAAGAGTTCTTGGGTAGTTACCAATATCTTCATTGGCACCGAACTGCATTGGATTGACAAAAATGCTGGCGACGATTTTATCGGCGTGCTTATGCGCTTCTTCAATTAAGGAGATATGACCCGCATGAAGGTTACCCATGGTTGGCACAAAGCCAACGCGCAAGCCTTGTTGACGCCAGGCATTAACAACTGTTCGCAGCTGTTCTATGTTACAAACGGTCTGCATCACAACTCCTAATTAAAACAGTGTTCTGGGCCAGGGAAGTTGCCGCTTTCGACTTCTGATTTATATAAAGCTACCGCGGCGCGTATATCACCAGCGTCCGCTAAGAAGTTACGGGAAAACTTTGGTATTTTGCCAACAGAGATGCCAAACGCGTCATGCATCACCAATATTTGACCATCGGTAACATTGCCGGCGCCAATGCCAATAACAGGGATTGTTAATGCATCAGTAATGGCTTTTGCTAATTCTACCGGGATGCATTCGAGTACCAACAGTTGAATGCCAGCTGCTTCGAGTTGCTTAGCATCCTCAATCATTTGCCTGGCTTTTTCATTGTCACGACCTTGCACTTTGAAACCGCCAAAGACGTTAACAGACTGTGGTGTCAAACCAAGGTGGCCACAGACAGGGACGCTGCGCTCTACTAGGCCTTTTATGGTCTCAACCAACCATGCGCCGCCTTCTAATTTAACCATGTTGGCACCGGCACGCATCAATTTAGCCGCATTCTCATAGGTTTGCTCTGGCGTGGCGTAGGTCATAAAAGGTAAATCGGCAAGAATCAGCGCTTTGGTCGCACCGGCACGAACGCATTCGGTATGATAGCCGATCTCTTCAATGGTCACGGGGAGGGTATCTGATTTGCCCTGCAATACCATGCCAAGCGAGTCGCCAATGAGCATGGCGTGTATTCCTGCTTCATCAAATAAATGACTGAAGCTGGCATCGTAGGCCGTAATCGTGGAAATTTTTTCACCATCCTGCTTCATTTTTTGCAGGGTACTAACAGTTATTCTACTCATAATAATTTGCTATTGATGTGTGCCTAAGCCGGCATTAAAAAATTGCCTAACAGTGGCATATTCATATTAAATGTGCAATCTACGGACAACAAACAAGCCGTTTTTGTCCAGTTTAGCCTGTAAACTTTTTACACTTGTTCCATCCGGTAGAGCAATATTTTCGTTTATTTCAGCCAACGGGTAAATGACAAATTCCCTTACCTTCATACCGTAATGTGGTACCGTTAATCGTTCGCTATTAATCACGAGATCGCCGAATAACAAGATATCTAAATCCAGCACTCGCGCACCCCAGCGTTGATCTTTACGGACGCGGCCAAAATCGGCTTCAATAGTTTGCAATTGATCGAGGAAGTCTTCTGGTTCAAGTGTTGTGTGCAATAATGCAACCGCGTTCATATAATCCGGTTGGTCCTGAGGTCCCATCGGTTTACTGGAATAGAGCGAGGATACATCAACGACATTACAGCGCTTAATCTTAGCCAATGCATCGACAGCGTGCTGTATTTGTAAACCAGGATTATCAAGATTACTGCCTAGACCGATATATACCTCAGTTGACATTACTCAGCTGCCTTCTTGCGTTTGCGCGGATTACGGCGACGACGCTGGCGAGTCGGTCGAAAACTTTTTAGCATTTGTTGTTGTGTATCAGGCGTGGCTTCTTGAAAGTGGGTCCACCAATTAGCCAACTCAACCAAGTCACCTTGCTCAATTTCGCTACGGATCAACAAGAAGTCATAACCAGCACGAAAGCGCGGGTGTTCTAAGGTTTTGAAAACCTTTTTCGGTTCGCGTTGTTCCAATTTTTGTTGTAAGAACCAGATGTCTTTCATCGGTAATTGAAAGCGTTTAGGAATCGCAATACAACGTTGTTGCTCTGACATCACTTCATGCATAGCGGTAAAGAACGCATCTTGATACGGCATGTTATGTTGTTCTGTAAAGACTTGTATTTGCGATTCGATCCGGTGCCAGATAACTGCCGCTAATAAAAATGCTGGTGTTACCCGTTTACCTTGATTGATGCGTGCATCAGTATTGCGCAGTACTGTGCGTACAAATTTCGCCGCATTGCCATCGCTATTATGCTTAATATCTTCACTAATATGCGGGAAGAAGTACTGCAACAGCTCATATTCCGCCAACATGTCAAAGTTTTCTAGAGCTTTGCCACCAAGAAATAACTTCATATATTCTTCGAACATACGCGCCGGTGGGATATTGGCCATAAGTGGTGCTAATGATGTTATTGGTTCACGAGTTTTAGGATCAATATCCATATCCAATTTGGTCGCAAAGCGGATTGCCCGCAGCATACGCACTGGATCTTCTCGGTATCGTGTTTCTGGATCGCCAATCAAACGAATCGTGCGACTTTCGATATCGGCGACACCATTGGCAAAATCATAAACTTTGAAATCTTTAATACTGTAGTACAAAGCATTGATGGTGAAGTCACGGCGCTCAGCGTCTTCGTCTATGCTGCCATAGATATTATCTCTGAGCAGCATGCCTTGTTCAGATTGTTTCGACAGCTTTTGTTTATCGGAATGATCTTCTTTGTGATGACCTCGAAATGTTGCCACTTCGATAATGTCACGACCAAATACGATATGAGCAAGGCGAAACCGACGGCCGATAAGACGGCAATTTCTAAATAGTTTCTTTATCTGTTCTGGCGTTGCGTTGGTAACAATATCAAAATCTTTTGGGTGTTGACCCAATAAGATGTCGCGCACACCACCACCTACAAGGTAGGCATCATAACCACCTCGGTTAAGTCGGTATAACACTTTCAGCGCATTTTCACTCAGTTCATTGCGTGAAACATTATGTTCATCGCGTCCGAACACGATCGGAAATTGTTGATTTTGTGTTTGCTTACTGTCAGCGTTTTTTGTCATCGATTTGATTAGCCTGATGAATGCGTTAAACATCTTCATCGCAAATAATTGTTTAAGTTGCCAGAGTCGAAAAATAAGGCGCGATCATACTCTTTTTTGCTCAAAAAGAGAACGGAAAGCCTATGATTTATCGATAAATTTCATACAAATAGGGAAATACCCGTAAATTATAGTGATATTTCTTTGAGTTTGGGGACTTTATTAAGTTGCCAATGCTGCAAAGCCCAGTCAATAAGTTGCTCTACAGTGGCATCTATAAGGTGTGCATCCGGTTGTTGCCCTAAAAATTCTAAAGCGGCAATCAAGGCTGGTTGTGGTCGGTCATTATCGATAGCGGGCGCGGCATTTTGCTTACTTAGTTTATAACCTTGTTCAGTGACCGCTAAAGGCAAGTGCACATAACTTGGTAACGGTTTGCCAAAGGTCTTATACAAGGTGATTTGTCGAGCCGTTGGCTCCAACAAATCGCAGCCCCTTACAACCTCAGTTATGCCTTGGTATATATCATCGATAACCACTGCTAATTGATAGGCGTATAAGCCATCACGGCGATGAATAATAAAGTCTTCGTGGCTTAATCCGTTATCGACCTTGACCAGACCTTGTACACCATCAACAAAATCATCGACTGGATGTTGATTGATGAGTCTAAGCGCGCTTTGTTGCTTATCGTAATTACGGTGCTTACAGTGGCCTTGGTAAATCCCGCCCAATGCCTTAATTTCGGCGCGACTGCAGCGACAGTAGTAACTCATATGATTAGCAAGTAATTCATCCATTACCGCATCGTATAAGGACGCTTGCTTACTTTGATACAACACATCTTCGTCCCAATGCAGACCGTAGGCTTCAAGTGTGTTGAGAATTTGTGTATCTGCACCAGGCATTTCGCGTGGTTTGTCAATATCTTCGATACGAAGCAGCCATTGGCCGTGTTGACTTTTAGCTTGTAGATAACTGCCTAATGCGGCGATTAACGAGCCGAAGTGCAGTAAACCTGAGGGGGAGGGAGCAAAACGGCCACGATATTGCTGTCGTGGCCGATTGATATCAGATGCAATGAGGTCAGGGTTAAACAAGATTAACCTGCTAATTGACGCTCTTTGATTTCTGCAAGAGTTTTACATTCGATGCACAGATCCGCTGTTGGGCGTGCTTCAAGTCGTTTGATACCAATTTCGATACCACACGAGTTACAGAAACCGAAATCACTTTCTTCGATAAACTGTAATGTTTTCTCAATTTTTTTGATCAGTTTACGTTCACGGTCACGGGTACGAAGCTCTAAACTGAACTCTTCTTCTTGCGCGGCACGATCAACTGGATCAGGGAAGTTAGCTGCTTCGTCTTTCATATGAGTCACGGTGCGATCAACTTCTTCGCGTAATTGCGCGCGCCATGCTTCTAGAATCTTTTTGAAGTGCTCTTCCTGGGCAGGGTTCATATACTCTTCGCCTGCCTTCTCTTTATACGGCTCAACGCCAGCTAATGCCAGGATGCCGATAGCTTGTGTTTTATTTGTTGGCATGCCGAATCTCCTAAGTACTACTTAACTCTTTAGCATTCATCTAATGGGATATCTATAACAGAATGTATCAACACAGGCAAAGAATTTATGAAAAATTTATTGCTTATCTGTTACAACGCCCCTTGTTATAGGTTAGACAGGGAATATAAGGGTTAAAATTTCAATATCAAGCGTTAAGGTGCGATAAATTGCAATTTTTTGCTAATTTGTATCGCAAAACTGTTTATCTCACAACCATAGGCGAGTATTTCGACCCCTTCAGCTATCGCTTCGCCAATTAGCTTGGCATATTCCAAATCAATAAAGTCTGCAACTCTAACCTTGTTTATACCTGTATGTTGCGCACAAAACAACAATACACTTCGATGGCCTTGCTGGCGCATTCTAATTAATTCGCGTATATGTTTTTGTCCACGGCTGGTCACCGCATCGGGAAAGTAACCGCTACCTTGTTGTAATAAGGTCGTTGATTTTACTTCCACAAAGCATGTTGGCTGTCCATCAGATTCCAGCATAACATCAATGCGAGAGTTTTCATCACCGTATTTTACTTCGCTACGAACCGTTTGATAATTGTTTAGCTCTTTGATCACACCATTGTTGATCGCTTCAATAACCAATTTATTGGCATTGCCAGTATTGATGCCGATGAAATGGTTATCAAAGCTTTGCGCCAGCTCGAATGTCCCTGGGTATTTTCGCTTTGGGTTATCTGATAATGAATACCAAACGGTATACCCGGATTCTGCACAGCCGGTCATCGCCCCGGTATTCGGGCAATGAATCGTGGTGATGCTACCATCTGCGAGCTTAATGTCTGTTAAAAAACGTTTATAGCGTTTGATTAAGGTCGCAGATTGCAATGGCGGGTCAAATTTCATAGTAATAGCCAGGTACTTTGTTATTGATTTTAATGATAAAATGTTTGTTTAAATTGTAACGACAGCTGTTACGCATTTTTTCGTGTACTATGCTATATAGCAGCCAATTCGGCAAGCTATTGCCAAATTGATAATCCAATTATTTTAAGGCTTGAACGTCGCATTTTTTAAAAAGTGACACATATCATTGTCTTAATGTCGATTGAATAGGAATCTTCATGACCAAAACAGCCATAATTAAACTTTCCACTGCAACGCCAGATAACTGGCAAGCTTCCAGCTCTATTAGTTTCCATAATGATGAAATTCATATTCATATCACTGATGTGATAGATAAAGACCTGCGCGCTATTCAACAAGCGGGTCGTAAAATAGAAACCTTAGGCGTTGCTAACGCCAAGCTTGACGGCGAACATTGGTGCGAAAGCAGCCAATGGGCATTTGCTCAAGGGTTCAGTAAAGTCGGTAAGCTAGAAAACGTTGAGTTTAGCGGTGATGAATCGCAACTTAAACGTTTAAATGACAAGCAAGCCAGTTACGCTTGGGCCAGAGATTTAATCAATCAAACTCCGTCCAACTTGGTGCCAGAAACATTATGCCAAAGTGCGTTGATGTACATTAAAGAGTTAGCTCCGGATGATGTCAGCGCTGAGATTATCAGTGGTGATAACCTTGAGCTGGACGGTTGGGTCGGCATCTATAATGTTGGTAAGGGCAGTATCAATGATCCTGGTATGCTTATTATCGATTACAACCCAAGTAAAAATGAAGCTGAACCGGTACATGCAACACTGGTCGGTAAAGGCATTACATTTGATTCTGGTGGCTATTCAATCAAACCGAGCGCCGGTATGTTTTCGATGAAATGTGACATGGGTGGCGCGGCAACGGTTACCGCTGCGATGGCCTTGGCGATCAAATCTGGCCTGAAAAAGCGCATTAAACTTATCCTTTGTTGTGCAGAGAATATGATCAGTGGTTATGCCTATAAGCTCGGCGATATTCTTCACTATAAAAATGGCATGTCGGTTGAAATTGCCAATACAGACGCGGAAGGGCGTTTGGTGTTGGCCGATGGCTTAATTAAAGCCAGTGAATTTGAATCGGACATGATCATTGATGCTGCGACGCTAACTGGCGCGGCAATGATGGCTACCGGTGGCGAATACAACGCCGTGTTCGCGCTTGATCAAGAAATTGCCAATAAGACATTAGCGGTTGCTGCCGAGCATAATGATCCAGCTTGGCAGTTGCCATTAGCGCCGTTTCATCAAAACAAGTGTCCATCATCATTTGCTGATACGGCAAATAGCACCACACAAAAAGGTGGCGGTGCTGGTGGTGCCAGCAATGCCGCTGGCTTTTTAGCCCGCTTTGTTCCTAACCAAGGTAAAGGCTGGCTGCATTTAGACTTATCTGCGTGTTATAACGAACATGCCAGTGGCTTATGGGCTGCCGGTGCGACAGGCTCAGGTATTGCCACAATTACCGCCTTGTTAATGCAGTAACAAGGTTTCACAACTAGATAAAAGCGAACACTACGGTGTTCGTTTTTTTATGGCCGCAATCTATTGAATGGCCATTTTCAGCAAAATAAAGCCTGCTCATCTATACTCAATAAACAACAATAAACTGATATGAATTTCTTATTTACATCAATATGTTTGCCTCATTATTGCGAGTATTGCTAGGCATTGTCGTGCTGCTGTTAATGAACTCTTCTGTGGTTAAAGCCGAAGAGGATTTAACCCTGAAAGAAGTTAAAGAGCGTCAAGAGCAGGCAAATGAAGCCATACGCAATGCTCAATCTTTGCCGATAGATAGTCCATTACGCGGCAAAACTCCATTATCCAGTCTGCTCAGTATTGGCGAAGCGTTGCAATCAGGGGATTATAAAAACGCGGCTAAGTACTTTGATTTTCGTTACCTTGATAAGCAATTGTCCGATGAGAGAAAGGCTGAATTGATTCATCGCTTAACCATTGTCTGGTCACAGCACCATTCATTGGATATCTCTTTACTCAGTGATGATGAACAAGGGCATGTTGAAGATGGACTGCCGGCCAATCGCGATTTACTCGGGGTTATTAAAACCAGCAAAGATGACGTGCCGATTTATTTGCAGCGAATTACCACTGACGACGGCCGCTTAATGTGGAAAATATCAGGCAGCAGTGTCGCTAATATTCCAGCTCTATGGCAAGAGTTTGGTTACCATCCTTGGGCCGAGTCTATCTCTCACATATTGCCTGAATTCCAACTACTCGATATGGAGAATTGGCAGTTTGTCAGTTTTGTGATTATTTTGGTGTTATCGTGGTATTTTACCGCATTGATACGGCAGATTTTACTTAAGTTGGTGGAGTTCTCAGATACCTATCGCCGCACTATGCGACGCTTTATTAGTATTCCATTACGACTATTCTTGTTTTTTATATTGATTCAATGGCTTAGTGGTCATTTAGGGTTGTCGATAAATGCCCGGGTATGGATTGATACCGGCACCTTGAACTATCTCGCGGCGATTTTTTTAAGCATGGGTATCATCGAGTTTTGTTTCGCGCTCTACAGTTCTCGGGCAGAAAACGACGATCAAAATGCTATTGCCATCATTAAACCTATGGTCACTACGCTAAAAATATTCGTGGTGATGGTGTACTTATTGAACTGGTTTGACGATGCCGGATTCAATATTACCACCATCATTACCGGCCTCGGCATAGGCAGTTTAGCCGTTGCCCTTGCGGCACAAAAATCACTGGAAAATATCTTTGGTGCATTTACCTTGTATATTGCTCGACCTGTCAAACCCGGTGATATGTGTAAGTTTGGCAATACGCAGGGGCGGGTTGAAGAAATCGGCTTACGATCAACGAAAATGCGCAAACTTAATCGCGCGGTGGTGCACGTGCCGAACTCGGTGATTGCCTCAATGGATTTAGAAAATATCGGTGAAATCGATCATCGATATTACAATAAGCGCTTTCGCGTTAGGTTAAATACGCCCAGACAAACCTTGCAGACATTGGTTGAGCAAATGCGCGATTTAGTAGTCAACCATCCTAATGTGGTTGATTTGGAAACCTATGTTCGTTTTGAACATGTTGATGTTGATGCCTTTGTCATTGTGGTTAATGCCTATGTCACTACTTCAAATCGTGTGGTCTATAAGCAATATGAGGAAGATCTTAACTTCAAAATTCTTGAATTGATTGACCGTTTAGGTGTTGAACTTGCTCTTCCAGAACAACACCTTGCCTTGAAAAACATCAAGTAATATCAGCACAAACTCTATAACATGACACCGACAATAAACAGCACCCAATAGGCAAAGTAGGCAATTTGTACTTTGGTGGTTTGCGCACTGGCGATGTCTGGCTCTGGCAAATGCTCAACGGTGGCGATAGTAGCGACGATAGATGGTAAGGCTAGAATACAGATACCCGCCAAATAAGGAATACTTAACCAATAAATTGTCGCTGCCGTTGCCAATGACGTGGTGATGACCACCAGCTTTTGCCACTTAAGGTTAGTTGCTAACGATTGTGGTAATTGCCCTGCTTCAATCAATTGGTGTTGTTCAATGATAAATAAAGCCTGTTTACTTAACGAAATAAGCAGTGCCAATAGCGCTGCACATGCGGCAGCGGCAACACTGTAGTCGCTGATGTGCGCGGTATGTAAATAAAACGCAATGACGCAGGGAAGAAAGCCGTTTGCCAATGCCCAAAAGCTCATGTGAACTTTTTTGTATTGGTAAAGTTGCGCCTTGCTAAACAGTGTCTTCATGCGCACAGTAATAGCAAACGGGATCAGCAAAGACAATGACAACAATATTGACGGCATGGCAAAACCGACACTAACGCTTAGTAGCAGAATAAATCCAATCGCAAATAACATCGCCATAGCGTAGCTAAGCCGTAATAAGGCAACACGGTCGCCTTGTTGCTGCGTCGCATTGGCATGGTTAACGTACGCCGCTTGATAATTTCCGGCTAGATTGAGCGCGGTTTGAGCAATGATGACTAACACAATACAGCTGGCGAATAAGCTGCCATCAACGGGCCATTGTAAGGCCGATAAACCGGTACCTAGAATAATGCTGGCCATAGGAATAAATAGGCTACGAGGCTGAAAGGCGCCGCTGATAAATTTTAAATAAATGCTCATAAATGCTCTTGATTGCCGACGTTATTATGTTTGCTGCGCGGAGAGTAGCCAGCGATGCAGCACATCATATCTTACTCCCTGTTCACTGGAAACCGACTGGTATAAACAAAAGTCGAAGAATGACAGCGACAGGTTAAGCGTCTTGATGATCTTATCATCGACATCAGGCAAATGTGCGGTGTTTCGACATAAGGTCAGGTGCGGTACATATTGGCGCTCGATGATATCAAAACCAAGCTGACGACAGCCCTGTTGTAACTGTTCGGCAAGTTGGTAAATTGGCGTATCACTGTGCTGACAGCCAAGAAATAACACCTTAGGTTTTGGCCAGCATTGCAAAGTGTTTAGCGTCATATGTATTGGCGGGCTATCAATGTTATTCGCCAGCGCTATCAAACTTGGCAATTGCGATGGGGTAACCTGACCAATAAACGCCAGCGTCACATGGTAATTGGCAGACTGCACCGGTCGGCCAAGGCTGGCGATGTGTTGTTGTCGCCATTGCTCAATTTGCTGTTTTTTATCTTGGCTTGGAGATAGTGCAAAAAATAATCGCATAGTTTGTGTTATTCGTGGTTGATGCCTTTAACAGTAAGATAGCGCTGTTAATATGTGTTATAACAGTGATTATGTAACTACCTTAGTCAATTATTGCCTGATGTGCACAAAAGCCTTGGACAGTTATCCTGTCACCAATATTAAAACAGAGCTGCTCAATACCTTAACATCGACCAATACCATCATCTTATCTGCGCCACCAGGTGCCGGTAAATCCACGGTGTTGCCGTTATGGTTACTGCCATTGCCGCAATTTGCCGACAAAAAAATCATTATGCTGCAGCCTCGACGTCTGGCAACACGTTCGGTGGCACAGCGTTTGGCGCAGATGCTTAATGAGCCTCTGGGTAAAACCGTTGGATATCAGATGCGTGGTGACAGCAAAGTCAGCAAAGAAACGCGCCTTTTGGTTGTTACCGAAGGTATTTTGACACGCATGATACTCGATGATAATGAGCTTGCCGATGTTGGCCTGATAATTTTTGATGAATTTCATGAACGCTCGATTCACGCCGATCTTGGCTTAGCGTTGGCGCGTGATGTGCAGCTTGGCTTGCGAGATGATCTGAATTTGTTATTGATGTCGGCGACTATCGATAATCTCTACCTGCAGCAATGCTTGCCCGATGCCAAGTATTTAACCAGTGCGGGCAAAAGCTATGCCGTTGAAATGCACTATCAGCCGGTTGTTGGCAACAAACGATTACTCGATCATCTGGCTAAAGTCATTGTCGAACAATGCCAGACAAATGTTGGTTCCAGCCTAGTATTTTTGCCAGGCAGTGGTGAAATTAACACCTTAGCCGAATTGCTCACCGACAGACTGCCGACACCATATCAACTGCATTGTCTGTTTGGCGACATGTCGTTAGCAGAGCAGCGCCAAGCTATAGCACCAAGTCCGACAGGGATGCACAAAGTGGTGTTGGCAACCAATATTGCTGAGACTTCTATAACAATTGATGGCGTAACCCTGGTAATCGATGCCGGATTGGAAAAGGTCGCCAGCTATGACGTGCAAACCTTATCGAATCGACTGAACTTACAGCAAATTAGTAAGGCTTCTGCGGTTCAGCGCAGTGGTCGAGCTGGTCGAGTTGCGCCTGGGCGTTGTATTCGCGTTTATTCTAAAGAAAACTTTGAACGACGTATGGAACACAGCGCCAGCCAAATTAGCCAGAGTGATTTACTGCCGCTAACACTGGATGTTGCCCGATGGGGCGTTCATGAGTTTAAGCAGCTACATTTTGTCGAGTTACCGCCAGAAAGTAGCGAAAAGCAATGTTGGCAATTATTGCAGGAGTTGCAAATCGTCGACCAACAACGACGCTTAACATCTCATGGTCAAAATGTGGCAAAACTAGCCACCCACCCAAGGTATGGCCATATGTTGTTATCGGCACCAACAATAGACGGTAACGATGGCCAATTGCTGTCATTAGCGTGTATATTAGCGTCGCTATTGGAGGAGCGTGATATTGTCTCTAGAAATGCCGCCAACAGTGATATTCGCAATCGCCTATATATGTTGTTGTCTGTCGAACAACGTCATAAATCCGCTATCAATAAACGGATATTGCAATCGGCACAACGACTGTATCAAGCACTAAGGCGCATCCTCGGTGAGCATCTAATTGCAGATAAAATGTGTTTGCAAGAAGCTCAACTGCCGGTTGATAAAACCGGTCTGTTGTTAGCGTTTGCTTATCCAGAAAGGATCAGTAAAGCGCGCAATCAAGACACAAAATATTTAACCGCGAATGGCAAAGGGCTTGAACTTGACCCCGTTGATAGCTTAACAGGTCAGCCATTTTTACTGGTTGCTCGGGTGTTTAATCGTCAGCAACGCTTACAGGTTGAGTTGGCGGCACCTTTGCAGCTAGATGATATCATGCGCTATTTTCCGCACCTGCAGCAAAAACAACAGACCACGTATTATGATCAGAAAAAGCAACGCATCATCAGTGAATCACAGCATAGGTTGGGTCAAATACTGTTGTCGAGTACCCAGCTTAACGATAAAGCCAAGGCTGTTGATTACGCCGAGGTTTGGCTTGAACATATTGGTCGCAATGGCTTGTCGGTACTGCGTTTTGATGACAAATGCCAAAGTTTACTGAATCGCTTGCGCTGGCTACATACGCACTTTCCGGACTCTGGTTATCCTGATGTGTCAGAAGCGGCATTATTAGCTCAATTGAACCAATGGCTAGCCCCTTACATTGATAACATAACCTCAGTTAAAGCGCTCCAAGGTCTTAATTTTCATGATATTTTATTAAATACTCTAGATTATCCGCAACAACAGGCGTTATCGCTATGGGTACCGAAATATTATATTAGTCCGTTAGGGCGAAAATTTGCCTATCAATATAGTGAGTTTTTAGAGCCTAAGGTTGCCTTGCCAATGCAGCAAGTGTATGGTTTAGATAGTTCACCTAAGGTGGCCAATGGGCGGGTAAATGTGGTGCTTGAATTATTATCACCCGCCGGCAGACCGATACAGATTACCAAAGATTTAGGCAGATTTTGGCAAGGCAGTTATGGCCAAGTTCAAAAAGACATGAAAGCCAATTACCCCAAACACTATTGGCCAGATGATCCGGCCAATGCAAAGCCAACAAACAAAACCAAGAAACATATAGGCAATGGCAAGTAGAAAAATAAAAAAGAAAGAACGCCCGGGATTTACCAAAGGAAAGGTGAAAACCGGTGACAGTGGTGATAAATACATCAGTCAGTATTTGTTATCCACAGCATTCAAATTATCCCTTATTTTTATTGCTGCATTCTCGCTATACAGTATTTATCTTGATGGCAAGGTAAGGCAGACTTTTGAAGGTCAGCGTTGGCAATTGCCGGCGCAAGTATATGGTCGAGTCTTGCACTTAAACAAAGATAGCCTACTCAATCTAAGTCAATTAAAAACAGAATTGGATTACATCGGTTATAAGTCGGTCGCTATGGTTCGTGAACCTGGCCAATATAACCTCAGCAAAAACAGCATCACCATATATCGTCGCCCGTTTGATTTTGGTTACGGTATTGAAAACCCCAGTCGCATTCGCATCCAAACCCGCGAAGGTTCAGTATTTCGCTTGTTTATCGATAATGAACAAGTGCATCAAGTCAAGCTTGAACCCGTGTTAATTGATCGCATTACCTCTTCAGATGGTGAAGATCGTGTGGTGCTTAGCATGGAGCAAATCCCTGAAGCGTTAATTGATGTCTTGCTTTTGGTCGAAGATAGAGACTTTTATCAGCATCACGGTATCTCGCCAACCGGTATTATGCGTGCGTTTTGGAAAAACCTATTGGCTGGCGAGACGGTTCAAGGGGGCAGTACGCTCACTCAGCAACTCGCGAAAAACATGTACTTAAGCCGAGATAAAACGCTATGGCGTAAAGTTAACGAAGCTATAATGTCGGTTATCCTTGAGCTAAGATACTCCAAAGATCAGTTGCTCGAAGCATACATTAATGAAGTGTATCTCGGTCAGCATTTTGCCAACGGCGTGCATGGTTTTGGCTTAGCCTCAGAGTTTTATTTTGGTAAAGATATTCAAAACCTTGACCAAGCCCAATTGGCATTGCTGGTCGGTTTAGTAAAAGGCCCGTCTTATTTTGACCCATGGCGTCGTCCGGAACGTGCGCTTGAACGACGTGATTTGGTGTTGGACTTGATGTTCAAGCATCACTTTTTTGATAGTCAGACCTACGAGAAATTGTTGATGGCGCCACTGGAGATTCGATCTGAACGACGCATGGCCAAACAATCCTTCCCTGGCTATATGCAATTGGTGCGTCGCGAACTCAAAGACATGGGCGCCGCCAGTGCCATGCAATCCGGCATACGGGTATTTACCGGCTTTGATTTGGTTAAGCAACTAAATGCTGAGCAGGCGTTAATTGCCCATCTCAATTCGCTCGCTACCCAGCAAAAAGATAAAAATTTAGAAGCGGCTATGGTCATCAGTGATGTTCGAACCGGTGCTGTCGAAGCGGTTGTTGCCGGTAAAGATGTCAAATTTTCAGGCTTTAATCGCGCCTTAGATGCACAACGTCCTATTGGTTCTTTGATTAAGCCGGCGGTTTATTTAACCGCCTTACAGCGTTTTGACCAGTACAATTTTGCCACACCACTTGATGATCAACCGATCACCATGAAAGGCGGTCGTGGTAAATCATGGCAGCCGAAGAATTATGATGGTAAATTTCGCGGAAAAGTCGCGTTAATTGACGCCTTGGTCAGCTCTCTTAATGTACCTACGGTCAATCTAGGTCAACAATTAGGGGTAGACAACGTCTCGCATACGCTATGGGCATTAGGCTATCAAGGCGATATAGAGCAAGTGCCAAGTTTATTCTTAGGGGCGATAGATATGTCGCCGTTAGAAGTAAACCAGTGGTATAACACCATTGCCAATGGCGGTCTTTATAACCAGTCTTCAGCCATAAACCAAGTGCTCTCTGGTGACGGAGAAGAGCTGTGGAGTCGGTTTGATACTATCGATGTAAGAATACCGCAACAAGCTGCGTATTTACTTGATTTTGCACTAAATAGGGTTACCCAAGAAGGTACCGCTAGATCGCTGTCTTGGCGTTTACCACATCAGCAACTGGCGGGTAAAACCGGTACCAGTAATGATGGTCGTGATGCTTGGTTTGTCGGCTATGACCAACAGTCTGTGGTGACTACTTGGATTGGCCGTGATGACAATGCACAAACAAAATTAACCGGCAGTTCCGGTGCACTACCTTTGTTCGCGAGTTACATGAAGCGTCAGGGGATTTCCGATCGTTATGACTTTATGCCAGATGGTGTTGAGATGGCCACATTTGAATTGGCAACCGGTAATGCCGTGCTAGGAGATTGTGCCAATGTCGCCGATTATCCTGCCATCAGTGATGGTGTGCAATACACCTCAAAATGTCTGGAAAAACGCAAGCAACCACCAAGCTGGTTAGAGCGTCTATTTGGTAGTGACTCGGATTAAAATTAGTCATTATTGTGATATAAAAACGCCCGCATAAAACGGGCGTTTTTTATTGCATGTTACGCCGTTGTTATAGTTTGGCGAAACAGCGCTCTGCAGCAGCTATTGTATCGGCAATATCTTGTGCGGTATGAGCGGCAGATAAAAAGCCAGCTTCAAATGCAGAAGGCGCTAAATACACGCCTTCGTCTAGCATCAAGTGGAAAAACTTATTGAACTTGTCATTATCGCATTTCATTACTTGAGCAAAGGTATCGACCTGTGACTGGTCAGTGAAGAAAATACCAAACATAGCACCGACATAATTAATGCTAAGTGCGACGCCATGCTTATCGGCGGCGGCTTTAAAACCTTCTGCCAGTTGTTTGGTCATTGCCGTTAAATCAGCATGATAATCTTTACTGCTTAATTCCGATAATGCCGCAAGACCAGCTGCCATGGCGATTGGGTTACCTGACAAGGTACCTGCTTGATAAACCGGGCCGACTGGTGCGATATAGTCCATGATTTCAGCTTTACCGCCAAAAGCACCTACTGGCATACCACCACCAATGACTTTACCTAATGTGGTCAAATCAGGTTCGATATCGTAATGCGCTTGTGCACCACCTAAGGCGACTCGAAAACCTGTCATCACTTCATCAAAAATCAATACCGATTTATGTTGATCACAAATGCGGCGCAGGCCTTCAAGAAACCCTGCAACCGGTGGAATACAATTCATGTTACCGGCCACTGGCTCGACAATGATACAGGCGATATCGTCACCATAACTGGCGAACGCTTGCTCCACTGAATCGAGGTCATTGAAGTTTACCGTTAGCGTGTGTTGCGCCAAATCTGCAGGAATACCTGGTGAATTTGGTACACCTAAGGTAAGCGCGCCTGAGCCAGCTTTAACCAACAATGAGTCAGCGTGGCCATGGTAGCAACCTTCAAACTTAAGAATCTTGTCACGTCCGGTAAAGCCGCGTGCTAAACGAATCGCACTCATGGTCGCTTCGGTACCTGAACTGACCATGCGCAGCTTTTGCATGCTGGGCACAAGTTCACGTACTTTTTCAGCCATGTCAATTTCAAGCTCGGTTGGTGCACCAAAGCTCAGGCCATTTTGCGCCGTTTCAACTACCGCTTGTAAAATTTTAGGGTGATTATGGCCAAGGATCATCGGACCCCAAGAACCAACGTAATCAATGTATTTGTTGCCATCAGCGTCGAAGGTGTAGGCACCATCGGCTTTTTCGATAAAGCGAGGGCTACCACCAACACCTTTAAAGGCACGAACAGGTGAATTAACACCACCTGGGATGGTTTGTTGGGCTTTATTAAATAATTGTTCTGAGTGAGACATATGGGGTCCTGTATTAATTACCTTTACTGCTAAACCAAGTCACTTCGCGTTCATATTGGCTTAGCTTATCTTCAACGCCTAACGCAAGTGCAAACAGGGCCATGCGTACAAGTACGCCATTTTGTGCCTGGCGGAAGATGGCTAAATTGTTATTGTCATTCAAGTCGACATCGAGTTCGTTCGCCTCTGGGCGCGAGTCTCGTGGCAATGGGTGCATAATGACGGTGTTGTCTTTACAGTGCTGCTCGTAAACAGACTTATTGAGACTAAAGTGACCTCGATACATGTCGGCTTCGCCTTTGCTGGCAAAACGCTCTTCTTGAATTCGAGTTTGATATAATACATCGCTTTGTAAATTGCCGACCATAGAGTCGGTAATGGTCACCTTATGCCCAGCATTATCAAGTGCACTAACCACGTGGTCCGGCATTTGCAGCTCTTTTGGTGATACCAATGTTAGGTGGATGTTGTTATACAAACTCAATAGTTTTGACAGTGAATGCACGGTGCGACCATGCTTAAGGTCGCCCATTAAGACGATATTCAAGTCGTCAATGTTCTTATTAAAGCGGTTCATTTCCGCTTCAATGGTGAACAAATCAAGTAATGCTTGGGTAGGGTGTTCATTCGCGCCGTCGCCGCCATTAATGACGGGTACCGTGCTGCCTTCGGCAAATTCAGCCACCGAGTGCATCGCTGGGTGGCGCATAGCGACGATGTCAGCGTAACCGCTGATTACTCGCGCGGTATCAAATAATGACTCACCTTTGGTCAGCGATGAACTTTCCTGACCGACGGTTTCATGGACAAAGCCACCAAGCAATTGAAAAGCGGTACCAAAGGAAACGCGGGTTCGAGTGCTTGGTTCAAAAAATAGATTATTTAAAATCGCTCCTTCCAATACATTACAGCGCTTTTGACGGCTGGCGTATGGAATCATGCGTTTAGCGACGTCAAGAATTCTGGCGACAGATTCGCGGTCAAATTGGGATACCGATAATATGTGGCTGCCCTGAAACTTCATCATTGATTAACTACCTGATTAATAATGTTTTTTATTGCTGTACTAGAGCCATATGAAAGTTGCTTACTGAAACTTGCATAAATATGGCTAAATTTTGCGCGCAACAATAGCATAAAACCACGGTTTTGTTAATAAAGGATGCGCTAGTATAACACCGGTTTAACTACGGCAAGGATAATAGCGGCAAACAATACAAACACTGGTATTTCATTAAAAATGCGATAAAAACGACCACGGCGAGTATTGCGATCATGCTTAAAATCAGCAAGCAATTTAAAACAATATATGTGGTAGCCAGTAAGCAAAATGACCAATAACAATTTAATATGCAGCCAACTGCTCACCAAGATCCAAGTGGTGCCGTAATAATGCATCATCCATAAACCAAAAACCCAAGTGAGAATGGCGAATGGTGTGACAAAAAACAACAATCGACGTTCCATGGTTTTCAATTGTTCATGAACTAATTTTTGATTTGATTCCGCGTGATAAACAAACAGTCGCGGTAAATAAAAAATGCCAGCAAACCAGGCAACCATAAAGGCTATATGCAAAGCCTTTACCCACAAAATTGACATCTAAATCGCTCCCTTAGTTAATATCGCGCGAATTTTTTCAAATGCTAACACACCGACAATATTATCTTTTGATTTATGATAAATGTATACCGCGCCTTCACGTTTCTCGTATAAGGCATAATAAGCTTCAGACAAGGTTGCTTGTGAATCGATGGCAGGCATTGGTGTTGTTTTAACGGCGCTGCTTTCTTCTTCTAATGGATGCAAGTTTATATCGATATGCACCAAGCTGAAATCGGTGTCATCCTGATCATTACGTATAATCAAACGACCAGAATCCATGGCGGTTAATTCCGCCTTGACCGTGGCAGGGTCATTAGTATCTATCACTTTAAAGCCTTCATCCATATGTGAGAGTACACCGTGCTTTTGCAGTATGCCTTCAACAGGGCTGACTTGATATGGTAATTGCTGAAACTCAAGTTGTTGCAAAAATATCGAGCGATTTTTCCAAAACTGACTCGATGTAAGGTAAGCGCTGGTGATCACTACCATTGCCGGTAATATCAATTGCAATTGGTTCGACAATTCAACAATGGTTAACAACGCCGCCAAAGGCGCACTTAATGAAGCCGCCAACATACCGGCCATGCCAAGCAATGCATAATCACCGGCATAATTAGCGCCGGTAAATATAAAGCCAATGAAAAATGCCATGAGCGCACCCGCGACAGCTCCGATGGCTAATGTTGGGCCGATGATGCCGCCAGGAATACCAAAACCAAGCACGACGATGGTGGCGACAAATTTGGCGACAAATACCGCAATAATGAGCCATACATGGGTTCGATCATCGAGTAACGCGCCAATTGCACTTAAACTTGCGCCCATACTATGTGGTACTAGCAAGCCTATGATGCCCATCAAAAATGCAGCGATTAATAGACGCTGCGCCATATGGATGTGGCTAGTGCGTCTTAAGACAAAAATAAGCGAGCTGTTAAAGGCTTTGGCCAAAGTGCCTAAAATCATGCCGAAGATGATCAATATAGGATAATGCCAAAAATCGATGGCAATATAAGCGAAAAATTCAAACTCATGATAGGGACCAAAAAATGCGTGGGTCATTAATGAACCGATAATGGAGGCAAGAATAACGGGGATGAATATATGCAACTTATATTCCCTTAATATCACCTCCATTACGAAAATAACCGCGGCTAAAGGGGTGTTAAAGCTGGCTGAAATACCCGCGGCAATGCCACAAGCGCATAAAATGCGCACGGAATTTAATGGTAACGCCAGTTTATTGCCTAAAAATGAACTGGCAGCAGCACCAATATGTACCGCAGGGCCTTCTCTACCAACGGAATAGCCACCGGCTAGGGCAGCGATACCGCCAAAAAATTGGGTTAAGGTATTTTTAAACGGAATATAGCCATAAGCGCTTTTCAACCGGTATAAAACAAAGGGAATACCCATACGTGCATACTTAAAACGGCTGATGATGGCAATCAAAAGAATAAAAGATACTGCAATTAATGGGGTTATAAATCGGTAAAATTCTGGTAAAGTGGTGTAGTCATCCACACTTTGTAAATACAATAATTGGATAGACTCAACGCAATAGCGAAACAAAATAATAAAAACAGACGCTAAGGTTGCACCCAAAACACCCAGCAAACATAATTGCCAGGATGGTTCGGGTTTTGCCAATTTTTTTCTTAATGACACCAGCGACATAAATAACCTTTTAGCGTTTTTGTTTTCGGTTACAGTTACAGATTAAATATATAATACGTTAAAAATGAACTGGTTAAAATCAATAACATTTTCCGACCTTCATCAAAAGATTGGTGCATTTCGTCTACTTATCATAATTGCCGCGAGCATTTTGCTGGTTGCTGTACTCTCTTATAAAGTTGGGCACGCTTATAAAAATCATCAGGACCGCGTCATCACAGAGCAAAAACAACGTCTTGATAAACTCTACGAGATGAATGAGCTGGCTCGTACGCAAATTAATACTCTGCAAGTTGAGTTGGAAATTGAGCGCCTTGCCAATCACAAAGCTCAACAAACGTTACGCAGTGTTGAAGATGACCATTTCTCGTTAAAGAAAGAGTTGGCTTTCTATGAAAAAATCATGGCGCCAGAAAAAACCGCTAATGGTGTAATCATAGATGAAGTTGAGGTAATGCCAACTGCAAGTGCCAATCATTACCGTTTTCGCGTCGTTTTAGTGCAACAACAGCAGAGCAAACGCTACGCCAAAGGACATATTGAAGTAAGCTTTGATGGCAGTCTGCAAAGCCGACCGGCAAGCATCAACATAAGTAATGTCTCAGCTTTGGATAAAAAAGCGCTGTCATTCAGCTTCCAATACTTTCAGGTGATTGAAGGCGAATTTACTCTGCCAGAAAACTTCATTCCGGAGAAAATTGATGTCTCAGCGGTACTGCCGTCTGGCAAGTGGCAAAAGTACCATCGACTCGATGAAAGCTACGCTTGGCCAAGTAATACTTGATCTAAACGCTCAGGTTTAAGATAATTCGCCTTAGAAACAAACAAGGTGGCTGGGTTTTGCTGTCTACAGTTGCATCAAAGGCCTTGTTTGAATGTGTTGAATTCATTTTTGAGTGTTAAGAAGTCGTTATGTCAGATAACCAGATTCCAATCCAGTTCAGCGATGCCGCTGCCAACAAAGTTAAGTTTTTGATCAGTGAAGAAGAGAACGCTGAACTTAAACTGCGCGTGTATGTTACCGGGGGTGGTTGTTCTGGTTTTCAGTACGGCTTTACTTTCGACGAGAAAGTTAATGAAGGCGATATGACCATTGAGAAAAATGGCGTCACCATGGTCGTTGATCCAATGAGCTTACAATATTTAGTCGGTGGTATTGTCGATTATGTTGAAGGCTTAGAAGGCGCTCGCTTTTTGGTGAATAATCCAAATGCTGAAACCACATGTGGTTGTGGTGCGTCGTTTTCTATTTAGACCGTGAATGGCAATAGCCAATAAATTTAAAGTCTATCTCGTTGAAAAGCAGCAATTAATTGCTGCTTTTTTGCATTTAATTGCTGCTTAATCGAGCAATTTCGTTTTATACTAGAACTAGCGACAATAATAATGACACGCTGCTCTTCTAGAACAACCAAATCTAACGGCAGCTAACAATAATAAAGACTTTGGGATTTCTCATGGCGGCACATGGCCAAAATAATCGTTCTAACTCTTCCTCTTCATTGCTGGAGCGTCCCTATCTTCTTGCCATTCTTATTTGTCTATTGTTAATCATCTGGTTAGTCAGTGGCATTTTTAATGTTAAACAAAACCCCGATACCAGCATCAGTAAAAACATACCGCCAGCCAAAGTTAAAGTCGAAACGTTTTACGCCGAACAAGTAGAGAACAGTGTTACCTTGTATGGTCGCACCGAACCCGATCGTCATGTGACGTTGCAAGCGCAAGTAAAAGGTGAAATCACCGAGGTGCTGGCGAGCCGTGGTAGTTTTGTTCACAAAGGCGACGTCATCGCCAAAATTGCCCTCAATGATTTACCGGCACAATTAGAACATTTCCGCACTTTATTAAAGCAACGACGGGTTGATTATTATGGTGCCAAAGAGCTGTTTAAAGGTGGTTACCAAAACGAATCTGCGCTGGCGCAACGCTTAGCTGATGTTACTGAAGCCAAAGCCGATTTAGCCCGTATCGAACTGGATATGGCCAATACCACCATCGTCGCCCCGTTTGATGGCATCTTAAATGAACGTTATGTCGAAGTCGGTGATTATGTTGCCATTGGTGAGGACATTGCCATGGTCGCGGATCTTGACCCATTGGTAATTCGTGCTCATATTACGGAAAACCAAATACCGCATATTCGCGAAGGGCAAACCGCTGATATCACTCTGCTCAATAAACAGCGTCTAACAGGCAAGGTGCGTTACATTGCCAGTGTCGCCAATGAAAGCACCAATACCTTTAAAGCGGAAATCGCCATCGACAACCCTGATTTGAAATACCTTGCAGGCATCAGTTCTGAAGTTGACATGCCAATGGCTATGGTGCCAGCAATCAAACTGACGCCAGCGTTATTAGCGCTTGATGAAGTCGGCAATATTGGGGTTAAATCGGTGGTTGATGATCATGTTGTATTTACCAAAATCCAAATTGTTAAAAGCGAAGAAGACGGTATCTGGTTAACGGGCTTAGGAGAGCAGCAACGTATTATTACTCTGGGACAAGGATTTGTGCGCCCAGGCGATAAAGTTGAGGCTGTCGAGGCAAACGACTAGATGCTGGCGATGATAGATGCGGCGATTGTCCGCACCCGATCCATCTTATTGATATTTACGTTGTTGTTGATCAGCGGCGCACTCACCTATATCGACATTCCTAAGGAATCAAACCCAGATATCACCATACCGCAAATCTATGTATCGATGATCCATGATGGCATATCTCCTGAAGACGCTGAGCGCATGCTCGTTAGGCCGATGGAAAATGAGCTCAAATCCATTGAAGGTATTAAAGAAATGCGCGCGGTTGCCAGCGAAAGCTATGCCAGTATCACCCTTGAGTTTGTGCCCGGTTTCGATGCCAAAGAGGCGCTTGCTGATGTGCGAGACAAAGTTACCCTAGCGAAAGCCAAATTGCCTGATGAAACTGAAGAACCAGTAGTTCGAGAAGTCACCATGGCCAACCAACAACCGGCGGTAACAGTGTTTTTATCCGGTCCGGTTACCGAGCGAGGCTTGATTAACTTGGCAAGGAGCTTAGAAGATAAAATTGCCAGCATGCCACAGGTATTAGAAGTCGATATTGGTGGTGATCGCGAAGATATGTTGGAGATCATCGTCGACCCATTGCTTATGGAAAGTTATGGGCTTGATCAAAACGACATTTTTAACTTGGTTACCCGCAACAACCGTTTGGTACCTGCCGGTACCATGGACACCGGACGTGGCCGTTTTGCCATTAAAGTGCCGTCGGTGTTTGAAACAGTAAAAGATTTAATGGAACTGCCGATTAAAGTAGACGGTGATAGAGTCATCACCTTTGCTGATTTGGCTATTGTCCGCCGCTCCTATAAAGATCCTACGGAATACGCCCGTATCAATGGCGAGCGTGCGGTGTCTATTGAAGTGAAAAAACGCCCTGGGCAAAACATTATTGAAACAGTCGATAATGTCAAAGCGTTAATTGAAACGGAGCGCCAAGCTTGGCCGCAACATATTCAAGTCAACTATACCGGTGACCAATCTCGCTTTGTGAAAAGCATGTTGAGTGATTTGCAAAATAACGTGATCTCAGCCGTCGTATTGGTGGTTATTGTCATTGTCGCAGCGCTTGGCGCACGAACCGCCAGTCTGGTCGGTTTATCCATACCGGGATCATTTTTAACCGGTATTTTGGTGCTGGCGGTATTTGGCTTGACCGTTAATATTGTGGTTCTATTTGCCTTAATCATGGCGGTCGGCATGCTTGTTGACGGCGCTATTGTTGTCACCGAGTTTGCCGACCGGCAAATGGGTGAAGGCATGAATAAAGAGCAAGCTTATGCCTTGGCAGCAAAACGAATGGCATGGCCAATCATTGCCTCAACCGCGACTACGTTAGCAGCCTTTGCACCTTTATTGTTCTGGCCAGGGATGATGGGTGAATTTATGAAGTTCATGCCAATAACCCTAATTGCGGTATTAACGGCATCACTGCTTATGGCGTTAATTTTCGTGCCAACCATGGGCGCCCTGTGGGGCAAACCACGCCCAATAAGCGCCAATCAAAAGCAACAATTACTCTTGGCAGAAAGCGGTGATTTAAGCAAAATAAGCGGTTTTATGGGCAAGTATCTACGCCTGTTAACGCTGGCGATACGCCATCCAGCAAAAGTACTCGCTTTTACGTTATTGCTAGCCGTGACGGTGTTCACCAATTATTGGAGCTCAGGTCTAGGTAGTGAATTCTTCCCAGATGTTGAACCTGACGGCATTAACGTTATTGTGCGTTCATTTGGCGATCTGTCAATTGATGAAAAAGATGAAATCATGCGCGAAATAGAACATCGCGTCCTTGATATTGAGGCGATCAAATCGCTTTATACGCGCGTCGGCGGCGAAGATATTGTTGGTCGTTTGCGGGTTAATTTAATGAATTGGCAGTTCCGCGAGTCGGCGGAGGATGTGGTGCAGGATATTCATCGTCGAGTCGACAATTACGCCGGCGTACAAGTGGAAGTGCGTAAAGATAAAATGGGGCCTCAGCAGGGCAAGGATATCGCATTAGAGTTATCATCTCGTTATCCAGATAAGTTACAAGACGCGGTACGCAAGATTTCTCAAGCGATGATGGCCAGCGACAAATTTATTAATGTCGAAGATGGCGGTTCAAAGCCTGGCATCGAGTGGCAATTAAAAGTCGATCGTGCGTTAGCGGCCACCTTCAGTGCTGATGCAACCTTGGTCGGTACCTCAGTACAAATGGTTACCAATGGTTTGAAGCTCGGTGAATACCGCCCAGATGATGTGGACGATGAATTAGATATTCGTGTGCGTTTTCCTCCTGAGAAACGCAGCATTACTCGTTTGGATGAGCTGCGTTTAAAAACCAATGATGGCTTAGTGCCGGTGACTAATTTTGTCGAGAAAAAGGCGGCACAAAAAGTTGACGTGATTCGTCGTATTGATTCACGTCGAGTGATTACCATTCAAGCGGATATGGCATCAGGGGTTTTGTTATCTCAAGAATTGCCAAAACTACAACAAGATTTAAAAAAACTGGATGTTGATTGGTATAGCGTTGCCGTTAAGTTCACTGGCGAAAATGAAGATCAGCAGGAGTCACAAGACTTTTTGCTTAATGCCTTTGGCGTTGCCTTGTTTGTTATGGCGATTATCTTGGTGACCCAATTTAATAGCTTTTATCAATCGTTTTTGATTTTATCGGCGGTGTTATTTTCAACCGTAGGTGTGTTCTTAGCGCTGCTCATTGCCGGTAAACCATTTGGCATTGTCATGTCAGGGCTGGGGGTGATTTCATTGGCCGGCATTGTGGTTAATAACAATATCGTTCTGATCGATACCTATAATGTGTTACGGGCCCAAGGTTTGGCGGCAAAAGATGCCATTTTACGCACCGGCGCGCAACGTTTACGACCGGTATTATTGACCACAATTACCACCATATTGGGTCTAATGCCCATGGTATTACAAATGAATATCGACTTTGTTGGCCGTGATATCAGCTTTGGCGCACCGTCAACTCAGTGGTGGGCGCAATTGGCCACCGCCGTGGCTGGCGGCTTAGCATTTGCTACCTTGCTGACGTTGATCTTAACCCCTTGTTTATTAGCCATACGTGACTATAAACATCAGCCGAAAAAGCATGTACAATGGCAACCGGCTCCAGCCTTTGAAGAAGTTTAATAAGCCTGACTGACAATCCGTATGGTCAGGCATGCATGTTGGGATACATTTATGATGAATAAAGTTTTGTCGCTAACGGTTTCGCTAGCGCTTTTGGTTACCGCTTCGGTATCAGCAAAACAAGCCTCGGTTCTTAGCGAAGAACAACGAGCGCAATTGACACAATTGGGCGAGACCGCCTTGAGCTCAGATTTAGCCTATGAAATTGAAGAGTCATTAACGACTGAAGTTGGTGCGCGTATGATTGGCACCGAAGGTGACAAACGTGCCATAAAGTGGGCTGTAGAAAAGATGCAAAGTCTTGGCTTTGATAAAGTCTGGACCGAAGAGGTTGCTCATTTCCAGTGGATTCGTGGCGACGTTGAAGCAAAAGTATTGGCGCCATTCCCACAACCTGTAAAAGCCATTGCCTTAGGGGAAAGCGTTGGTACCGGTGATAAAGCCATTGAAGCTGAGGTTATTCATTTTAATACATTGGCTGATCTAGAAGCCGCTGAAGCAGATAGCCTAACAGGCAAGATTGCCTTTGTATCTTACCGTATGGAACGCTTTAAGACCGGTAAAGGTTATGGCAAAGCGGTGGGGGCGCGAGTACGTGGTGCGAGTGTTGCCGCACAAAAAGGTGCCGTTGGTTTTATTATGCGTTCTGTCGGTACTGACGATAATCGTACCCCACACACAGGTATTACCCGCTATGAAAATGGCGTAAAACGTATCCCGGCGGTTGCGTTATCAAACCCTGATGCGGACCTGTTGGTAAACCAATTTAAACGTAATAAGCCAGTGCAATTTTCATTAAAAGTGACGGCGATGCGTAATGAAGTGGTAACGGTAAAAGGCGCTAACGTTATTGGTGAAATCACCGGTTCAGAATTGCCAGAGCAAATCGTTGCCCTTGGTGCTCACCTTGATAGTTGGGACGTTGGCACTGGTGCAATTGATGATGGTTTAGGTGTTGCTATGGTTATGGCGGCTACGGCTCATATTGGTAAATTAGCTGAGCGTCCAAAGCGTACTATTCGTGTTATTTTATTTGCTGGTGAAGAAGTTGGCCTATTAGGTGCTAAACAGTATGTCATCAATCAAAAAGACACCTTGGCAAACCATGTTATCGCTGCAGAGTGGGACTTTGGTCTTGGTAAGATTTACGCGATGCAGTCTAATGTCGCCGACGCAGCGGTACCAGCTATTGATGAGCTGGCGTCGTATCTAAAACCATTGGGTGTGGCATACAATACTGCGAACCAAGGTCGTGGCCAGTCTGATATGGGCTTGGTAACCGATAAAGGCGTTCCTGCGATGAACTTTACCCCAGATGGCACTCGTTATTTCGATATTCACCATACCGAGAACGATACCTTGGATAAAGTTAATCCAGAAGATTTGCAGCAAAACACCGCGGTATATACCATTTTCGCTTATTTTTCCGCTCAAGCAGACACCGAGTTTCGTTCAAGCGAGTCTGCTAGCAAGTAACCAATAATTTACAAATGAAAAAGAAAAGGCCAATATCAGATATTGGCCTTTTTGTTATTTGGCCTAAAATGAGTTTGAGAAAACCCAATAAAAAGGAAAAAATATGAATCGACTATGGAAGTTCACCGCAGCGGCGACACTATGTTTGTTTACCACGATTGCCAGTGCGAAATCACCAGTTTGGCAAGTCAGTAAAGACGGTCAGACGGTTTATCTTGGTGGTACCGTGCATGTACTGGCGCAAAGTGATTACCCATTACCTGAAGCGTTTGAGCAAGCGTATAGTAAATCACAGATACTGGTTCTTGAAATGGACATGAGTGCCACACAAACGCCGGCATTTCAGCAACAAATGATGAAGAAGATGACCTATCAGGATGGTCGAACCTATGAAGATGTTTTAAAACCTGAAACCGTGAAACGCCTTAATACCTATATGACTGAGCGTCAGTTACCCATTGCTCAGTTAAAACCGTTAAAGCCATCAATGTTGTCAATCACCTTGACCATGATTGAACTGCAACGCCTTGGAATTGGCGGTACCGGTGTTGATATGTTCTACACCATGCGCGGCAATAATGATGATAAATCCTTTAAATTTTTAGAGCTGCCAGAAGAGCAAATAGAGTTTTTGGCCAATATGGGTCAAGGTTATGAAGATGAATACATCAATTACACCTTAGATGATATGGGTCGCCTAGCGGATATGATGGCAGAAATGAAAGCTGCATGGCGCGACGGTGATAGCCAAGCTCTGTTTGATTTAGCGGCAAAAGATTGGAAAGACAAATTTCCAAAATCATACAATTCATTGATTGTGACTCGCAACAATAATTGGATTGATGATATCGAAAGCTACTTCAAAACCGATGAAGTGGAATTTGTTCTGGTCGGTGCCCTGCATTTAGTCGGTAGTGACGGTGTATTAAAAACTTTAAAAGATAAAGGTTATACCGTAAAGCAATTATAAATTAATCGCTTGTCATCATTAAAAAGGCTCAACTGTTAGCGATAACGTTGAGCCTTTTGTTTTCAAAATATTTTACTGACGCAATTAATAGCTGGCGTAAGACATACCCAAATAATAGAGTATGGCGGCAACGAACAACCATACAATGGTCGGCAATAACGCTGATTTAAAATTGTGCTCAGTGACCGCATATTTAACCGGCACTTTCTTTTTACCAGTAATAATTGCTTTGATGACATTATCACCACGTATTAAATGCAAAATACCGGCTAGGGTATGAATGGCTATCAAAATCAGTAAAATATCGAAATTGCTAGCATGCAGACTGTCCATGAATTCAACCGTACTTTCGCTGACAAATGCGTAAAGCGGGCCTTCTGCCAACACATCATCGGTAGCAAATAAGCCGGTGATAATTTGCAGAAATAAGGTGCCTAACAATGCCAACACCATGTAACCGCCAACCGGGTTATGACCTTGATGTGGCTGGACTATTAGGTTGCTCCGCCAAGCTTTTAACACTCGCCAAGGGGATTTGATAAAGTGGCCAAATCTTGATGTATCGCTGCCACAAAATCCCCAAATGATGCGAGTAATCCATAGGCCGGCCAAGGCGAATCCGCACTGAAAATGCAATTCAAAGTCAGCATTATCACCGCTATACCAAAGCAAACCGAGAAGTATCAGCTGGCTGATATGATATAAGCGGGTAAAGTTATCCCAAACACGTATCGACTGCATAATGGTTACCGCGGGCGAACTTACTCGTCGCAATCCATTTTAAAGGCTTTATGACCTTTCTTTGCGGTTTTACCGATTTTACCGATTGCCGCTTTGCGTTCAGCATCATCTTTGGCAGCGATTAGTTCCATGGCCGCTTCTTCAAGTGCAGCCATGCCTTTTTGGTAATCGTTGAACTGTTTCTTTTGCTCTTCGCTTAGTTCTTGTTTATCTGAAATAGACAATGGCACTAAAGTATCGCTTTCACGAATGTTCGACAATAACGCTTTTGCAGCGTCGTCTAGTAATTCTTGCTCACCACGTTTAAATGAATTTTTAATCGCTTTCATATTGTTCTTCATGTCAGACATGATGCGTGCAAGCTCTGTTTCGCCACACATAGGGTGAGCTGCAAATGCAGTCGACATGGTTGAAAGGCTGATCAGGGCGCCGAGTAATACTTTTTTAATCATTTTATACTTCCTTTAGCTAACTTGATTCGATTTTACTTTTATCGGCAGCGTTACCCACCGACACCTAGCAAATTAAATTCAAGCCACATTTAAATTTAAGGTGGTATACTAACTAAAAAACCAGACAGATCAAATCGTGAAATCTAAAGATCCCAATTTTCAGCGCGAAGCTGCTAAATATGACAAGCCAATTGCCAGTCGAGAATATATTCTAAATCTTCTCGAACAAAAGGGTTTTCCAATGAGCCTGGCGCAAATCATCAAAGCCTTGGGGTATCGCGAGGAAGAGCAAAAAATTGCCATTAAACGTCGTTTAAGAGCGATGGAAAATTCTGGTCAATTAGTTTTTACCAAATTTAAGCAATACGCCATTGCCACAGAAAAACAAATTATTACCGGTCAAGTTATCGGTCATCGAGACGGCTTTGGTTTCTTAAAACCAGATACCGGCGATAAAGATTTGTTTATTCCATTTTATGAAATGCGTAACTTGATCCATGGTGATGTGGTTGAAGCGCGGGTTACGGCAAGTGACGATGCCAAAGGTCGCCAAGAAATTAAAGTGCTTGATGTGCTGGTGCCTCGTAAAGAAAAAATCATTGGCCGCATATTTGTCGAGCATTCGGTGATCACGGTTGTGCCTGAAGACGCGCGTATATGCCATGAGATCATCATCCCTAGCGACAAACGCCTTGGCGCCCGTCATGGCAACATGGTTATTATTGAATTAGTTCAGCGCCCGTCAAAGCGCAGTACCGCCTTGGGTAAAGTGGTTGAAGTGCTCGGTGAGCATATGGCACCTGGCATGGAAGTGCAGGTGGCAATACACAGTCACGATATTCCTCATAGCTGGCCGCAGGCTTTGCTTGAAGAAATCGACAATCTTGATAGTGAAGTCGATGAAGCCGCTAAGCAGGGGCGCGTCGATCTGCGTGATTTACCGTTAGTAACCATCGATGGTGAAGACGCGCGCGATTTCGATGACGCCGTTTATTGTCAAAGTAAGCCTTCCGGTGGTTGGCGTTTGTGGGTCGCTATTGCCGATGTCAGTTATTATGTTCGACCTGGTACCGCACTAGATGAAGAGGCGATTAAGCGCGGGAATTCAGTATACTTCCCAAATCAAGTTGTCCCTATGCTACCGGAAGTACTATCTAATGGTTTGTGTTCATTAAACCCTGACGTTGACCGCCTATGTATGGTGTGTGAGATGACGGTTAGTGCCAATGGTAAATTGACTGGCTCTAAGTTTTATCCGGCATTAATGCGCTCGCATGCACGTTTTACCTACACCAAAGTCGCTGCCATATTAGACGGTGATAAAGAACTGCGCCAACAATATGCTGAGCAAGTCAGCGATCTTGAGCAATTACACGCTATGTATCATGCCCTAGTGCATGCACGTCGCAATCGTGGTGCAATAGAATTTGAAACCGAAGAAGTACGCTTTATTTATAACGCCAATCGTAAAATTGACTCAGTGGAGCCTGTGGTACGCAACGATGCACACAAAATCATTGAAGAGTGTATGATTCTGGCAAACGTATCTACCGCTAAATTTATCGAGAAGCATCAAAAGCCGGGCTTATTTCGTGTTCATGACAAGCCAAACTCAGAAAAATACAACAACCTTGTTAGTTATTTGGCTGAACTTGGTATTGAATTAGCCAAGAAAGAAGAGCCTGAGCCACACGATTTTGGTGAAATAGCTGGACGCATTGCCGAGCGACCAGACAAAGAACTGATTCAAACAATGATGCTGCGCTCGATGAAACAAGCAGTATATCAGGCTGAGAATATCGGTCACTTTGGATTGGCCCTGCCGCAATACGCGCACTTTACCTCGCCAATTCGTCGTTATCCGGACTTGGTGGTGCACAGAGTCATTAAAGCCGTACTTGAACAGCAGCAAACTGACAGAGTCAACGCCGGCTTTCACACCTATGATGAGCAACAAGTCACCGAATTAGGCGAGCACTGCTCAATGACGGAACGTCGTGCTGATGAGGCAACACGTGAAGTGGCTGACTGGCTTAAGTGTGAGTTTATGCAAGACCATGTCGGTGATACATTCACCGGGGTTATTGCCACGGTCACTAACTTTGGTTTCTTCGCCCGCCTGCAAGACTTTCATATCGAAGGCTTGGTACACATCAGCTCTTTGGGTAAAGACTTTTATTCACATGATGAAGTACGTATGTGCTTAGTTGGTGAAAAAACCAAGCAAACCTACCATGTTGGCGATATAGTCAGTGTGCAAGTGGCAGCGGTAAATCTTGAAGAGAAGAAAATTGATCTTATTTTGGCCGGCGATAATGCGGTATTAGAGCGTGCTGGTAAAAACCTTCGCAAGAAGACAAAGAATGCCAACAAGAAGGCCGCTAAAAAAGCTGAACAAGGCCCTGATTTATGGTCGCGAGGTTCGGCTAAAACAAACAAAGATGATAAACCAGCGAAAAAGAGCAAAAGCAAGTCTAAAGCGAGCCGTCGCAACAAGGCAAAACCAAGGCCTGGAAAGAATGCGCGCAAACGCACAAAATCTTAGAATTCACCAAGTAACACAGTAAAAGAGAATAATCGACACATGGCTAAGCAAGATGAATTGGTATTTGGTATACACGCCGTTAATTCCCTAATTAAACGCGCCCCTGAGCGCTTTATTGAAATTTGGTGTCTCAAAGGCAGGGAAGATGAGCGCATGATGCCGATCATTAATTTGGCTCGTAAATACGGTGTTGCCGTGCAATTTACCCACCGTAAGGCGATGGATGACAAAAGCGGCGGTGAGCAACATCAAGGCGTTATTGCCAGAGTTAAGCCTGGTAAGGTTTATAGCGAGCAAGACCTTGATACGATATTGAATGATGCAACAGCGCGTGGTCAGGTACCATTCTTTTTGGTGTTGGATGGGGTAACTGACCCGCACAATCTTGGTGCCTGTTTACGTAACGCCGACGCCGCTGGCGTGCAAGCTATCATCGTGCCAAAAGATAATGCGGCACGCATCACCTCAACAGTGCGTAAGGTCGCGGTAGGTGCGACTGAAACCGTACCATTAGTGCAAGTGACTAATTTAACTAGAGCATTAAAACAATTGCAACAGCTTGGTGTTTGGGTAGTCGGCACCGCTGGAGAAGCTGAACATAGCCTATATGAGTGTAAGTTGCTCGGGCCAATGGCATTGGTTATGGGCGCAGAAGGCAAGGGCATGCGCCGTCTCACGCGAGAAACCTGTGATGAGTTGGTTAAGTTGCCAATGGCAGGTTCAGTCTCCAGTTTGAATGTATCGGTTGCCTCAGGCATCTGTTTATTTGAAATTGTTCGACAACGTCTTCACAGCTAAATCGATTAGATAATCCTTTCATATTCAGATAATTATAACTATTTTGCTGAGCTGTTTATAAATCTAAGCGGCTCGGTAATTTGGTTGCAAACAATTACTTGCCTTTACTGTTCATTTTCCCTACAATACGCCAGCTTAATTCAGCCACTTTATTCGTTCCTTGCCTTTATGCTGGTGTGGCTGAGCCAGAAAGAGGCTACAACCGTAGGGAGCTCGTAATGCGTCATTACGAAATCGTATTTATGGTTCACCCTGATCAGAGTGAACAAGTTAACGGTATGATCCAACGTTATACCGATATGATCGAAGCTGCTGAAGGCAAGATCACCCGTCTAGAAGACTGGGGTCGTCGTCAACTAGCTTACCCAATCAACAAGCTGCACAAAGCACACTACGTTCTTATGAACGTTGAAGCGCCACAGTCAGTAGTTGATGAATTAGAAACTTCTTTCCGTTACAACGATGTAGTTATCCGTAACATGATCATGCGTACTAAAGGTGCGGTAACTGAAGCGTCTCCAATGGCTGCTGCCAAAGAAGAACGTCAAGACCGTCGCGAGAAAAAAGAAGTTGCTAAAGAAGCGCCAGCTGCTGAAGCAAAAGCTGAAGAAGCTGCAAGCGAAGAATAGTAATTAGTGACTGAAAATTGTCTTGTTTTGACAGGCGAGGTTATGAGAGCCCCGCAATTGTCGATAACACCAGCTGGTATAGCCCACTGCAAGTTTTCAATTGACCATAAGTCAACGCAAACCGAAGCAGGCTTGAATCGTCAGTCATTCGTCAGAATGCAGGTGGTGGCAACAGGTAGTTGGTCACAAAATTTATCTCGTGAATTAGTATTGGGTACACAAGTAAAAGTGACAGGTTTTATTAACCGTCATGAATCCAGAAACGGAAATCCGATTTTGGTACTGCATGCCCAAAACGTAGAAATGATTAATTAGGAGAAATCCATGTCTCGTTTATTTAGACGTCGCAAGTTCTGTCGCTTTAGCGCAGAAGGTGTAGCAGAAATCGATTACAAAGATATCGCTACATTAAAAAACTACATCACTGAAAGTGGTAAAATCGTTCCTAGCCGTATCACTGGTACGTCAGCTAAGTATCAACGTCAACTTGGTCGTGCGATCAAGCGTGCTCGTTACTTATCTTTGCTACCATATACAGATCTACACAAGTAACCTAAAGGGGCTATTAACATGCAAGTAATTCTTCTTGATAAAATTGCCAAGTTAGGCGGCCTGGGTGATCAGGTAGAAGTGAAATCTGGTTACGCTCGTAACTTCCTACTTCCACAAGGTAAAGCAGTAATCGCTTCTAAAGCGAACGTTGAGCACTTTGAAGCTCGTCGTGCTGAACTTGAAGCTAAACTAGCTGACGAATTAGCAGCTGCTGAAGCTCGCGCTGTTAAGCTTACTGAACTTGCTGAAGTAACTATTGCTTCTAAAGCAGGTGACGAAGGTAAACTATTCGGTTCAATCGGCACTAACGACATCGCTGAAGCTTTAACTGAAGCTGGTGTTGAAGTTGCTAAAGCTGAAGTTCGTCTTCCTCTAGGTACTATCCGTGAAACTGGTGAATATGAAATCACTATCCACCTACACGCGGACGTAGACACAACTGTTAAAGTTGTTGTTATCGCGGAAGCTTAATCGAAATATTTTTTCGATTTAAAAAAAGCCCGACTAATATTAATTAGTCGGGCTTTTTTGTCTTTGCATTCAGTGAAACATGCTTAGTTTCAAATTCAGTTACAAAAAAATTGAGCAATTTTCGACTTTCTGAGGTCTTATGGAGTATGATGATATCAACTATAAGCTTATACAGGATGTAGATGTATGCCTTTTAAAGGTATGAAACTTATACTATTTTTTATTTTATCCTGGGGTGTGGTTGGCTGCGGGGCTTTGCATACTGCGGTCGATAAAAAGGATTTACAGGTCGAGACTCAAATGTCTGCGACGATAATGCTTGAACCTGTCCCAGCAGAAAAACGCACCGTTTATCTGCAATTAAGAAATACCTCTGATAAACAACAAATAGATTATGCCACCCCGGTAGCCAATGCGATTGCCGCCAAAGGTTACACCATTGTTGATGATCCTGATCAGGCACATTACTGGATTCAAGCTAATGTCTTGCAAGTAGGTCGCTCCGATTTACGTAGCGTCAATGGTCGCGACAAAGGTTATGGCGCCGCGATTCAAGGCGCACAGATAGGCTCAATGTTTGGCGATGGTGATGGCCAGGTTGCGGCAACTGTCGTCGGCGGTTTAATTGGTGTGCTTACCGATGCTTTGGTTAGCGATATCGTCTATGTCATGATCACTGATTTGCAGATTTCAGAGAAAGCCAAAGATGGTGTCAGAGTAACCGAAACGAATGAGGCGACCTTAAAACAAGGTGAATCAGGCAACGTCCAACAAGACAGTGTTGAGATTGTAGGCCGCAAAAAGTATCAGACACGCATAACATCTACAGCTAATCAGGTTAATTTGACCTTTGAAGAAGCTGAACAACAATTATTACAGGGATTGATACAGTCAATGTCTGGCATTTTGTAACGAGGAACGATAATGAAACAGTACAAGCAGTATTTTGCCACACTATTACTTGCCATCTTCACGCTGTCGCTAGCCGGTTGCGGTGCCTTGCACACATCGGTTAAAAAGCGCAATTTGGATGTGCAAACGAAAATGTCTTCAACCGTCTGGTTAGACCCGGTATCAGCGGATAAACGCACGGTGTTTTTGCAACTGCGCAATACATCCGACAAGCCTGGCTTGACCTATGAAAATGAAGTTAGAAATGCCATTGCAGCTAAAGGATACCAAGTTATAGATGATCCAGAAGCAGCACACTATTGGTTGCAAGTTAACGTATTACAAGTGGGTCGTACCGATTTACGCTCAGGTGATTCGTTCGGTACCTTCGGCTCAGCTGTCGCTGGTGCCGCCGCGGGCGCACAATTTGGTGATGGTACAGGGCAAATAGCCGCAGGCGTTGCCGGTGCAGGCCTAGGGGTTATCTTTGATGCTATGGTCGATGATAATTTATTTACCATGATCACCGATATTCAGATTTCTGAAAAAGCCAAAGACGGTGTACGCGTAAATCAATCAGAGAAAGCCGTATTAAAACAAGGTGAATCGGGTTCGAAAACACAAACGTCGTCGGAAGTTGTCGATCGTAAAAAGTATCAAACTCGCATTGTCTCACTGGCCAATAAAGCCAACCTTAAATTTGAAGAGGCGGAACCGGCATTGCGCCAAGGTTTGATTACGTCGCTATCTGGTATGCTTTAAAAAAACAGTTAAGACGTTTATGTCGGGCCGGTATTTACTGGCCTGATATATTATTTAATTGACTGTTCCGAATCTGGCGCCGAAATTGGCATAATAAAGTCGCTAGGATTTATACGCTGGCGCTGCGCCAACCCACCTAAGCCCTGTAACCCTCCTGTATGTAACAACACAACGCGACTGCCTGGTGCGAAATAACCTGACTTGGCCATAGCCATTAAAGCCAGCATCATCTTACCCGAATAGACCGGTTCGAATGGAATATTCGTGCGCTGTATGAGATCGGCTATTTGTGCGACATGCTCTGCTTTGAACTTACCATAGCCGCCGCAATGATGGTCATTAATAATGCGCCAGTTAGGATAATCTTGAGCCGATTGCGGCAGTAAATTTGCGACTTCTTGCTCGAGATAGCCGTCTTGTTTTAAAACCGAAATACCCAGTAATTGATGGCGATTTTTATCAGCCTGTATCAAACCAGCTAAGGTGCCGCCACTACCGACGGGGGTAATGAGGTAGTCATACTTTGTTTGCAGTTCAAGCTCATCAATGATTTCGGCAATACCGGGTAAGGCTAAATGGTTTGAACCGCCTTCCGGGATGATCATACTGCGCTCATGTTGACTGGCTAGTTGCTGCAAAAATGCTTGTTGATGGCGTAATCGATAGGTCTGCCTATCGACAAATTGTAAATTCATTCCCCAGTGCCTAGCCCAACTTAAGGTAAAGTTGTTTTGGTATTCGGACTCACCACGAATAATGCCGAGGCAATCTAACTGCTGTAATTTGCAGGCGTACGCTAGGGCGTGAATGTGATTTGAATAGGCACCACCAAAACTAATAACCTTTTTGATACTTTGGTTCTTCGCCTCAAGTAGGTTGTACTTTAGTTTACGCCATTTATTGCCGGAGATAATCGGGTGCAATAAGTCGTCACGCTTGATCATTACTTCGATGCCTGCGTGTTTAAATTCATCAATTAAAATTGGCTGTAACGGACTCATCTGTAACGCTTTTATCTTCCTTATTTATAATGAAATAATGGTTACTTGCATTGTACTGTTTTGAGTTACCGAATTTTATCATATCAGCTTGGCAAAAATGAATCATTGTAAAGCTTGAAGTTGTATATTGGCACCACTGATTGAAGTCATCATTATGCGATATTCGCCGTATTTTTCCTACGATTGTTAATAATTGACGAATGGCTAAATATTGAAAATTAACGCTTAGTTTTGCATAGGTGAAATTTTTTGCTGTTTTTTCATGTTTACCCCTGTCTTTTAGGGCAGAGTCGGGTATGATAAGCGTATTATTTAAGAAAAATTTACCTAGGATGTGTTGCCTTGTAATGGTTAAACTTTGGTTGGTTTAAACATCACAAAAAACAACGCGCTCTAATGATAATAAAGCTTGGCTACGATGTTGGTTTTCGAAACCATCATTATACCCAGCAAACAAGCTAAAGGAATTACCTCCACATGTTGAAAGTTTTACGTGGAATGTTCTCAAATGACCTGTCTATTGATTTGGGGACAGCCAATACTTTAATTTATGTTAAAGATCAGGGGATTGTTCTTGACGAGCCGTCAGTAGTTGCGATTCGTCAAGACAAAGCTGGTGGCAATAAAAGTGTTGCCGCTGTCGGTACTGCAGCAAAACAAATGTTGGGTCGTACGCCGGGTAATATTGAGGCTATTCGTCCAATGAAAGATGGTGTTATCGCCAACTTTTTTGTTACTGAAAAAATGTTGCAGCACTTCATCAAACAAGTTCATTCAAATAACTTCTTGCGTCCAAGCCCGAGAGTATTGGTTTGTGTTCCTTGTGGTTCTACACAGGTTGAGCGACGTGCGATTAAAGAATCAGCACTTGGTGCTGGTGCACGTGATGTTTACCTAATTGATGAGCCTATGGCGGCGGCAATCGGTGCTGACTTACCTGTATCTGCAGCAGAAGGTTCTATGGTTGTTGATATTGGTGGTGGTACGACTGAAGTTGGTATCATCTCACTTAATGGCCTAGTTTACTCATCTTCAGTGCGAATTGGTGGCGACAAATTTGATGACGCCATCATTAACTACGTACGTCGTAACTTTGGTAGTTTGATTGGTGAAGCAACCGCAGAGCGCATCAAACAAGAAATCGGCAGTGCCTACCCAGGCGAAGAGATGATGGAAATCGAAGTTCGTGGTCGTAACCTTGCTGAAGGTGTGCCAAGAAGTTTCACGCTGAACAGCAATGAAATTCTTGAAGCCTTGCAAGAACCTCTTACTGGTATTGTCAGTGCGGTTATGGTTGCACTTGAACAATGTCCACCAGAACTAGCGTCAGATATTTCTGAACGCGGTATGGTGTTGACCGGTGGTGGTGCTTTGTTGAAAGACTTAGATCGATTACTTGCCGAAGAAACGGGCATTCCGGTTATTGTTGCTGACGATCCACTAACGTGTGTTGCACGAGGTGGCGGTAAGGCACTGGAAATGATTGATATGCACGGTGGTGATCTGTTTGCTTACGAGTAAACCGTACCGGATTAAATTGTAATACACAGGCAGCTTAAGCTGCCTTTGCGATATTTATGACGCCAATATTTATTGAAGGCTACTCCAGTCACAGACGTATGTTTACAGCATTGATTTTATCTATGCTGTTGATTTTATTGGATCATAAACTTGCTAGCTTTGACGCAGTTCGCGGGGTTTTCCAATCGATGGTCAGCCCATTACAGTACATCGCCAGTACCCCAAGGCAAGTAATGGATTACGCATCAGAAAACCTTGTTACTCGTCAGCAATTAAAAATGGACAATCAACGTCTGCAAATGAACGAGCTACTCTTGCGTGAGCGTTTGTTGGAGTTGGATATTCTTAAGCAAGAGAATGATCGCCTAAGAAGTTTATTGTCATCTCCTGTTCGCGATAAAATCGACAAAATGGTCGCCGAAATTCAATCGGTAGACAGTGATCCCTATTCACATCAAGTAGTCATCGATAGAGGCCAAAACGACGGTCTTTATGAAGGTCAGCCGGTCGTTAATGATACCGGCGTGGTTGGCCAAATCCGCCATGTAGGTCTGAATAATTCCCGAGTATTGCTGATTACCGATATTAGTCATGCCATACCATTGCGTGTGCATCGCAATGGACTTAGAGTGATTGCCCGTGGCACCGGTAGTATCAAACAAATGGATGTCACCCATGTGCCAAATTCCAGTGATATTCGCGTTGGCGATACGCTAGTCACTTCTGGCTTGGGCGGTAAATTCCCAGAAGGCTATCCTGTCGCGACGGTCAATTACGTGTCTGAAGACCCCAATAAAGAATTTGCCAAAATCCGTGTCAGCCCCTTGGTTGAGATGGACAAATTAAGATATCTATTGTTATTAACGCCACCACAAAGTCAGGCGATACAAATGGTAGACACGGAACAAGCAATGGAACCAGGAGCGGTTAATGAAGGCCAAGAACAATAATATTGTTATTGTCATAACCTTGGTGGTCTCATTAATATTGACCATCATCCCTATGCCGTTAGGCGCAGATTCATTTCGTCCAAACTGGACGTTAATGGTTTTGGTTTATTGGTCACTAGCGTTACCAAATCGAGTGAACGTGCTATATGGCTGGTTTGTTGGTTTTATCATTGACGTATTATTGGGATCGGTTCTTGGTGTGAACGCCTTTGCCAGTGCGTTAGTGGTCTATGTTAGTGCCAATAATTATCAAAAAATTCGCAACTTTTCGCTGTGGCAACAGTCGTTAATTATAGGCTTGTTTGTTGCGTTGTATCACTTGATTGTATTTTGGATTCAACGATTTTTATTTGATGTTGATTTCGCCATCAGTTATTTAAAACCGGTATTGACCTCATCTGCCTTGTGGTTTGTGGTGTTTTTACTGCTACGCAAAGTACGACGCCATTTTCGAGTGCACTAATGAGCTTATATCTCGCTTCAAAGTCACCGAGACGTAAAGAGCTGTTAGCACAGTTGCAGCCATCCTTTAGCCTAGTAGAGGCAGAGATTGATGAAGCGGTTATACCTGATGAAACCGCAGAACAATATGTTTGTCGCATGGCGCGAGAAAAAGCGGCTCGAGGTTGGGGTAATATTAAAGATGCAGATAGACATTGTTGGTCACTGGGTTCAGATACTATAGTTGTATTTGAACAGCATATTTTAGGCAAACCCAAAGACTTCGCCGATTGTCAAAAGACACTGAGCATGCTGTCTACAAACACACATCAGGTGATGACCGCCGTTTGCCTTTTTAACGGTGAACAAGAACTTATCGATTGTGTTATCACCAAAGTACAGTTTAGAAAAATATCAGAACAAGAAATAACAGCCTATTGGCAAAGCAACGAACCTCAAGATAAAGCGGGTAGTTATGGGATCCAAGGGATTGGTGGGAAATTTGTCAAACGAATTGAGGGGAGCTATTCCGCAGTCGTTGGCCTACCTCTATGCGAAACTCAAGAATTGCTAAATGAAGCACAACGGGCAACAGGTGGATAATGAGCGGTGAATTACTGATTAATGTGACACCAAGCGAAACGCGAGTGGCATTAATTGAAAATGGAACATTACAAGAAGTTCATATTGAGCGTAATGCTAAGCGAGGTATTGTCGGTAATATCTATTTAGGTAAAGTCATTCGAGTATTGCCTGGCATGCAAGCCGCGTTTGTTGATATCGGTTTAGATAAAGCGGCATTTTTGCATGCCTCGGATATTCGTACGCGATTGATCACTAGTGGTGAATCAAACAGCAATGATAATGAAGTGGCCGATATTCGCACCTTAGTGCATGAAGGTCAGTATCTTATGGTGCAAGTGGTAAAAGATCCTTTGGGCACTAAAGGGGCGCGCCTGACCACCGACTTAACCATAGCATCGCGCTATTTGGTTATGATGCCTAATTCCTCTCATGCCGGTGTATCCCAGCGAATTGAAGACGAAGAAGAACGCAATCGATTACGTAATATTGTGTTGCCTTTTTGCGATGACGATGGTGGTTTTATTGTGCGCACCGCCGCCGAAGGTGCCGGTGAAGATGAAATGGTCCATGATGCTGAATTTTTGCGTCGTGTGTGGAGCAAAGTTCGTGAACGTAAGCAGCGCAAGCAAACCGACTTAGCCTTGTATCAGGATTTGCATTTGGCCTGTCGCATCATTCGCGACTTTGTTGGCAGCGGACTAGAGCGTATTCGGGTTGACTCAAAATTAACCTTTGAACAAATCAGCGAATTTACCGAAGAGTTTGTGCCAGAGCTTAAAGATATTGTCGCCTATTACCCAGGTGAAAAACCAATATTTGATTTGTTTTCCGTCGAAACCGAAATTCAGCGTGCCTTGCAACGCAAAGTTGAATTGAAATCCGGTGGCTATTTGATCATTGATCAAACTGAAGCAATGACCACTATAGATATTAATACCGGTGCCTTTGTCGGACATCGCAATCTCGAAGAGACCATCTTTAATACCAATATTGAGGCCACTCAAGCAATTGCTCGACAACTGCGACTGAGAAATTTAGGTGGTATTATTATTATCGATTTTATCGATATGATTGATAATGAACACCAGAAACGGGTATTACACAGCTTAGAATTGGCGATGGCTAAAGATAATGTTAAATACAGTATCAGTAACTTTTCTCAATTAGGTCTGGTTGAAATGACCCGTAAACGCACCCGTGAATCCTTAGAGCATGTGTTGTGCGATGAGTGTCCGACCTGTGATGGTCGAGGCCAACTAAAAACAGTCGAAACCGTGTGTTTTGAAATATTACGTGAAATCGTGCGAGTTAATCGCGCCTATGATGCCGACAAGTTTATTGTTTACGCCGCACCGAAAGTTTCCGAAGCGCTTAATGAAGATGAACTGCATCACTTAGCTGAATTAGAGATGTTTATCGGTAAGCAGATTAGAGTACAAACCGAGTCCTTGTATAACCAGGAGCAGTTTGACGTGGTGATGATGTAGTGGACGCTTTTTGGGCATATTTAAATACCTGGTTAAACAGGTTATACAAAACTCTGGCAGTACTGTTGGTATTGCTTGCGGTTTTGATCACCTCTGCCCGAATATTATTACCCCATGCACCCGCCTTTAAAGAAGAGCTTGAAGATGTTATCAACTCCCGTTACGACGGCGAGATAAGCATTGGCGAACTTTCCGCGGGTTGGGAAAAGTTTGGTCCAACGCTGATCTTGCGTGACGTCGACTTACTTAACTCTGCGGCCTTGTCTGTTCGTGTCAATGAAATCGATGTACGGCTTGATTTTTGGTACACCTTAACCCAACAAAAACTAAAAATTCACAACTTCACCTTAGACGGTGCACAGATCAATCTCGATCAAACTCAAATTAGCGCTGATCGAGCCCAAGCTGAAACCGATATCGATGCCATTTTTGAGCTGCTATTTAAACAAGTCAGCCGTTTCTCGGTTATTAATTCGAAAATACACCATACCAACCGTCAGCGTACACAAACCCTATTGCTGAGCAAATTGGCTTGGCATAATGATGGTAAAAAACATCACGGCATAGGTAAGCTCGAAATCGAAGGGATCTCCGCTAAAAGCGCAAAACTGTTAATTAATCTTGAAGGTAATACTCGCGACAAGGTTAAAGGCAACATATATCTCTCCGGTACCGATATAGATGCCACTGACTGGCTTACCGAGCAGTTTGGAGAAAGAGCCGATAGATTCAGTAGTCGCATCAATCTAGAGACATGGCTGCATATTGAAAAGGGCAAGCTCACCCAAGCACACTTAACCTTGGGCGAAAATGAAGTCTCTTGGTTTAGTTTTGACGAGCAACACACGTTAAGTTTGCCAAAAGGTCATATTAGCTTATATCGAGAAATGGATAATCCAGGCCATGCATACACATTATTTAGCTCTGAATTGCCGTTGTTTTTTGACCAACAAGCGTGGCAACCGCTAAGCTTTAACGGCTATGTTGATGGCACCGAGTTACTATTGCATGTGTCAGATATTGATTTGCAAAACCTATGGCAAGTTTTCTCTGTGGTTGAACAAGAAAGTGAGCAAGCCAAGGCATTTGCCAGTTTGAATTTGCGCGGCGAGTTAACCGATATTTCACTGCATAGCAAAGGCACAAAATTTCGCTTAACAACCGATATTAATGAATTTGGTGTTGATCACGCTAACGGCATTCCTGGAATCGCTAACCTAGATGGTCAATTACTACTGACCAACTCGCAAGTACAACTCAATATCACTGCCCGTGATAGTGCACTAGACTTTGCTGACGGTTTCTCAAGACCAATACCATTTAATGAGTTGCACGCCAAAGCCAATGTAAGCTGGCAGCAAGACGCATGGCGTCTGCAGGTAGAAGACATCAAGGTTAGTTCAGATGAATTAACCGTTGAGGCTGATGTGCAATATCAGCAACAAGCAGATAATCCGGGTTGGTTAAGTTTATATGCATACGTTACCGAAGGTGATGCATCTAAAGCACAATATTATCTGCCGTTACCTATTATGGACCCTGGACTCGTTGAGTATCTAACCGAAGCGATTGGCTATGGTGAAATAACGCAAGCTGGTGTGTTGGTTAATGGACCGGTTAATACCTTTCCCTATTTAGACCGCTCCGGCGCGTTTATCGTTGATGCGGATTTGCACAAAGCCAAGTATACATTTGAGTCATCTTGGCCTGCCATCACGGATGCAGATCTCAACTTAAATTTTACCAATGATGCTATGTTTATAACGGCTTACGACGGCACGTTAGCAGGGATAGAAACTAAGGGCGTTGAGGTTGGTATTGCGACCCTGAGTGGCGATTCAATATTGACCGTAAGAACGCAAGTCGAAGGCAAAGCCAAAGATGTGGCTCATGTTATGAATAACAGCCCATTAGCAGAAAGCGTTGGTAGTACATTACAGCATATTGGCCCAGAAGGGTTTATTAGCGGCACGTTTAGCCTGGATTTGCCTTTGTCTGACACCGACAACGCCGTTGCCAAAGGTGTGATAAATTTCGCTGATAACAAGATCAACTTAGCCGCACCGGAAATGGACTTTGATCGCGTCAATGGCCAACTAACCTTTGTTAATGATTACATTACCACCAAAGATATAAATGTTTATTGGCGTGGTATGCCAATGAAGTTGAATGTTAAAGGCCAGACTAAGGATGACTTTTACCGTGTTGATATTGACTTAGATGCTGCTTGGCAGCCTGAGCACTACAATGCGCAAATCCCGAAACCACTGCAAACCTATGTACAAGGGCAAGCCGATTGGCAAGGCAAACTAAAGTTATTTATTCCAAGTGAGGGAGATATCTCCTATCGATTGGACTTGGATTCGAACCTCGAAAAAGCGCAGTTAAATTTACCAAAACCGTATTTGAAAAAAGCAAAAAGTAAGCGCTCACTTGCTGTAAAGGTAAGGGGTGATGCTAATAAATCGTCAATAGAGGCAAGTTTAGGTGACAATTTGAGCTTCTCCGGCGAGCTTGATCATCAAAAGGTTTCCTTTAAACGCGCGCAACTGGTGCTGGGCACACAAAAGATGGTGTTGCCAATGGATGGTTTCCACATCACCACCAGCTTAAAGCGTATTGAATACGATCCTTGGCATAAGTTTATTTTTGCCATTATCGATTCATTACCTGATGACAAAGAGATTGCTTCCAATGAGGAAAGCTATGCTTTTCTTGAAGCGCCAGAAAGGATTCGTGGTAACGTTGACACTGTTGATCTGTATGGTGTGCCTATTCATCATGTTGATTTCAATTTATTGTTTCAGCAAGACTGGTGGCTATTACAGCTAAACAGTGATGAGATACGTGGGCGCATAAAATTCTTCCACGAATTTGAACAGCGTGGGCTAGAAGTTGATGCTGATTTTATTCACTTTCAGGATCCTGAATTATTAACGGAACAGACGGAGCCGCCAGAGCAAGTTGAAGTATTTCCGCCAGCACCCGAAAAAAATGATGCGGAGCAAGCAAATATAAGCCCGGCAGATTTTCCTAATTTAAAGCTTACCTGTGACAGCTGTAAATATCAGTTATTCGATTTTGGCAAGGTCACGCTTGAGCTGGAAAAGAGCGATGGTAGCATGGTGTTATTGCGTGACTTTACTGCAACGCGCAAAAAAACAGAACTTAAGTTAAGTGGTTCATGGCGAAAAGACAGCATTGTCGATATCACGGAATTATCGGGCACCTTAAATACGGCGGACGTCGAAAAAGAACTGGCTATATTTGATATCCAATCTGGAATCAAAGACAGTGGCTTTAAGAGCAGCTATGAATTGAAATGGAAAGGTGGGCCGCATCAGTTTAATGTCGAGTCATTGAGTGGCAAGGCTAAGGCTAGACTTGATGATGGTTACCTTGCTGAGGTCAGTGACCAAGGCGCTCGTTTGTTTAGTGTGTTGAGTTTGCAATCCTTGATTCGTAAATTGACCCTGGATTTTCGCGATGTGTTTGCCAAAGGCATGTTTTACAGTGATTTCAAAGGTGATTTTACCGTCGTAAACGGTGTTGTTTACACCGATAACCTGAAAATGAATGGCGCTGCAGGTAACCTAACCATCCAAGGTAATACCAGCCTGGTGAATCATCAGCTTGACTATAGAATGTCATTTGCACCGAAAGTTACCTCCAGTTTGCCGGTTATCGCAGCTTGGCTATTTAATCCACTTGCCGGTGCCGCGGCGTTAGTGGTCAATGAAGCTATTGAGAAGGCCGAAGTTATCTCTGTGATTACCTTTGAGTTAACTGGCACCGTTGCCGAGCCAAGTTTCAAAGAAGTTGATCGCAAAAGTCGTAACGTCAATGTGGGTAAGTCAAAGCCTGATTTGAGTGACTTGCAGCAGCAACAAGACCAACACGGTGGCGTGCAAACCGCTTCCAACACTAACGCTATTCGAAAGCCTGAGCGAAAAGATAAGGCCATTGAAAACAAACTTGTGGCTGACAAGGTGTCGGGTGCTAAAGTGCCTGAGACTGAGGTCTTAGACGAGAAAGTCGGCGCTGACGTTAATAGCGACGCTTCGACGGATATTTGATATGGCGAAGTTGACGGCGATACAAATGCAGTCGGTGCCTGATATTGATGCAAATCTAGCGTTTGTCGACCAGCAGTTATCGACTCTATCCATCGCCGCTGAACACCTTGTTGTGTTACCTGAATGTTGTTTGTTTTTTGGTGGACGCGATAAACAACAGTTGGATATTGCTGAGCCGATAGGCGCAGGTAAAATGCAGCAAGGTTTGCAGCAGCTTGCCCGCAAATATGCCATATATTTATTGGCAGGCAGCATACCAACACAAGGCACTGGCGAAAAATTTCAAGCGACGAGTGTATTGTTTGCACCAGACGGTAGTTTGCTGGCCAACTACCAAAAACTGCACCTATTTGATGTTGATGTCGAAGATAGTGAAAAAAGCTATCGTGAGTCTGCATATACTGACGCTGGTCTCAAGGTGGTGCAACAGCCTTTACAAGATATTCAATTGGGCCTGAGTATTTGTTATGACTTGCGCTTTCCTGCACTATTTCAGCAATTAGCGGCATTAGGTGCCAATGTTATCGCTGTACCTGCGGCCTTTACCCAAGTTACCGGTAAAGCCCATTGGCAACCTTTGCTGCAAGCAAGAGCGATAGAGAATCAATGTTATATCGTTGCAGCAGGCCAATCTGGCGAGCATAAAAATGGTCGACAAACCTATGGCCATTCGATGATAATCGACCCTTGGGGTGAGGTAGTTTGCTGTTTAACCGACGAGCTGACCAGTATAACCGCGCCGCTGGATTTAGACCTGCTTAAGCGGGTCAGACAAAGTATTCCAGTTGCAAAACATAATCGCTTTAATTGCTCATTGAACAGCAATGAGCCCTGACTTGATGGATCCGTTAATGAACCATGTTGAACAAGAATTACTGCACGCCAGTGATTTAGGCCGTGAAGAATTACAACGCAGCCTAGACCATATGTTTACGCGCAAAATTGATTTTGCTGATTTGTACTTTCAAGCATCCAGTAATGAACATTGGATGCTTGAAGATGGCATCGTAAAGGAAGGCTCACACAACATCGAACGAGGTGTTGGCGTGCGTGCAATTGCGGGTGAAAAAACGGGTTTCGCTTATTCTGATGACATCAACCTTGATGCATTAATGAAAGCTTCTACAGCGGCGAGAAGTATTGTTAGTGAAGAAAAGTCTGGCTCGGTGAAAGTGTTTAGTCCGACAGATGCAACGCCGTTATACCAACATAACGACCCATTGCAAAGTTTGGCACAAGAAAAAAAAATCAATCTACTGCATGAGGTCGAAGCGCACGCTAGAGCTCAAGATAGCCGTGTCAAACAGGTCATTGTTAGTATGTCTGGCGTCTATGAGCGAATATTAGTTGCAGCGAGTGATGGTACTTTTGCCAATGATATCCGCCCATTAGTGCGCCTGAATTGTTCGGTGTTGGTGGAAGACAATGGTCGCCGTGAACGCGGCAATTCTGGTGGCGGTGCACGTACTGATTACAGTTACTTTTTTGAATTAGATGGCAATAAGCCAAGATACAAATGTTATGCAGAAGAAGCGGTTCGTCAAGCATTGGTTAACCTTAATGCGATTGATGCTCCAGCGGGTATGCTGCCGGTTGTGTTAGGTGCAGGTTGGCCGGGTGTGTTATTACATGAAGCGGTTGGACACGGCTTAGAGGGCGATTTTAACCGAAAAGGCTCTTCAGCATTCTCTGGCAAAATTGGTCAGCGTGTTGCCTCAGAGCATTGTACGATTGTCGATGACGGTACCATGCAAGGACGCCGAGGCTCTATATCTATTGATGATGAAGGCACACCTGGGCAATACAATACTTTAATTGAAAATGGTATTTTACGTGGTTACATGCAAGACAAACATAATGCGCATTTAATGGGTGTTAAACCAACAGGTAATGGTCGTCGTGAATCTTATGCACATTTGCCAATGCCGCGTATGACCAACACCTATATGCTTGCTGGTGAGCACCAACCACAAGATATTATTAAATCGGTGAAGAAAGGTATTTATGCGCCAAACTTTGCTGGCGGACAAGTAGATATCACCTCAGGTAAGTTCGTCTTTACCACCGCTGAGGCGTATTTAATTGAAGATGGTGAAATCACCTCACCAGTAAAAGGCGCGACTTTAATCGGTAGCGGCCCGGAAGCGATGCAAAATGTAAGTATGGTTGGTAACGATCTGGCGTTAGATAGTGGTGTTGGTGTCTGCGGAAAAGACGGCCAGTCAGTGCCTGTTGGCGTTGGTCAGCCTACCTTAAAAGTCGATGAAATGACCATAGGCGGCACTCAGTAACCGCACTATAGCGAATATAAAAGGCCCGCTCCCTTAATAGGGAAGCGGGCCTTTTTTATATCTGAAGCAAAAGCAGAACCGTTATTTTTTAAATGGTACGTTTTCTTTGAGGTACTTAAACAACTCTTTGTAGTTTTTACCAGGCTTTTGTTGCTTTACTTCTTTGCCTGCCAGACGAATAAGCTGTCTTAAACGTTGCCGATCAAAGCCTGCATTGTCGCTAATAAGCGCTTCAATACGGTTGTTGTCTGCGTTAATAATCTCATCACGCAATTCTTCATAAAAGCGGTGCTGTACTTCGGCAATGCCATGCTTGTTTTGCATGATATCGATTTGTAATTGCAGTGCTTCAACGTCAAGACTGTTTAGCTGCTTAGCAATAAATTGTACGTTGCGATTAAAGGCATCGTGTTTACCTTTGATTTTATCGGCAACAACCAAAGCCGCTTCAATTTCACCATTCAGTGCTAATTGACTGCGTTGCTTTGCCCCCATATGGCAAATGTCTTCTGCAAGCTTTGCCAGATTTTTCATGTCCTGTTTAAGTTCGGTTTTGCTTACGTAAAGAATGTCGTTTTCTTCATCGTATTCGCCAATTTCTCTAGCCATATCCTGAAATTTTAACAAGTTAAGTTTTTCTTATTATAACTGTTTTTACTGCGCATTTGCGGGCTTGTTGGAAATTATCTGTATAAATTATCGAATTGGCGTTGGGAAAATTACTGGCTGTGATATCCTTGCCCTAAGTCTATTCCTATATCTGCCAAATCATGGAACAAAAGCAATCAATTGATCAGTCAATAGAACAAGTCAAAGACAGTGTCAGCAAAGTACTGGAAATGGCAAAAAAACTTGGTGCCAACAGTGCCGAGGTGTCGATTTCTAAAATGCAGGGACTGAGTGTCTCAACGCGCATGGGCGAGGTTGACACGGTTGAGTTTAATAACGATGGTGCGTTAGGCATCTCTTTATATAAAGATGGTCGTAAAGGCTCTGCTTCGACAGCGGATCTATCCGATAGCGCCTTGCAGCAATCGGTGCAAGCAGCAATTAATATTGCCGACTATACCTCTGTCGACCCATGTGCAGGATTGGCAGATAAACAATCCTTAGCATTTGAACCAGAGGATTTGGATCTTTATCACCCGCAATCGATAACGCCAGACCAAGCAATTGAATTGGCGCGTGAGACTGAAGTCGCCGCGTTAGAGCGTGATCAACGCATCATCAATTCTGACGGCGCCAATTTTGCCAGTTACGAAGGTTTTAAAGTCTATGGCAATAGCCATGGTCAATTAGTCGCCTACCCAAGTACACGTCATAGCCTGACCTGTATGATGATCGCTGGCGACGCGGACGATATGCAACGTGATTACAATTACAGTGTCAGTCGCGAATTTGCCAATTTACAAGAGCCAAAGACCTTAGGTGAACAAGCTGCAGATGCGGCTCTGGCTCGATTGAATGGTCGTAAGCTCGCGACACAAAAGTGCCCAGTGATGTTTCGTGCTGATGTTGCCAACAGTCTGTTTGGTCATTTTATCTCCGCGATCAGTGGTGGTAATTTATATCGTGACTCGTCATTCTTGATAGACTCTATTGGTGAACAAGTTTTCAATGAACATCTGCAAATACGAGAAATGCCATTTATAAAGCGCGGTCTGGCGAGCTCTGCTTTTGACTCGGAAGGTGTTGCGACAATCGAGCGCGATATCATTAAAGATGGTCATTTGCAGTCGTATTTATTAACCAGTTATTCGGCTCGTAAACTGGGGTTACAAACCACAGGTAATGCGGGTGGGATTCACAATTGGCAGGTATCCGCCAACGGTGGTGATTTCGACGCCATGCTGAAACAGCTCGGTACTGGTTTGCTGGTGACGGAATTAATGGGGCAAGGGGTGAACGTTGTTACTGGTGATTATTCTCGTGGCGCCGCTGGGTTTTGGGTCGAAAATGGCGAAATAGCTTACCCTGTGTCAGAGATTACCATCGCAGGAAACCTTAAAGATATTTTCAAAAGTCTGGTGTTAAGCGGCAATGATTTTGATTTGCGTGGCAGTATCCAAACCGGCAGTTTATTGATCGAACAGATGCAAGTATCAGGTCAATAACCCTGAATTCACATGTCTTTGACGCCTGCATATGCCGAGATTCAGTGTATTGAATCCAAGCTGTACAGGTTGTCAGCGACGTTAATTACCGTTAAGTTATAATCCAAATTAGTTCTAATGCAAACTAGTGCAAGCCAGTCCTGTTTCAATGCAAAACCCATATCCATATCAAGGCACGAGTCATAACTCCTGCTCATAACACAGCAATCAATGTTTTACTTAACACTTAATAATATTCGCTATCGTCGTGGCAGATTTGATTTAGCTTTAATTAGCTTAATAGCAGGGTGGCAGTGCCTAAAAATGCAAAGATACCAACCACATCAGTGATGGTCGTCAGGATAACACCGCCAGCAAGGGCAGGGTCAATATTGATGCGTTTCATCGCCAATGGAGTGATAACACCAGCAAGACCTGCAACCGTGAGGTTAGCCAACATGGCAAAAGCAATGATGCCACCAAGCATTAGATCTTGTTTCCATAAGGAGACAATAGAGGCAATGAGCAGTGACCAAATTAGACCATTCAAAAAGCCAACCGCAAGTTCTTTGGTTAAGATGGTGCGGGCGTTATTATCACCAATATGACCAAGTGCCATACCACGAATAACCAGGGTTAAGGTTTGGCTTCCAGCCACACCACCCATACTTGGCACTAGGGTATTAAGTACCGCTAAAATGGCCATTTCTGCAAGAATGGGTTCGAACATGCTCGATACCGCGACGGCAAGTAGCGCGGTAATAAGGTTTACACCGAGCCAAACAGACCGTTGTTGAGTACTTTTGATAACCGGCGCGAAGGTATCTGCTTCATCATCTAGACCGGCTAAACTCATCATGGAGTGTTCCGCGTCTTCACGAATGATATCGACCACATCGTCAATGGTAATACGACCTAATAAGCGATTGCTATCATCGACGACCGGTGCTGAGAACCAATCATGGCGCTCAAACATAATTGCCACTTCGGTATCTTCCATAGCGACATTAACCGGGATGGTTTCGGTATCGGTGATTTCCGCAATGGTTTGCTCTGGTCTTGCGGTAACCAATGAAGCAAGAGAAACGCTACCGATGAGCTTGTCATCGCGATTAACCACATAAAACGAGTCGGTCGCTTCCGGCAATTCAGCTTTTAAGCGTAAATAGCGCAATACCACATCAATGGTCACATCCGGACGCAATGTGATGGCATCGGTATTCATGATACCACCGGCAGTTTCCGGATCGTATGAAAGCGCTTGTTCTACCCGGGTTCTATCCTGGGCATCCATTGAATCAAGTACTTCGTTGTAGGCAGAATCTGGCAGGGTACGTAACACTTCTGCCAAATCATCGATGTCCATGCCTTCTGCGGCGGCAGCAACCTTCTCAGGCTGCATGTTTTTCAATATGCCTTTACGAACTTCTTCCGATAATTCTTCGAGGATTTCGCCGTGCAGATCTGGGTCGACCAGCTGCCATAGCACAGTACGGCCTTTAGCTGGTGATGATTCAAGTAATAAGGCTATGTCATAGGCAGGCATACTCTGGAACATTTTTCGCACGTACACGAACATACCACTGTCGAGAGCGGTATTTATTTCCAGTAGTCTTTGTTGGCTGATTTCCTGTTCTGACAACTCTGGCACGTTCCACCTCATGCTCAAGGGTGCTGTTATTGTTTAATTTTGATATTGATGGGTTGAGCTACAATTTTAGCGCGAATAGCAAACCTATAGGATTAGATTGCGTCCCATTAATATGAGTTATCTGGTTGAAGTGTAACGTAATTAGCGGAAATTATCAGCTAATATTTCAGCGAGTTCTGTATTTTTGTCAAAAGTTGGCTGCTAAATCAGTTGCTTAACGAGGTGTTAAAAATCTAGTAGCGGGGTTGTTGGTTATTCAGCTTCATCAAACTTATCACCGAATAATTGGCAAACCGCGCTCAGTGCTTGTTCGGCATCATCGCCTTCGCTGATCACTTCAACGGTTTTTCCTTGACTGCCAGTGAGCAGCATTAAGCCCATAATAGAGTCGGCGTCGGCGGACTTGTCATCCAGTTTAATGGTGATGGTGGCACGATAGTTTTGGCTTAATTTCGCCAGTTTAGTTGCAGCTCTTGCATGTAAGCCGAGTTTATTTTCTATTTTTACGAAGCGTGATTCACAAGTGGACATGGCCGTTGCTTTCCTGGATAACTTGGTCGCGAGTCTTAGTGTCGCTATTTAGTAAGTTCGCGATGACGAATTTGCACATCTCGTTCTTCTTTGCGAAATTGTTTGGCGAGAGCTTCTGCAATATAAACACTGCGATGCTGTCCGCCTGTGCATCCAACCGCTATGGTTAAATAGGTGCGGTTATTACGTTCTAAATGTGGCAACCAAGTCATCATAAAAGAGTTTATCTGCCAAATAAACTTAGTGACAATCGGTTGGCTAGCAAGAAAGTCTTGAACCGGTTGATCGAGGCCATTGTATGGCTTCAGTCCCTGTTCCCAAAATGGGTTTGGCAAGAAGCGGGCATCGAAGACATAATCGGCGTCGGTTGGCACACCATATTTAAAACCAAATGATTCAAACACAATAACCAAAGAACCGGTTTTTGAGCCCATCACTCGTTCACGCACTAAATCCGCTAACTGATGTGGCGTCAAACTGGTGGTATTAATATAAAGGTTGGCGCGACTGGCCACCGGATCGAGTAGCTTTTTCTCTAATGATATCGCTTGATCTAACGCCATGTTTTGACGAATTAAAGGGTGTAATCGGCGGGTTTCGCTGTAACGACGCACCAATTCTTGATCATCAGCGTCAAGATAGAGAATGCTTAACTCAACCGTACTGGGTAAATAATCAATGATCTCGCGAGCATCTTCCGGGTTATGCGGTAAGTTGCGCACATCCAATGACACGGCAACATTTTCGTAGTCGTTAATGACGGTATGGGTCAACGCGGGTAAAAGGTTTACCGGGATATTATCAACGCAATAATAACCGAGATCTTCGAGTACTCGCAGGGCGACGGTTTTACCTGAACCGGATCGGCCACTGACGATCATTAACTTCATTGCTTGCTCCTGTTAGCCATTAGCGACCAGTCTATAGAGTTGATTGGCGCTGGTACAGCGGCGCACGTTTTTACTATTATCTTTGTCTGAAAAGTATTTCGCAACACTTGCCAGAGTTTCTAGGTGTTGTTGGCAGCTATCTTCAGGAACGAATAAAGCGAAAAATATATCGACAGGCTTATTATCAATCGCATCAAAGTTGACCGCTTTATCTGTGGTGATTAACACCGCCACAGGTTGTTCAGTGTTATCGATTTTACTATGCGGGATGGCAATACCTTTGCCTATACCGGTACTGCTGAGTTTTTCTCTGTCGATAAGATCGTTTAGCAGCTCTTTGGCTGACGAAGTAGAGATTTTATTAGCGGCAAGTACACTGATTTGCTCTAAAATATTTTTTTTACTGTTGCCCGGAGCTGCACATATGGTGCAGTCCGGAGATAACAAATTAGCGAGTTTCATATAGTTAATGTTTAGACAGTTTGGCCTTGTGTTTTAGCACTTGGCGATCTAGTTTTTCCACAAGTGCATCAATGGAGGCATACATGTCTTCATTTTCAGCGGAGCCAAAAATCTCTCCCTGATTGACGTGCAGTGTGGCTTCGGCGATTTGCTGCAGCTTTTCTACTTTCAATACAACATAAACATTGTTTATGTGGTCGAAATGACGTTCAAGTTTGTCAAATTTTTGTTCAACATACGCTCTCATAGAGGCAGTAACTTCAACATGATGACCAGAAAGATTGATTTGCATAAGCTGTTTCCTTATGGTTTGGCTTAAATTAAGCTTTTTCTTTGGTTTGAAGGAGGAATGCCCAAAGACTCTCGGTATTTGGCTATCGTTCTGCGTGCAACGTTAATCCCCTGATCTGCCAAAAGCTCCGCCATTTTACTATCGCTCAATGGTTTTTTCGGATTTTCAGCATCGACCAGTTTTTTAATTAAAGCTCGAATTGCAGTAGACGAACACTCCCCGCCGTTTTCGGTACTCACATGGCTTGAAAAGAAGTATTTTAATTCAAATATTCCTCGCGGCGTATGCATGTACTTTTGTGTGGTAACCCTAGAAATTGTCGATTCGTGCATCTCAACCGCTTCGGCAACGTCGTTCAGTACCATAGGACGCATAGCTTCCGGTCCATGTTCAAAAAAGCCCTGTTGTTGTTGTACAATGCAATTGGACACTTTCATCAGAGTTTCATTGCGGCTTTCCAATGATTTAATAAACCATTTTGCTTCCTGCAAATGCGAACGTATAAATTGGCTATCTTCCGCCGAACTGGTTTTTGCCAGCGAAGCGTAGTGATTATTGATATTTAGTTTAGGTGCAGTTTCTGGATTTAGCTCAACCACCCATCGGCCGTTTTTCTTAAACACACTCACATCAGGAATGATGTATTGTTCCTCGTTTTGCACGATGGCATCGCCTGGACGTGGGTTAAGACTGTGGATTAGGCGCATCACTTCTTGAAGTTGTGGCTCTTTAAGTCTGGTTTTACGCATTATGGTGCGAAAATCGCGATTGGCGAGTAAGTCAATATGATTATTGATAACCAGTTTTGCTTCTTTGAGAAACGGCGTGCCAGCGTCAAATTGGTCAAGTTGAATCAGCAAGCAATGCTGAATAGAACACGCGCCGGAGCCAATAGGATCAAACATATGGATGCGCTTTAATACCGCCTCCACTTCGTCTAATTCAATCTCATCATCGCCTAAGCTTTCTTGGATGTCTTCTGTAGTGACCGTTAAGTAACCGGCGTCGTCGATGGCGTCAATAATCGCCACCGCGATGGTTTTATCGGTTTCAGTAAATGGTGTTAGTTCCATCTGCCAGGTAAGGTGATCATGGATGTTTTCCGTGGTTTCACCTTGATAGACGGTATCGTCATTACCGGATGCCATTCCAGTGTTGGAGACTCCGGCACTAAAGCTTTCTTCCCATGTTGAGTCGACAGACAACTCTTCTGGGATTTCATTTTGGGTTAAGGCTTCACTAGTGGTGATTTCATCTTGTGTTGGCGTTGCATCTTCACTGCCGTCTAAACCGTTGGTTTCGGTGGCGCTTGCCTCATTACTTTGTTGCTGATTGTCATCGGCTTCCAGCAATGGATTGCTTTCAAGCGCTTCCTGAATTTCCTGTTGTAGATCCAAGGTCGATAGTTGCAACAATTTTATCGCTTGTTGCAATTGTGGAGTCATCGTTAGGTGCTGGCCAATGCGCAGCTGAAGACTTGGTCTCATTAGTTAATTGCTTTCCATAAAACAGAATACAAGAGGCAATGCATAACCAAGCAATTAAGCCTGTATCATTGCGGCGTTTTTTCCTTGCACTAGTTATAACTATAGCGTGAATTTCTCGCCTAGGTAGACGTCTCGTACATGTTGATTTGATAAAACTTGTTCAGCATTGCCTTGGGCTATCAACTCACCATGGCTAACGATATAGGCATGCTCACATACATCCAAAGTTTCACGAACATTGTGATCAGTGATAAGGACACCGATACCACGTTCTTTTAAATGTAAGATAATTTTTTTAATGTCACCCACTGAAATAGGGTCAACACCGGCAAACGGCTCATCGAGCAAGATAAATTGCGGATCCGCTGCCAATGCTCTGGCAATTTCGACGCGGCGGCGTTCACCACCGGATAGGCTTTGCCCTGTATTTTCTACGATATGACCGATATTAAACTCTTCAACCAACGACTCAAGCTTTTCTTGACGCTCATTTGCTGTCATTTCCTTGCGGGTTTGTAGTATAGACATGATGTTATCGTAGACTGAAAGCTTGCGAAAAATCGATGCTTCTTGAGGCAAATATCCGATGCCGTGACGCGCTCTCTCATGCATAGGCGATAAGGTAAGATCAACATTGTTCAGTGTCACTGTACCTTCATCGCTAGCGACTAGGCCGACAATCATATAAAACGATGTGGTTTTACCTGCGCCATTAGGACCCAGCAAGCCAACAACTTGACCGGCTTTAACCGTCATACTGACATCTTTAACAACTTTACGACCTTTATAGGCCTTAGCGAGATTTTTGGCTTCGAGTGTTGCAGTCATGATTACTGTTCTTGTTCAGTGGTTTCGTTATTGTCTTTTTTGTTGATCTTGTCTTTCACATCAGGTTCGATAATTGTGGTTACAATGCCGCCGCCATCACCATCGGCAGTAAGCTGCTCGGTTTCAAGGTTATAGGTAATCACATCACCTTGCACCATACTGCCTTGCTGACTTACTTTGGCATTACCACGAATAACGATGATATTGGTTAATGGTGAGTAGCTAATTTCATTGGCTTGCAATTCAATTTGATCACCATTATCGAGCGTTTGGCTAAATCTGGCCGGTGTTCCCTTAGCCAAATATTTTTTTGCCTGTGAATCATTTTCATTGCTGACTTGAACTAAATCGGCTTCGATAGTCAAAGTGCCCTGGGTTATTTTGACGTCGTCGATATAACTAGCAATGCGATTTTTTAAATCGGTTGACTGTTTTTGCGCAACAATTTTAATTTCTTTTTCAAAGTCTGATTGCTCAGCACTCAGCCAAAAGCTGGGAAGCAATAAGGCAGCACTGACTAATAATTTATGAGTCATGTTTTTTAAAGGTTGTTTGTACATGTTCACTCAATGTCATTTCGGTAGTATTTATATCAACCTTCAAACCTACGCCGCTCATGGTAAAGTCTTTACCTTTCAATAGGATATTTTGGTCTGAGGTTATTATTTTAGTATCCAAATCCAATGCCAATTCTTCCCCATGAACTTCTGAGATGAAGGCATTTTTATCTTCACAGATTAATCTTACTCTATCTTTTAGAATTAAGATATTGTCTTTGCCGAGAAAACCGCTTTCTGCGGTTAGTCGCCAAGGCTCAGAGCCGTCATCGGGGTATAAAGTGTAAGCTGGCTTAAGTAATTTGGTTTCGCCCAGTTGATCAAAGTGGGTCATTTGCTCTGCGTAAATGGTGTGCACCAGATGACCATCACTGTCGAATTTCTTTGAGCTTAGTGCATTAGCAACAAAAGCAGGCTCATCTAAAGGTTTAATTACCTCAACGTCAGCTTGCTGTGATTGTTGATAATGAAGGTATCCATAAGACGCCAGAGCCAAAATAAACAACAGAATAGAAATCAGATGCAATCGACTCATACACTCGCTCCTGTTGCCAGATGCAAGGTGTTTTGGGATTGCATAATAAGGTCACATAATTCCCGTACCGCGCCGCATCCACCAGCTAAAAAGGTAATGTAGTCAGCACCATTTTTAACCAAAGGGTGGGCGTCGTTAACGGCAACACCAAAACCAACCTGCTCGATACAGGGTAAGTCTGGTACGTCATCGCCGATATAGGCTATTTGTTCTAGGTCGATAGACAATTGATTGGCGATATCGATAAGCGCAGGCATTTTATTTTCTTGTCCCTGAACAATGAATTTTACGTTCAGAGCGCGCATGCGATTTTGTACTATGTTGGAGTTGCGCCCGGTGATGACAGCAACATCGACACCATTTTGACCGACGGCTTTAATACCAAAACCATCTTTTGTGTTAAATGCTTTTAACTCTTCACCATCGTTACCGAGGTAGATACGACCGTCAGAAAAAACACCATCGATATCACAGACCAATAATTTTATCTGTTTAGCTTTCTCTATAATGGCGCTGTCGACCTGCCCGTACAAGGTAGTGGTCATGGTTTTGCCAGTACTCAATTACAATACTCCTGCTTTAAGTATATCGTGCATATTCATTGCGCCGACAGGCTCATTGTCATCATTAACGATGATTAAACCATTGATGCTTTTATCTTCCATTAGCTTTAATGCTTCGGCTGCCAACATTTGTCGTTTAGCAACCACGGGATGTTTGGTCATCACCGATTCAATATAATCATGATGCAGATTTACCTGCTCATCAAGGATTCGGCGTAAATCACCATCGGTGAATAAGCCCAATAAGCGACCATCATCATCGGTAATGGCGGTCATACCCAAACCCTTCTGTGTCATTTCGACAAGTGCATCTTTAATAAGTGCCCGATAATGAATTGTAGGCAGTCTATCACCACTGTGCATAACATCTTCAAGTCGCAATAACAGACGTTTACCTAAGCTGCCACCTGGGTGTGACAATGCAAAGTCATCAGCAGTAAAGCCGCGAGCGTTTAATAACGCCACCGCCATCGCATCTCCCATCACCAAGGTCGCTGTTGTGCTCGACGTAGGTGCAAGACCTAACGGGCATGCTTCTTGAGGCACGGCGATGCAAATATGTACGTCACTCAATTTCGCTAATGTTGAATTGGTATTGCCTGACATACCAATCAAGGTTGAACCGATGCGCTTAATAACCGGCATAATCGCCAATACTTCAGCGGTTTCACCGGAATTCGATATCGCCAAGACCACATCTGAGCTAGTCACCATCCCCAAGTCACCATGACTGGCTTCTCCAGGGTGAACGAAAAAAGCTGGTGTTCCTGTGCTGGCCAATGTCGCTGCAATTTTGCCGCCGACATGACCGGACTTACCCATACCGATAACAATAACTCGACCTGAGCAATCAAACATCAATTGACAGGCCTTGGCAAATTCGTCGTCGATATAATTATGCAAATTTTCGATTGCTTGTTTTTCAATATCGATTACGTTTGCGGCAAGTTGCTTAAATTGTTTTGCATTAGGCATAAACTAAAGAATCCTAGGTAAAGATTAGGTATTGATAGACGATAAAGCCAATGAAGATAACCCCACCTTTAACACGGGTGATTCTAAAATGTCCAGAGCGGCTAAAACACAAGGCAAAAAGGAGAATGGTCAACGCCATCATGTATGGCACATCACGACTCGCGACTTCACTGTCAACGACACCGGGCGCGATAAGACCAGGTAAAGCTAAAACAGCAAGAATGTTAAAGATATTGGAGCCGATGATATTGCCTAAAGCCAAATCATCTTCTTTTTTGATGATGCTGACCACACTCGCGGCCAATTCCGGCAAGCTGGTACCAATTGCAATAATCGTTAAACCAATCACTAAATCGCTCATGCCTAACGCTTTGGCAATAACCGTGGCTGATTCAACTAGGTAATTAGCACTTAATGGCAGTAGCACGAGTCCAAACACCAACCAAGCTAGGGCGACTAAGTTATTGACGTTTTCTGGGATTTCAGATTGCGCTTCAGTAATCATCGGATCTTCAATTTTATGGTGCTTTACTTGTTTTATACTCACCATAAGTAAACTAATGATGAACACCAAGAAGCCGACCATTAATAACAAGCCCTCAATAAAGCTGAAATTCAGATCAAAGAGCATATAGCTGGCAATAAAGGTGACGATTAATAGAATCGGTAACTCACGTTTTAAGGTGAGTGATGAAACGGCTAACGGTTTGCATAACGCAGTAAGGCCCAACACTAAAGCGATGTTAGTGATATTTGAACCGATAGCATTACCTATTGCGGTATCCGGTGCGCCTTGTAATGAAGCTGTTGCTGCCACCACCATTTCCGGCGCGGATGAGCCCATCGCGACGATAGTAAGACCGATAATCATCGGCGCAATGCCATAATTACGCGCAATCGCTGCTGCGCCAAAGACAAATTTATCGGCGCTGTAGATTAGCGCGATAAGAGAAATTATTAGTATTAAGACTTCAATGAACATCTATTGCTCCATAAAATAGCCTTTAAATTTTCGCTGTAAATGACACAAATTAAAAGAGATAAAGTACAAATAAACAAAAATTTGTGGAGAAATCACAGATTTAAGCAAAATTTCCCTTAGTTTTAGACAAAATCGCCGTGAAAAATGGCAAATATTGAAAAACAAAATAAGCTTTTATTCATAGCAATAACAGAGCCATTTGCTGCAAGTAGCAAATAAAGCCAGACAACCTGTTAAGCAATATAGGGAATCACCATGAAAAATAAGTTACTACTTCCACTTTTGTCATTTGCATTCGTGACCTCCAACGCACAGGCGGAACAATTTTATGGTTTTGCTGATGTAAACATCAACTTTCTAGATTGGACTGATAAAGCCGAAGATCGTTCTAATCCCGATATTGGTGGCTTTGGTGGGGAAAAAGAAGACTTCTTCTACATCGAAGTAGAAGGTGGAGCCGGGTTTGATTGGGGCGATATCTATGGTTTCTTTGATGTTGAAAACCCTGGTAATAGTCGCAACTACGGTCAGTTTTCAGAAGATGCTGGCGAAACTGATGGTTTTCGTTATGCAATGAAAGGCTCGATCGCGGTTAATGTTGGCGACTCAAATTGGAATTACTACTCGCATTTTTATAGCTTTTCTGAAGCATCGAACGGCTTTTATGATCAAAACTGGGTGTTGGGCTTTAGTTATGACATTTTTACCGAATCCGGTTTTTGGATGAAACCATTTCTTGGTGTGCATATCGAAAACCAAACATTTAACGGTTCAGGTACTAATGGTTATATGGCAGGTTGGGTGTTGGGCTATGATTTCCAAATTGGCGAACAAAAATTTGGTATCAGCCAATGGCATGAAACTGAGTTTGCGCGTAAAGACCAATTTAGAGGCAATGGTACCCAATACACATTGAACTCGACGGGTTGGAACGGCGCGGTAGCACTTTGGTGGCACTTCAGCAGTAAAATGACCACCGGCGTTCAATACCGTTACGCTGATCATAAATTAGGCACAGCCGCCTATCATGACGCCATAATTTACACCCTGAAATACAATTTCTAGTATGTTAACTGGGTTTACTTGTCGTTTACAGTTTGATCGAGATCAAGTTTACACCTTTGTTATTTAACGTAATTTTAACAGCGCTTGGCGGTTACAAAGTCACATAAACTGGAAAGTTCCATGTTTATTGTGATCTTTTGTAACGCAAATGCTCATTCAATGTGTTGTATTTTCGTCATTTCCCTTTCTCCCTCTAATTTTTGTCTCTAATTGATTACATTTGATAACCAAACAAAGATGGTTGCACAGAAAATAATCGATACAATGCCCGCCAGTTTTTAGGCAGCAGGTGCTTTTTCAGCAACAGCCTGCGTGATGTATTAGATGTGAGATATTAAGATGCGTAAATTGGCGATTGTATTGGCGACTTCAGCGACTATGGCAGCTACCCCAGCGTTGGCAGAACAGTATTATGGTTTTGCAAATGTTTCGATAAACTATCTTGACTGGAGCGACAAGACGGAAGACAGAACGGATCCTGATATCGGCGGCTTTGGTGGCGCTAAAGAAGATTTCTTTTATATCGAAGTTGAAGGTGGCGCAGGCTTTGATTGGGGGGATGTATACGGTTTTATCGATTTTGAAAATCCACAGAACTCACGCACCGATGAAGACGATAAAGGGGATACCGACGGTTTCCGTATCGCAGCGAAAGGTTCTGTTGCGGTCAATATCGGTGAGTCAAATTGGAACTACTATGGTCACATATACTCATTCACAGAAGCATCTGGTGGCTTTTACGATCAAAACGTCGTGTTGGGTGTAAGTTACGACTTGTTTACTGAATCAGGATTGTGGATTAAACCATTTATTGGTGTGCACGTTGAAAATCAAACGTTTGCTGGTTCAGGTATGAACGGTTTCATGGCCGGCTATGTATTAGGTTATGATTTTATGATTGGCGAAGAAAAATTTGCCGTAACGCAATGGCATGAAACTGAATTTGGCCGAGATGATCAATTCCGTAACAATGGTACGCAATACACCATAAACTCAGTTGGTCACAATGGTGCGGTATCTCTTTGGTGGCACACCAATAAGAAACTGACACTTGGCTTGCAATACCGTTACGCTGACCACAAGCTTGGTACCTCAGCCTATCAAGATGCGGCAATCGTCACCGCTAAATACAATTTCTAATAACGCAGAATATTGATAAAAGATGCAGTATTTTACGAAAAACGGCGCCAAGGCGCTGTTTTTTTGTGAGCTAAATAACGCTGTTTATTTGATATTTTTAATTTATATTGCAAATACCTAACGAACTTAATCCTTGAACTAGGGTCGTAAGCTATAATTTGAAGATAAAAAACCTGTTTTGTGGTACTTCGTTCTGAAAAAGCGGACGTGATTGGCTAAAAATTATAATATATTAACAATTACTTACTAATTTATAATGCGAAACCAATACAGCTCGGGTAAAATCGAAACGATAATAATTATCAGTAAGTGAAGATGGAAAATCTTGTAGAGATCAAAAACTTAAGCTTTTTCAGGGAAGAGCGTTGTATTTACGATAATATCAGCCTCAACATTCCGAAAGGCAAAGTCACCGCAATCATGGGACCAAGTGGTATTGGTAAAACCACGTTGTTGCGTCTTATTGGTGGGCAATTAAAACCCCAGCAAGGTGAAATCCTGTTTGCCGGCGAAAACATTCCTGCATTGTCTCGCAAGGACCTTTATCGTCTCCGTAAAAAAATCAGTATGTTATTTCAATCTGGTGCCTTATTTACTGATATGTCGGTATTTGACAATGTTGCGTTTCCTATTAGAGAGCACAGTCAACTTCCAGAAGATTTGATTGCTAAAATGGTGATGATGAAGCTAGAAGCTGTTGGCTTGCGTGGCGCTATGGAACTGCACCCAAGCGAGTTATCCGGCGGTATGGCTCGACGTGCGGCGTTGGCCAGAGCCATTGCCCTTGATCCTGAGTTGATTCTATACGATGAACCTTTTGCTGGTCAGGATCCAATTTCAATGGGGGTTGTTGTTCGCCTTATTCGCGATCTTAATGACGCGTTAGGGTTAACCTCGGTTGTCGTTTCCCATGATGTGCCTGAGGTGATGAGTATCGCTGATTACATATACATCATTGCTGATCAACGTATCATTGGTGAAGGCACACCGCAAGAAATCGAGCAGCAACAATCACTATTGGTGAAACAATTTATAAAAGGCGAAGCCGATGGACCGGTGCCATTTCATTACCCTGCAAGCTCATATAAAAAGCAGTTGCTTGGAGATGCTGGTTAATGATTGAACAAATAGCAAGTTTAGGGCGTGCCACAGTCGCTATGGTGGCGGGGCTAGGTAGAGCGTTGTTGATGTTGTTATCAGCATTGTTACATTGGCCCAGTGTGCGTAAAGGCTGGCCACTGCTGGCTAAGCAATTGTATTCAGTTGGCGTATTATCACTGTTGATAATTATCGTTTCCGGTACCTTTATCGGTATGGTTATAGCGCTGCAAGGATACACTATACTGGTAGGCTACGGCGCTGAAGCGAGCCTAGGTCCAATGGTTGCGCTGTCTATACTGCGTGAGTTAGGACCCGTTGTTACGGCGTTATTATTTGCCGGTCGAGCTGGTTCAGCATTAACCGCTGAGATAGGCTTAATGAAAGCAACCGAACAACTCAGTAGTATGGAAATGATGGCCGTAGATCCATTGCGACGCGTTATTGCACCACGTTTTTGGGCTGGTTTTATATCTATGCCATTGTTGGTTGCGATTTTTTCGGCGGTGGGGATTTTTGGTGGGCATTTAGTCGGTGTTGATTGGCTAGGTGTTGACTCTGGTACGTATTGGTCAGTGATGCAAGCTCAGGTGGATTGGAGTGCTGACGTCATGAACGGCATGATAAAGGCAGTAGTGTTTGCCTTTGTCGTTACTTGGGTTGCTGTATATAAAGGTTATGATTGTGTGCCGACGTCAGAAGGCATAAGTCGGGCGACCACATCCACGGTGGTACAGTCGTCGTTAATAGTTTTAGGTCTGGATTTTATTCTGACCGCCCTGATGTTTGCGAATTAGCATAGTAGGTGTAGTGACATGGTGTCGAAGAAAATAGAATTAATGGTAGGAATTTTTGTTGCATTGGGCATAGCTGCTCTATTGGCATTAGCGTTGAAAGTTGCTGATGCTGGCATCAAAGGTAATGGTGAAACCTACAAACTGTATGCCAAATTTGACAATATCGGTGGCTTAAAAGAGCGTTCACCAATCAAAGTTGGTGGCGTAACCGTTGGTCGAGTTCAGTCGATTCAGCTGGATACAGAAGATTATATGCCGGTAGTGACTCTTGATATTTACAGTAAGTACAGCAATTTTTCTGAGTCTACCTCGGTCTCTATATTGACTGCGGGTCTATTAGGTGAGCAATATCTTGGCTTAGAGCCTGGGTTTGTTGATGAAGAGCTTGGTGTAGGTACATTACAGCCAGGTGATTTTATTGAAGATACTAAGCCAGCTCTGGTATTAGAAGAGTTGATTGGTCAGTTTTTGTTTAGCCAGGGTGAAGACTAATCTATTTGTCGGAATTAGCATTTATGAAAATTTTATTTATTAAATTAATCAGTTTTGTTTTTACGATTGTAAGTTTTTCTGCATTGGCGAGCGCTGATGTCGACAAATCAAACCCTTATGCAATGATTGAAGAAGTTGCACAAGTTACATTTGACCGTTTTGCAAGTGAAGAAAAAAACATTAGTGAAAACCCTGAAATTCTTAAGGACATCGTTCGTGAAGAGTTGATGCCACACATATTTTATCAATATGCAGGATTGAAAGTGCTTGGCAACTACGCCAAGAAAGCCAGCAAAGATGAGCGACGTGAATTTGTCGCAGCATTTCGTGAATATTTGATTACCTCATATGCACAGGTTTTCACTTTGTATGATAATCAACGCATCGTATTCAAGCCGGAACAAGATTTTTCTAAGAAGAAAATTGTTATGGTTGGTGTTGATATTATCGACGAGCAACGCCCACCAATTAACATTCAATTTAAAGTCCGTAAAAACAGTAAAACCAATGAATGGCAAGCATTCGATCTTGTAGCTGAAGGCATTAGTCTATTAGATGCCAAGCAAAAAGAATTACGCAGTATTTTAGCGCAAAACGGTGTGCCAAAAGTAACCGAAATGCTAAAGGAAAAAAGTCAGCGTAAGATCGTATTTAAAGATAACGCCGATGAAGTTAGGGCTAAGATTGAAGCCCAAAGTGAACCGGCGACGGAGCAGTAATCTTTGAGTAACGACTTTACTATAGATACCAATGATGACGGTCAGTTGGCCGTCGTTGGTGAACTAACAAGAAAAAGCATAATCGGTAAGCAACAAAAGGTTTTTGCCGATATTGTTGGTCAAGATAGCCAAGATATTGATTTATCGAAGCTTAATAAGGTTGATACCGCAGGCCTGGCCTGGCTGTTAGCGCTGTTCGAGTTCGCTGCGCAAAAACAAATCAAAATTAACTATTCCCAACCACCCTTAGAATTGGTTAAACTCGCTACTTTAAGCCGAGTTAATGAGCTGTTGGCGCTGGATTAAGCGTCAATCTATAAACGCCATTTCTGGCAACTTAAATACAAAATTGGAGAAGTCACTATGGATGTTAGTGATATTGAACGTTTGCTGCACGACAGTCTGACGCTGGATGAATTACATGTCACTTTTGATGGCTCACAATGTAAAGTGATTGCCGTTGCCGATATGTTTGATGATATGTCTCGTGTAAAAAAACAGCAAACGGTATACGCGCCATTGGCAGGCGCTATTGCCGAAGGCAAAATCCACGCGGTAACCATTAAAACATTTAACTCTGCTCAATGGCAGCGTGAAAAAATGTTTAATATGCCGTCATAAATAACATATTAAATAACACTAAGAAGGGCTATTTTGGACGCGTTTCGTATAAGTAGTGGTAACCAACTGAATGGCGATGTCGTCATCAGCGGTGCCAAAAACTCCGCATTACCGATTTTATTTGCAACCATTCTTGCTGAAACTCCGTTGACAGTAAGTAATGTACCTCAATTGAATGACATTAATACTACCTGTAAATTATTGGGTGAGTTAGGCGCGCAAGTGTCTTGGCAGGGTGATGATGCCGTGCATATTGATGCTTCTCAAATCAATAACTGTTTAGCGCCGTATGAGATGGTAAAGACCATGCGTGCGTCAATTTTGGTACTTGGTCCTTTGTTGGCTCGTTTTGGCCACGCGGAAGTATCATTGCCTGGTGGCTGTGCTATCGGTGCAAGACCGGTCGATTTGCATATTTCTGGCCTGAAAATGATGGGGGCAGAAATTAATGTCGAAAATGGTTATATCATCGCTAAGAAACAAGGCCGTTTGCAAGGCGCAACCATCTTTATGGATGCAGTTAGCGTAACGGGTACTGAAAACTTAATGATGGCCGCTGCACTGGCTGAAGGTACCACCATTATTGAAAATGCCGCACGTGAACCTGAAATTGTTGATTTAGCCAATTTCATTAACGCCATGGGCGGCAACGTATCTGGTGCTGGCACTGACACATTGACCATTGAAGGTGTCGAGTCATTGCAAGGTGCAGAACATAAGGTTATGCCTGATCGCATTGAAACCGGGACATTCTTGGTTGCTGCTGCGGTTACTGGTGGCAAAATACGTTGCCTGAATACCGACCCGCATGCGTTGGAAGCGGTTATCAGTAAATTGCAAGAAGCCGGCGCTGCCGTTACCTTTGGCGATGACTGGATCGAACTGGAAATGAATGAACGCCCGAAAGCGGTAAATATTCGTACCGCACCACACCCGGCATTTCCAACCGATATGCAGGCGCAATTCGTTACCTTAAACGCTATCGCACAAGGCACCGCGACGACAGTTGAGACGATATTCGAAAATCGATTTATGCACGTACCAGAATTACAACGTATGGGTGCAGACATCAAACTTGAAGGTAATACCGCAGTATCTGTTGGTGTTGAGGGATTGACCTCCGCTCAAGTAATGGCAACGGATTTGCGTGCCTCTGCAAGTTTGGTTATCGCCGGCCTAGTTGCTGATGGTGAGACTATAGTTGATCGTATCTACCACATTGATCGTGGTTATCAAAAGATTGAAGACAAGTTGCAAAAACTGGGTGCGACTATCACTCGTTTTAAAATCAACTAGATTTAACTCTTTGTACAATAATAAAAAAGGCAACTTTAGGTTGCCTTTTTTGATCGCCTATTCGCGGCATTTATTAGCAGCGGTTAGCGTTTAAATTCGCCAATAATCACTGGTATGGTGATCAGCTTATTCTCGCGATAAATGGTGAATTCAAGCTGTGCGCCAGGATTGGTTTCCGCAATAATATCCAAGGCGTGGTTGATGCTGTTAATTTCCTGGCCTCCAATTTTATGAACCACATCGTTAATCGCTAATCCTGCCGCTTCTGCAGGACCACCTGGCGTAATTTGATTAACAACAAAGCCTTTAAGGTGATGATTGTAACTATCAGAGCTTACCCCTAACCAACCGCGAATGACTTGGCCGTTTTCAATCAACTCACGCATAACCTTGGCCGCCAGTTTATAGGGCACGGCAAAGAATATCCCTTGAATATTAACTTGTGGACTTAATCGTTTAAATTGCGCAGAGGTAATACCGACTAAATCACCATTAGAATTGACCAATGCGCCACCTGAGTTACCGTCATTGATCGCCGCATCCATTTGTAAAAATTCACGATAATTGGTACTACTTAAACCATTACGACCTGTGGCACTGATAATTCCTTGAGTGACGGTTTGACCAATATTCAATGGATTGCCAATCGCCAATACAACGTCACCAACCAACGGGGTGAGGCTGTCGTCGCGAGGAATGACGGGTAAATTATCAGCGGCAACTTTTAACACCGCTAGGTCGGTAATTTGGTCACTACCAATTAGTTCGGCGGTGAGTCGTGTGTTATCTTGCAGAACCACGCGAATCATATCCGCATTCATTACCACATGATAATTGGTGAGGATATAACCTCTAGGATCCATAATCACCCCAGAGCCAAGCTTAACTTGTTTACGCGGTGTATTTTGATAATAGTTGCCGCGCTCAATGGTCTCGGAATAGATGTTAACCACCGCTGGTGCGGCTTTGGCGACGGCTGTCGCAAAGGACATAGGGTCAGATTTTTGCGTGTCTGGCTTGAATATATTAAAGGATACACTGTTGCCGTCACGTAACTCTGGCACCAATATCAATAATACAACGGCAGTTAATAGGCCATAACTGATCGCTCTAAGAATATAGGAAAGTGCCGGTAAAATTTTCATCCGCAGCTTATTGTTGTTAAAGGGCAATAATTAAAATACTAGCACTTTTCTCACCGGCGACAAAGAGTTAACTCATCGGTTTTATGCGCAGGCTAGATTCTTGTGATGGCAAATTGCTAACAAAAAAGGGAAGCATAGCTTCCCTTTGAAAAACGCTCATAGCTTAGCGCATCATTAAGTAGAGTTTGGTGTTCCCACGCACGATATTGAGTGCGACAACGCCTTCAATTTCTGCAAGTAGATCGCGAAACTCAGCTAAGTTACTTACTGGTTTGCGGTTCACACCGGCGATAACGTCACCATCTTGCAGGCCAACGGCTGCTGCAGGGGAGTTTTCGATAACGTTTTTAACCAGCACGCCCTCGCCATCTTCACTACTGCTTAATTGAGCACCTTGTAGCATAGGGTGCAAACTGGAGGCAGCGATGTTGGCCTCGGTTGTGCCTTTTAGGGTGACGTCAAAGGTTTTGCGTTTACCGTCTCGTAAAATCGTCAACTCAACCTCATTACCGGCACCAATAGAACCTATCTTGCCACGCAATTCATTGAAGTTGCGAATTTTGCGACCATTCACTTCAATGATAATGTCGCCGGCTTTTAAGCCTGCTTGTTCCGCTGCTGAATCTGGCGCCACTTGTGAGACAAAACCACCTTGATTGGTCTCTAAATCCATGGCTTTTGCCAATTCAGGATTAATTGAGTTACCGGTGACACCGAGCACGCCACGGCGTACTTCACCGTATTCGATGATTTGATTGACGAGATTTTGCATCATCGTTGATGGTATCGCAAAACCGATACCAACGTTGCCACCATTAGGGCCTAGAATCGCGGTATTGATACCGATAAGCTCGCCTCTTAAATTGACTAACGCGCCACCGGAATTGCCGCTATTAATTGCCGCATCGGTTTGAATAAAGTCTTCCAGCTGTTCAATGTTAAGGCCACTACGGCCCAACGCACTGACAATACCAGAGGTAACGGTTTGGCCAAGTCCAAATGGGCTACCAATGGCGACGGCAAAGTCACCGACGCGCAGATCATCTGAATTAGCGATTTTAATTTCGGTCAGGTCTTCACCGTCTATTTGCAGCAACGCGATATCACTTTGTGCATCGGTGCCTATTTTCTTGGCTTTAAACTGACGACCATCGGTGAGATTGACCAGTATGGTGTCGGCTTCGTCAATAACATGGTTATTGGTAACGATATAACCTTTATCGGCGTCAATAATAACACCTGAGCCTAAGCCTCTAAATGGGCGCTCTTGCGGTTCTTGACCACGGCGTTGGCCAAAGAAGAATCGGAAAGGATCGGATTGTTGTACTTCTTGCGTACCTTCCACACTAATGCTTACAACAGCGGGTGTGGTTTGTTCTAACATCGGGGCTAATGACGGTAAACTTTGACCGTCTACTTGCGCTGGCAAGGCAGCATATGAACTAGCGGGGAATAATGTTAAAGAACCAATTAAAAGCGCGACAGGGGTCAGTGCAAACTTCTTTTTCATATATAAGACTCCAATTTTAGTTAATTCTTAATATTTTTATGCTGAAAAAACAAAGCCCAGAGTTAAGCCGGGCTTGATTGCGTATCACGAATAAAAATTCGTCGTAACTGTTAACTAGTGACTCACTTGAATAAGCAAAGTTCAAAACGAGCTGTATATTAGCTCGCCTTGTTTGTAACAACTTGTTGCGCGTCACTGAATATACCACTCGGATCATCTGAATAATCACGAGGTGGCTCAGTTAACGCTTCGTTGCGTACACCGCGCTTAGCTTTCTTCGGTAACGGATTAGAGCGAATGTGCGCTTCAGTTTCGGCTGAGAAGAAAGGCATTTCATTGCTGCGTTGATTGGCTCGGTCCAATAGTTGCGTACTTTGTTCCATTTGAATCATCGCTGTTTTGCAAGCGTCATTCATTTTTGCCAATAAATTAGTTGAGTTTTGTAGATGTGTTGCCACTTCATTTTGATACTGCTCAAGTGAAGTCTTACTCTCAGTCACTTCTTGTTGCAGGTGTTTAAACTCTTGTTCTGAAGCCGACATTTGTTTGCGCGCGAAAAAACCGCCGGCAGCGCCGATGATGACACCGATGAGAAGGTAGATGAATTCCATATTTATTCCTTACTGTTTCGACACAATAACCTGGTTTCCTGTTTTGATACGTATAGTAAGCTATAGAGGATTAGAGTGTAACCAGGGATTTTGTTATTTTATGACTCTTTTTAGGGTTTTATTAGATTAGAATGACAGCCCTAATGGAGTTTTCAACCAAGTTGCCATAGCAGTCTTGGTTGCCTTCTCTTATAATAGCGTTAATTTAATACTTTCACACCTCCGATCTGGTGATTATTTGTAATTTTTCAACGTCATAGCATGAAATTGATAATGATCAGAGGTGAATCATCCATACTCTTATTTATAAGTTATCGAAAGCGATACCATGATTAAGCTAACACCTTGGCAAAAATACCAACAAGATCTTCAAACTAACGGTTTCAGTCACGATTCAGCACAAGAAAACGCGGTTAAGCAACTGCAGCGCTTGTATGATGATTTGCAGACTAAGCCGATAGCGGTTACTGGCTTTAAGAAAGTGCTCAAAGGCTGGGTTAAAACCATGGCCAAACCAAAGGTAAATAAAGTCAAAGGCATTTATTTTTGGGGTGGTGTTGGTCGAGGTAAAACTTATTTAGTCGACACTTTCTATGATTGTTTGCCGTTTGAGCAAAAAATGCGGGTTCACTTTCATCGCTTTATGCATCGTGTGCATGACGAGCTTAATCTGCTTAAAGGTCAGCAAGACCCGTTAAAAATCATTGCTAAAAAGTTTGCCAAAGAAACCCGTATTATTTGTTTCGATGAATTCTTTGTTTCTGACATTACTGATGCCATGTTGCTTGGCACCTTATTTGAAGAGTTATTTGCCCACAATGTCACCTTAGTCGCGACGTCAAACATTATTCCAGATGAACTGTATAGAAATGGCTTACAGCGGGCTCGCTTTTTGCCGGCGATTAAGTTGATTAACGAAAACTGTGATGTGGTTAATGTCGATAGTGGTATTGATTATCGCTTGCGCACCCTTGAACAAGCGGAAATTTTTCATTCCCCACTTGATGCCAAAGCCGATGAAAATATGGCGCTTTATTTTAGCCAATTAACGGTTGAGCCGGGTCAGCAGGGCAAGGTCTTAAAAATTAATAATCGCCCTTTGACCACTCTACGAGAAAGTGATGGCGTAGTGCAGTTTGACTTTAGTGAGCTGTGTGAATCCGCTCGCAGTCAATCAGACTATATGGAGCTAAGTCGTATTTACCATACGGTGTTGCTCGCCAATGTGAAACAAATGGGCCGTGAAACCGACGATAGCGCTCGCCGTTTTATCGCTCTGGTCGATGAGTTTTACGAACGAAATGTGAAACTGATTATCTCTGCCGAGGTAGAAATGGAGCAATTGTACAGCGACGGCGGTTTAAATTTTGAATTCAAACGTTGTTTATCTCGCTTACAAGAAATGCAATCTATGGAATATCTGGGCTCTGAACACTTGCCTTAGTCATTGTTGGCAAAGTTATGCCCTGAATTTATCCATTAAATTGCAATATTTTGTAAAAAACGCTATTTGATTGAAAATTAAACTTCATTTTTACAAAAATATTCTCTATAATTCGCGGCTCCCAACGTTACAACGCTTGAAAAAGCAACAGACTCGATACTCGAAGGGGTAAAAACGTAGTCTATTTAATCGGTTATTGGTAGCAATAACTTTTTATGTAACTTATTTATTATGGGTTTTTATCAATGAAAACTTTTGTAGCTAAACCAGAAAGCGTAACTCGCGAATGGTTTGTAGTGGACGCCGAAGGTAAAACTTTAGGTCGTATCGCTACTGAAATTGCTCGTCGCCTACGCGGTAAGCACAAGCCAGAATACACTCCTCACTGTGACACCGGTGATTATATCGTTGTTGTTAACGCTGAAAAAGTACGTGTAACTGGTAACAAAGCGAAAGGTAAAATTTACTACTCGCACACTGAATTCCCTGGTGGTCTTAAGCAAATTAGCTTTGAAAAGCTAATCGAAAAAGCACCAGAGCGTGTAATTGAATTCGCAGTTAAAGGTATGTTGCCAAAAGGTCCTCTAGGCCGTGACATGTACCGTAAACTTAAAGTGTATGCTGGCGCTGAGCACAAGCATGCGGCACAACAACCTAAAGTATTGGAGTTGTAATCATGGCTGATAATCAATATTACGGCACTGGTCGCCGCAAGAGCTCTGTAGCTCGTGTATTCATGAAAGCTGGTAAAGGTACTATTACCATTAACAATCGTGACATCGAAACTTATTTCGGCCGTCCAACAGCACGTATGGTTGTTCGTCAACCACTTGAGCTTGTTGAAATGGTTGAGAAGTTTGACCTTAACATCACCGTAGTTGGTGGTGGTATCTCTGGTCAAGCTGGTGCGATCCGTCACGGTATCACTCGTGCGCTAATGCAGTTTGACGAAACTCTACGTTCAGAGCTTCGTAAAGCAGGTTACGTTACTCGTGATGCTCGTAAAGTTGAACGTAAGAAAGTGGGTCTACACAAAGCGCGTAAGCGTCCACAATTCTCGAAACGTTAATTTTACTATTCGATGCAAAAAACCGGCCTTCTGGCCGGTTTTTTTTTCTTAAATAATTGTTTACCCAAAATTTACACTGTTTAGGCTATTGCAGAAAAAGGCCGAAATAAGCGCACTTCCGACAAGGTTTTATCTTGTAAAAAAATGTACAATTCTTTATTATAAGCAAAATTTTTTAATCGTAATTTTGCTACCTTTTTTCTGTTTTCGTTAAAATGAAGCAAAATTCAATAAAAACAACAATTTTCCTGAAAATTCACGAGAAATCGTTGTAAGAAAAATCCTATCGGCAGAGCGATACGTTTAATATAGCTCTGGCGAGACAATTTTTTCTGTGTCTAATAAATAGTATTGGAGAAATGAAATGAGCAATGCGCCCGTGGACAACGGCCGTCGACGCTTCCTAACAATCACGACATCTGTCGTTGGTGGTGTAGGCGTTGCTGGTGCAGCTGTGCCATTCATCGCTTCCTGGAACCCAAGTGCCAAAGCTAAAGCTGCCGGTGCCCCAGTCGAAGTAAATATTAGTAAAATTCAAGCTGGTCAGCTGGTACGTGCAGAGTATCGTGGTAAGCCTATCTATGTTGTTCGTCGTCCAGCGACGATCATCGATGCATTAGGCGGTCATGAAGATCAGTTACGAGATCCTAATTCGCAAGAAGAACAGCAACCTGCATACGCACAAAATCAATACCGCTCAATTAATCCTGAGTATTTGGTAGCTGAAGGTGTTTGTACTCACTTAGGTTGTGCTCCAACATACAAAAAAGGCGATTTTGCTGAGCATGTTGAAGGCGTAGATTACGGTTTCTTCTGCCCGTGTCACGGTTCTAAGTTTGATATGGCTGGTCGTGTATTTGCTGGTGTTCCTGCTCCATTGAACCTAGTTGTTCCAGAGCATTCATTCCCAGATGACAACACGCTTGTTATCGGTATTGGTAAAGGAGACGCATAATGCTTGCTAACTTTATGGCTTGGATTGACAAGCGTTTGCCAGTTACGGATGCTTGGAATAAGCACGTAGGTCAGTACCCGGCACCTAAAAACTTTAACTTTTGGTACTTTTTTGGCTCTCTAGCCATGCTAGTACTTGTTAACCAAATCGTTACTGGTATTTGGTTAACTATGAACTACGAACCATCAGGCGATGGTGCATTCGCTTCTGTAGAATACATCATGCGTGATGTCGACTACGGTTGGTTGCTACGTTACATGCATTCTACCGGTGCGTCAGCGTTCTTCGTTGTTGTTTACTTGCACATGTTCCGTGGCTTAATTTATGGTTCTTACCAAAAGCCTCGCGAATTGCTGTGGATCTTCGGTATGTTGATTTACTTGGTGCTAATGGCTGAAGCATTCATGGGTTACTTATTGCCTTGGGGTAACATGAGTTACTGGGGTGCACAGGTAATTATATCCTTGTTTGGTGCGATTCCGGTTATCGGTGATGATCTGACTACCTGGATTCGTGGTGACTACGTCATCTCTGGCGCTACCTTGAACCGTTTCTTCGCTTTGCATGTTATTGCATTGCCACTTGTGCTTTGTGTGTTGGTATTCTTGCACATCCTAGCCTTGCACGAAGTTGGTTCGAATAACCCAGATGGTACCGACATTAAGAAGCCAAAAGGCTCAGTACCAGACGAAGAGCAAAGTAAGTTCAAATTCCATGAACATTACACCAAAAAATACGATATCGTTGATGCGATTCCGTTCCACCCTTATTACTCTGTTAAAGACATCATGGGTGTTGTTGGTTTCCTTATCTTGTTCTGCTGGGTTATGTTCTTCTTCCCTGAAGGTGGTGGTTACTTCCTTGAGGCGCCAAACTTTGAACCAGCTAATGGCTTGAAGACGCCAGAGCACATTGCTCCGGTATGGTACTTCGGTCCATTCTACACCATCTTACGTGTAGTTCCTGACAAGTTAGGTGGTATGATCCTGATGTTTGCTGCTATTGGTATGCTATTCGCTTTACCATGGTTTGATCGTGGCGTTGTGCGCTCGTTCCGATTCCGCAGTAAGTTACATTTGTTTAATCTTGTTCAATTCGCTGTGTGTTTCGTCGTACTAGGTTACCTAGGTACTCAACCGTCGAACTTTATCAATAACTTGATTGGTACAATTACTACCATTGGTTACTTCGGTTTCTTCATCGCCCTTTGGTTCTACTCAAAAGGTGAGAACACTAAGCCAGTTCCAGAGAGAGTGACAAAATAATGAAAAAAACACTTATTGCATTATTGGCTCTAGTACCTGTTCTAGCATTTGCAGCAGGTCCTAACATTCCGTTAGATAAAGCTAACAACGATCTTACTGACAAACAGTCATTACGTAACGGTGCTGAAACCTTTATGAATTACTGTCTTGGTTGTCACTCGTTGCAGTATCAACGTTATAACCGTACCTTCGCTGATTTAGAAATCGATGAGAAAGAAGGTATCGAGACGCTTATGTTCACTGGCGAAAAAGTCGGTGACCATATTGTCAACACGATGCCAGCAAAAGAAGCGGCTGCGTGGTTCGGTGCTGCGCCACCGGATTTAACATTGGTAACTCGTTACAAGAAAGGCGGTGCGGATTGGTTATACACCTACTTGCGCTCGTTCTATGCTGACGAAAATCGTCCGTTCGGTGTTAACAACGCCGTGTTTAAAGATGTTGGGATGCCACACGTATTCCAACAACTGCAAGGCGTACAAGAGCTAAGCGATGACGCAAAAGCAATGTTGCAATTGCCATCGACTGAGCAACGCCCGTTGACCTCTGCGGATCTAGTATTAACTCAACCTGGTCAATTAACACCACAAGAGTACGATACTTTGGTTCGCGACTTGGCTAACTTCCTAGAATATACTGGTGAGCCAGTGAAGGTTGAACGTAAGCGCCTAGGTTACTGGGTAATTGGCTTCTTGTTCATCTTGTTCGTACTATCATACTTGCTGAAGAAAGAATATTGGCGCGACGTTCACTAATATTACTTTCTTAAGCTAACTTATTGGGGCTATACTGGTTATCGAAACGATAATTTTGGTTAGCCCCTTTCGCGTACTTATACAGTACCTTGATTGCCAAGGATATTTTGGCAATATTGGAAATGACACATTTGGAGGATATATGGCTGTAGCCGCCAACAAACGTTCTGTAATGACCTTGTTTTCTCTGGCCGATGATATGTATTCACATCAAGCTCGTATCGTGCTTGCTGAGAAAGGCGTCGGTGTAGATATTCATTTGGTAGACCCAGATAATTTGCCTGAAGATTTAATTGATTTAAATCCATATGGCACAGTTCCAACTCTTATTGATCGTGAGTTGGCATTGTACGAAGCGAAAATCATTATGGAATATCTGGATGAGCGTTTCCCACATCCACCTTTGATGCCTGTTTACCCGGTATCTCGTGGACGTAGTCGTTTGATGATGCACCGCATTGAAAATGATTGGTATACGCTTGCCAGAGTCGTAATGTCAGGAGACGCTGATGCCGCTGAAAAAGCGCGTCAGGAGCTACGTGAGAGCCTGCTAAGTGTTGCCCCAATCCTAAACGAAGCACCGTACTTTATGAGTGAAGAGTTTAGTTTGGTTGATTGCTACTTGGCACCATTACTATGGCGTTTACCGGTATTAGGTATCGAGTTATCAGGCCAAGGCAGTCGCGAATTGAAAGCGTATATGTTGCGCTTATTTGATCGCGAATCATTCCAGGCCTCGTTAACTGAAATCGAACGCGAGCTTCGCTTTGGTCGTCCAGCCTAAGCATCGCTGAGGAAGTACAATGACCGTAGACATGACATCGAATAAACCGTACTTGATCCGGGCATTCTATGACTGGATTTTGGATAATGAACTGACGCCATATATTGTGGTCGATACCAATTATCCTAATGTTGTTGTGCCAGAAAATCATATCGACAATGGTCAAATTGTGCTGAATATTACGCCCGCTTCAGTTGGTTCAATCAGTATGAGTGAAGAGGTGATTGAGTTTACTGCCAGGTTTGGTGGTAAGGTTGAACACCTTTACGTCCCTCATGAAGCGGTTGCCGCGATATATGCTCGAGAAAACGGTGTTGGTAGTTCTTTTGTCGTCGATTACCCTGAACTAGGGGAAAGCGAACCAGAAGAAGAGCCAAAACGACCTGAGAAAAAAGGTAAGCCAAGCTTATCTATCGTCAAATAAGTCGATAACACGGCATCAGTAAATATATAAAAACCAGCATGTTGCTGGTTTTTTTGTTGTAGACTTAGAAAAAATAACGACGTTGGAAATTGATTTGAATTCAACCTCTTGGCGCAGTCTTTTGGTCTTGGCATGTTGCACACTTGCGGCATATTCTAGTTATGCCAGTGACAATGAGACGACCACAAGCACCTGCCAACCAATGACAGTCGAGTTTATCAATCAACCGATCTTTAGTGATGATATAGAACAACACTATTTCTTTCATGATTGGGCCAACAAATTACACATCAATACCACCGAATCAACACTGCGCCAAGAATCATCTTGGTTTGTATCGCAATGTCAATTAACGGCTAAGCAATTAGCAGAGTGGGAGCGAAAGTTACGCAAGCTCAGTTATATTGAGGAAGCGGATATCAAGGTAGATGATAAAGCCGCGAAGGTAACCGTTACCACTCGAGATAATTGGTCCTTGTTACCAACCTTAGATTTTTCGCGTAAAGGTGGCAAAAATCGCTATGCGTTAGGGGTTAAAGAGCGCAATTTTCTTGGTCGTGGTATTGAGCTTGACCTGAAGACATTTGAAAACAGTCGTCGTTCAGGCTTCATCGCTAATGCGACTGTGCCTCATGTATTATTTGCCAATAGTGAGTTGGGGTTACGCTTTGCCGATAATGATGACGGTCAACAGCAAGCAATTTCACTGGCTAAAAAGTTTGCCAGTAGTGCAGATAGCTACGCCTATAAATTGTTCTATAACGACAATGAACGTGTCGATACCTTGTTTCATAATGATAACGACGAGTATGAATACGGTCATGATATTCTTAATTATTTCGCCTCTTACCAACATTTGTTGAGTAATAATCAACAGCGATTTTGGCGGATGCAGTTTGGCTATGGCCTTGACCGGCATCGATTTGCCATAGAAGACGATAACACAGCACCTTTTTTACCTGCAGATCGTGAATTTTCCGCGCTATTTGTCGGCCTCGAGTTCCAACAAAAGCAACATCAAAAGCTGAGCAATATCTATCAAGTCGGAAAAATCGAAGACATCAATTTTGGTTGGCATATACAAAGTCGGCTGGCGATATCAGATGGTCAGGATGACAACACCAGAGACAGCAGCTGGCAACTCAGCGCAAGTAAGTTTTTTAACCTTGGTGCACAATGGTACTTGGCATTTAACTCGGCCGTTGATTATGACCAAAACCATCAACAAGATAGAACACGAGCATTGGTCACCGGTGAGTTATTTTGGACGTTGGCAGATCGTTGGACTCTATACCTTAAGAGCGCCAATCAATATAGCGACAACGAATACTTAGATCGCATTGTCACCATTGGCGGGGATACCGGATTACGCGGCTACCCGGTGCAATATCAGCATGGCGAAAACAGTCATTTGTATACCTTAGAAGGGCGTTATTATCCAAACCTAAATTGGTGGCGACTATTCAATGTCGCTGGTGTCGCATTTTACGACCGCGGCAAAGCTACAGGCGACTCGATATTGGTTAACGATGAAGATGGCTGGCTCGACTCCGTTGGACTTGGCCTACGTTTATACAGCCCTCATGCGGCAGGAGACAACAAAGTGATTCATGTTGACCTTGCGTACGCGTTAAGTGATAACGATGACGTCAAAGGGCTAGAAATTCGCCTGTTAGCACGGCGACATTTTTAATCAGCACTGGCCTTGGTAATGGAGCAAAGTCTCTCTAGCGTCTAGACTAGGGCATTATGCAACCCAAACATCTGGCACTTATTGTTTTTATCGTTGGCTTTATCACCCCGAATCTGGTGTATGTGATCAGTGCGAGCAATGAGTGGGTGCCGCAATGTATTCCTTACTTTGATGGCTGCACGTCAATTAGCCGCGCAGGCCGACGAGGTTATAGCCTATTTATTTTTCGCGCCTTTGAAATCGCGCATGCGGTACTGTTGATATTGTATTGGTATCTAGCCTATGTATGGCTGCAAAAACTTGGCTGTCAGTACGAGCGTTCGCTGCGCTGGATGCTAGCGTGTGGCATCATAGGCGCAATAAGCTTGGCAGTGTATGCCGACTTTTTAGGCACTGACGGTCATGTCTATCGTTACATGCGTCGATACGGCATTATTCTCTACTTTGGCCTGTCACCGTTAGCGCAATTACTGATGATAAACGCCTTATTTAAGTTGCAAGACAAGGTCAATTTCAGCGCAGTATTTAAACGCTGTTTACGTATTAAACTCGCGTTGTTGGTAATTATGTTATTGGTCGGTGTTGGCTCTGTTGTGATGCAATATACGGGATACAGTAGCTTTGAACGGGAAAATATTGTCGAATGGAATTTGGGTTTACTAATGATCTGCTTTTATGGGTTAAGCTGGCGAATGTGGCGCGACTTTAACGTTACATTTGATATTAAGTCGCAATAATAAAGGCGCTTAAAGCGCCTTTATTGCATCTAATGTTATACCTAAACGCAGATTAGATGTTTTCAAAAGCTTTATAAACTCTTGCGACACCATTAATGTTGCGAACAATTTCGACAGCAATATTGGCTTCATTGGCATTCACCATACCCATCAAAAACACTTCTGAATCTTCGGTGATAACTTTAATTGCTGTCCCGTCTAGTTTATCCGAGGCAAGTAATTCGGTTTTCACCTTAGTCGTAAGCCAAGTGTCATTGGTACGAGTACCTATGGTCGTTGTATTGCCAATACGAATTTGATTATGCAATTTGCGAATACCCTGAATATCTTTAATGGTGGCAATCACCTTATTGCGGATATTCTGGTTTGGTGCTTGACCAACAACAAGTACAGTACCGTTTAAGCTGGTGATTTGTACTCGGGTGACATCATCTAATTCACTGTTATCAGCAATTAGCGTATAAGCTTTTACTTCAATAGTTTGATCATCAACCTGAGCGCCAATAGTACGGCGGTCATTTACAGACGCGGCACCGGCACCTACGCCAGCAATAATGGCAGCAGCACAGCCCTGCAACATGGTTAGTGATAATAGCGCAATGGTTAACTTTTTCATTTTTATTATCTTGCTTTAGGTTGTTATTGTTTAACTGTCCGCTTGTGGGAACAGGGTCGTATCAATAATTTCGCACAAACAGTGTATCGCAAGCAAGTGAACTTCTTGAATTCTTGCGGTACGAGCTGATGGCACGCGAATTTCGACATCGTTTTCACCAAGTAATCCGGCTATCTCACCACCATCTCTACCTGTTAGTGCAATGATTTTCATATCTCGAGCAACGGCCGCTTCAATCGCCTTGATGACGTTTTGCGAATTACCACTGGTTGAAATAGCTAATAGAATATCGCCAGCGTTACCTAACGCTCTAACCTGCTTTGAGAACACTTCTTCATAGCTATAATCGTTAGCGATTGAGGTCAGGGTGGAACTGTCGGTGGTCAGGGCGATCGCGGGTAAACTTGGGCGCTCAGTTTCGTAGCGATTTAAAAGCTCAGAGGAAAAGTGTTGTGCATCACCCGCACTACCACCATTACCACAGCTAAGAATTTTATGGCCGCCAAGTAGGCACTCAACCATAGTCATCCCGCCTTTTTCAATAGCGACAGGTAATTCTTCACTGGCTGCAATTTTGGTTTCGATACTTTCGCGAAAGTTATGTTTAACCCTTTCTAACATGTTTTATTCTCCATAGAAGGCATTTTTGTGCCAGCAATATTCGGGTGTCCGCTCAGAGCCTGTGATGCTGACAACATCAAATCGGCATGCTGTATTATATTCACTAAGACCACGTTTTTGCAGAAAAAGTTGTGCAGTTTTAATAATTTTTTGTTGCTTAGTGTGATTAACCATCTCAGCAGCACTGCCAAACTTACTATTTTTTCTATATTTTACTTCAACAAATACCAAGCAATCCGCATCGTTCATGACCAAATCAATCTCGCCTAGCTTGCAAGTAAAGTTCTTGCTGACTAATTGCAATCCATGTTGTTGCAAGTACTGACACGCCAATTGCTCATATTGCTGGCCTTGCTGACGTTTACTTAGCTTATTCCATAGCAAGGGGAGATACCCTTGATGAACGGAATTTAGCCCAAGACAAAGAACGACTTATTACTCGGCTTTGATTCATTTTTAGATCACCAGTCTCTCCATTGTGGACAATAGACGGGATTAATTCCATTGCTGATAATTTGTCGAGTAGCTGAATACTATCGATACCCATGGCATAAAAACGTTCCATCTGACTAGAACGGTTTGGCCATAGTTGCTGGGCTTCGCTGTATAATGCATCATTTTCCGGCATGCCAGGTAGCAACCACGGTGAATCCGTAAACACCAAACCACTTAAGTCGCGACGAGTATTGCGGTTGGCACGTTTGTCATGACTGCGAGAGCTGGCAAACACCGGTATCGCTTCGGCAAACGGGCTGATATTAACGTCAATGTAAGGTTTCACTAAGCGAGCCTGATCGGTACTGGCAATAAGATAAATCATATCAACATCACGGCGACTTCTAGCCTCAGATTTTACATTTTCCTTGATGCGATTTCGCATCAGATAAATTCGCTCGTCTGACAGGCCCACATCCATACTGGATTTAACCGCGTTTTGCATTTGTTTGCCTGGTGGGTAATAAACCACGGTAATTTCGGTACCTGTTTGCTGGAACCATTGATTGGCAAAGCTTTGCGCAATTCGTTTACCAATCGCATTGTTTTGGCTTAACACCATGGCATTATTAAACCCTTTCTTACTTAAGGTGAACGCCGCTTGCTCTGCTTCATCTTCGGGTAGCATAGACAGGGCAAATTGGTTGTCTTGCAATTGCTGTTGATCTGGTAAATTTAATAACAAGGTTTGCCATGGGTAACTTAACCCTGTTTTTAAGGTGTTTTCAGTAACATTAGCGCTTGGTTCTGGCGACATCGGGCTTGGGTTCAGGCTCGCTTCGCTGCTTATTGAACTGAAACTTGGTTGCGGTTTCTCATTACCTATCTGCAAGTAACTATCGACATGGCGTTTTAATAGAGGTCCAATAACCACATCAGGCGATTGCTCTTGCAGTTGCAAAATTAACGTCGCCATTGGTGCCGAGTTAGTATCAATAAAATTTAGCTCTCGCTGTCCATCGTAGGCGGCAATAATGCCCGCTTGAATGGTACTTCCAACCGATTTTTCTCGCCCCGATAATGGCAATAACACCGCAATGCTGGTTACTTTAGGTTGTTTATCCAATTCATTGGCAAGGCCTGAAAACTGGTTTAGCAGCTGGTTGGCTGGGTGTTCACTGTAACGACTTTGCCATTGGCTTAATGCTTTATTAAGTTGTACGGCGTTGTCAGCATTTTGCGCCAATGCTGTATCGAATGCCAACCAACCGTTTAACCCTTCGACGGGGTGTTTTTTTAACGCAGATTTTTGCCAAGGCTGTAAAGAGGCAATTAATTCGTACAAGCCTTCAATGTCATTTACCTCTGAGCTTGGGTAATTTTGATAAAAGGTCAAATAGGCACTGATCGCTTCAACGCTTAACCCTAATTGCTGGTGTACTTGCGCATTAAGGTACAGTTGTCTCTCCGTTGGTGCTGCGCTATCGATTTCAGCTAATTGTTGTTTGGCGAGATCGAGCTCTCCCAACTCAAACAGCGCTTCGGCACTATTAAGCAAGTTGTAGTTTTGTTGCGACTGGGTTAGCGAAAGGCGGCTTAACTGATTTGACAGGTGCAAGCTTTTACCAAGCTGTTGTTGGTCGATGTATTTATCGGCAGCCTGTAATAAATAAACGATGGCTTTGTCGATTTCAGCCGCCTCAGCTTTACTAAGCAAATCGTCGGCGCTTAATTCGCTTTTCGGTTGCTCAATTTTAACCTCAGTTATAGGTTCGTTGACTTGAACGGGTAGTTTTTCTTGTTGCGGACTGGCACAAGCAAATAGCAAGGCACTGGACACAGCAGCAAGAAGTAGGTTGTTACGATGTTTTGCAGTTATTTTTATTGTCACTGGCTAGCCAATCCTATCAATAGTATATGCAACTATAAGACTATCTTTCTGGTTATGGGAGTATATTGGTATATAATAAACCGCTCACTGCTTTGCGAGCAACCATTTGTCTTCTCTGGAAATTTATCTATGAATCAGTTTACGGTTAATTCAGGTACATTATATGTGGTTTCAACGCCAATAGGTAACCTGTTTGATATCACTCAACGCGCGATTGACGTGCTTTCTCAAGTTGATGTTATCGCCTGTGAAGATACCCGTCATACCAATAAATTACTGACCGCGTTTAATATTAAAAATAAAACCATGTCGCTGCACGATCATAACGAGCGTCAAAGACAAGAACAAATCGCCAACATGTTACAGCAAGGGCAAAGTATTGCTTTAGTATCTGATGCCGGCACACCGCTCATTTCTGATCCAGGTTTTCATATTGTTCGTCATCTTAGAAGGGAAAACCTTGCGGTAGTTCCCGTACCAGGTGCCTGTGCTGCCATAGCGGCATTGTCTGTGTCTGGGTTAGCGACCGATAGATTTTCTTTCGAAGGGTTTTTACCGTCTAAATCGACGGCGCGACAGAGCGTATTAGCAAAACTTGCCGAAGAGTCGCGGACCATGGTGTTTTATGATGCGCCTCGTCGGGCGATAGATACGGTAGCAGATATCGTTAGCCAGCTCGGTGGTGCTCGACAAATTGTCATCGCCCGAGAATTGACGAAAACCTTTGAAACTGTTCATGCAGACAGCGCAGAAAATGTGCTAGCTTGGTTGCAACAAGATGCCAATCAATTAAAAGGTGAGATGGTATTAATCATCGAGGGTAAGCCACGTGATCCGGATGCCATACCACCTGAGGCCATCGCAACTTTAAAGTTATTGGTGGCGGAAATGAAGCCGAAAAAGGCCTGCGCAATCGCCGCAGAAATTCACGGCGTTAAAAAGAATGCCTTGTATCAGTTTGCTTTAGATATGAAGTAATCGGCTTCGTTGGCGCCGACATTGACACTGCTCATAAACGCCGGTCTTTGCTGTAAACGTTGCCAATAAGATTTAGTTTGTGGCTTATAGTGTTGGTCTAAGCCAAGCAGTTGCCCTAAATACAAACTGTAGCCAACGGCTATATCGGCGATGGTAAAACGTTCATCAACTAAGTAGGTTTTATCGACCAGGTGCTCATTCAGGCGCTTTAACCTTGCTAAAAACCAAACGCTATAATCTTCGACGACTTGCGGTTGTTGACGTTCTTGGCTTTCAAATTGACCATACCGCAGTAACAGAGTCAGTGGAAAGGTTAAGGTGGCATCGCTTTGAAATAGCCAATTGAGATAATCACCATAATCGGCGTGTTGGCAACTGATGGTTAAATGTTCTTGGCCATATTTATTGGCCAAATAGACCAAAATTGCACAAGACTCGGTCATATTGATGGTATCGTCGCGAAGGTAAGGAACGGTGCCAAGGTTGTTAATTTCAATAAATTCCGGATGACGAAAGCGCGGTGGGAAAGCCAGGTTGTGTAAGGTGAAGGGGATTTGCATCTCTTCCAACGCCCAAAGCACTCGTAAAGAGCGAGAGTTGTGGCAATGCCAAAGTTCTATACTCATAAATTTCGCCAAATCAATACATTATCTAAATATTAATATAGAACAGTTCGTTGTTAGTCGGCGCAAATAAGGTTTATTTTTTTCATAAATTGCTTAAGTGAATCGCTGGTGCTGTATTCGATGTCATATTTACCGTGAAACATTAATGTCATGGTGACATCGTTATATCCTAAAAAGCAGGTATAACCGTCATAATCTTGCCAAGCACTCACCCCTTGAAACTGATAACCCGTATCAGTTTTTTCACCCAATCGGGTAATGCGTTCAAATGCAGTCAATGCCACCTTGTTATCAATTAGGTTTTCCATCTCGCTCCCTCTATCGCGTTACTCAATTTATTGCGCTGTATTACCTATCACAATAGCAATCTTATACTCTATTGAGTTGCTCTATAACTTACCAGAAAAATGGTTCATTTACGCGATAGTGCTCGGCGTTGAGAACGACAACGCGCCGAGCAATAGATAATGCTTGGCCAGTTATTGCGCCATTTTTTGCGCCAATTAAATGGTCTCATGCACACAGGGCAGACTTTTGTGGCACGTTTATCGGCGACAGGCATCAGTTTATCGTACTTGCATCTGCGGCCAGTCAACCATGTCTGAGTCTAACGTCTGTCTATAGGACTGACCTCGCCAACGCTTAATATAATGCCCATCTGGGTCATAGAGTTGTTGCTGTTTATCTATATTAAAATGCCGCCCCTGTCTTGGGTCGCATCCAACACCAGCGATGTATTGCCAGTTGCCCCAATTTGCAGCGACATCGTAATCGATCAATTGCATTTGAAAAAACTTGGCGCCAAAACGCCAATCAAGCTGTAATTCATTGACGAAATAACTGGCGACTATTTGTCTGGCTCGATTCGATAAATAACCGGTTGCATTGAGTTGGTTTACTGCCGCGTTGACAAGCGCAGAAGGTGTTCGCCCGCTACAAAACGCCTTAAAACGCTGTGGATGAAAACTGGTTAGAGGACGCTTTCCAGTAATGCCGGTGAATTTAAAAAAACGATCTTTATGTTTTGCCAATAACCAGTAAAAGTAGTCGCGCCAGAGTAATTCAAAACCTATCCAGTAGGTCGATTCAGTGGCTTGATGGTTTTGTTCAAACGCTTTCAGTGCCCACCAAATTTGCCTCGCGGATACTAAACCATTCGCCAATAGTGGGCTAAAACGCGTCGAGGCAGCTTCATCGTCTAAGGCGTTACGAGTTTGCTTGTAGGTTAACGCTCGTTTGGTTTTGAAGTAATCGTTTAAAATCGCCGCCCCATTAGTCGCATACTCAACAGACGATATGGTTTTGGCTGTACGCATACCATCATCGCCTTTCGGCGCAACCGGCGGCGGTAGGCTGATAAGCTTAATGCACGCTTGTATATTGAGGTCCTGTTTTTCAACCTTACGGCGAAAGGCACTAAAGGTTTGCGGTAATTCTGCTATTGAGAAGGGTAAATCGGTTGCCGCCTGCAGTGTTGTTTGGTTGACGCAATGCAATGTGACGCCGCAGCGCTTGACGATAAACGCCAGCTTACGTTTTTCATTGCTTGCCGCTGGCGTCGAGCAAAATAAGGTCGTTATCTGATGCCGCTCAATAAATTCTATCAGCGCTGACACCCCATGACTGGAAACAATATGCAGGTGCTGATCAAACTTTTTAAGTTGTGTTTGCAATTGCCGCAAGGCTTGCCGAATAAAATTTAAACGCATGTTGCCAGTAAACCGACAGTCGCTAAAATCAGCAACGCATTCATTGTCATCAAACAGGTAAGCCAGTGCTAGCCTCTGAGACTGGGCGGCTGCGGCTTGCAATGCCCAATTGTCGTCTAAGCGTAAATCGTTGGTAAATAGAAACAGATTGTTTGTCATAGTACCCCTCATATAGGTTGTACGATACAAACACTGGCTCGGTTTTATCCGTCTGTTTGTCATTTAATCCACTAAATTCGTTTACCCAGAGCATGCATTCGATTAAAATGTTCGCGAGTTGGCCAGACAATCGCTGCTTACTCGTTGTACCTTTCGGGGTAGACGGAGTAAGGGGAGGAAAGTCCGGGCTCCAAAGAGCAGGGTGCCAGATAACGTCTGGGCGGCGAAAGCCGACGACAAGTGCAGCAGAGAGAAGACCGCCGATGGCTACTTAGTAGCACAGGTAAGGCTGAAAGGGTGCGGTAAGAGCGCACCGGGTCACTGGTAACAGTTGGCAGTAGGGTAAACTCCACCCGGAGCAAGACCAAATAGGGTTCCTGACGGCGTGGCTCGCGTTGGAACCGGGTAGGTTGCTTGAGCTATGGGGCGACTCATAGCCTAGACGAATGATTGTCGTGTCTTAGACATAACAGAACCCGGCTTATACGGCCAACTCACTAAACAAAATAAAACCCAGCTAATTAACGTTAGCTGGGTTTTTGTATATTTACGGTTAAGTAACGCTCGCGTTGGAACCGGCTAATACCGTAGAAGCCTGCTTGAGCTATGGCTTGACCAAATTGCGATAGCGACATAGATATGCGTATCAGTCATAACGCTCATGACTATTTATTGTTATCGCCGCGTAAGGCTTATCTCTATACTCTCGAACTATTATTTTGCCATTAAGGCACTACTGTTGAGGTATCTTCATGAAAAAGCTATTCACTTGTTTACTGGTCTCTTCGTGTTTGTGTGCAACCGCTAATGCGGCGAGCACAGTACAAGAAGGCGTTGTTAAAAGCAGCGAGGTGATCACCGGTGAAGTGGGCCGAGACGGTAGACCGGTTTTAGCGGCAGGTGTGGGTGTTGCCATAGGCTCAACCATAGGTTCTGGCAGTGGTAATGATGCGGCAAAAGTTGCTGGCGGTTTAATCGGTGCTAAACGAGCAATGAATAAGAAAAAGCAGACGGTTTATGGCTGGCGTTATGTTGTTGAAGTCGCCGGTGAGCTTGCTGTTGTTGATACCTGGTGCGATAAGCCTGATGTTAAGTGCAGCAGTGTAAACAAAGAATCGCCCGTATACGTTGTAAATAACAGTGAAGTTATTGCTAAAACAGAATAACCATCCAATTACTTGCTAACGCTAAGATAATCAAATACTGACACCTCAGAACATGAACTGTTCAGAGGTGTTTTTTTAACCGACTTTTTATTCTTCGATTTTCGCTTTTTCTCAGCCTGTGATATAACAAACGCAAATAATAAAAATTAATTGCCCTGTTATGGATTTCGGTCTTCTTGGCTTAATCGCCTCATTAATTTTACTCACCATATTTGCTTTAAAAGGCATGGACCTATTAATTGCGGCGCCAATTTGTGCGCTCGTGGTTGCGCTTACTAATGGCCTTGCCATTTTCGCCAGCGCCAGTAACCCAGATGCAGCAAATTATTCTGACGCCTACTTAGGGGGCTTTGGTAAATTTTTAAGTGTTTGGTTTTTAGTATTCTTAACCGGTGCTTTGTATGGCAAATTGATGGAGTATTCTGGTGGCGCGAAAAGCATTGCCTATTGGATTATTAATTATGTTGGTATGAAGCGTGCGGTTACCGCGGTTGTCTTAGCAACGGGCATTCTTACCTATGGCGGCGTTAGTGCGTTTATTGCCGCATTTGCCGTGTATCCGTTAGCGGCTAGCCTATTTAAACAAGCTGATTTACCACATCGTTTTATTCCTGCCGCCCTAGCGTTAGGCTCTGTCACATTTACTATGACCAGTGCTGGCTCTATGGAAATACAAAACTGGTTACCCGCACCATATTTAGGTACCACGCCTTATGCTGCTTGGCCGGTTAGCCTAGTGACTGCTGTTGTTATGGCTGTTGCGGGTATTTTTTGGTTAAACAGAATGATTAACCAAGCCTATGCCAATGGTGAGCGCTTTGTCTTGCCCCAAGCATCAATTATGTCGGCAAACGAAGGTCAACAACAAACACAGCAGGTTAGCCCGATTATCGCCTTTGTTTCGTTAATTGCGGTGTTTATTACCGCGTTTTTGTTTCATCAAGAATATAAAAACAATGCCTTGGTTATCGCCTTGCTGGCGGGATGTTTGGTGTTGCTGATTGGATACTGGCCCCAGTTAAGCAGTAAACTAAAAAATGTAACCTCAGAAGGTACTTTAGGCGCTTTAGTTGCTGGCGCGAATACCTCTGCGGTGGTTGGTTTTGGCACGGTTGTTAAAGTGACTCCGGCATTTGCTTTTGCTGTTGACGCCGTCACGGCAATACCGGGGGCTCCTTTGGTGTCCGCAGCGATTGCGGTCACAGTCATTGCCGGTATCACCGGATCCGCATCTGGCGGACAAACCATCGCATTGCCTATTTTAGGGCCTATATATCTTGACGCTGGTGCTAATCCAGAGCATTTACATCGCACCATTTCTTTATCGTCAGGAGTGTTAGATAGCCTGCCTCACAATGGCTATGTGGTGACATTAGTACGGGCTATTTGTGGTGAAACACACCAGTCGGCGTATATGGCTCTGGCGAAAATGACCATGGTGGTTCCTGCCTTTTGCACCATAGGTGCGATTTGGTATTTGAGTTAGCGCAGCAAATGGTTGTGTCAATTACATCGGAGTGTGGGATGTCGCAGTACGTATCATAAGAGTGTCTTTAAACATTTATCGACTATGTCATATTTGTTAAGTCTTTAAAACGGCATTTTTAACGATAAATACGCTGTTTGTAACAGTAGTGTTATTAAACTATTGCGGTTACAATATTCGTATAAAAAGTAATCGTGGCTCTTAGCTGCTCAAATATTAATAATATTTTAGGGAATATCATGACTATTAAATATCTTGCGCTTGCCCTTTCTGTGGCATCAGCCAATGTTTATGCTGAAGATGAAGCGATAAAGCTTTGGTCTGGTGATGTCGATTTTGGTTATACCAATCTTACCGGTAACACCGAAGAATCAACGATGGCTGGTAAAGTTTCTGTTACTCGCGAAAATAAACCATGGAAGTGGGATGTTATTGCTGAGTCATTATTCTCTGAAACTGAGGATGACCGAACTGCTGAGAAATACATGGGCTTTACACGATTGGCTTATAACTTTACCGAGAAAAACTATGTGTTTGGTCGTGCAACCTACGAAACCGACAAGTTTAGTGGTTATGATTATCAATCAACGCTAACCGCTGGTGTGGGTTGGAACCTATACGACTTAGAAACATTAGATTGGGATCTTGAGGCTGGTGCCGGTTATCGTTCTTCGAAAGTTGAAGACCCTGCTACAGGTGAAGATGAAGATGAGCCAATTGTGACGTTATCGACTTTGGTTGATTGGCAGTTTTCAGAAAACGCATCATTTAAACAATACCTTAGTTATGAAAAAGGTGATGAAAGCGATATCGCTTATTCCCGCAGTGAGTTAAAGGTGCAAGTGATTGGCGCCTTAGCAATGAAACTGAGCTACAACGTAAAATATCAATCTGAAGTCCCAGAAGGAAGTGAAGACACTGACACAGAAACTATTGTCAGTGTGACTTATTCTTTCTAAAATGCGGTTGTGTTGATTGCTTGAAGCTAAGCTGCTTTAGTCTTGCGTTATCGTAAGCGCATGAACTCAGATAAAAATCCAGCAGGGGTAACGCTCGCTGGATTTTGTGTTTTTGCTGTGTGTTAAAAGGCTAGACTAGACTCTCTTTTTGGAGCAATTGTTAACTCAATTTTTCATCGACCAAGATGATGGCTTTATCGTAGTCATAATTTTCAACGGCTTGGCTGAGTTTAAGTAACCAACCATTGCTGTCTTTAGTCATTAAGGCTTGCTGGTTTTGCTGTAAAAACTCGCCGGTTTGCGTGTCATAATCAACCAGCATGGCTTTCAATTGATAGAGAATATCATACAGTTGTTGATCGCTTATCTCGGCACTTGTTGATATTTGTACGTCTTCAGGCGTCAAGGTTTCAAGTTCTGCTAACACGTCCTGAAGCGCGGTATCGACTTCTTGTAAACTCCGACTACTAATATGACCGGATTTACATTGCGCTTCGAGTAATTCCGCGGTATGGAGTAATTGCATTGCGCCAATATTGCCAGCCAATCCTTTTAGCGAATGGCTGAGTCGAGTGGCACTGTCTTCGTCGTTATCGGTCAACGCCTTGTTGAAATTACTGACAAAGTCTCGTTGATTGCTGGCGAATTTCCTTAATAACTTAAGGTAGAGTTTTTTATCGCCCATGGTGCGTTTTAGACCATCGCTGATATCAATGTATTGCCAATTTTCAGGGAGTTCTATTGCTTGTTCAGGTGATTGTTTGCCACTGACTTGGCTGCTAGGCGCCGGGGTTATCCATTTCGCCATGGTTTTAAACATGGCACTGACGTTTATCGGTTTAGGGATATGATCATTCATCCCGGCTTGTATGGCTTTTTCTCTGTCGCCCGCCATGGCATTAGCGGTCATCGCTAAAATAGGCAACTCTTTAAACTTATCATGCTGGCGTAACAGTTTCGTCGCGGTATACCCGTCCATCACCGGCATTTGGCAGTCCATTAATACACCGTCGAAGCTTTGCTTGTTAAGTATATCAATGGCTTCTTGGCCGTTATTAGCGATGGTACATTGAATACCGTTATTGCCTAATAAGCCGATGATCAATTCTTGGTTTACTTCATTGTCCTCAACCGCCAGTATATTGGCACCTTGTAGTGCCTCAATTGCGTCATCCGAAACGTCTCGACGAGAATGTCCATTGCCACCTAAGCGTTTGTCGCCCATGGCATCATTGATCGCGTCATTAAGGCTCGATGCGGTCACCGGCTTGGTCAATATGGTTTCAACCTGCAGATTTTCTAGGCGTATGTTTAATTCTTCACGGCCATAGGCTGTGACCATAAATATGATTGGCTTATGTTTTAACGTAAGCTTGGATTGAATGATTTTAATTGCTTCAATGCCGTCCATGGTTGGCATTTGCCAATCCATTAATACCAATTGATAAGGTTTTATTTTATCCGCGTCTTGCAGCAGCTCTAAGCCTCTTGCTGCACTTTCTGCAACATCCACCTGATAACCAAAGCTGGCGATGATTTTTTCAAAGATAATACGCGCATGCAGGTTATCATCCACCACGAGAACACGTTCAATTTTTTGATGCGCCACAATTGGCTTTCTTTGTCGCGGTGTTTGACGTTTAAAGGTGATGGCAAAAGAGAAGGTGCTGCCTTTATTCGCTTCGCTTTCCAGTTTTATTTCGCCGCCCATAAGTTTGACCAGCTTTTGCGATATTGCCAAACCTAATCCGGTACCACCATGTTTGCGGGTGGTCGATGCATCGGCTTGAGTGAAGGGTTGAAATAGCTTGGCTTGTTGCTCGTCACTCATACCGATGCCTGAATCAATAACCGAGAACTCAAGCTCTGCAATTTCATCATTAGCGAATTTACGGGTGATACGAATAACCACTTCCCCTTCGCTGGTAAACTTAACCGCATTGTTCGCCAGATTAATTAATACTTGGGTCAGTCTGAGTGGGTCACCTTTGTAATTCATCGGTAGTTCAGATTCGATATCGAACAATAATTCTAGGTGTTTCTCTTCGGCCTTGATGCTTACGAAGTTGGTTAAATTCTCGAGGATATCGCCAAGGTTAAAGTCAATTTCTTCAACATCGAGTTTACCAGCTTCAATTTTTGAGAAGTCGAGGATGTCATTGATAATCCCTAACAGACTTTCTGCACTGCGATGCACTTTATCAATATAATTGCGTTGCTGCTTATCTAAGTCGGTTTCTAACGCCAAATGTGACATGCCGATAATGGCATTCATTGGCGTGCGTATCTCATGTGACATATTGGCCAAGAAATCTGATTTCGCCTGATTCGCTTCTTCTGCCACTTGTTGTGCTTTTATGTAATCCAATTCCAGCTGTTTGCGCTCGGTAATGTCAATATGCACACCCGACACCCGTGTCGCGCGACCATCAGTATCGGTTTCAGTAATGCGACCCACATCAAGTATCCATTTACTGGCGTTTGCACCCATGCGCAATTCTTCTTTAAACTCGGTACGTTGACCACGCAAATATTCAATCATGCGTTGCTCGGCCATGTCTTTGTCTTCAGGGTGGATATATTTGCCCCACGTATTCAAACTATCGTGCAGAGTAAACCAGTCTTTCTCTTCTTCGACAAAGTCGCTGTCATGGCTGAGACCGAGCATATTGGCGCTAACGCGGTTAACTCGGATGATTTCTTTATCAGGGAAAAATTCCCATAAACCTATACGTGCACCAAAGGTTGCCGCATCAAGCCGCTCTTCACTTTGCTTAACTTTGAGCTCTTGCTCATGACGCTCCGTAATGTCGCGCATAATGCCGATAAAGACGGTTTCTTTATCAAGCACGCTTTCTTTGACCGATAAGTCCATAGGGAAAACATCGCCATTTTTGCGTTGGCCTTGGACTTCACGGACATTATTGACAACCGTCGAACTTTTACCGGAGTTATAGTTATCAAGTAGTTCATCATGCTGATCGGCAATCTGTTTCGGTTGAATAACCGAAATATTTTTACCAATGATTTCGTCGCTGCTATATCCAAATATGCGTTGTGCTGCGGTTGAAAATTCTTGCACTATGCCTTTTTTATCAATAACCACGACACCATCAGCAACACTGTCTAATATGGTACGGTAGCGACTTTCGCTATTTTGTAATTCGTTCTTCAGCGACTCTTGCTCAGAGATGTCAATCATCACACCATCAAAATATTTGCTGTCGGTGATCGGATCGTTTAATGCCCCAGCCTTAAGTTGCACTGTGCGGTACTTCCCATCTTTATTATTCAAGCGCATGGTGATCGCGAATGTCTTGCCATCTCTTAGTGAGCGTTCGGTAAGCGCATCCAATAATTTTTGGTCGTCTGGGTGAACAAAGTTGCCTAAATCTAATGTTGCGTCTTTACCGACAAATTTATCGGCGCTGTGGCCGGTGATTTCTTCGATCTTTTTACTGACAAATATGAGTTTTGAATCAGTATTAAAATCTTCGATAAAGCGAAAGCGAAATACGGTGCCAGGAATGTTGGTCACCATAGAGCGGAATTGTTGTTCATTTTGTGTCAACAATGTCAGTGCTTTCTCACGCTCGGTTATATCGACCAGTGACAGGCGAACTTCTTTATTGTCTTGTGACGGTACTGCTGATGCAGCAATTTTGAGAATATCGCCGGTGGCGTTGAGCAGTTCTATATTTATATCTTTTAGGGACACGCCGTTTCTTGCGGATTCAAACATTTTTTCGCCGCTATGGCTGGCGTCATCTTCGGGGAGTAATTGTTGCCATTTAATGATACTAATGTGGTCGGTATCGTAGCCGACTAATTGTGCAAACACTTTATTGTGCTTACTGATGGCGCCATTATGTTGCAAAGTAGCGTGCGCAACGGGGGAGTTTTGATATAAATCCCATAGCCGAGCTTCTCGGTCGGATAGCTCTTTGGTGCGCTTTTCAACACGACTCTCTAACTCATTATTTGATTGCGCCAAACGATTATTCATGCGCGTGACAATATTAAGTGCGGTGTTGGCTAGCAAGGCCGTTAATACGATAATACTCAGCAAAACGGCGATGATGGTATAGCGCAATTGCACATAACCTTCTTGAACTTCTTGCAAATCGATTTCGGTAATAATGCCAAGTTCTAACTCTTCGACATAGCGCCAAGAGCCAAGTACTTTCACCCCGCGATAGTCATTATAACCTTCGCTGTTTTCACCATTTTTGCCTTGTAACACGTTTTCCACACTGGCGATCAGCGGCCAAGTCGCGTTGTCTTTTTGCTTATTATACGGAGCCTTGGCGGTCAGCTCACGACCGGGATCTTTTAACTCGATACTGAGAATACTTGATTGGCCTCCTAAGATAAGACCAATCTCGGTAAGTTGTTTTTCAAAGCGGCTGGGAGAGACTAGAATGCCTTGCTTGTTGACTAAGTAGGTTTCACCACTTTTACCGACTCGGGCACTGGTGGTAACTTTAAACAGTTCGCGAAATGGGTCGATGCGCAATGTCATTACGGCGACAACGTCGCCTTTCTCATTACGCATTGGCCCGGCGATAAACATGGTGGTGTTGTGGGCACCTAATCCTTTTTGAACTTGATGTAATGATACGTCACTGCGCATCGGACCAATGATGACGGTTTCACCATTAAATACTCTGTCCAAATGTTCGGGAAAACGTTCGGCAATAAGGTTCTTTTGCCCTAAATTTTCATCACGCAATGAGCCGTAATTAATGTTATCTTGAGAAATAATGAAAAAGCCCACATGACGGTACTCTAAAGGCAGTTCATTGTAATGAATCCGCAGCCGGTGTAAATAAGGATTTGTGGCGAGGGTGTTTACATCCGCTTTGAGTAGTCGTTGCACCAATTGAATGTTTTCAGCATCTTCAGAAATGACTTTCAATGAGGCGATTTGATTATGGTACCAGGTTAATAAGGAAGACTCTGTGGTATCAGCAACGGTTGTTAATGACGAGGTGGACTGAGACTGCATTTGTTCACGCATGGTGTGCAGACCGTAATTGATAATCACCGAGATAATGATCAAAAAGATCATCAAGGCGCCAGCGATCAGTTGCCGCGACTGGGCATTACCAAGAAATAGGGTTAATTCCTGTTGTGTTTGCTGGCGAATTTTGCGTACCACAAAAATCAATAGAGCAATTAACAGAACGACCGCGGCCAAAATGGATTCGTTATACATGGTACTTCAAAATCTAAGCTAGATTAGACAATTTATTTAAGCATAGCAGTACCTTAGCGCATTGTTATAGAAACAGGAATAATATCACTAGCTTTTCCCTATTTTTTCTCCAGGCATAAAAAAAGCGAGACGCAAAGTTCTCGCTTTTGCTTATTTAAATAAGGTTAACTTTTGTTGGCTTTATAATAATTAATCAATGAGCGAGTCGAGCTGTCATGGCCGTCAACATCGCCATCGGCTAGAATTTCTGCATGAATATTATTGGCTAAGCCTTTGCCTAACTCAACGCCCCATTGATCAAAAGAACAGACTTCAAGCAAAATACCTTGGCTAAAAATCTTGTGCTCATACATGGCAATTAATTGGCCAAGACTGAATGGTGTGATCTTATCAAATAAAAACATCGAACTTGGGCGGTTACCTTGATGCACTTTATGTGCGGCAAGCTCATCAATGACTTGTTGTGACTTGCCGGCCTTTGCCAAGCTGTCACGCACATCACTTTCACTGACGCCGGTCATAAATGCTTCTGCTTGCGCGAGCATATTGGCAATCAGAATGTCATGGTGATGTGCCATATGGCGAATAGGTGTTATCGAGCCAATAAAATCTGCAGGTACGATATTATTGCCTTGGTGTAGATATTGATAGAAGGCGTGTTGGCCATTAATACCAATTTCTCCCCAAATGGTTGGCACAGTGTTGTAATCAACGGTGTTACCAGAAAAATTGACGTGCTTACCGTTACTTTCCATTTCCGCTTGTTGTAAGTATGCGGTTAAGCGGTTTAACACTTGATCATATGGCAGAATAACTTGCGAACGGGCATTTAAGAAACTGCAGTTCCAAATACTTAAACAGGCCATAATGAATGGTACGTTTTGCCCGAGCGGTGCAGATTCGAAATGCTCATCAACGTTACGCGCACCCAGTAATAATTGCTCAAAGTGTTCAAAGCCTAGATACAACGCAATGGGTAAACCAATTGTTGACCATAAACTGAAACGACCGCCTACCCAATCCCACATATCAAAAATGTTATCGGCATCAATACCAAATTCGGTTACCTTTTCAGTATTAGTCGAAACCGCAACAAAATGTTTGCCGATAGCGGCTTTATCACCAAGCGCATCAACCAGATATTGCATTGCCGTATTGGCATTGGTCATGGTTTCTGAGGTGGTAAAGGTTTTACTTGAGACAACAAATAAGGTGGCTTCAAGATCGACCGCATCAAGTACATCGGCAATCTGGTTGCCATCAACGTTTGAGGCGTAATGCACAGACAAGTTAGTTTGCTTGTAATGCTTCAAGGCATTAGTCGCCATTTCAGGGCCTAAGTTAGAGCCGCCAACACCAATGCTAACGATATGGCGCATTGGCTTTCCGGTAAATCCAAGCCATTGGCCAGATTGTACTTTGTCACAAAAAGCTTTCATCTTCGCCAGTTGTTCTGCAACTTGTGCGGATACATTTTCGCCGTCGACTTCAAGCGGTTTACTGGTGTCAGCACGCAGAGCAACATGCAGCACGCTACGATCTTCAGTTATATTGATTCGCTCACCGGCAAACATTTTGTCCCGCCAAGTATCAAAGTCACATTGCTGTGCTAATTGCTCAAACAAAGACATGGTTTGCTGATTAATGTTTTGCTTAGAGTAATCAAATAAAAGCCCTGGTAGTCGCAATGAGAAGTTATCAAAGCGTTGATTATCGGCATCGAACATGGCTTTGATCGATTGTGTTTGCATGTCCTTGGCATGGGACTGTAATGCCTGCCAAGCGGGTAACGACGAGCGAGTCATGGAGAATTTTCCCTTACTATTTAATGAGTTGTTCTACTTGTTCGACGATATTAGCAGAGCTGAAACCAAAATGCTCCATTAATGCGCCTCCTGGAGCCGATTCGCCAAATCGATCCAAGCCGATGACGGTACCTTGTCGACCAACATATTTGTGCCAAAAATCAGGGTGCGCCGCTTCAACGGCGACAATATGTTGGCAATCACTCGGTAATACCGAGTCTTTATAGGCATCAGGCTGTTGATCAAATAGTGATGTACTCGGCATCGATACGACGCGTACCTGTACTCCATTAGCCTGTAGAGCATTAGCTGCGTCCATAGTCGGCTCTACTTCTGAGCCAGTCGCAATTAAGATAACCTGTGGTGCGCCATCACTATCATGTAACACGTAACCACCTTGCTCGATAGCGGCAATTTGCTCTGCGGTTCTTGGTTGATGCGCCAGGTTTTGACGTGAGAACACCAAGGCCGAAGGTCCACTTTGATTTTTAATCGCATGCTTCCATGCCACAGCCGATTCCGTTGCATCGCAAGGGCGCCATGTTGTTAGTTTAGGGGTAGTGCGTAAATTGGTTAATTGCTCAACCGGTTGATGTGTTGGCCCGTCTTCACCTTGGCCAATGGAGTCATGGGTATAAACAAAAATATTTTGAATGCCCATCAGTGCCGACATGCGTACCGCATTGCGGGCGTATTCCATGAACATTAAAAAGGTCGCACCATAGTTAATAAAACCGCCATGTAAGGACAATCCGTTCATAATCGCGCTCATACCAAATTCACGTACCCCGTAATAGAGGTAATTACCATCGCCATCGTCTTTGTTTATCCCTTTCGAGCCAGACCATAACGTCAGGTTTGAACCCGCTAGGTCGGCACTACCACCAAGCAGTTCAGGTAAGTGCGGAGCATAAGCTTCAATGGCATTTTGTGAAGCTTTACGTGAGGCTATATTGGCCATTTGATGCTGACATTGGGCAATGTAATCATTGCTCATCTGATCAAAATTTTGCGGCAAGGCTTTATCGATAACTCGGCGTTGATATTCAGTGGCAAGCTCGGGAAAAGCAACTTGATAGGCGCTGAATAATTGTTGCCAGCTAGACTCGTTAGCTTGGCCGTTGGCTTTGTTATCCCAGCCTTGGTAAATGTCATCTGGGATTTCAAAAGGTGGATAAGTCCAGCCGAGAAACTCACGACTCGCGGCAATTTCATCATCTCCTAATGGCGCACCATGACAATCATGGCTACCACTTTTGTTTGGTGAGCCGAAGCCGATAACGGTTTTACAGACAATTAATGTTGGTTTGTCAGAAACCGCTTTGGCCTCTTTTATTGCCTGGTCGATGGCGTTGCTGTCATGTCCATCGACGTTATCAATGACATGCCAACCATAGGCATTAAAGCGTTGTGCGCTGTTGTCGGTAAACCAACCCTCAACATGACCATCAATAGAAATACCATTGTCATCGTAAAAAGCGATCAATTTACCAAGCCCGAGGGTGCCCGCTAGCGAACACACTTCATGCGAGATACCTTCCATCAGGCAGCCATCGCCTAAAAAGCTATAGGTATAGTGGTCAACAATATCAAAGCTAGGACGGTTAAAGTGACTCGCCAGCGCTTTTTCCGCAATGGCCATACCTACCGCATTAGCAATACCGGCGCCTAAAGGCCCCGTGGTAGTTTCGACACCTGGGGTATAGCCATATTCAGGGTGACCCGGGGTACGAGAATGCAATTGTCTAAATTGTTTTAAATCTTCCATGCCAAGGTCGTAACCACTTAAATGCAACAAAGAATAAATCAGCATAGAACCATGGCCATTAGATAGCACGAAACGATCGCGGTCGGGCCAGTCGGGATTGCTAGGGTTATGCTTTAGATGATCATTGAATAGAACTTCAGCGATATCAGCCATACCCATAGGGGCGCCAGGGTGGCCCGATTTAGCTTTTTGTACGGCATCCATAGCCAGTACACGAATTGCATTTGCAAGTTGTTTGCGGGTTGCCATATGAATATACCTTTTAACTGTCAGGCAATAGCCAGATTGCGGAAATAGGGTGGTGACAACAAGATGGGAGAAGAATCCTGTTGTCACCAGATAAGAGTATAGACGGTGTCTAAGCAGATAATCTTAAAATATGATCACTTACAGCTTCTATACGGTTTAGGTGATTATTTTTATCATCTTTATTGCTAAGCAGGTCTATGAAATCCAAGGCAAAGAGTTGGAACAAATGCAAGCCTAATACTTGTTTGCTTGAAAGCAAAAAAATCGGGGTTAATGCCTTGGGGTTAAGGCTCCTTTTTTGATCTGCTATCTGGTAAAATCCCACAATTATCCTCCTAGGATTATCATCCGTCACAATTGCCGCACAATTGATCAGCAAAAAGCCTGATTTTTAAATTAATTTTTGGGTTAATATCACCATGACGTTGCCCAAAATTCCACATATATAACAACTTAGCGCCGATTCACTAGCAAGCCTTGCATTACAAGCCCTTCAGCAAATATTTTTGTTGCTTAATTACCCTTGACAAGGGTTGACTATAGTCACTAAACTAGACTTAAGTGGGAAAAAGTGGAGAAATGTGGATCTTTAGGCTATTGTTTAAAAAGTGAACAATAACAACAGCGATAGAAAAACAACAAAAATTATGTTTAGAGGCGCAAGCAACATCACCTTAGATAGCAAAAATCGGATCACGATACCGACACGGTACCGTGAGTCTTTGTTTGCCGATTTCGAGGGTAAAATGGTGTGCACTCTACATACTGAAAGTCGTTGTTTATTGTTGTATCCACTGTCGGAATGGGAAGAGCTAGAACTTAAGTTGAGCCGCCTATCCGATATGAACCCGAGTGAGCGTACCATAAAACGTATTCTCCTGGGTAACGCTACTGAATGTGAAATAGATAAAAGTGGTCGCCTGCTATTAAGCAGTGTTCTGCGCCAACACGCTAATCTCGAAAAAAACGTTATCTTGGTTGGTTTGTTTAATAAGTTTGAAATCTGGAATGAAGACGACTGGCAGACACAAATGCATCAAGGAATTGAAGACAATCAGCAAGGCAAGCTGGAATTAACCGAACGTTTATCGGATTTATCGCTTTAGCCTTAGGTTAAGGCTTGGAATAGTTATGGCAACAGAATTTGCACACATTTCAGTATTACTACAAGAAGCCGTAGATGGCCTGGATATAAAACCAGATGGCACCTATATCGACTGTACTTTTGGTCGTGGTGGACATTCTGGACTGATACTAAAAAGCCTGGGTGAAAACGGACGTTTGATAGCCATTGATCGTGATCTACAAGCAATAGAGTCTGCGCAAAGATTTGCTGACGATCCTCGATTTAGCATAGTGCACAGTGGCTTCGCTAACCTGCAAGATATTGCCGTCGATCTGGATGTAATTAGTCGGGTCGACGGAATCTTGTTGGACTTAGGCGTCTCCTCGCCGCAACTGGATGATGCCAGTCGAGGTTTTAGCTTTATGAATGATGGCCCGTTGGATATGCGTATGGATACCAGCAAAGGCCAAACAGCGGCAGAATGGATAAAAGTTGCCGATGTTGAAGACATCACCTGGGTGTTAAGAACTTTTGGTGAAGAAAAAATGGCGTGGCGTATTGCCAACGCCATTGTTGATGCCCGACAAGAGCAAGATATTACCACCACCGGTGAGTTGGCGAGAATTATCAAGCAAGCGGCACCACAAAAAGAAATTAAAAAACATCCAGCGACACGAAGTTTTCAAGCGATTCGCATGTACATCAACTCGGAACTGGATCAAATCGAAAGCGCATTAGCGGCATCATTGGATGTATTAAAAGAAGATGGCCGTTTGGTGGTCATTAGCTTCCATTCATTGGAAGACAGACTGGTCAAACAGTTTATGAAAAAGCATAGCCAAGGCAAGAAAGTGCCACGTGGTATGCCAATTACAGAAGAAGAATTACAAAAAGGTAAAAAGCTGGCGTTGGTGGGGCGCACCAAACCAAGTAAATCTGAAGTTTCTGACAACGTACGCTCGCGCAGTTCAGTTCTTCGAGTTGCTCGGCGCTTGGCAAAAGATTAATCGATAACAACTATTGGGCAATAGTGTCATCGGTTAAAAGGAATAACCATGGCTAAACTGGTTTTAACCCAGGAAATATGGCAAGACATTAAGCGTTATAGCGGTACCTATCTCATGGCTATGTTGGTACTGCTTTCGGCGTTTGCGGTGATCTATATGACACATATCAACCGGCAGGCAACCAGTGATTTGGAAAAATTATATGGTGATCGTGACAGCCTTCATGTTGAATGGCGCAACTTGCAATTAGAGCAAAACTCACTGGCAGAGCACAGTGAAATTGAAACCAAGGCTGATAAAGAGCTGCATATGCATCGGCCTGAAATTAACAGTGAAATAATAATAAAAATTCCATAATGGGTACTAAGGCTAAACGTAATAAAGCAAACCTAAAACCAACCACCATCGCTTGGCGATTTCACGTGGTTGTAGGCTTGATTTGCCTTGTATTCACCAGTTTGGTAGCCCGCTCCGCCTATATTCAAGTCGTCGAACCTGAATCCCTTCAACAAAAAGGTGAAAATCGCACCGTCCGCAACGCCAAAGTACATTCTTATCGAGGTGCCATCCTCGATCGCAACGGCGAAGAGTTAGCCATCTCTGTGCCTGTTAAAACGGTTTATGCCGACCCGCAACGCTTTATTGAAGGTAAAAACGCCCTCAAAGACGAGCGCACCCGTAAAGATTGGCAAAAACGTCTCGATGTTCTCGCCCAAGTATTGGACATGAACGTTTCGGCCATTATCGACAAAATAGGAACCAATCCGAAGAAACGTTTTACATATTTGTCGCGACACGTGTCGCCGCAAATGGCAGATTACATTGAAGTAAGCCTGAACATCCCAGGTATAGAGGTGGTATTAGAAACCAAACGTTTTTATCCCTCTGGCGAAATCAGCGCGCATGTGGTTGGTTTTACCAATGTTGATGAAGATGGTATAGAAGGCATTGAGCGTCTGTTTGACGAGCACTTAACCGGTGTCAACGGCAAAGACAAATACATCAAGGATGCCCACGGTAACCGCATTGAAATTTTGGAAAAAGTCGACAAACAAGATCCTGAAGATATTACCCTATCGATAGATCAGCGCATTCAAGCGTTAGCTTATCGAGAATTAAAAGCGGCGGTTAAGTCGTTCCAGGCGATATCCGGCTCGGTGGTTGTCTTAGATATTCACAGTGGCGAAATATTGGCGATGGTGAATGGCCCGTCTTACAACCCAAATAATCGTAAGGGAATGGCAACACACAGATTTCGTAATCGCGCCATTACCGATATGTTTGAACCGGGTTCAACCATGAAGCCGTTAACGATATTAAGCGCGTTAGAATTAGGCTCGGTTGAAAAAGACGATATTATTAACACCTCACCAGGTTCGATGCGTATTGGTGGACGCCGTGTTTCTGACCCAAGAAACTACGGTAAATTAAGTCTTACCGAGGTATTAATTAAGTCATCGAATATGGGGACCACGCGTTTAGCAATGGAGATTCCAAAGGAGTTCTTGCTTTCGAAGTTTTTTGAAATGGGCTTTTCTGAAGATACAGGGACAGGCTTGATTGGTGAAAGCTCAGGCCGCTTATCGGATCGTAACCGTTGGTCAAAATTTGAATTGGCAACCTTATCATGGGGTTATGGCTTGGCCATTACGCCACTGCAGTTGGCGCGCTTTTACGCAACGCTTGGCAATGGTGGTAAAAAAGTCCCCTTGTCTATTTTAAAAGATCCTAAGTTTAATGAAGGCGAGCAAGTGGTTGATGCCGAAAACGCCCGCACTGTATTACATATGATGGAGCAGGTGGTGTTGCAAGGTGCGCCAAAAGCCAAAGTCGATGGCTACCGTGTCGCAGGCAAAACCGGCACCGTGCGTAAGGCAGCCGCTGGCGGTTATAGTAATGAATATATGGGCATTTTTGCCGGTGTTGCGCCAGTGTCTGATCCTAAGATCGTGGTTGTTGTGGTGATTAACGAACCCGGTGGTGATGATTATCACGGTGGTGAAGTCGCCGCACCGGTATTCTCGCGTATTATGAAAGGCGCGTTAACCACCTTGAACATTGCCCCAGACGATACATCCCGTATCAGTCAATTGACGGTTAAAGAGGGAGACAATGATGCCTAATCAAAGTCACTTCTCGATTAACCAAACACTGCTCGGGCTAGGTATTGATTTAGCGGCAACAGGCTTTGTTGATAATCATTGCCGCAACTTGGTTAACGATTCTCGACAGGTAAACGCAAACGATATCTTTGCCGCCGTAATTGGTACGCAAAAAGATGCCAAACAATTCATCGATACCGCTGTACAAAATGGTGCAGCGTTAGTCATTTATCAATGCCAACAACCGCAACAACATGGGCAAGTGACAATGCTTGAGGGCGCCAGTGGTCAAGTGCCAAGTGTGGCGTTTTATCAATTGGCAAAGCAATTGCATCTATTGGCGGCAAATTATTATAACAACCCCGCTGATACAATGACCTTGGTTGGAGTAACGGGCACCAATGGCAAAACCAGTTGTTGCCAACTTTTAGCACAATTGCTCTCTACCAAGAGCAACAAAAGCGCTATAATCGGCACCCTTGGTGCGGGTACCTTGGATAATCTGGTGGATATTAACAACACCACCCCAGGACCAACCTTGTTACAACAGCTGTTAGCTGAGTTTACCGCACAACAGGTGAACACAGTGGCCATGGAAGTATCCTCACATGCATTGCATCAACATCGTTTAAACAGCGAGATGCTTGATATTGCGGTATTCACAAACTTAAGTCGTGATCATCTTGATTATCACGGCGATATGCAAAGCTACGCCGATGCGAAAAAGGCGATGTTTGTCGCGAATGGCACGCAAAAATGGGTGATAAATGCCGATGATGCCATTGGTAAACAGTGGTTGTATAGTCTGCCCGATACAAACCCTAAAATGGCGTTTGCTATTGACGCAGATGAAAGCGAATTTGCTGGCTGGCATTATCTAATCGCCTGTGACCTTGATTGTCACAACAACGGCATACGTTTTACTTTAAAATCAAGTTTCGGCCAATGTCAGTTAGATAGCCCATTGCTCGGTGAGTTTAATGTTGCTAATTTGTTGGCGGTTATCGCCGTGGCGCTATTACAAGGTATCACGCTTGCCGATTTACCTGACTTGGTGGCTAATTTACAGCCAGTTGCAGGTCGTATGGAAGTATTCAGTGCGGCGAATGCGCCGACAGCGGTAGTTGATTATGCCCACACGCCTGATGGATTAGAGCAAGCGTTGCGTTCGGCAACGGCGCATTGTCAGGGTAAACTATGGGCGGTTTTTGGTTGTGGTGGCGACAGAGATAAAGGCAAACGAGCTTTAATGGGGGCCATTGCTGAGCAATACGCTGATCACATAGTGCTTACCAACGATAACCCAAGAACCGAACAGCCTGAAACAATTGCCGCGGATATAGCTAAAGGCATAAAAGCCCAAGATAAAACAACGACGATACTAGACCGTCAACAAGCGGTGTTATCAACCTTGTCGAATGCGAGTAGTGACGATATGGTGCTACTGGCCGGCAAGGGGCACGAAGATTATTTAATAATTGGGGAACAAACCATCGCCTATCATGAGCGCGAGGTTGTTCGTCAATTTTATTTACAGAGGGAAGGTCAATGATCCCATTACTGTTAAATGAAATCGCCGATGTAGTCGGTGGAAACATATTACGTTGCGCGGAGCCGGAAACTCTGGCTATCACCAGTGTCAGTTCCGATTCGCGTCAATTACAAGCCGGTGACTTGTTTATTGCTCTTAAAGGGCCGAACTTTGATGGTCATCGCTTTGTTGCGCAAGCATCCGATATCGGGTGTTCTGTCGCCTTGGTTGAGACTGAGCAAGATGTCGACATCCCGCAGCTGGTGGTTACCGATTGCTACAAAGCTATGGGTAAACTTGCCGCTTATGTAAAACAGCAAGTTAATCCAAAAACTGTTGCCATCACAGGCAGTAGCGGTAAAACCACGGTAAAAGAAATGGTGGCAGCGATTTTGTCACAACTTGGCACCGTGTTAGCCACTGATGGTAACTTCAATAACGAAATTGGCGTGCCATTAACGTTATTGCGTCTCGAGCATCAGCATGAATATGCGGTGATCGAACTTGGTGCCAATCACATTGGTGAAATTGCCTATACCACAACCCTTACTAAGCCAGATGTCGCCGTCATTAATAATATTGCTGCAGCCCATTTAGAAGGCTTTGGTGATTTATGTGGTGTTGCTCGCGCCAAAGGCGAGATATTTGAAGGGCTAGGTGAAACCGGGGTGGCTCTATATAACCAAGACACTCCATATACCCATAAGTGGCAATGGCGCTTAACCGATAAAACCGTACGCAAATTTAGCTGCGTAAAAGAAGCCGATTGTTATTGCAGTGATGTTCGTCTCAATGACCTAGGTTTTAGCAGCTTCACTTTAAATACATATCAAGGCAATATCGACATTACCGTGCCTATACCGGGTCGCCATAATGTATGTAACGCCGTCGCTGCCGCAGCCATAGCGCTTGAGTTTGGTGCAACCTTAGAACAGATCAAATCTGGGCTTGGAAATATGGCGCCGGTTAAAGGCCGTTTAAATCTGATCAGTTTACCGGGCAAAATGACCCTCATTGATGATACCTATAACGCCAATGTTGAATCGACTAAAGCCGGTGTCGAATTGCTCGGCAGTTATGCAGGCCGCCGAATCCTGATACTTGGCGACATGGCCGAACTTGGCGAAGATGCTCGTCGTTATCACCAAGAAATCGGTGAACATGCATTAATACATCACATAGATAACGTATTAACACTTGGTGTGCTAAGTCAAAGCGCTTCACAAGTGTTTAATGGCGATGGCGCGCATTTTTCACAGCGAGACAAGCTGATAGAAAAACTGGCACAATTGCTTTCTAACGAGGAACAAACAATTACTATTTTGGTTAAGGGCTCACGCAGTGCCCGTATGGAACTTGTCGTTGAAGACATTAAACAATGGCGTAACAAGGCTGAGGTGGGTTCATGTTAGTCTGGTTAGGTCAATATCTGACGGAATTTTACAGCGGTTTTAACGTGTTCTCCTATCTAACGTTCCGCGCCATTGTTGCCACATTAACCGCATTAATTGCGTCATTGTACTTTGGCCCTAAATTGATTCGCTATTTGCAAACCATGCAAATCGGCCAAACTGTTCGTGATGACGGCCCGCAAAGTCACTTGTCAAAATCCGGTACGCCAACCATGGGCGGTATCCTTATTTTGGGCACCATATTATTGAGCGTCCTGTTATGGGCTGATCTCAGTAATCGTTATGTTCAGGTGGTGTTGTTTGTCACCGTAAGCTTTGGTCTTATTGGCTTTGTTGATGACTATCGTAAAGTGATCCGCAAAGACCCGAACGGCCTAATTGCTCGCTGGAAGTATTTTTGGCAAACCGCTGCAGGTTTAGCGACCGCATTTTATTTGTATGCTATTGCCCAGCCAGAAGGCACCACGTTATTGATCCCATTCGTAAAAGACGTGATGCCACAACTAGGCGTGTTGTATGTAGCCTTAGTGTATTTTGTCATTGTTGGTACCTCAAACGCAGTCAACCTGACCGATGGTTTAGATGGTTTGGCTATCGTACCGACGATTTTAGTTGCCGGCGCATTTGCGGTATTTGCTTATGTTACTGGTAATGCTAATTTCTCTGAATATCTAAATTTACCGCATATTCGCGAGACCAGTGAGCTGGTGATTATATGTACCTCGATTGTCGGTGCCGGGCTTGGTTTTTTGTGGTTTAACACCTACCCAGCGCAAGTGTTTATGGGCGATGTTGGCTCATTAGCGTTAGGTGCGATTTTAGGTGTTATTGCGGTATTGGTAAAACAGGAACTTGTGCTGTTTATTATGGGCGGCATCTTCGTAATTGAAACGGTATCGGTGATATTGCAGGTTGGCTCCTACAAGTTGCGAGCGAAACGTATATTTCGCATGGCACCGATTCACCATCACTATGAATTAAAAGGTTGGCCAGAGCCACGAGTTATTGTTCGATTCTGGATTATTTCCGTGGTGTTAGTGTTGATTGGTTTGGCAACATTGAAATTACGTTAATCGACAATAAAAAAAAAGAGATAACTAAGTAACCCTTTATGATGAGTATGTTTAACGGCAAAAATGTTTTAGTCCTGGGCCTTGGCGCCACAGGACTTGCCAGTGCCCGCTATTTAACGGCCACTGGCGTAGACTTTGCTGTCAACGACTCGCGCCAACAACCGCCAGGGCAAAAGCGCCTAGCGCAGTTAAATAAAGAGGCAAAACTCATTGCCGGTGGTTGGCATGCAACAACAATTGCCGCAGCTGATATCATCATTGCCAGCCCTGGTGTCGACATTAATATTGCCGAGATTCGTGACAACGTGCGCGCTGATGCCGAACTGATTGGTGATGTTGAGCTGTATTGTCGCGTCAATAGCTCGCCGAAACTTGCTGTTACCGGCTCCAATGGTAAATCGACCGTGGTGAGTTTATTGGCGCATTTGGCGAAATACATGGGCGTCGAGGCGGTACTTGCCGGTAATATCGGTTTACCGGTCTTAGAGGTTGCTGAACAAGAATCCGAACTGGTTATCCTTGAGCTATCGAGCTTTCAGCTTGAAACCATGGTCTCTTTAGATGCAGTGGCTGGTACCGTTCTTAATATATGTGATGATCATTTGGATCGTCATCACACGCTGGAAAACTACAGTGCGATTAAACATCGCATATACCAGCAAAGCCGTCGTCGGGTATTTAATCGCGAACAACTCAGCACTCGCCCTGAGACGGTAAACGACGCTGATATCAGTTTTGGTCTTGATGCACCCCTACCAGGGCACTTTGGTGTTGTTGTTGATGGAGATAAAGATTTTTTAGCCTACGGCGACACAAAACTGCTTGATTGCGCCCGCTTACCCTTGGCTGGCAAGCACAACCAACTCAACTGTTTGGCGGCGTTGGCATTGGGGGTTTGTGCCGATTGGCAGATAGATAAATTGGCACAAGGTTTAGTGTCTTTTGAAGGTCTCGATCATCGCTGTAAGCAAATCGATACCTATGATGGCATCGTTTGGATAAACGATTCGAAAGCAACCAATATCGGTGCCACATTGGCGGCAATAGAGGGGTTAGCCCGAGCACGTCAAAAAATGATCCTTATCGCCGGCGGTGATGGTAAGGGCGCTGATTTTAATGAATTGTTGCCAGGTTTGAGCAAAGTCGATCACTTAATCACCCTTGGCAAAGATGGTGATGAAATAGCGAGCTTGAAAGCTGGAACGATTAAAGTCGACACCTTACAGCAAGCGGTCAAGACGGCTCGCCAGTTAGCGACACCCGGCGATTTAGTATTGTTGTCACCGGCATGCGCCAGTATTGATATGTTTAACAACTACATGCAGCGTGGCGATATGTTTATTCAGGCAGTAAGGGAAATACACTGATGTTGGCATTTGCAGGGCAATTAAAGTTACCTATGTGGTTTAGTCAGGGCAACCATGACACCGCTCCAGCGACGTTTGATCGTACCTTTATTATCTTAGCCTTCACCCTTTATTTTTTGGGCTTGATGATGGTTGCCAGCGCGTCTATCCCTGTTGGTGAGCGTTTATACAATAACCCGTTTCACTTTGTTATACGCCATGGTATTTATGTATTACTGAGCTTGGCAGTGGCGTTTTTTGCCTTAAAAATAGAGATGGACAAGTGGCATAAATCCAGTTGGGCTTTATTGCTGTTTGCGATCCTTTTATTGGTCGCGGTACTGATAGTTGGTCATAAAGTAAACGGCTCAACTCGATGGATTCGCTTAGGGCTGATCAACGTTCAAGTAGCGGAACCTGCTAAGTTATTTTTCTTTTGTTATCTATCAGCCTATTTAGTGCGTCGTCGTGACGAAGTAATGGATAATTTTAAAGGCTTTTTCAAGCCATTGTTGGTATTATTCATCCTCGCCGTGCTGTTACTGTTGCAACCCGACTTGGGAACTGTGATTGTGATGGGGTGTACTGCCTTAGGTTTACTGTTTTTAGCAGGCGCTAGGTTGTGGCAGTTTGCTGCTATTGTCGTGGCGGTACTCAGTGCATTTTCGCTAATGATAATTAACGAGCCCTATCGTTTGGCTCGTATTACGGGTTTTTTGAACCCGTGGGCAGATGAATTTGGTATTGGCTATCAATTAACCCAATCGCTTATGGCTTATGGCCGTGGCGAATTTTTTGGTTTGGGGTTAGGGAATAGCATTCAAAAGCTAGATTACTTACCTGAAGCTCATACCGACTTCGTTATGGCAGTAGTTGGCGAAGAATTTGGTTTTGTTGGTGTGTTGGCGTTGCTGGCAGTTGTTTTGGTTCTCGTTGTCAAAGCACTGTATCTAGGACGACAAGCACTGGAAAAAGAAAAGTATTTTGAAGGTTTTTTCGCCTATTCAATAGGTATTTGGATGAGCTTTCAAACGGCAGTAAATGTTGGTGCCAGCGCTGGGATATTCCCAACCAAGGGCCTCACCATGCCGTTGATCAGTTATGGTGGTAGTTCAATGATAGTCATGACACTGGCGATAGTCGTATTAATTCGCATTGATCATGAATTAAGGTTGCAGGCGATTCAAGCAACCTCGAAAGGAGGGCGTAAGTAGTGTCTAAACGTCCAACAATTTTGATTATGGCAGGCGGTACCGGTGGGCATATTTTCCCAGGTTTAGCTGTGGCTGAATATTTGCAGCAACAAGGCTGGCATGTGCATTGGCTTGGTACGTCTGATCGAATGGAAGCGCAAGTTATCCCAGCGCACAATATAGATATTTCCTTTATCAATATCTCCGGTTTACGCGGTAAAGGTTGGAAGTCAAAGCTGACTATGCCATTTAAAGTTTTACAATCTGTGTGGCAATCGCTAGATGTAATAAATCAAGTACAACCGGATGTGGTACTTGGTATGGGTGGCTATGCAAGTGCTCCAGGTGGTGTCGCCGCTTGGATTAAGCGTATTCCGTTAATATTGCACGAACAAAATGCCGTGGCCGGCATGACCAATCGTTACCTAGCCAAAATAGCCAGCAAAGTATTGAGCGCATTTCCGAATGCCTTCAGTAGCGGTGTTAACGCGCAAGTGGTAGGTAACCCAGTGCGTGGCAACATCAGCATGTTAACCGATGAACATGAGCGTGAAATCAATAAGCGGGTGCTAGTTGTTGGCGGCAGTTTAGGTGCCAAAGTGCTTAATGACACCGTACCGCAAGCTATTTCACAAATTAAACTGCAAGGTATCGATGTTTGGCATCAAACCGGTAAAGGTAACAAGACAGATGTCGATGCGTCTTATCAAGGTTACCAAGTTGATGAAAGTAAGATCAAAGTATCCGAGTTTATTGACGATATGGCCGAAGCCTATGATTGGGCGGATGTGGTGATATGTCGTGCCGGTGCTCTTACCGTGTCTGAATTGGCGATGGCGGCAAAACCCGCAATCTTTATCCCATTGCCACACGCGGTTGATGATCACCAAACTAAAAATGCTCAATATCTTGTTGATGCTGGGGCGGCTTATATGTTGCCGCAATCAGAATTAAACGCGACCTTATTATCGCGAAAATTGAACATGTTATTTAGTTCAGAATCAGTTTTGAAGAAAATGGCTAAGGCCTGCAAAGCGGTTTCTACACCTAATGCTACCGAACAAGTTGCAACCTTGTGTCGGTCATTAGTGGATTAGTGAAAGAATTTATGATGAATATTCCAGAAATGCGTCGTGTAAAAATCATACATTTTGTTGGTATCGGTGGTGCTGGCATGGGTGGTATTGCCGAGGTATTACTTAACGAAGGTTATCAAGTGACGGGGTCTGACATAGGTGCTAACCCAGTGGTAAACCGTCTAACTAAGCTGGGTGCAAAAATTAACATTGGTCATCAAAGTGACAACGTTGCTGATGCCAGCGTTGTTGTCGTGTCTAGCGCCATTAAAGCCGATAATGTTGAATTGGTTGCCGCACAAGAGCAGCGTATTCCAATTGTACCTCGTGCTGAGATGCTTGCCGAGTTGATGCGTTTTCGCCATGGTATTGCCATCGCAGGCACGCACGGTAAAACCACTACTACGAGTTTGATTGCCAGTATCCTTGCCGAAGGGCAACTGGATCCAACATTTGTTATCGGTGGCTTGTTAAACAGTGCCGGTACTAATGCACGATTAGGAAAGAGCCGATATTTGGTTGCTGAAGCAGATGAAAGCGATGCCTCTTTCTTGCATTTGCAACCTATGGTGTCGGTTATTACCAATATAGATGCGGATCACATGGATACCTACGAAGGTGACTTTGAAAAATTAAAAGACACCTATGTTGAGTTTTTACATAACTTGCCATTTTATGGTCTAGCGGTGTTGTGCATTGATAATCCTGTCGTTGCTGAAATTTTACCTCGTGTAGGCCGTCAGTTTATTACCTACGGTTTTAGTGAAGACGCTGACGTTAGAGCCATTGATTATCAGCAAGATGCCGGTGTCAGCAAATTTACTGTGTTGCGAAAAGAACGTGACGATTTACAAGTAACGTTAAATCTACCTGGTTTGCATAACGTTGCTAACGCCCTTGCAGCGATTGCTGTAGCGACCGATGAAGGCGTTGAAGATAAAGCCATTGTTGAAGCACTAGAGAAATTTGAAGGCATAGGGCGTCGTTTTGAGCATCTAGCTGATATCGCCACTGAAAAAGGCGAGATGACGGTGATTGATGATTATGGTCATCACCCAAGTGAAGTTGCAGCAACTATTAAAGCGATGCGCAGTGGTTGGCCAGAGCGTCGTTTGGTCATGATGTTCCAACCACACCGTTATTCACGTACACGTGATTTATACGAAGATTTTGTCGAAGTGTTGGCATCGGTTGATCAATTGATTTTACTCGATGTATACGCAGCGGGTGAAGAGCACATCGCTAATGCCGATTCTAAGTCTTTGGCTTGGAGCATTCGTTCTCGCGGTAGCATGGAGCCAATTTATGTTAGTTCGCCAGAGCAACTGCCACAAATTCTTGGCAACGTATTAGAGCATGGCGACATGTTGATTACCCAAGGTGCCGGTAATGTTGGCGCTATTGCTCGTGATGTCGTAGCGGCGCCGGAGTTAAACGTCAAAGGGGATGCGTCATGAGCACCTTGCTTGACCTTAACCAACTAAAGCAACAGCATATCGCCGTACTTTTTGGTGGCAACAGTGCTGAGCGAGAGGTGTCATTAAATTCAGGCAAAGCGGTTATCAATGGGTTACAAAAAGCGGGCTTTAAGGTTAGCGGTATTGATACCAAAGACGTCGCTTTGAACCAACTGCAAAGCTTAGGCATCGACCGGGTATTTATTGCCTTGCATGGTCGTGGTGGTGAAGACGGATGCATCCAAGGTGCATTGGAATACATGTCGATTCCATATACAGGTTCCGGTGTATTAGGGTCAGCGTTGTCGATGGACAAGGTTCGGACCAAGCAAATATTTAAAGCCAGTGGTTTACCAACCGCTGACTTTGCTGTGGTAAACGAGGATGATTACTGCGCCGACGCTTGCCAACAGATTTTGCAAAACCTTGGTGGCAAAGCCATGGTCAAGCCAGCCAAAGAAGGTTCGAGTATTGGCATGGCAATAGCCCGTGATGCAGATGAGTTAGCGAGAGCACTAGAAAACGCGTTCAAGTACGACCATCAAGTGTTAGTTGAAGCATGGCTTAGTGGTGCGGAATTTACGGTGGCGGTTTTAGGTGAGCAGGCATTGCCAGCAATATCTATGGTCACACCAAACGAGTTTTATGATTATCAGGCCAAGTACCAAAGCAATAGTACCCAGTACTTGTGCCCATGTGGTTTACCAGCAGAGCAAGAAGCACAATTGCAATCATTGGCGTTAAAAGCGTTTCGAGCAACCGGCGCCCAAGGTTGGGGTCGTGTTGATGTGATGCAAGATAGCGAAGGGAATTTTAACTTGCTGGAAGTTAATACGGTTCCAGGTATGACAGAAACATCCTTGGTACCGAAAGCTGCAAAGGTCGCAGGCTTAGACTTTCAAGACCTAGTGAGCCGAATATTGCAGCTAAGTGACATACATAAGTAATTGAATAAAAAGAAATATCGTTAAAGGGATTAGCTTAAGGCGTTAGCAATAGATTATGAGCAAGAGCAAAGACAATAATAATAATTTGCTTGATCAGGTACCAATGAACTATTGGTCCGGATTGGCGTTTTTTATTGTTGTAACCATGTTAATGATCTTTGGGCTGGTAAAGGTATATCAATCGATGATGCAGGATGAAGCCTCACCCGTGTCATCGTTAGTGATAAAAGGTAAAACACCATACACCTTTAATGCTGAAATTGTTGCCGCGTTACGTCAGGGCGAGTTGGATAACTTTTTCCAACTGGATGTTAATTTGATACAGCATGAACTAGAGCAGTTACCCTGGGTGTACTCGGCGTCTGTGCGCAAGCAATGGCCTGATACGGTAAGTGTTTATGTGATTGACCAAACACCGGTAGCGCAATGGAATGATGATTTTTTTATCAATGAACAAGGTGTCATTTTCCAAGCAGATCAAACACGGGTAGCTCCGGGGTTACCAAAGTTATTTGGTCCAGAAGGCAGTGAAACTCTGGCTTTAGCAACATACAGAGACTTGAATTTGTTGCTTAATTATATTGAGGTTGAGATTGATGAATTGGTGCTAAGTGAGCGTCATTCGTGGGTTTTAACGCTAAAAGATGGCGTCTCTTTAAATCTGGGGCGCGAAGACAGAGTCATGCGAGTGCAACGATTTATGGATGCCTACAGGCAAATTAAATCAATGGCCAAGCAAGACATGCAAGTAGATTATATCGACCTGCGCTATGACACCGGCATGGCCGTTGGTTGGAAACCAAAACTAGAAGAAGAAAAAACAAATGCCTAAAGCAGTAGAAAGAAATTTGGTTGTTGGTCTCGATATTGGTACGTCCAAGATCGTCGCCGTTGTTGGTGAAGTGACACCTGACAACCAATTAAGCATTGTTGGTGTAGGCCACCATGCCGCCCGTGGTATGGATAAAGGTGGCGTAAATGATCTCAATTTGGTGGTGCAATCAATTCAACGAGCCGTTAATGAAGCGGAACTAATGGCCGATTGCAGTATTGGTTCTGTATATCTTGGTATTTCCGGTAAACATGTCTCTTGTCAAAATGAAAACGGCATGGTGCCAATCAATGACCATGAAGTGACGCAGGAAGACGTCGAAAACGTAATTCATACCGCGCGCTCTGTGCCTATGTCAGCCGAACGTAAAATGCTGCATGTATTACCACAAGAATACAGCGTTGATGTACAAGAAGGCATTAAAAGCCCTATCGGCATGTCAGGCGTTCGCATGGAAGCCAAGGTGCACATCATTACCTGTGCTAACGATATGGCAAAGAACATCGTTAAATGTGTTGAGCGCTGTAATTTAAGCGCTGATCAATTAATTTTTTCTGCGCTGGCATCAAGCTATTCGGTATTAACCGATGATGAAAAAGAATTAGGTGTCTGTGTCGTTGATATGGGGGCAGGCACATTAGACATTTCAGTGGTCGCAGGTGGCGCTATTCGCCACAGTGCCGTTATCCCAGTGGGCGGTAATCAGGTAAGCAGCGACATTGCAAAAATATTTAGAACGCCATTGAGTCATGCAGAAGACATTAAGGTGCAATATGCATGTGCATTACGCCAAATGGTCAGCATGGAAGAAAACATTGAAGTACCAAGTGTTGGCGGTCGCCCGGCGCGTAGTATGTCTCGTCATACCTTAGCCGAAGTTGTTGAGCCGCGTTATCACGAATTATTTGAGTTGATCCAAGAAGAAATTAAGTCAAGTGGACTCGAGGATCAAATCGCTGCCGGTATCGTCCTTACCGGTGGTACTGCAAAAATGGAAGGCGTGGTGGAATTCGCTGAAGAAGTATTCCAAATGCCGGTACGTGTGGGCACGCCATTAAATATTGAAGGCTTAACCGATTACGTTAACGATCCAAGTTATGCAACCGTTGTTGGTTTGCTGCATTACGGCTTGCAAGCGAGCAATGATAAAACTACAGAGTTGGGCGCAGGGGAAAGTGTGGTTGGCATGCTTTCGCGCTTGAAAAGTTGGTTTAATAACAACTTTTAGATAGACAAAATTTTAAAATTGAACATTTTTTTGGTGGAACAAAAAACGATAGAACGGAGAGAAAATTATGTTTGAATTAATGGAAGAGCACAACGAAGAAGCGGTGATTAAAGTCATCGGCGTTGGTGGAGGCGGTGGTAACGCCGTTGAACACATGGTGGTGCAAACCATCGAAGGCGTGGAATTTATTACCGCGAATACCGACTCACAGGCACTGCGCAATTCTTCTGCGACCGTGACTTTGCAACTCGGTGCCGACGTAACTAAGGGCTTGGGCGCAGGCGCAAACCCTGAAATTGGTCGTCGCAGTGCAGAAGAAGATCGCGAAACCATTCGCCAGACCTTACAGGGTGCTGACATGATCTTTATCGCTGCCGGTATGGGCGGTGGTACAGGTACCGGTGCTGCTCCTGTGGTTGCTGAAATTGCTAAGGAAATGGGTATCTTGACCGTTGCGGTTGTGACCAAACCATTCCCGTTTGAAGGCAAGAAGCGTATGAACTATGCCGACCAAGGTATTGAGTTTTTATCAAAGAATGTTGATTCACTGATCACCATTCCGAATGAAAAACTATTAAAAGTATTAGGTCCAGGCACATCACTATTAGACGCCTTTAAAGCGGCTAATAATGTATTACTAGGTGCTGTTCAAGGTATTGCTGAGCTGATTACTCGCCCTGGTTTAATTAACGTTGACTTTGCTGACGTACGTACTGTTATGTCAGAAATGGGTACAGCGATGATGGGCTCAGGTTGTGCAAGTGGTGAAGATCGTGCTGAAGAAGCAGCAGAAGCTGCTATTTCAAGCCCGCTACTGGAAGATGTCGATTTAGCTGGTGCTCGCGGTATTTTGGTAAACATTACCGCAGGTTTAGATATTTCAATTGATGAATTTGAAACCGTTGGTAACGCTGTTCGTGCCTTTGCATCTGAAAATGCCACCGTTGTTGTCGGTGCTGTTATCGACCCTGAAATGACCGACGAGTTACGCGTTACGGTTGTTGCTACAGGTATCGGCCAACAGCAAAAACCGGAAATTTCAATTGTGCCGCCAGTGCAAAAGCCTGAGCCAATGGTTGTAAACGCGCCGTATACGCCAGAGCCAGAAGTTGCCCAGTCGCAATTTGTTGAAGAACGCCCGCAGGCTGCTCCTGCATCGGCACCAGATGCGGATTATCTTGATATTCCTGCATTTTTGCGTAAGCAAGCGGACTAATATCCGGTCTGATTAATATCAGGCTGGCGTCCAATTTGGAATGTGATGTTTCAGATTGTGGCTAATTGTAACCAGAGTAATGGTCTTTGGCGGATTGGTTTACGTCTTGATGCAAGCGGATTACAGCTGTTAATGCAGTTGTAACAAGTTGTAAAGCAAGTATCAGGCCAATAGGTTAGACTTTTGACTCTAAAGGATAATTTTGCTATTATTCTGCCTCGCTTTTTTAAAGAATTTGTTAAAAGCGTGGTGGTCTAAAAGATTATAAGGCGAAATATGATCAAGCAACGTACATTAAAACAAGCAATAGACGCCGTTGGCGTTGGCTTACATAAAGGTGAAAAAGTGCAGTTAACTCTCCGTCCTGCACCGGCCAATACTGGAATTATTTTCCGTCGTGTTGACCTAAGTCCTGCTGTCGATATCCCAGCAACCCCGAAAGCGGTTGGTGAGACGACGCTGTGTACGTGTCTGGTAAACGAACAAGGTGTTCAAGTGTCCACCGTAGAACACCTTTTAGCTGCTGTTGCCGGTCTAGGCATCGATAATATGATTGTTGAAGTCGATTCGCCTGAGATTCCGATCATGGATGGTAGCTCATTACCTTTCGTCTATTTGATTCAATCCGTTGGTGTTGAAGAGCAAAATGCAGCGAAGAGATTCTTACGCATTACCAAGCCTATTCGTGTTGAAGAAGGCGATAAGTGGGCAGAGTTACGCCCACACGAAGGATTCAAAGTAAACTTTTCTATCGACTTTGATCATCCTGTGATTGCCAACACAACGCAACAAATGAGCTTGGACTTGTCGAGCAATTCGTTCGTAAAAGAAATCAGCCGTGCACGTACCTTTGGTTTTATGCGTGACATTGAGTTTTTACGCTCTCACAATCTAGCCCTTGGCGGTAGCTTAGAAAACGCTATCGTACTTGATGAGTACAAAATGCTTAACTCTGATGAGTTACGTTACGACGACGAATTCGTTAAGCACAAAATCTTAGACGCTATCGGTGACCTATATATGGGCAGTGTTAGCATCTTAGGCGAGCTTAATGCCTATAAGTCAGGTCATGGCTTAAACAATATGTTATTGCGCGAAGTATTTAAACGCGAAGACAGTTGGGAGTGGGTGACTTATGAAGACGAACGTCCATCACCTATTGCCTACCAAGATGCGATATATGCATAACTTACGATAAAGTCGGTCAGATTAAATAAAAAACGGAGCTTAATGCTCCGTTTTTTATTGGTTATTTTTTTGTTTTACATGAGAGGCGAGTTTTAATAGTTTTTGTTTTAATCCGTCCGGCGCATTCTCGGCTACTTTTCGTAATTCTTCAGCGCTTTCTGCTGACATAGATTTTTTCTCTTTCGCCGGCTCTTGCTCTTTTATTTGCTTTCTCACAGCAAAAGGATTTACTTTAATTTCAATGCGATTAAATATGCCCTGAGTTTGCAAACTGAGCTGGCTTGCTATATTGTTACGTTCAAATTGTAGCCGTTGGCCCCATACCGAAGATTTAGCTTCTAAGATAACTAAGTTTTCGCGACAATTGGCAATTTGCCAGGCATCTTCAGGAAGATCTGGGCAAGTTTGTCTAACAATGTCGGCCAATATTTGCAGTGATTGTGCTTTTACCGAAATATTAGCCATATTACTGCTAGCAGTTTGCAACAAGGTTTGTAAATCTTGTGGAGCTTTAACGATTCGTTTCATCTTTTATGGTGCCATGGCGGTTTTATGTTAAAGTGGCAAACGTTGTCTAAAATAATTTGAGTTTATGAGTTTAACACTAATATACCGCGGACAAAATGTTCGTTTCTCAATGAAACTAAGTAAGCCTCGTTGGTTAGCCATCGTTGGCGGCTTTGCCGTGGTATCTGGATTGGTTATGCATTCGGTCTTATCTCCTGAAGAAATGCCTGCGCACCTGCAAACCAATCAAGATTTGGTTAAACCGAAACAACAAAATGACAGTTACCGCAATGAACAAGTTGTTGCCTTAACTGCAAAAATTGCTGAGTTGCAATCTCATGTTGCAAGATTGAATGCCCTTGGTGAACGATTAGCTGAAGAAGTTGATATTCCCAAAGACGAGTTTAAAATGGCGACCATGCCATCAAGTGGTGGACCGCTGCAAACGCAGGCGGTGCAAAGCCATTTGTCTTATAGTGACCTCGATCAACATATTTCCGATTTAAGCCTGAGCCTTGATCACAAAGAAAATCAATTAAAATTACTTGAATCTTTGGCTTTGGGTCACCATATCGAAAATACGAGTTATTTATCGGGACGACCTATAGGTAAAGGTTGGTTGTCATCGTATTACGGAGTTCGTAAAGATCCTTTCACTGGTAAACCGGCGATGCATAAAGGCGTCGACTTTGCTGGTAAGGAAAACGCCGAAGTATTCGCTACGGGTAGTGGCGTTGTGAGTTTCTCAGGTGAGAAGTATGGTTATGGTAATATGGTTGAAATAGACCATGGTAATGGCTACAAAACCCGTTACGCCCATAACAAACTAAACCTGGTTACGCTCGGTGATGTGGTAAGTAAAGGTCAGCCTGTTGCGAGAATGGGTTCAACTGGCCGATCAACTGGTCCACATGTACATTACGAAATTCTTAGAAACGACAAACAAATCAATCCTGCAAAATACGTTTATCGCAAGCCAAAAACTTAAGATAAATCCACTCGATAACAATACTTAACGCACTCTAAAATCCTAGTAGTCGCCAAAATATATTTGAATAATTGGTTTAATAAACATGTTTGTAAAATTAATGACGAAGCTGTTCGGTAGCCGTAACGATCGCCTACTGAAACAATTAAATAAAGAAGTTACTAAAATTAATGCCCTTGAAGATACCATCAAAGCGCTAAGCGATGAGGAATTGAAAGGCAAAACAGCTGAGTTTAAAGAGCGTATTGAAGGCGGTGCTAGCCTGAGCGATATCTTAGTTGAAGCATTTGCGGTAGTACGCGAAGCCAGTATTCGAGTATTTGGTATGCGTCATTTCGACGTGCAAATGGTCGGTGGTATGGTGTTGCATCAAGGTAAAATTTCCGAGATGCGTACCGGTGAAGGTAAAACATTAACCGCAACGCTGCCATCATATTTGAATGCGTTAACCGGTAAAGGTGTACATGTAATTACCGTTAACGATTACTTAGCCAAGCGTGATGCAGATTGGGCACGTCCATTATTTGAATATTTAGGTTTGACGGTTGGTTGTAATATCCCGGGTATGCAACCTGAAGATAAGAAAGCAGCCTATGAAGCGGATATCACCTACGGTACCAATAACGAGTTCGGTTTTGACTATCTCCGTGACAATATGGCATTTTCGCCACAACAACGTGTACAACGTCCGTTAAACTTCGCTGTAATCGATGAGGTCGACTCTATTCTTATCGATGAAGCTCGTACACCATTAATCATCTCTGGTGCAGCTGAAGACAGTTCAGAGCTGTACAAGATGATCGACCAAATCGTTCCTCTACTTGAGTTGCAAGACCGAGAAGATGAAGAGGGCGTTGAAAGTACCGGTGACTATACCGTTGATGAAAAATCAAAACAGGTATATCTGACAGAACGTGGCCAGGTGCGTGTTGAAGAGATTCTTACTGAGCGTGGCATGTTAGCCGAAGGTGACTCGCTTTATGGCGCAAGCAGCATTTCATTGTTGCACCATGTTATGGCGGCACTGCGTTCACACAAACTATTTGTTAAGGATGTTGATTACATCGTTAAAGACGGTGAAATTGTTATCGTTGATGAACATACCGGTCGTACTATGGAAGGTCGTCGCTGGTCAGAAGGCTTGCATCAGGCTGTTGAAGCCAAAGAAGGTGTAGACATTCAAAACGAAAACCAGACATTAGCGTCTATTACCTTTCAAAACTATTTCCGCTTATATCAAAAACTATCCGGTATGACCGGTACAGCTGATACTGAGGCATTTGAATTTAATCATATTTATGGTCTAGAGACGGTAGTTGTACCAACGAATCGCCCAATGATCCGTCAAGATTTACCTGATTTAGTGTACCTGACGCAGCAAGAAAAATTTGAAGCGATACTTGAAGATATCCAAGATTGCGTTAAACGTGGTCAACCGGTATTGGTTGGTACCATCAGTATCGAAACATCTGAGTTCTTGTCACAGTTCTTGCGCAAAGAAAAGATCAAACACAAAGTATTAAACGCTAAATTCCATGCCGAAGAAGCGGAGATCGTTGCCAATGCTGGTAAACTTAGCGCGGTGACCATCGCCACGAACATGGCCGGTCGTGGTACCGATATCGTATTAGGTGGTAATCTAGCGGCAGAATTAGCTAAGCTTGATAGCCCAAGCCAAGAGCAGATCGACGCAGCGACAAGTAAATGGCAAGAAGAGCATGAACAAGTGCTTGAGGCTGGCGGTTTACATATCGTTGCCACCGAACGCCATGAATCTCGTCGTATCGATAACCAGTTACGTGGACGAAGTGGTCGTCAAGGTGATGCCGGTTCTACGCGCTTTTATCTTTCAATGGAAGATGGTTTGATGCGTATTTTCGCCTCAGAACGTATTGCCAACATGATGCGTAAATTGGGTATGGAACACGGTGAAGCCATTGAACACCCATGGGTAACTAAGTCTATCGAGAATGCACAACGTAAAGTTGAAGGTCGTAACTTTGACATCCGTAAGCAATTGCTTGAATACGATGATGTGGCGAACGACCAACGTAAAGTAATTTACGATCAACGTAACGAATTGCTTGATGACGGTGATATTGAAGAAACCATTGCAGCAATTCGCCTAGATGTTGTTAGCGGCATTATTGCTGGCCATATCCCACCACAGTCGTTAGAAGAGATGTGGGATATTCAAGGTCTAGAAGAGCAGTTGAAAGGTGACTTAGCGCTTGATTTACCAATTGCTAAGTGGCTAGAAGAAGACGATAAGTTGCACGAAGAATCACTTCGCGACAAAGTCATCGAAGAAGTCGATAACGCTTATAAAGCCAAAGAAGAGCAAATCGGTACCGAAGTACTGCGCCACTTTGAAAAAGCGGTTATGTTGCAAACACTTGATAACCTTTGGAAAGAGCACTTAGCGGCGATGGACCATTTGCGTCAAGGTATTCATTTACGTGGTTATGCACAGAAAAACCCTAAGCAAGAATACAAGAAAGAATCATTTGCCTTGTTCTCAGGTATGCTAGATAACCTGAAATACGATGTTGTTAGCCTGCTTTCTAAGGTTCGCATTCAACAAGAAAGCGAAGTAGAAAAAATGGAGCAGCAACAGCAGCAAAAAGCCGAAGAAGCGCAAAAGCAATTTACTCATGAAAGCAGTGGCACGGCAACAGAAGATAACAAACTGCCGCGCGTAGGCCGCAATGAGCCTTGCCCGTGTGGTTCAGGTAAGAAATATAAACAGTGTCATGGCAAATTAGGCTAATAGGTACTGAAATGAAGGAAGGACGGTTATTACCGTCCTTTTTGTTATACGAGCTAAAACAATTAATAACTAAACAGAAGTAATGACGATGACTAAACGAGTACACGTTGCCGTTGGCGTAATTTATCGACAAGGTCAGTTCTTTTTAACAAAGAGGCTTGCTAGCGCTCATCAGGGGGGTAAGTGGGAGTTTCCTGGTGGTAAAGTCGAAGACAATGAAACCGTGCATCAGGCCTTGCATAGAGAATTACAGGAAGAAATCGCTATCGATACGCTAGCGATGCAACCCTTGATTGAGATTAGCCACGATTACGTTGATAAGCAGGTTTTGTTGGAGGTGTTTTTGGTTGATCAGTTTGCCGGGGAACCAACCGCACAAGAAGGCCAACAACAAGGTTGGTTTAGTGCAGACCAACTCAGCAAAATTGATTTTCCAAAGGCCAATGATGCCATTGTAGCCAAAATTATCGACAAAGGTTTGTAGCTATTAGCAAATAAAACGCACGGTGCGCTAAGCAATAAAAAAGCTTAATGATCACTCATTAAGCTTTTTTATTGAATTAAATTTAGTAGCTTAGGGCTTACCAGTATTTCAACCCGGAATGACGCAAATAACCGTGCTCATGCTTATTGCGTGGATCTTTATGAGTCCAATGCACCACACCACCTTTGTCGTTCCACTCATACTCACCATAAAATTCAATCTCATCACCTTGGCGCAAGGTATTGATTCGTTTAGCTAAATCAATATTGTGAGCTATCAATAAGGTGTGTTTATTCTGCAAGCGGACAATAAAACGTTGGTGTCTACTGCCGTCGTTATCATCTGCCAGTACTTTGGTGACCTCACCAAAGCCTCTAACTTGGATATCAGACAAGCCATTGTCAAAGGCGTAACTAATTTTCTCTAGATCAGAAAAGTCATCAAGGTTTATGGACTCTTGATAATTACTGCTACTAAAAGCACGCTCTAATGTTTCAATGTCATTGGTCGGCTTTACGTCTGCAGCGACAGGTTCAGCATTGGTTTTTGATTGTACTTCCAAAAAAGTAATGCCAGCGACAAATAAGACGAAGGCGATAAGGATATGCTTCATAATAAAAGTAGGTATGTTGTACTCTAGTTCTAATTCTCTTTTTAGTATGCCAAATAGCGAAACGCAAATGCAAGGGTATAGGCAATGAATCTTAGTTTTTAATGCCACTTTATTGATATTTGCAAAGGCAATGATATAAATGGATGAAATTATTTAATTCGTTAAATGATTTCTTCTCGTTTGTCGAACTTCAGGAAAAAGCTTATCGTTACCTTGCTTTGTTGATTTGGTCTCCCCAAGATCATAAATACAACTCTCCCCATGAGTTTACAAAGTATCATTTGGTTATTTTTAGGGCACCTTTTAGGTGCCCATTTTTCTTCCCGTCATTTAAATGCACAAGTTTAGTGCGCTATGTTGCTCTTAAAATCGTTAATTTAATTTATATTTTAATTAAACCTATATTAAACAGTGGTTTACATGGTTGGTGCGGGAATTGCATCATCAATGTTTTTGATTCCCTTAGGATTTTTCATTACTCATGGCCGTTCAAACACCCATTCGTGGTTTGCGCTCCTTTTGTATAGCTGCCAAGTGTTTAAGTTTTAAGCATGCCGCATCTAAGCTTTTTCTTACGCCATCTGCCGTCAGTCATCAAATCAAGCAGTTGGAAGAGCAACTTGGATTTAATTTATTTACTCGCCAAACCCGAGCCATTGAATTAACCAGTGCCGGCAAGCGTTTTTATCATGCCATTCAACCGATTATTACCGATTTAGAAAGTACCATTGATGACTTCACCAATAGCAAACAAAATAAAACCATCACCATTAGCTTGCCTGAGTTTTTTGCTAGCGAATTGTTTGTGCCGAGTTTAAGCGACTGGACTCAGGCACACCCGGATATTAATTTACAACTTGAGACGGTTAAAACAGGATCACAAGCGGCTGCCAGTGCCGATTTGTCTATTGTCTTGTCCAGAGGTCGTCCAAATAGTCCAGTTATCACCGATTTGTTCCCAGTAAGATATGTACCGGCATGTAATAAACGCCTTTATCGAAAGTGGGCGTCTGAGGGTTTTAAAGCATTAAAAACGGTCCCTTTGATATTGCATCAATCCAGACCCTGGGCTTGGCACCAATGGGCAGATGAAGTTGGTGTACCGGACTTTGATCCAAAGCAGATTATTCAATTTGATAGTATGTTTGGCGTCGCTCGAGCAGCACAACAAGGCATGGGTATAGCGTTAATTCCTTTGCCAATAAGTCAAACTTGGTTTAAAGAGCAGTTATTGGTGCGCCTTTATGAAGAAGAGTTAGTGACCAATGATAGATACTTTTTAGTGCAGCATGAAAACCTTGAGCAATCTGACGAACTATTAATGTTTGCCAATTGGATGCAAGAGACATTTTGTGACTTATATTAAGAGGCTAATGTTACTAACAAGCAGTTAGTGCGCTAGTGCTGGGTCTTAATCGCGCTTGCTACCAAAGTGCCCCGATAACGCGTCATAAAAATATCATATGAATTTTATTAACCTATAAAGGTCATTTTATTTCGTTTGTCAGAATTGGCCTGTTTTTCTAGAGTGAGAGCGTAAACCGATTGGTTTGCGCTTTTTTAATTTCAAGGAGACATACTGATGAAAACATCAACTCACATACTTAAAGGCTTAAAGCTGCCGCTAGCAACGTTATTGCTTGCCGGCCTTGCTCATAGCCATATAGCCAACGCTAAGATGGTTGACGAAGACCTTGCACACCTTAATAGTACATTTAAGATTGCTATGATCGAAAACAGTACCGGATTGCGTGACATTAATGCTGGTGACTATGAAGATGCGTTAAGCAAAATCAACTCAGCTAATGACGTAAATGAAAAGCTGGAACTGTTAATGGCAAATTGCGTGGCGAACTTAAAGCTTAGCCGCTTTAGTGAGGCAAAAATCGCATGTGATAAAGCAATTGAAGTGATTAGCAACAGCGAGAGCAATGCCAGTGCATATCTTACGGCCATCGCTTACAGTAATCGCGCCATTGTAAATCACTATTTAGGTGACAAGGTAAGTGCATTTAAAGACTTTAATATGGCGATGAAATATGACGATAACCGCATCGTTAAAGCAAATATTGAAGCCATGACGGTCGCACTAATGAAAAAAGAGATGTTAGCAAGTAATCACTAAATGTAACTTGTAATTGCAGCTATCGCTGCTGAGGAGGAAAGGATGCGACAGAAATTGTAATGAAAAAGGTGAAAATATGATTTTACAAATCAAGGTGCGCAAGAGTTAAAAAACTGCGCACCTTTTATTTTACTAATGACAGAATAAGCATTACTCAGAATCGACAAAAAATTTGTTACTTTGCAAAAACTGATCTTCAAGCGCATCAAGCATCTCTTCACTCAATGCATCAGCACCTTGCGCAGGTTGGGAAATTTTGTGATTTTCTTCAGCCCAATCACCTAAATCTATTAATTTACAGCGCTCAGAACAAAATGGCCGATATTTAGCATCTTTGTTCCAGATGACTTGTTTTTCACATGTAGGGCAATTTACTTTGGTGACCATAATGACAATGTTTTTAATGGCGAATAATGACCAGATTTTAACGCACCCAAGTGATTTATAAAATAGCTATTGTAGGGTTTAGGTAGATTTGAGTGAGGTTTTAGCAAGGTTTTAGCAAGGTTTTAGTGAGGTTTTAACTTGGATTTAGCAGCTTTAGTTGGTTTATCGAGAGATTATAGATTGCTTTTACGGGGGTTAACACTTAGCGAGTTTAAATGAAACATTATCTGTAATGTATTGCTGTCCCTTCGCTTCGCATAGCTCCATGAAACGTATCGAATAACGATATCGGTTGCCACTTACCGAAGGAAAATAATCAGCGCCATCTTCTAATTCAATACGAAGTAACAACAATCCTTCACCGTTATCTTGATAAAAGCTATTGCCGACTTCAACCAGTTCAAAGTTAGATTTTTGACGAATAAACTTCAATACCAATACGAGGGCCTGTTCAATGGTGCTTAAACATGACAACCAACGGTCGATATCTTGTTGAATAAATATCGGTGGTTGGTTTAGCCAATGCACAAGGGCGGGTAAGTCAAAACCGCAATAGGCACCGGTTAAACTAAAACGCTTGCGCATTGCATCCAAAAACTTGTCTTCTTTAAGTGAGCCCCACTGGTTTTGCTTAGAGCGTAATTCAGTCGAAAGCTTTTTAGTTTGTTCTAGATTTAATTGCAGTGCTTTATCGTTAACCGCTGGTGATTTTGACCAAAGGTGCAGATTATGCTCTAATTTTTCCAAATCTTTGATCATATCACCACGTACATCGGTGCGATCAATGGTATCTAGAATGGTAAATAGTGCATTAAAAAAAGAGGTATGACTCGAATCAAATTCTTGAGCAAGGCAAGACCGAGCTTGAGCAAATAATTGCTCTAACTTCAAGTAGTTGCGGATCCGTTCGTTTAACGGGTGCTCGTATAGAATGCCAGCCATTGAGGTAACTATTGTTGTAATTATTGTTGTAATCTTTTCTATAGTAACCAGAGAATAGGGCAAAGGCAATATGAGCTAAATGGTTTTCGCGAAATAGTTTGTTTTAAACGTCTTCCGTGACCATTTTTAAAAACTTGCGATGCAATATTTCTACTTGCATACGCAATTCTTCCATTGTCGCTTTATCGTTATTAATAACAAAGTCAGCATGAATAAGACGCTCTTCTCTGCCAACTTGTGCAGCAATGATACGTTTAACTTGCTCTTTGCTATTATTGTCTCTGGCAACCGTTCTGGCTATTTGTGTCTCAGGTTTTACATCGATGACCAGTACGTTATCAACGCTGCGGTTAATGCCGTTTTCAATTAATAAAGGCGCAACCAAAAAACAATAAGGGCTTTTGGCGTTCTGGCATTGCTCATTCATGGTTTGTCGAATTAATGGATGCAATAAGCCATTCAGCCAAGCTTTATCGTCAGGATTAGCAAATACCTTTTCTCGAAGCTTTGCTCGGTTTAGTTTGCCATCGGCAAGAATATAGTCTTCACCAAAGTGAGCGGCGATATGCTGCAGTGCAGGTTGCCCAGGTTGCACAATTTGTCGGGCTACGATATCGGCATCGATGATATCGACGCCATATTCAGCAAATAAGTTGGCAACGGTTGTCTTGCCGCTGCCAATGCCACCAGTTAAACCGATAATTACTTTAGACATTTATACCATTATTCCCATATACCAAGCCCAGATACCTTCACCCCAAAGTGCTGTGATCCAACCAGCAACAGCAAGGTAAGGGCCAAAGGGAATTGGCTTTGAGCCCTCATGGCTTTTAAATACCATTAAACTGATACCGACAATAGCGCCGACCAAAGAGGCCATTAAAATCAGCATCGGTAGTACTTGCCATCCAAACCAAGCACCAAATACGGCAAATAACTTAAAGTCACCATAGCCCATACCCTCTTTACCTGTGACTAACTTGAATAGCCAATAGATAGACCACAAGCTCATATATCCAGCAATGGCACCTATTACCGCCTGATCTAAACTGACAAATACGTCATTTAAGCCAAGGATCAAACCTATCCAAACCAACGGCAAAGTGATCTGATCTGGTAGAATCATTTTATCAAAATCAATCATGGTAAGGGCGATCAGACACCAGCTTAGCACCATCATAACCGCAGCTTGCCAAGTCACCCCAAAATGCATAGCGATAACAACCGTCGAGATACCGGTTATGGTTTCAATAATTGGGTAGCGGGCTGAAATCGGGTTACTGCAAGAAGAACATTTACCGCGCAATAATAACCAAGAAATCACTGGGATATTTTCCCATATCTTGATTTTGTGACCGCATTTAGGGCAAGTAGAAGCGGGCTTTGAAAGAGTCACTTTTTGTGGCTCTTTGTTCTTAGCTGAGTCTTTCAAATCATCCGCTAAAAACTCACGACATTCACAGTCCCACTCGGCTTCAATCATTTTTGGTAAACGAAATATCACCACGTTTAGGAAGCTACCAATGATTAGGCCAAGAATAAGGGAGAAAGAAAAATACGCAACAGGTACTTGTTCAAATAAAGATGTTACATCCGACAGCACAACGTGACCCTTAAATTTTTATTGATATTATGATGGTAAATGAAAACGCCGAAGCTTGTTAATATACTTCGGCGCTAAGCTAATATAGTTAGATATATTATTAAATAATAGATCCCATTGCGAAGATAGGCAGATACATCGCAATGATCAAGCCACCAATCACTACACCCAACACCGCCATAATTAAAGGCTCAAGTAATGATGTTAAGCCATCTACTGCATCATCAACTTCTTGTTCATAGATTGTCGCAACTTTGGCTAACATATCGTCTAGAGCACCAGATTCTTCACCTATGGTAACCATTTGCGTTACCATGTCAGGAAATAGGTTTACGTTGCGCATAGCAAGGTTCATTTGCATACCAGCAGATACTTCACCGCGAATCTCGTTAATAGCTTCTCGATAAACTGCGTTGCCAGAAGCACCAGCAGCTGAATCTAAAGCATCTATGAGCGGTACACCGGCAGCAAAGGTTGTCGATAGAGTTCGTGCAAATCGCGCTACAGCGGCTTTATCTAATATCATGCCTATTACCGGTATTTTTAAAACAGCGGCGTCTACTTTGTCTCGAAAATCCTGACTTCTAAAATGTGCCTGTTTAAAGGCCCAGCCAGCAGCGATAAGTGCGCCTAACATTAGGTACCAAGAAGACACCATAAAGTCTGAAATATTGACAACGAAAGTTGTAAATGCAGGTAGCTCTGCACCAAAATCATTGAATATATCGACGAAGGTGGGTACTACAAAAATAAGAAGTATTGAGGTAACTACTGCAGCAATCACTAGAACTGATATTGGATAAAAAAGTGCTTTCTTGATCTTTGATTTAAGCGCTTCCGCTTTTTCCTTGTAGATGGCGATTCGATCAAATATCGCTTCTAATGCACCTGATTGCTCACCGGATTCAACTAGATCACAATACAAATCGTCAAAATACTTAGGGTGTTCTCGCAAACACTCGGATAAAGGCAGGCCAGATTGAATCTTGTTTCCTATATCACCGAGCAGCTTACGCATATTGCCGTTATCATTTCCTTTACCGATCATTTCAATGGTTTGAACTAGTGGAACACCAGCCGTTAGCATTGTGGCAATCTGACGGGTCACAACGGCAATATCTACTGGCCTTATCGGTTTGTCACCATTGAACAGTGACTTTTGTTTTTTCTTATGCTTTAACGGGGTGATACCTTGCTTGCGTAATTGAGCTTTCAGTTCCATGGCGTTGGTCGCGGAAAGCTCACCTTTGATTTTTTTACCCTTACGATTTACCCCTTCCCATTGAAACGTCTCAAGAGGCTTAGGTTTGACCATTTTCGGTTGGGAACTTGTTACTGCCATAATATTCTCTTTTTATAATTATGCGTTTACTATAACCGTTATGCAGTTACACGGCTTACTTCCGCAAGACTGGTTACGCCTGCTTTAGCTTTCAATAATGCCGACTGGCGTAGGTTGTTATACCCTTCTTTTTGCGCTTGATCAGCGATTTCCAATGAGCTGCCACCATCCATAATCAGTTTGGCGTTTGCACTACTTATTTTCATCACTTCATATATACCCACACGGCCTTTATAGCCTTTGGTGCATTCATCACAGCCTTTTGGTTTGTATATGGTAATGCCTGATACTTCGGCAGCATCGAAACCAAGCTCAATTAACGCTTGTTCAGAAATGTCATCCACTTCTTTACAGTGATTACACAAACGACGCGCTAGACGCTGGGCGATAATTAGGCTTACTGAACTTGCGACGTTATAAGAGGGCACGCCCATATTTAATAAACGAGTCAGAGTTTCAGCTGCTGAGTTTGTATGCAGGGTTGATAATACCAAGTGACCGGTTTGTGCCGCTTTGATGGCGATTTCCGCTGTTTCTAAATCTCGAATCTCACCGACCATGACGATATCTGGATCTTGACGCAGAAAGGATTTCAATGCTTCGGCAAAGGTCAGTCCGGCTTTATTGTTAATTTGAACCTGGTTAACACCCTCAAGGTTAATTTCAACTGGATCCTCTGCAGTGGATATATTTCGCTCTTCAGTATTAAGAATATTCAGGCCGGTATAAAGTGATACGGTTTTACCTGAACCGGTAGGGCCGGTTACCAGTATCATGCCTTGCGGCTTTGATAACGCATCTAAATACAATGCTTTTTGCTCTTCTTCATAACCGAGAATATCGATACCAAGTTTTGCACTTGAACTGTCAAGAATACGCATTACCACTTTTTCGCCCCACATAGTTGGTAGGGTAGAGACACGAAAATCAATGGACTTACTCTTTGTAATGGCTAACTTTATGCGACCATCTTGTGGTACGCGACGCTCGGCGATATCGAGCTTTGACATAACTTTTAATCGAGCTGTCATCCGGCTAGCTAAATTCACTGGCGGCGCTGCGACTTCAGTTAAGATACCATCAACACGAAAACGGATTCGGAACTTCTTCTCGAACGGTTCAAAGTGCAAATCTGATGCGCCTTTTTTAATGGCATCAAGGAGAATTTTGTTAATGTAGACAACAATGGGGGCGTCATTTTCGCCCCCGCTTGGGTCGTCATCTTTTTTTGTTTCCTCGACATCTATATCTGTTAGCTCGTCTGCATCTAAATCTGATAGCTCAAGTGCAGCATGATCATCTTCCAAAATATTTTCGATAGTCTCGCGTAACATTTTATCGTCGGCAAGGACCATTTCGGTGTTATGGCCAGTATTAAATTGAAATTCTTCTAAGGCATCAATGTTAGTAGGATCAGAGACTGCAACATAAAGAATACCACCACGGAGATAAAGAGGCAGAGCGGTATGTTTATTAACCAATTTTTCGTTGCGCAAACCATCTGGTATTGCTTCCAGATGTAGGCTTTTCAAATTAATTAGAGGTATGCCAAAACTTTTTGAAAGTGCTTTAATTAAGTTCTTAGAAGGGAGCTTCTCTTTGTCTAAAAGATGTTTAACAACAGAACGTTGGTTTTTTTTGCACTCTTCAAATATTGCCGCCGCTTTGTCTTTCGCTATTAACTCGTTGCGGACCACAGCGGAAAGGATACTAGATTGTCGATGAAGTCCTTTCATTGGTTTTCTTCTTATTGTATGTTTACTACAGCATACATTCTTTCATATAAAAACGAAATAAAAAAGCTGGCTTAATAGCCAGCTTTTTTAAAAACAATTTATAACTTGTAAGTTATATATTCGGTAACTTAAGCGGCAGGTACAGTACAACCTGTAATCGCAACTGCACCTGTACCTGCAAGAGTACAGGCCCATGTTAGTGCTTCACCAGCGGTAGTTGACGCTGTTGGTGTCAATGTCGCAGTAATGGTATTAGTAGAATCTGCACGAGATAAAACACCATTGCCAGTACAATGCTGAATAGCAACGCCATCGTTAGTACAGCCTAAAGTACCTGACACTGAGTATACTTCAGCAACTTTAATTTTGTTACCAGCTAAAGACGCAACAGCTTGTGCAGCTTTTGATTTAGCCGTGTAATCTTGATAAGCAGGTAGTGCAACAGCTGCAAGAATACCGATAATCGCAACAACGATCATCAATTCGATAAGGGTAAAACCCTGATTAGATTTCATAGTTTTCATATTAAATTCCATTAAATATATATTTATTGTTATGGGGGCTAGTGACTAATATGAAACATCTGGCAAAAAATGTAAATTATAATTTGATCAAAATTTTACCTTTTGCTGCATTTTTGTGCATTTGTTCAACGGTTATACAGTTTTGTAATTGTTTTTAAGCACTAAAAATGTTGCTAATGCGTTGATTTGTTTACTAAGAGCCCGAAATTAACGGTGATTGCAGGAAGCTTGGCAAGCTTATGTTGCTAACGGTTTGTTGGTGATTTGTTACTAGTTTACTAGTAGTTCGCTATAACTTAATCCGTTGTAATTGATTAAATTGCTTTAATTGAGTGGCGTTTTAAATTAAAAATCCCAGCCTGAGCTGGGACTTTTATTGGGATTTTGATGCCTGCTAATTACTGCGATAGCGCTTTTTAAATTGCGCTTCCAGTTATGTTTAATGCTACAACTTTAAGAAGTCGCTAAATTTAAGCAAATCGCATCGACAAATCGATGGCATTAACATGCTTGGTTAGTGCGCCAACCGATATAAAGTCTACTTTTGCAGCGGTATACGCTTTTAGCTTTTCCAATGTCATATTACCTGATACTTCTAACTTGGCTTTGCCACGTGTCAGCTCAACCGCTTTGGCAATCATTTCGGTGCTAAAGTTATCGAGCATGATAATGTCGGCACCGGCATCAATCGCTTGCTCTAATTCATCAAGGCTCTCGACTTCGACTTCTACGGTTTTACCTGGGTGGTTTTGCTGTGCAGTTTGTACCGCATTTTTGATGCCACCACAGGCATTGACGTGATTCTCTTTAATAAGGTAAGCGTCAAACAAGCCAATACGATGGTTATGGCCGCCACCGCAGGTCACCGCGTATTTTTGTGCGCTGCGCATACCGGGAATGGTTTTACGGGTATCAAGTAGTTTGGTCTCACCGCCTTCAAGCTCTTTTACGTATTGGCTGGTGATGGTAGCCGTGCCACAAAGGCTTTGTAAAAAGTTCAGAGCGGTACGCTCACCCGTTAACAACAAACGGGCGTTACCTTGTAATTCGCACAAGGTGGTGTTGGCTTTCGCAGTTTGCCCGTCTTGTACAAACCAAGTGATTTGCGTGCTAAGGCCTGTTTCTTGGTCAAGTTGTTTGAATACTTCATTAACCCAAGCGACGCCTGATACAACACAATCTTCACGGCAAATAATGGTTGCCACTGCTTGATTTTCTGCAGGAATAAGTTGTGCGGTTATATCATTGTCGGTACTGGCTTGTTCGCCTGGCGCGGCTCCTAAATCTTCAGCGAGAGCCCAGGCAATGGTGGTTGCGATATCTTTTTCCAGTTCCGGGCTAATGCTCAGGTTTTGCTCTGACATATTAAATCTCTATGACCTTGTTGATTTTTGTTTGCAAACATAGCGTTTATAGGTGACCTAATATTGCTCTGTCAGTGTCAAATATTGGCCGCTTTGTTTGAATTCGAGTTGTTTTAATGCACTCATGCCCAGCAGGATTTCAGCGGTATCCATGCCTGGGTTAATGTTTGCGGCGACATTATACAAAATTATATTGCCAATGCTCAATTGCTCAATTTCAGTTCGTTGCACTTTTACTGAGCCGTTCGCCGTTTGTACATAATGTGTACCAAGAACCGGCAAGTTGAGAGCTTGGGCGACATTGGCGGGAATAGACACATTTGTCGCCCCCGTATCGAGTAAGAACAGCACCTCACTACCATTAATATTGCCTGGTGACAGATAATGACCGTAACGATTGCGCTTAAGGGTGACTTCGTTCTTACCGTCATGGGTTAAGTTAAGTTGTGGTCTTTGGTTTGGGTTGTGCTGTTTGTCCAAAGCGCCTTGGAAAAACCATATCATTAGCGCAAAAAATAGCCCCCATGCTATCCACATCATGGTTTTGCCCATTTTTTTACTGTGATCTGTTTCGCTCATAAGATATCTTGTAGTTTAATAATGCTCTTATTTAATACTATGGTGGTTGTACAGGTGAAGATCAATAAAGGTTGGCTTGATAGCAATAGTTTTGACTTTCATATCAGTCATAAGGCATCGCCGCATTGTGATGATAGAGAATGCGATGACATCAGTTTGTTGGTTATTCACAACATTTCCTTACCGCCGGGTAAATTTGGCTCAAATCATATAACCGACCTTTTTCTTGGGCAATTAAACCCTAATGACGATGATTATTTCAAAGACATATATAAGTTAAGAGTGTCTGCGCACCTTTTAGTTCGACGTGATGGCTCGGTGATTCAATATGTTCCGCTAAATAAACGCGCCTGGCACGCCGGCGTGTCTGAGTTTTGTGGTCGACAAAAATGTAATGATTATTCTATCGGCATCGAGATGGAAGGCACCGATGAACTGCCTTATACCGAATCACAATACAGCTCTCTAGCAACCTTAACCGAAGCCATCATGGCTAATTATCCTGATATTAATAAGCAGCGTATTACCGGTCATTGTCATATTGCCCCAGGGCGTAAGACGGATCCCGGAAAAAGTTTTGACTGGCAACAATATTTCGCTTCTGTTGCGGATAATTGTATTTTAAAACAGTAACTTTATATGGTTTCTGAGTATTATCTTTGTATACTATTAGGTATCAGCTTTTTTAAAAACAACAAACGATTGTCGTCAGGATATACATGAGTCTTATCAGTTTGCTTATTGCACTCGCTGCTGAGCGAGTAATGGTGTCAAAGAACTGGCATTTTGATACCTATTTTATTTCGTACGTTAAACTCGTGCGTGGTTTTGTGTCCAAAGGTGAAATCAGCAAAAATCGCGGCAATATTTTAGCGTTTGCTGTGGTGCCTGCCCTTATATTGTGGGGCTTGTTAGAATTTTTTGACAGCGGCTTGATTGAATTTGTCGCCTCCACCTTATTGCTTATTATCTGTCTTGGTTCGAACACCGCGAGAGAGTCTTACAAAAATTTCTTAAATGCGGCAATGCGTGGCGATGAAGTCGCGGTGTCTCATTATCAAATGGAGCTGCAAAATGGCCAGCAAAGTGAACAAGAGTCGTTCGGTCAAACTTTAGTATGGGTAAATTACCGTTACTATATGGCGGTTATGCTCATGTTTATCTTCTTTGGTATCGCTGCTGTTGTCTTCTATCGTTTGCTTGTTGCTACTAACTCTGAGGTTCGTAACGGTAATGATGAACCAATATTACCTGAGATTGCCGTTGAAAAGTCGGGGTCTTTGCTGAGGGTTATTGATTTTATTCCGGTGCGCTTTGTCGCCTTAGGTTATATGTTGGTTGGTCATTTCTCTAGAGCCTTAACCTATTGGTTGGAAGGTATGTTAAACACCCATATTACTAATCGCCGTTATTTATGTGAAGTTGCCAAAATATCGGAAGAAATCACGATTGAAGAAGGGGATTTAACCGCTGAACCTGGCTTTTTGGTGCGTCTTGCCAAACGCAATGTAATGTTATTACTCGCCGCTACCGCATTTATGACAATGGCGGGGGTTATCCACTAGCTGAAAGTTAGTTTCATATCGCCACTAAAAAGAGTCGTTTACGGCTCTTTTTTATTTTTAGCGCTGCTATTTTGCTCATTTACCGCTTTACCTGTCGCTTTACTTAGTCCTTTACCTTGCTCTTAACTTTGCGCTTTTCTGGCAAGCTAAATATTTGCATCTATATTTTACCTATCCCTTTATATATAACAGCGTTGCGTGCGAACACTGCGAACATCAATTTTTAATATATTGGTCATACCATTGAGGTTTTTTGCTAATTTGTGACAAGTCTTGTTGCACTGGTCGTAGTTGTAATAATTTTACATTATAACAGAACTCTGTTACTTTAAAGCATCGAAACCCTGAATTGGTAATACCAATTGACCATGGTTATTGGTTTTAAATCGAAAGGTTTGTAATATTTTTCAATGGCTTATAAGAAGATTAAACAACCTAAGTTATCTGATGTAATCACTTCTCAGTTAGAAGAAATGATACTCGAAGGAAGCTTATCGGCCGGACAAAAATTACCACCTGAGCGAGAATTAGCCGAGCAATTCAGTGTTTCCCGTCCATCGTTGCGTGAAGCGATTCAAAATTTAGAAGCTAAAGGTTTGGTTTTTCGTCGTCAGGGCGGTGGCACCTTTGTTGCGGATAAATTATTGAGCGGCTTGTCGGACCCTTTGTTTGCGTTAATGGCAAATAAAGGTGAGTCACAATTTGATTTACTTGAGTTTCGACACGGCATTGAAGGTATGGCTGCATATTATGCTGCGATGCGTGGTACCAAAGAAGACTTCAGCAATATTGAAGCGAAATATGAAGCAATTACCGTTGCCCATATTGAAAACACTCAGCTAAGTGAAAATTTTCGCGGTGAAGCGCAAAGTGTTTTTGAATTTTACTTAGCCATATGTGAGGCCTCGCATAATGCGGTGATTTTGCATTTGGCCCGTGCGATGAGCGGTTTGCTTATCGACAATATAGAAAAGAATTTACAGGTATTGGCAAAACGTCCGGAAGTTCCGGCGCGAATTGCTCATTACCGCAAGCGTCTGATGGAAAGTATTATCAGCGGTGAACCCAACAAAGCGTGGGGAGCAAGCCATAAAAACTTGGCCTACATCGAAGAGATAATGCTTAATCTGGCGGAAGAAAACTCAAGGGTCACCAGATCGTTGCGACGACTGCAAACCCAGTAAGCTTTAATGCCTTTAGAATTAAGGTTTATCGTTATTTTCGACTACCTTTAAGGCAACTTAAAAATTAAAACGTCCTTGAAAATAAAGGCGTAAATTTGGAGAAAAACATCGTTATGACTGATCAAATCAATCACGATATCGATCCGCAAGAAACACAAGAATGGCTTGAGTCGTTAGAAGCTATTCTTGAACAAGATGGGCCAGAACGTGCACATCACATTCTTGAGTCGTTGATCGAGCGCGCCCGTCGCGGTGGTACTCATTTACCGTTTGAAGCAACTACTGCTTATGTAAACTCAATCCCTGTTGGCCAAGAACCTAACATGCCTGCTGACCAAACCATTGAATCACGCATTCGTGCAGCGATTCGCTGGAATGCGATGGCATTGGTTTTACGTGCATCTAAGAAAGACCTAGAGCTTGGTGGTCATATTGGATCATTCGCATCAAGTGCAACTTTATATGATGTTGGTTTTAACCACTTCTTTAAAGCAGCAAGTCCGGCCGACGGTGGTGACTTTATATTTGCTCAAGGTCATATCTCTCCTGGTATTTATGCCCGTGCATTCCTTGAAGGACGTTTATCTGAAACGCAAATGGATAACTTCCGTCAGGAAGTTGACGGTGAAGGTTTATCGTCTTACCCGCATCCACATCTTATGCAAGATTTTTGGCAGTTTCCGACAGTATCTATGGGCTTGGGTCCATTGCAAGCTATCTATACCGCACGTTTCCTTAAGTACTTAACGGACCGTGGTATCAAAGACTGTTCAGATCAGCGCGTTTATTGTTTCCTAGGTGATGGTGAGACTGATGAGCCAGAATCATTAGGTGCGATTGGCTTGGCAGCTCGTGAAGGTCTAGACAACCTATGTTTCGTTATCAACTGTAACTTGCAACGTCTTGATGGTCCGGTTCGTGGTAACGGTAAGATCATTCAAGAACTAGAAGGTACCTTCCGTGGTGCTGGTTGGGAAGTTGTTAAAGTTATTTGGGGTTCTTACTGGGATCCGTTAATTGCTCGCGACACATCCGGTAAACTTTTGCAGCTTATGAATGAAACAGTTGATGGTGAGTACCAAAACTGTAAAGCAAAAGGCGGCAAATACACCCGTGAAAACTGGTTCGGTAAATACCCTGAAACAGCCGCTATGGTTGCCAACATGTCAGATGCTGATATTTGGCGTTTAAACCGTGGTGGTCACGATCCGGTTAAAGTCTACGCAGCATATGACCATGCTAAGAAAACCAAAGATCGTCCAACCGTTATCTTGGCAAAAACAGTAAAAGGTTACGGTTTAGGTCAATCAGGTGAAGCGCAAAACGTTGCACATAACGTTAAAAAAATGGACATTGAATCAATCAAGCAATACCGCGATCGTTTCAATATGCCAATTGCCGATGATCAATTAGAAGAATTGCCTTTCTTCCGTTTTGCTGATGACAGCCCAGAAATGCAATATATGCGTGCGCGCCGTGAAGGCCTTGGTGGTTCACTACCTGCCCGTCGCGAACAAGCGGAAGAGTCTCTTGAGATCCCACCGTTAAAAACATTTGAAGCAATTACCAAAGGCAGTGGCGAACGTGAAGTATCGTCTACCATGACCTTCGTTCGTATTTTGAATGCATTGCTTAAAGATAAAAAGATTGGTGACCGAATCGTGCCAATCATTCCTGATGAAGCGCGTACTTTTGGTATGGAAGGTTTATTCCGTCAAGTCGGTATTTACGCTCATGAAGGGCAAAAATACGTGCCACAAGATGCTGACCAAGTCGCGTACTACCGCGAAGATAAAAAAGGTCAGGTATTGCAAGAAGGTATTAACGAATTAGGTGCCATGGCGTCATGGGTTGCATCTGGTACGTCTTATTCAACTTGTAATGCGACAACCATTCCGTTCTACATCTACTACTCAATGTTTGGTTTCCAACGTGTTGGTGACTTAGCATGGGCTGCTGGTGATAGTCAGGCACGTGGTTTCCTATTAGGTGCTACTGCCGGTCGTACCACACTTAACGGTGAAGGTCTGCAGCATCAGGATGGTCATTCGCATGTACAAGCAAACCTTATCCCGAACTGTTTAACTTATGATCCAACATACGGTTATGAAGTCGCGGTTATCGTTCGTGAAGGTTTACGCCGTATGTATGAAGAAAATGAAAACATTTTCTACTACCTAACGTTAATGAATGAAAACTATCAACACCCAGCAATGCCCGCGGATGCTGAAGAAGGCATCATTAAAGGTATTTATAAACTAGACCGTGTTGAGCCAAGCAAAAAAGCTAAAGCCAATGTTCAGTTAATGGGTTCAGGTACAATCTTGCTGCAAGTAAGAGAAGCTGCTCGAATTCTAGCCGAAGAGTTTGCAATATCGTCAGATGTTTACTCGGTAACGTCATACAACGAATTGGCGCGAGATGGCCAAGAAGCGAATCGCTGGAACATGCTACACCCAGAAAGTGAAGCGAAAGTACCTTATATCTCAACTGTTATCAGTAAAGATGCAGGTCCAGCAATTTCAGCTACGGATTATGTCAAAGCGTACTCAGATCAAGTTCGTGCATTTATTGACACCGATTTCCGTGTACTTGGTACCGACGGTTTCGGTCGCTCTGATTCGCGCGCCAACTTGCGTCGTCACTTTGAAGTTGATCACAACTATATTGTTGTTGCTTCGTTGTATGAACTGGCCCAGCGTGGCGAGATCAAAATGGACGTAGTGACCAAGGCCATTAAAGACTTTGGTATTGACGCTGACAAGATTAACCCGCTTTACGCTTAATTAAGCAATTAGCGTAAGTAAGGCAAGGATAATAACATGTCTGATATAAAAGAAATTCTCGTACCGGATGTCGGTGGTGACGAAGTCGAAGTTATCGAACTAAGCGTTGCTGTCGGAGACACTGTAGCGGTAGAAGATGCATTGGTAAGTGTTGAAACTGACAAAGCTTCAATGGACATACCATCATCGGATGCTGGTGTGGTTAAAGAAATTAAAGTTGCGATTGGTGACAAAATTTCAGAAGGCGATTTGATCGTTGTTCTTGAGGTTGTTGCTGCGGATTCTGCTCCAGCAGAACAAGCCGCAGCTCCGGCTGCTGAAGCTGTACCTGCAGCAGCTGCTGCACCAGCAACAGGCGGCTCTGACGTTGTTGAAATTACCGTACCTGACATTGGTCAGGACGGTGAAGTTGATATCATCGATGTATTGGTCGCCGCGGGTGATGAAATCAGTGCTGAAGATGGTTTAATAACCCTTGAAACCGATAAAGCGACCATGGACGTTCCTGCCCCACAAGGTGGCAAGGTCGTTGAAGTGAAAGTCGCTGTTGGTGATAAAGTGGGAGAAGGCAGCTTAGTCTTGTTACTAGAAGTTGGTGCATCAGCGTCAGCTGCAACACCAGCTGCACAAGTTCCGGCTGCGCCAGCCCCTGTAGCAGATACGCCAGCATCAGCTGCGGCACCAGCGGCTCCTGCAGCCAGTGCCATTATCGAGGTTAGCGTACCTGATATTGGTCAAGACGGTGAAGTTGACGTTATTGATGTACTAGTTGCTGCCGGTGATGACATCGCTGCCGAAGATGGCTTGATAACCCTTGAAACTGACAAAGCAACCATGGACGTTCCTGCACCACAAGGTGGCAAGGTCGTAGAAGTGAAAGTTGCTGTTGGCGATAAAGTGGGAGAAGGCAGCCTAGTATTGTTGCTTGAAACCCAAGCTGCTGTCGCACCTGCACCGGCTGCTCCAGCGGTTGAAGCTGCGAAAGAACAAACGGTTGTTGCTGCACCTGCGCCGCAACAAAAGAAAGCCGCTCCAGTACCACACCACCCAAGTGCAGGTTCTGCACTGAAGCAAGGTCAAATTTACGCATCGCCGGCGATTCGCCGTTTAGCCCGTGAATTTGGTGTTGATTTATCCAAGGTGAAAGGCACCGGTAAAAAAGCTCGCATCATGAAAGAAGATGTGCAGTCGTATGTGAAATACGAATTGTCACGTCCGAAAGCAACGGCGAACACCTCGGTTGCCAGTGGTGAAGGTGGCTTGCAAGTTATCGCTCAACCAAAAGTAGATTTCTCTAAATTTGGTGAAATTGAGCAAGTGCCATTAACCCGTATTCAAAAAATCTCAGGACCTAATCTGCATCGCAACTGGGTAACGATTCCACATGTTACGCAATTTGATGAAGCCGATATCACTGAAGTAGAAGCATTCCGTAAACAACAAAATGTGTTGGCGGAGAAGAAGAAGTTAGGCTTTAAGATCACGCCATTGGTGTTTATCTTGAAGGCGGCAGCCGCTGCGCTTCGTGAGTACCCGGTATTTAACTCAAGTTTGAGTGAAGATGGCGAAAGCTTGATCATGAAAAAATACGTGCACATTGGTGTTGCCGTTGATACGCCAAATGGTTTGGTTGTACCGGTTGTACGTGACGTTGATCAAAAAGGTATTTATGAACTGTCTAAAGAGTTATTGGAAATTTCTGCCAAAGCTCGTGACGGTAAGTTAACGGCGAAGGATATGCAAGGCAGTTGTTTCACCATTTCATCATTAGGTGGTATTGGTGGTACAGCATTTACACCTATCGTAAATGCGCCTGATGTTGCCATTTTGGGGGTCTCTAAGTCAGATATGAAACCTAAGTGGAATGGTAGCGAGTTTGTGCCTCGTCTGATGTTACCTCTGTCTCTATCGTATGATCACAGAGTAATTGATGGCGCGTTAGCAGCACGCTTTAGCGTTTATTTGTCATCAATGATGACCGATATTCGTCAAATGATTTTGTAAATCGTTTTAGCCGGTGTTCGCACCGGCGATTTTAATTTGGTGGCAATTATTACAACCCTTTTGCAAAGCATCGAAAAGTTTACCTAGGTTAAGCGCAGGCGCAGAGCATGGTTGGAATTTTTTACATAAATGTTGGCGATTTTTTGTCACACACTGTAAACTTGCCCCGTTTAAAAAATTAGAGGGTGTGTTAAAAGTTTTCTTAAGCACTTTTAAACGCATTCACAATAGGAATTTTACTGCATGCCTGAACGAGTTTAGGGGTGTAATTTGGTAGTCAATCACAGGTTAAGTATTGGCGCTAATTTCAAGAATTTGAGGTAAACATGAGCAACGAAATTAAAACACAAGTCGTGGTTTTAGGTTCAGGCCCTGGCGGTTATTCTGCAGCATTCCGAGCCGCAGATTTAGGCTTAGACGTAGTATTAATTGAAAAGTACAGCAACTTAGGTGGCGTTTGTCTAAACGTCGGCTGTATTCCATCTAAAGCACTTCTTCACGTTGCTAAAGTGATTGATGATGCAAAAGACATGGCCGCTCACGGTGTTACTTTTGGTCAACCAGAAATTGACCTGGAAAAAATTCGCCAGTGGAAAGACAGCGAAGTTGTTGGCAAGCTTACCCAAGGCGTTGGCGGTATGGCCAAGATGCGTAAAGTTAAGGTTGTTAACGGTTACGGTAAATTCACCGGCGCTAACAGCATTGAAGTTGAAAGCACTGACGGTAACACCACAGTAAACTTTGACAACGCGATCATCGCTTGTGGTTCATCTGTTGTGAACTTGCCGTTCATTCCAGAAGATGACCGCATCATCGACTCAACAGGTGCACTTGAGCTTAAAGACGTACCTGAAGAGATGCTTGTTTTAGGTGGTGGTATCATCGGTCTTGAAATGGGTACGGTATACAGCTCATTAGGCGCTAACGTTTCTGTTGTTGAGTTTGCTGACCAATTGGTACCAGCGGCTGACGCAGACGTTGTTAAAATTTATACTAAGCACAACAAACCACGCTTTAAATCAATCATGCTTTCAACCAAGGTTGTTGCCGTTGATGCAAAAGAAGACGGTTTATATGTAACGTTTGAAGGCAAAAAAGCACCAGAAGGTCAGGTTCGTTTTGACAAGATCTTGGTTGCTGTAGGTCGTAAACCAAACGGTCATTTAATTGCCGCTGATAAAGCTGGCGTTAATGTGGATGAGCGCGGTTTCATCAACGTAAGCAACGAGCTACGCACTAACGTGCCACATATCTTCGCAATTGGTGACGTTGTTGGTCAACCTATGCTTGCTCATAAAGCGGTTCACGAAGCGCACGTTGCAGCTGAAGTTATTGCTGGTAAGAAGCACGTATTTGAACCACGCTGTATCCCTTCAATTGCTTACACTGACCCTGAGATTGCATGGGTAGGTGTTACTGAACGTGAAGCGAAAGAGCAAGGCTTAAACATCGAAGTTGCTAACTTTCCTTGGTCTGCATCAGGTCGTGCAATTGCTTCAGCGCGTACTGAAGGTAAAACTAAGATGATCTTCGATAAAGACACTGGTCGCGTACTAGGTGGTGCTATCGTTGGTATCAATGCTGGTGAAATGTTAGGTGAAATCGGATTAGCGGTTGAAATGGGCGCTGATGCGGAAGATGTTGGTTTGACCATTCATGCTCACCCGACATTAAACGAGTCTGTTGGCTTGGCAGCTGAAGTATTTGAAGGTTCAATTACTGACTTGCCAAACGCCAAAGCGGTTAAGAAAAAGAAGAAGTAATTCTTTAATTGCATCGCTATCAAAAACGTCAGCAAGTGCTGGCGTTTTTTTATGGGCAAATATTATCTTAAAGGCATTGGCTTAACGGTACTGGCTTAACGGTATTGGAATGAAGATATTTGCTTTAAGACGTTGGCTTAAAGCCCCTAAACCTACTGAGCTGTATCGTTTAATTATTATGTTGTGATTAGCTATCCTCCTTACAATGACTAGAGTATCGTGACACGACTATGGTGATTCTATTAACGTAATTCAGCTATAGCGGTTCTATTGCGGTGATGCGGCTTTTTGTTGCAATTGGTGGTACTGGGCTTTGATTTGACTAAGCCAAGGCGTGGTCACATAGGCTGCAAAGACAACGTAGGCGCAAGCGGCACCAATCTGGAATATGCGTATATAAAAGTCATCGGCGGCATTGCCATCTTCACCACTGCCTTTGGCAACAATAATAACCACAGTGTTGAGTGCCATCGCATATAATGGGGCAAGCCGTGAGTCGGAAAAAATGACCCGCCCTAAAGACGATATCAACACTAAAAAGACTAAGATCATAAACGTGTAACTTGGCACCATAATCAAGGCATTAAAAATAACGATGGATATGATGCCGCCCATAATATTGCCGAGCAAAAGCCCCATCGCACCCTTCATACCGATAAGTACATCAGGCTTTTGTGCCAATATGGCAATAAATACCAGCACCAGTAAATCGGATGTCAGTCCAAAATAAAAAAAGAATATCATCGCCGGCATGATGATGATGGTACTGAGCAGCGCCAATTGAAAACCGATGACTTTATCACCAACATCAAATACGGGTTTAGGAGGGGCGGTGACCACATCCGGCTTATCGGGAATGATCTCGTGGGACAGCATGGTGATAAACAGAGCTAAACCGCAAGAAATAATAAAATTTTGCGTCACAATACCAGCGATGGCTGGGTGTAATATGCCAAGCAGCGGTACTAAGGTAAAGCCTACCAATAACATGGCAATGACAAAATCATTACCTCCGCGATAACTCCAATAAGAAACCGCGAAAATAATTAACGTCATCACCAACATGAAAACGATAGGATAGTTAAGCAGCATGCTGGATATCAAAATGCCGCTAACAAAGGCGGTCGTTGCCACCATCAATAATGTGACAAGTAATTTAAATGGCATTTTACCGCTGCGATTACCTAAAAAGCTGCCGGTAAACACGGCGGTAATAAAAGACAGCGGCCAAGCAATCGCAAACGCTAATGCGATGGCGAGCGTCAGGCCAAAAGTGAGTCGCAACATTCTGATCACATCATCACTTTGACTGTGCAAGGCATGATGAATTGCGGTCGTCACTCTCATGGTTGTACTAATACAAGTAAGACATATAAGACGTAATCCAAGCCCACGCTTTGCCTAACTTGTCGAAAACAATATTGCTTTCATCGGTGTAGGCGATAACGCTGACTTGGCCACCTTCGCGCAATAAGCGTTTAGGTATGCTTTCTGGGGCTTTGAATATGATATTGACCGAGAAACGCTGTGGATCGCGCATCCAACCGGTTGGTTTTTCTGGTGTAGGCAGGGCGCCAGGTTCATTTTTGTCAAAATTAACACCAAAACCTATGGTGCCAATACTGCCTTTAAATATTTGACCGGGGGCGGAATCGAGAATGATATCGACCGGATCCCCCGACTTTAAATTGCCTAAATTATTTTCTCTAAAGCTGGCTTCTATCCACACCGTGTCTTTGCCAATAAAAGTCATGATTTGTTGGCCAACAGCGGCATAGTAACCGACATTTATTTTCGCATAAGAGACCACACCATCACTCGGTGCGGATACTTTGGTGCGACTTAGATTTAAACGAGCAGTGGATAACTCCGCCAGTGCAGATAATAGTTTGGGGTTATTTTTCCCCTCTTTGCCGAGTTTTTGTTTAGCTTGTTCATAACCGGCTTCGGCATCGACTACAGCAAGCTCTGCTTGCGTTAAAACGCCACGAGCACGATCGCCATCAAAACCTGAAATAATGCCTTCTTGCTCAAGGATAAAAACTCGGCTGGTGTTTATTTTCTTTACTTCTAAATCCGCTTTGGCTTGATCGAGTCGTGCTTTGGCGGAATCAAGTACCGCAGTATCTGCGCCGATTTCTTGTCCGGTGAGTTCGAGATTAGCTTTGGCTTTTTCCAATGCCAATTGATAATCCCTATCGTCGATTTCAAATAGCACTTGATCTTTTTTGACCACCTTGTCACCGCCAACATAAATCTTTGACACTTTACCAGCAACTTGCGGTACCACAGGAATAACAAACGCTCTAATGCGACCTTGGTCAGAGATTGGCGTAACCCGATCGCCAATCACATACCAAAGAAAATACAACAATGCCAAAGATAACGTTATTTTAGAAAAACGCTTGGCAAAGTCTGGTTTAGCAGCTTTGCCAGCCGGCTTTTCCTCGCTAGCTTTTGCGTCTTCGGCTTCTGTCTTGGCTTCTAACTTGCTTTCTGACTCGGCAGCTGAAGCTGAACTATGTTGTGCTTCAGTTGCGTCATCATTGCCGCCGTTATCTTGCTTATTTTTATCGTAATTAGAGCTCATTGAACACCTTTTCTGCGTTACTCTTCGGCGCTTTCCTGGGGCTTTGTTTGACGAGAATTAAGCCACATCAGCATCACTTGATAACCTAAGGCTAGAATCACCGCACCGGTAAATAAACCAATGATACCGGACATTATCATGCCACCAATGGCGCCCATCAAAATCACCAGCATGGGGATGTCGGTACCACGACCGAGCAATAAGGGTTTTAAGAATGCATCACTCATACTCACTAAAAATGAATAGATTAAGAATATCACTGCAGGCGTGGTGTCAGCGACAGAGAAGTAATAAGCAGCAATAGGACCAAGAATTAGGATAGGTGGCAATTGTACGATGGCGACAATCAAAACTAACAATACCCAAATGCCGGCTGCTGGAATGCCCGCGACGACCAAGCCAATACCGGCCAGTATGGCTTGCGTAAAGGCGATACCTAAAATACCGGCGCCAACACTGCGCACTGTTGCCACGCTATTTTTTAGGATTTCATCGCTTTTGTCGCCCATTAGACGAGAGAAGAAAATCTGACATCCTCTATTACACGCCTCGGCATTGGTCCAGAATATGGCGGTAATGATCATCGAAAAAACGAATTGCAATATCACCCCACCAAAACTGGCTGCGGCGCCGAGCATCGCAGAAAATGTATTTTTGATTTGTTCAGAATACTGACTGGCGAAGCCTTCAATGTTGGTGGCAGCTTTCTCCCAAGCGGTATAGGTTTTTTCGCCGATTAATGGCCACTCTTTTACCTTTTCACTTGGTGGTGGTACATCAAGGGTGCCTTCTTTTAATTGCTCTCCTACTGAGCCAATAGCGTCGATTGCGGAACTAGAAAACGTCACCGTAGGAATCACTAAGGCTGAAATACCAATAATGGTGAGTATGGCCGCCGCTAAGCCGCCTTTGCCACCTAAACTGGTTTTTAGCTTATTAAATAGTGGGTATAACGCGATAGCAATAATCGCCCCCCACGCAATAGGAAGTATAAATGGCCTAATGATATCAAAACAGGCTATCCCAAGTATCATGCCGGCGATAATGACTATACCGGCATCTATGATGCTGCGGCTAGTATCGCTAAGGTTTGAATTATTCATCGTCTTGCCCTTCAGGTTTATAGGATTTAGGTTCTTGTACACTCGATAATCTGGAGCCAACCAAACTAGCGACCAGAATGGCTATGTAAAACTGACCAATGATGGCTTCAAGGTATACAAAAAAACGGGTTATCGGCACAATTGGCGAAATGTCGCCATAGCCTAATGTGGTAATTGTTACGAATGAAAAGTAAATAAAATCAGGCAATAGCTGATGCCAGCTAGTGCTATCACCAATGCCGGTAAAGGCATTGCCAAATAAAATTTCGAGTAGGGTGTACAGTACTGCCCAAATCAGACCAAATAAGACATATAGACATATTGACCCTAAAATTGTGTTGCCAGTAACTTCACCGCTAAACAGTACCTGTTTGGCGGTTTTAAAGGCGGTCAAAATTAAAAACACCAACAGTAAGAATAAATGGAAATAGTTTTCACTGTTGTCATCAAATAAATTGCCACCGACAGAGAAGGCAATGATCAATACAGGCAGCACAAAGCGGCGCTTTTCACGCTTTTGTACTCCCCAAACAGCGAGTAATAACGTAAGCACAGTTGCCGACTGCACTAGACGCTGCCAAGCGGGGTCGACACTGTTTTGTACTATGGTCACCGCAAACAGCAGTAATGCTAACGACCAGGTAAGGTAGATAAAATTATCTTTATTAGTCATTAAGGTGAGCAGATCCTGTCAGGTTTATTTTTGTTTAACATGCTTTAAAAGCATAGTTTAGCGTTGCAAATGCTGCCAATTTTTATACAAACTAAGCAGTTGTTTATTATGAATTTATATTAAGTTCAGCAAGGCGTCAGACAACGCCTTGTTGTAGATGAAATTAAAGCCAGTGAATTGTCGGCTTATTTACTTTTGGCACAGTCTGATGCAGAAAAGCATAGGGTATCGCCTTTTGCTGGAATTTTACCTGTTTTGTCAATCATGCCGTCGAGTTTAATATTGAGATAGGTCGGCTTATCATCGGATAAAGCGACCATTGTGATGTGGTCCATATTTTGACTTTTACCGGCAAACATTTTGCCACCGGATGTTGCCAGCTGAATGTAGTCCATGCCAAAGCGGTGGGTGTGTTGATACATATGTACATGGCCGTTAAAAACGGTATAGCTTCTATCCTTCATTGCATCCTCTAGCAGCTTAAAGTTGCTCTCGTTTTCGTCTTGCCAAACCGGTTTATGCATAAACAGAAAGGTCCAACGTACCTCGGTGTTTTGCTTTAATACCTTTAATACATAGTCTGTTTGTTGTTTGCTAATCTTGCCATAGTGACGTTGTGGCATTTTCGCGTATTCCGTATCGGCAAATTGATCAGGGTTGGTTTTATAGGCCTCTATGGCTTTATCGCGTTTTTGTTTTAATTCAATGAAAAATTCATCACTAAAATCCTCACTGTCGATAACGATAAACAAGGCATTTTTATAGACGAAATGGTAATAGCGTGGTCCAATTGTCGATTCATACCAGTCACGCATGACGCTGTTGGATATGTCATGGTTGCCAACGGTCGGATAAAAACTAATGTCAGGGTTATTGAGGTTGGCTTTAAAGGTTCGCCATTCTTTGTTCATTTGCGCGATGTCTTCGGTACCGCCTTCGATTAAATCACCAATACTCATGATAAAATCGGGCTGCAGTCGGGCAATGCCTTCGGCTGCAACATTAAAAACTCCCGGACGCTCACCACCGGTTAAATCGGCAATGATGGCAAAACGAACCATGTCGGGCTGTTCTTTTGGTGCGACAAAATCTGGTGCTTTTGCCTGTATGGCAAAACAGCCAATGAAAAAAGTTATCAACGCAAAGGTCTTTGTATGTGACATCTGTTGTCCCGTTAATTTACTCAACCAAACAAAGTATAGAATCTAAATCGGGGGTGAAAATAAATAACCTGCCACAATATCGCTTAGCCCTTAGCCCTTATGCCTTGTTCTCAAATTAAAATGTAATCGTCACCAAAATGTCATCCAAGGTAGGCTAAAATAACAAACGGTTCTGCCCTGACTCTATACCGAGATGTAAATCAATATAAACGCCATGAATACCAGATATAAATTTAATTACTGACTTGTGTATTCAGTTTTTGCGGCAGATCCCGTATAATTTGCGCGGTTAAAAATCACAATAAACGAGTGTTCAGAACAGGGTTAACACCCGGTACATCCGTTTTATGCAAGAGAGGAAAGCAAAGTGCTTCAAGATTATCGTAAACACGTAGAAGAGCGTGCGGCAGAAGGTATTGTTCCTAAGCCACTAGATGCAGAACAAGTTGCTCAGCTAGTAGAACTTGTTAAAAACCCACCAGCAGGCGAAGAAGAGTTTCTTTTAGACCTTCTAACCAATCGCGTGCCTCCAGGTGTTGATGATGCCGCTTACGTTAAAGCTGGCTTCTTAGCCGCATTAGCTAAAGGCGAAGCAAATTCACCAATCCTTAATGCTGAACGTGCTACCGAATTACTAGGTACCATGTTAGGTGGTTACAACATCCAACCTATGATCGATTTATTAGAAGATGAAGCGCTAGCTGCTACCGCCGCTACCGGTCTTTCTAAAACACTTCTTATGTTCGATTCTTTCTATGACGTAAAAGAAAAGGCTGAAGCGGGTAATGCTCAAGCTAAAGCCGTTATGGAATCATGGGCTAACGGTGAATGGTTTACTAACCGTGACGCCGTAGCTGAGAAGATCACGGTTAAAGTATTTAAAGTTACTGGTGAGACTAACACCGATGACTTATCTCCAGCACCTGATGCTTGGTCTCGTCCTGATATTCCTCTACACGCCAAAGCAATGTTAAAGATGGCTCGTGACGGTATCAACCCTGATCAAGACGGTACGATTGGTCCAATCGCGCAAATTGAAGAACTACAACAAGACAACATTCCTCTTGCCTACGTAGGTGATGTTGTTGGTACCGGTTCATCTCGTAAGTCAGCGACTAACTCAGTACTTTGGTTTATGGGTGATGATATCCCATACGTACCGAATAAGCGTGGTGGTGGTGTTTGTTTAGGCGGTAAAATCGCCCCTATCTTCTACAACACAATGGAAGATTCTGGTGCATTGCCAATCGAACTAGACGTGCAAGCAATGAACATGGGCGATGTGATTGATATCTTCCCTTACGAAGGTGTTGTTAAGCGTTCTGGTACGGACGAAGTTATCTCTACGTTTGAGCTTAGCCCGGTACTTCTTGATGAAGTTCGTGCTGGTGGTCGTATTCCTCTAATCATCGGTCGTGGTCTAACTGGCCGTGCACGTGAAGCACTAGGTCTTGGTGAAACTGATTTATTCAACAAGCCTGTTGATGTTGTTGACTCTGGTAAAGGTTACACCCTTGCACAGAAGATGGTTGGTAAAGCATGTGGCGTTGACGGTATTCGTGCTGGTCAATACTGCGAGCCGAAAATGACAACCGTTGGTTCACAAGATACCACAGGTCCTATGACCCGTGACGAGCTAAAAGATTTAGCATGTCTTGGTTTCTCAGCTGACTTAACCATGCAGTCTTTCTGTCATACCTCTGCTTACCCTAAGCCAGTTGATGTGCAAACTCACCACACATTACCTGATTTCATCATGAACCGTGGTGGTGTATCACTTCGTCCAGGTGACGGCGTAATTCACTCATGGTTAAACCGTATGTTGTTGCCTGACACTGTTGGTACAGGTGGTGATTCTCATACGCGTTTCCCTCTTGGTATTTCATTCCCTGCGGGTTCTGGTTTGGTTGCATTTGCTGCCGCTACCGGCGTTATGCCTCTTGATATGCCTGAATCAGTATTGGTTCGCTTTAAAGGTGAAATGCAACCAGGTATCACTTTACGTGACCTAGTACACGCTATCCCTTACTACGGCATCAAAAACGGTCTATTAACTGTTGAAAAAGCGGGTAAAATCAACGAATTCTCTGGTCGTGTACTAGAGATTGAAGGCCTTAAAGGTTTGACTGTTGAGCAAGCATTTGAATTATCTGATGCATCTGCTGAGCGTTCAGCTGCAGGTTGTACCATCAAGCTTGAAGAAGACGCTGTTAAAGAATACCTTGAGTCAAACATCGTTATGCTTAAGTGGATGATCTCTGAAGGTTACGGCGATGTTCGTACCATCGAGCGTCGTATCAACGGCATGCAAGAGTGGTTAGCGAACCCATCACTAATGGAAGCTGACGCGGATGCAGAATATGCCCACGTTATCGAAATTGATCTAGCTGATATCAAAGAGCCAATCGTTTGTTGTCCGAACGACCCAGATGATGCCAAGCTTCTTTCTGATGTTGCTGGCGACCAAGTTGATGAAGTATTCATCGGCTCTTGTATGACCAACATTGGTCACTTCCGTGCAGCGGGTAAATTGCTTGAAAACTTTGGCGGTGCTTTATCAACACGTATGTGGGTTGCTCCACCAACTAAGATGGACCGTGATCAGTTAACTGAAGAAGGTTACTACTCAATCTACGGTAAGTCTGGTGTTCGTATCGAAACTCCAGGTTGTTCACTGTGTATGGGTAACCAAGCACGTGTTGCTGACAAGGCGACCGTATTGTCAACCTCTACTCGTAACTTCCCGAACCGTTTAGGTACCGGCGCTAACGTTTACTTAACGTCAGCAGAGCTAGCTGCCGTTGGCGCTATCGTTGGTCGTTTACCATCTGTAGAAGAGTACATGGAATACGCTAAGCAAATCGATGCAACAGCAGCCGATACATACCGTTACTTGAACTTCCACAAGATGGAAAGTTACACCAACAAAGCAAAAGAAGTTGTTATTGCCCAAAACGTAGCATAACTGCGGTTTAACTAATAACACCATAAAGGGTCGCTAATGCGGCCCTTTTTATTGTTTTCAGATTGTCCTGGACGTTTTCATAAGTATGGCCATGAGCGTTGCCATGAATCTTGTGATGGGCTTTGCCAGAACTATTGTCGCGAGATTGCTACTAACTCCAAACGCTAATTTTTAATGGGTACTGCTCACGGTTTATTCGCCTTTGCGTTTATATGCTTCCATGTGCTTGTTCATAAATTCTCGGTAGTATTTATCCGCTTTGCTTTCACCGCAGAAACTTGCCGAATAAACCGTCCCCAAATTATCATCGATAAAACTTAAATCAGTACTTTGCTGACACCAGCCATCTTTTTTGATGATGGTTTCATTTCCTATGACCGTGGTATTTTCAGCGTCTATTTGTAATTGTGTTTTTACTAACGGTTTAATCGGGGCTGCTTGCCAGTTCGGTAAAGGGCCATTATTGTTTTCCGGCTTTTGCATATCTAACAGACTTTGTTGTTGCAGCTTTTCAGCAAACTGCATGCGTGTTTTATAGGGATTAAAGTCACTGCCTTGTGTGTCTTTTGCCATCACATCTTTGCTCGGGCTGGCGGGACTTGCTGAAGGGGATTGCTGTTTGCTTGTTGGTTCCGTTGCTTCATTGTTGTCTTCTGCCTCCACATTGCCGTTGGACCCAGCTTTTAACTGGGGTGCTAACTGAGGCTCTAGTTCAGGTGTTTGCTCAGAAGTTAACTCAGGTGTTAACTGGGCCTTAACAGCTGTTTTTTTTGGTGAACGATAAATGTAGCTTTTGATATTTTGCTTAGGTGTATCGATAAGATTTGCGTTTGCGTGCCATTGCTGGCGATTACTGAGCTTGTCGACGCCAACTGATTGCGATAAAAACACCGCAAGTAAAACAAGGTGCAGCAACACTGACAAGCTCAGTGCGTTAACCAAGTTCAGTTTTGATTTTTTGGCTTTAGTAGCGGTCATAGTCCCTGTTGTTATCAAAATATGTTAAATTATTATTAACTCCAATGGGTCGTTTGATGTTGTTAACGCTTTTTAGTTTCCAACATAGTAAAATTAACGCGTTTATCATCTACTTTTTATCTTAAGCAACTGTTTTAACAGCAACCCAGAGCAATTATGGATTATCAATTTACCCTCGACTTTATTAATGGCCAGCCTCGCGCCGAGTTTAACCTTGAACATCATGTATTCGGCCCGTGGCTTGAAAGTGAAATAGGCACCGACCAATCAAAATTTAATGCTGTACAAGCGCTTGTTAATGCCAGCGAAACCCGCAGTGATAAGCAGCAACTGAACGGTAAAGAGTATTCATTGAGTATAGAAGAGGGCGAGGCTACCGTTTTTGCGAACATTATTTGCAGTGACGAAGACTTACCCGAGCGGTTAATTGATGATGTAGATAATTTCGATATGAACCAAACGGCGAGTTGCGGCGTAGAAGACTTACTGGAAATGCTTAGTGCCTGGCATCAGTTTTGGTAAATCAATGTAAATTACATAGGCGATTGAGTTAAATCACTTTATAGTGAAAAAATAGAAGAAAAATTAATGCTTTAGCGCTATATTTAAGTCGCTATATCAAGGCTTTAAAAATCATTAACGCGGTACTTAGCAATGACTAAATTACATCCTCAGATCGAAGCTCAAAACCCGGCCCCGCCGAGTCGAACGAAAAACATAATAGTGCCAATAGCGATCATCCTTGCTGGCATTCTAGGGTTTGTGGGGCTCGCTTCAATGGCGCAAAAGCCGGAGAAAAAAGAGATCGATATTAGTCCACCACTGGTTAAAACCAACGACATTGAAGTCAAGGATGTGGTATTTGAAGTCACTAGTCAGGGCACCGTAAAGGCACGTACTGAAACAGTAATGATTTCTGAAGTGTCAGGACAAATTACCTTTGTGTCCGAAAAATTACGAGTCGGCGGTTATTTTTCTAAAGGCGAATTAATGCTGGAAATTGATCCTATCGTCTATGAAGTAAATTTGCTCGAAGCGCAATCACGTCTAGAATCGATGCAAGCCGAGTTTATTCAAGAACAAGCCCGTTCAGATCAGGCCAAAGAAGAATGGCGCATGACCGGCAAACCATTAGATGATGCACCAATTTTAGCGTTGCGAACACCGCAATTACAAAAGGCGAGAGCCGATGTAAAAGCCTCGCAAGCGGATTTGAAAGAAGCACAAACCAAATTAGAACGCACCAAAATATATGCGCCTTACGATGCGTTATTGGTCGAGAAATACGTCGATATTGGTCAATATGTATCGATAGGTGGTCAATTGGCGAAGACCTTTGCCATAGATTATGCCGAAGTGCGGCTGCCGGTCAAACAATCTGATTTACGCTTTTTAAACTTGCCAAAAGTAAATGAAATCGGCGATACCTCGCGTCCTGTTAAAATCATCTACCACGACGGCTTTAAAGTAGATGAGTGGTCATCATTCATCGCCCGCTATGAAGGCGTGGTCAATAATGAATCCCGTGTGCACTATATTGTCGCGCAGATTGACGATCCCTATAACTTAAAAAATCGTGAACATGACGACGAAGTGCGTATTGGCATGTTCGTTAATGCGATTATTCAAGGAAAGAAAGCCGACAATATCGTTGTTGTGCCAAGAGAAGCGATTCATGGCACCAACGTGCTGCATATCATTGATGCCAACAACAAGCTCAAAGTGATCGAGGTTGAAGTGGTGCGTGCCCAAGGCGAAGACGTTTACGTGAAAAATAATTTCAGCGCAGGCGACCGCATAGTGATGACCAGTTTACGTACTCCTGTGCAAGGCATGCCGCTGCGCGTTGAAGGTGAGCAAGTTGCCGCAATAAAGCCTGAACCAGACTCGGAGTAGCATCATGGAGCAGCAAGAAAAACTCACGGGTATCATTGCTTGGTTTGCTCGCAACAGTGTAGCTGCCAATTTAATGATGGTGTTTATCATCATCATGGGTATTTACTCTTATTTCAATATCACCAAAAAGATGTTCCCGGAATTTAGCCCTAATACGATTATGGTTACGGTGACGCATCTTGGTGCCTCACCCGCCGATGTCGAACAGTCGGTTATTTTGCAGATCGAAGAAAAGTTAGAAAATGTACAAGGATTAAAGCGCGTTACCTCGGAGGCAACTGAGGGCCTTGCAACGGTGACCATCGAGATCAATTCCGGATATTCGCTGGAAGATAAGCTCAATGAAATTCAAATGCAAATAGATACCATCACCACTTTTCCCGCACAAATTGAGCGGCCCTTAGTGATGAAGCAAGAGTTTCAGATGGACGTACTTTGGGTATCGGTTAATGGTCAGATGGACAGGCGCACCCGACAGGAGCTGGCGCAAGACATTAAAGATGAAATAACAGCATTACCAGACGTCAACATTGCTGAAGTGGTTGGTATTCGAGATTATGAAATATCGATTGAGATATCGGAATTGCAATTACTTGAATATGGCCTGACGTTTGATGAGATCTCACAAGCCATTAAGCGCTCTTCGCTTGATTTACCTGGTGGTACCATTAAATCCAGCGGTGGCTATATCCAATTACGTACAGAAGGCCAAGCCTATACTGGGCAAGAATTTTCTCGTCTGGTATTACGCACTAATTCTGATGGTACGCATTTGACCCTTGGCGATATTGCCAACGTTAAGGACGCCTTCGTTGAAGATGAAGGCTTCGCGTTATTTGATGGCAAAAATACCACCAGTATTCGTGTTCGCTCTACTAGTAATCAAAACGATTTAGAAATTGCCAAACAAGTACGTGCTTATGTTGATAAAAAGCAGCAGTCATTGCCTGAAGGTGCCAATGTCGAGGTCTTTGCTGACTCGTCGTTTTATTTGAGCGAGCGCCTGACCATGATGTTTGAAAACCTAATGCTTGGTGCAGCATTAGTGTTTTTAGTCTTAACCTTATTTTTACGAGTGCGTGTCGCTTTTTGGGTTATGGTCGGCATTCCAATTTGTTTCCTTGGCGCATTTATGATGATGCCGTTATTAGGGGATTTCTCAGTAACCGTAAACTTACTCAGCTTATTCGCTTTTATCATGGTATTGGGTATTGTCGTTGATGACGCCATTGTTATCGGTGAAAGCGTCTATAGCGAAGTGCAAAATAAAGGCCACTCGGTTGATAACGTCATTCGTGGCGCGCATCGAGTCGCAATGCCTGCGACCTTCGGGGTTTTAACCACCATTGCCGCATTTGCGCCGCTCATTTTTATCGACACCAACTTCTCTGGCTTTTTCCAATCAATCGCCATCGTGGTAATGCTTTGTCTGGTTTTCTCTATCATTGAGTCGAAGTGGATCTTGCCAGCGCATTTAGCGCACATGAAGTACACCGAGATTGATCCCGACAACGCCCATATTGTGCATCGCATTCAATTGCGCTTTAAAGCGTGGCTCGACAGTTTTATTAAAAACACCTATCTACGATCGATTACCTGGTCATTGAAAAATCGCTATACCACCATGGCAGCGTTTATCGCTTTGTTTTTTCTTTCAATTGGTTTAATTGCCGGTTCATTGGTTAAAACAGAGGTGTTTCCTAGTGTGCCTAGTGACTTTATTCAAGGGCAAATCATTATGGAGGACGGTATGGCACCGGAACGACGTAATGAGGCATTGCAGCGAGTTATTGACTCAGGCTACGAAATGGCAGAGCAAAACCTCTATCAAGGAGAAAGCTTTATCCGTCATATTATGGTGTTTACCAACGGCAATCTCGCTGGCGGTTTTTTAATGGAATTAAATAAATCAGAGTTTCGTGAATTAAACGCTTTTGAGATTGAAAAATTATGGCGCGAACAAATCGGCGAAATCCCTGGAGTCAAAGAGCTCCGCCTATTTGCCGGTACCAATGCGGGGGGTGGCGCTGCCTTGGAGTTCCAACTAAATGGTTTGGACGAGTATGAGCTTGAACAGGCTGCCTTGGAAGTGCAGGACAAACTCGGTGAATACGACGGTGTGTATGACATCCGTAATTCTTTCAGTCGTGGTAGTGAAGAAATTAAATTGTCGATTCGTCCTGAGGCAGAAGTGCTGGGCTTGTCGTTATCCGATCTCGGTAAACAAGTACGTCAGGCATTTTATGGCGATGAAGCGCAACGTATACAGCGTGGACGTAATGAAGTGAAAGTTATGGTGCGCTACCCTGAAGAAGAACGTCGTTCAATCACTGACTTAGAAAACATGTGGGTTCGTACCCCGAGTGGTCAAGAAGTGCCGTTCTATCAGGTTGCTGATGTTGAAATCGGCCAAGGGTTCTCAAAAATCACCCGTATCAATAATAAACGTACCATCAAAATCGCTGCTGAAATTGACAGTGAAAAAGTCGAGTCTCGCAAAGTGCTTGGTGAATTCAATGAGCAAATAATCCCTGCTATTTTGGCTAAATACCCGACTGTAAAATATGGAATGGAAGGTGCGAGCAAAGATCAGCAGGACTTTTTACAGCAGTTAATGTTTGCGGCAGTAACGGCGTTATTTTTAATTTACGGTTTGATTGCCATACCAACCAAATCATATACCCAACCACTCGTGATCATGTCGGTTATTCCGTTTGGTATCATTGGCGCCATCTGGGGACATATGATCGTCGGTAAAACCATTAATATGATGTCTATGTACGGTTTTATTGCGTTATCCGGTGTTGTCGTCAATGACTCGCTGATTTTGGTCGACTTTATTAACCGTGCCAAAAATACCGGTATGCGAATGATGGATATCGTTATTGAAGCGGGTATGCAACGTTTTCGCGCGATATTGCTGACATCACTTACCACCTTTTTTGGTATTTTACCTATCTATTTTGAGACCAGCTTACAGGCGCAGTTTATTATCCCAATGGCAATATCACTGGGTTTCGGTATTATCTTCGCCACCGTAATAACGCTATTTTTGATTCCGAGTCTATATATGATACGAGAGGATATAGGCAACCAATTTAAGCGTAAACGACAGCCATCAAATTTAACTCACGGTTAAATCAATAGGCAAATCAATCGCATTAACTCGTTTGAATTGGTGCGATTTTTATTTGCTTGGTCGCTAAACTGAGTTTGCCAAGCGAATAGTTTTATAGCAAAATCAAAGCGCCTACCCTTATTAATCTGATTTGGAACAGAAATGAAAATTGTCATATTACACGGATTGTTTATGAACAAAGTTATCATGGCTCCGCTGGCCAATCGCCTTATGCAGCTTGGCCATATCGTCGAAAACATTTCTTACCCAAGTACCAAAGTCGACAAAGAAAAATTGTTTCACAGCATTGATAAACGTGTCGGTGATGGGCCGACGGTGTTGCTCGGTCATTCACTTGGCGGGCTCGTTGCAACTGAGTACTTATTTACTCGTCAAGTATCGGTTGAACGCGTACCGTTAGTGATAACTCTTGGCACGCCACATCAAGGCGCACAAATTGCCGAAGACATGAAAAAAGTAAACATTCAATATCTGTTAGGTTCTTCGACTCAATTTGGTTTATTGCCTAAACGATTCACTAAATCTTGGCCTGTGCCGCAAAAGCTTATCTCTATCGCTGGTTCTATTAAAATTGGTGCTAGACCGCTACTGGATCGGGTATGGCGCGATGGAGTCGAGGACTCCGATGGTACAGTGAGTATTGCTGAAACTCGTATACCAGGCATGACAGAGCACATTGTACTGAATCAAACTCATACATCTTTGGTGTATTCGAAAGACGTGGTGAGTATCATTGATGAGCGATGTAAGGCACTCGTTAGCGACCAAGACCACTAACGATTAATAAACCAAAGTCGGTTTTTATATCGATACTCCTTTCTAATATTAGTTTCTGTTACTCGTTTCTATTACTCGCTTCTTTCGGCAGCTTCTGTTTTAGGTATTTCTGCAAAAATAATTAGCACAGTTTTAAAGCAACATGGCGGTCACAACGCCCCAACTTGGTGCGTTGTGTTTTCATTAATCAACTTAAAATAATTTAAATTATTGTTTTTATTGGTTTTATATTTGTTGGTACGCAACTTGTAACCATTAATCCAGCAACTATTAGGGGGCGATAATGAAATTAATAAACGCAATAATTAAACCATTCAAATTAGACGACGTCAGAGAAGCTATTTCTGAAGTCGGTGTCGAAGGCCTAACCGTATCAGAAGTACGTGGTTTTGGTCGTCAAAAGGGTCACACCGAATTATATCGCGGTGCTGAATATCAAGTAGATTTCTTACCAAAAGTAAAACTAGAAATAGCGGTAAAAGCAGAAGATGCTGAACGTGTTGTTGAAGCCATCAGCAAATCTGCACATACCGGAAAAATCGGTGACGGTAAGATTTTTGTATATGACTTGGATCAAGCGGTACGTATTCGTACTGGTGAGCTTGATACTGCAGCGCTTTAACAGGGGGATAAAATGGAAGAGTTAACGACATTAACAGGTACAGTAACCGAACTTAGATTCGCGCTTGATACCTTTTACTTTTTGTTGTCAGGTGTATTAGTAATGTGGATGGCGGCAGGTTTTGCCATGCTTGAAGCGGGTATGGTTCGCTCTAAGAACACTACTGAAATTCTAACTAAAAACATTGCGCTGTATTCAATTGCATGTGTGATGTTTTTGTTGGTTGGTTACAATATTATGTACGTAGATAACGCTGAAGGCGGTATCTTACCATCAATTGCCGGTTTAATTGGTACACAAGCGGAAGGTGCTGATCATTCTTTAGAGTCAGATTTCTTCTTTCAAGTAGTATTCGTTGCCACAGCAATGTCTATTGTATCGGGTGCCGTAGCTGAGCGCATGAAGCTTTGGGCATTCTTAATATTTACCGTTGTTTTAACAGGCTTTATCTACCCTGTTGAAGGTTACTGGACTTGGGGCGGTGGTTTCTTATCTGAAGCTGGTTTTAGCGACTTCGCAGGTTCTGGTATTGTTCACATGGCCGGTGCCGCTGCAGCACTTGCTGGTGTATTACTGTTAGGTGCTCGTAAGGGTAAATACGGTAAAAACGGTGAAATCTTCCCAATCCCAGGTTCAAACATGCCATTGGCTACGCTTGGTACTTTCATCTTATGGATGGGTTGGTTTGGTTTTAACGGTGGTTCTCAATTGCTTCTATCTGATGCTGAAAACGCAACCGCTGTTGGTCAAATTTTCGTTAACACCAATGCTGCAGCCGCTGCAGGTGCTGTTGCCGCACTATTACTTAATAAAGTAATTTGGGGTAAAGCCGACCTAACCATGATTCTAAATGGTGCATTAGCTGGTTTGGTAACGATTACCGCTGACCCACTATCTCCATCTCCACTGTTTGCAAGCTTACTTGGTGCACTTGGTGGTATGTTAGTGGTACTTTCAATTACCTCTCTGGATAAAGTCAAGATTGATGATCCAGTAGGTGCCATCTCCGTTCACGGTGTTGTTGGTTTCTTCGCGCTAATGGTTGTACCATTTAGCAACGGCGATGCAACATTTGGTGCTCAGTTATACGGTGCATTCGTTATCTTCGCATGGGTATTTGCAGCAAGTTTTGCAGTATGGTTTGTATTGAAGAAAACCATGGGCATCCGTGTTAGTGAAGATGAAGAATACAATGGTGTGGACAAATCTGATTGTGGTGTCGAAGCATACCCTGAGTTTGTCTCGCTAAAAGGATAATAACAATAACGACGCTAGTTGGTTAAAGTTTAGGGCCGGTTTATACCGGCCCTTTTTTTATTATTAATAAACAGTTAGCGATTGTTTTGTTGAATTACTAAACACCACTCAAACACAAATTCGTTGTTTTTTCGCTTTGTCGACTGATCACATTGCCGATTGTCAAATCAGGTGCTATGTTACAAATAACTAATACAGCATTATCAGGTAGTACTTATGAAAACAATAACTATATCGCTTCTTTCCACCCTAATGCTTAGCCAAGCCGGATGTGCTTTTATCAGTGAAGATCCATGTGAAGATATCGTCTTTACCTCGGAGCAACGCGAACAATGTGCACAACTTCAAAGGCAAATCGTAAACGCAAAAAATAATCCCATTAAACGCACTGAACTCGAGCGTCGCTATGAGCAAGATTGCGTTAATATCCGTTACTATCGTGATGATAAAACCGATGAGCGATGTAATAACCAAACCTCGGTCGATAGCATCCTACGCGAAGGTCGCCCAGAAGACGTAGAAACCGCAACTGGAGCTAGCGATTAATGCGTAACATGCTTGCGGTGTTAGTAATGATTTCGCCTTTGCTATTCGCGAGCAAATCATTACAGGCTGAAACGGTTGTCGATAGTATCAGTGAACTGAAAACCATGGTCGCGGAAAATAAAGGTAAGGTTATTTATCTCGATTTTTGGGCCTCTTGGTGTATTCCTTGTAAAAAGTCCTTTCCTTGGATGAATGAAATGCAGAACAAATATCAGCAGCAAGGATTAACGGTAATTTCGGTTAACGTTGATGTGAAACAGGCCATGGCGGAAGCCTTTATTGCCGAACACCCTGCAAACTTTTCGGTGATCTACGATCCCGATGGCCGATTGGCAAAAAAGTTTGAATTAAAAGGCATGCCAAGCAGTTTCATTTATGATCGCAGTGGCAAAATAGTCCAAGCTCATACCGGCTTTTTTGTTAACAAACAGGCACAATATGAAGCTGAATTGGTCGAGCTATTACAACAGTAAATGACCAGCAGTTAAACTCATCATTTTTCAAGGGGTCAGATGACTTGAATTGAATCAAGTCATCTGACCCCTTGAAAATAAAAACGGTCGCTATTGCGACCGTTTTTTATTGCGTAGCAACCAAGTGATTACGCGTTGATGAAATCAACACCTTCTTGGATATCTTTGTTTAGAGTCGCTAGCATGTCGTCTTTTGCTTTTTGCTCATAAGCGCTAAGCTCACCGTATGGTAAGTACTCTTCTACACCGTTCTTGCCAAGTACAACTGGTTGTGCGAAGTATTCAGCATCACCAGTGTTACCTTGAACATATGCGTAGTCAACAACGCCTTCTTCACCTTGTAGACCACGTACCAGTGATAAACAAAAACGAGCTGCTGCAGCACCCATAGAAAGTGTTGCAGAACCGCCACCAGCTTTTGCGTTAACAACTTCGGTACCAGCATTTTGGATGCGTGGTGTTAGTGCGTCGATTTCTTCTTGAGTAAACTCAACACCTTCAACTTGTGAAAGTAGAGGAAGAATAGTTGTACCTGAGTGACCACCGATTACTGGTACTTTAACCTCTGAAGTCGACTTGCCTTTTAGCTTAGCGATGAAGGTTTCGCTACGGATAACATCAAGAGTTGTTACACCAAATACGCGGTTCGCTTCGTAAGTACCTGCTTTTTTGAAAACTTCAGCAACAATTGGCACAGTGCCGTTTACTGGGTTGGTAATAACACCAACAAGCGCTTTTGGACAGTTAGCAACGATGCCTTCAGCAAGTGTCTTAATGATGCCAGCATTGACAGCAAATAGGTCAGCACGGTCCATACCTGGCTTACGTGGCATACCTGCTGGAATAATTACAATGTCACAACCTGATAGGGCAGTCGCTAAATCATCAGCGCCGTAACCTTTAACTGTTACATCAGTAGGTATGTGAGATAAGTCAACGGCAACACCTGGAACAACTGGGGCTACGTCATACAAAGATAACTCTGAACCTGCTGGTAATTGAGTTTTAAGTAATAGTGATAAGGCTTGACCGATACCACCGGCTGCACCAAGAACGGCAACTTTCATTGAATTTCTCCAAAATGATGTGAGTGTTAGTAATCACTTAACAGCCAATCTAGACGATAATTCCAGATTGAGTAATTACTTTAATTTTTTAGTGCACAAAAGATACAAAATTGAGACTAAAAATACAAACACTTTTGTCAACAATAGGGCTATGGTGATATGATACTTTAGTTCAGAATCTCGATATTTGTAATATAAACTGAACATTACAATAAGAAACGACAAGAATTGGGACACCTTTGGTCAAATAGACTCAGTCGAAATGAGCGTTAACCATTAGGTATTGGGGAATTGTTTTAACGTGATTACTGTCACCAGTAAACACCGAAAATACGGTCAAAAGAATAATTTATGAGCACACAGCAAAAACAGGAAGCTTTAATCAATGCGTTTAAAGATCTGCTAAAACAAGAGCAGTTTGGTTCACAGGGCGATATCGTTGAAGCCCTTAAAGCGCAAGGTTTTGATAACGTCAGTCAGTCAAAAGTTTCACGTATGTTAAGCAAGTTTGGCGCGGTCAGAACCCGCAATGCCCGACAGGAAATGGTCTATTGTTTACCTGCTGAACTTGGTGTGCCGACGGCAAAAAGTCCGCTCAAACAATTAGTGCTAGATATCGAGTCTAATGAAGTTATGTTAATCGTTCGTACCAGTCCGGGCGCGGCACAATTAATTGCTCGTTTACTGGACTCACTAGGCAAAGCCGACGGCGTTTTAGGTACCATTGCAGGCGATGATACCATCTTTATCTCACCAACCTCGGTTAATGATATACAGTCAATTAAAGAAAAATTGTTTATGCTATTTCAGAAAATGAATTAGGCAATTCAAGAATCGATGACAAAGGGCGCTTTAAGCGCCCTTTGTTTTTTCTAATGAGTTAAAGTTCCGCGGCTTGTTCTAATAAATCCATCGACGGCACAAAGAAAGATGCACCTGTTTCGGCTTGAGTATATTTTAAGATGTGATCGTAGTTGCCGTGCTCATCACCGGCATACATGCTCTTTAACTGCTCTTCAAAGTTGACTGGGGTGTAACAAAATGACACGAAGAACAGGCCTTGATTCTTCATATGACCATACGGCATGCTTTGTCTGAGTATTTCCATACTATTGCCATCAGCATCTTTTAGATTGGTACGTTTAACGTGTGCCGTTGGCGCTTTATCTTCTGAGGCGTATTCAATATCATCAACCTTGGTACGGCCAATAATATCTTCTTGTTGTTTTGTTTCTAAGCCTTCCCATGCTTTAAAGTTATGGCGAAAACGTTGGATATGCAGATAACTGCCTTTGCTAAAGTCACCACAGCTGTCGTCCAAAAGAGCAACCTCGCGTTTGTGTAATCCTTTGGGGTTTTCGGTACCGTCAACAAAACCGGTTAAGTCGCGACCGTCGAGATATCGAAAGCCTTTAACTTGTTCAACTAACTCTACGGCATCGCCTAACATTTCGCATACTTTGGTCGATACAACATGGTTAACATCGGCGCGGTCACTGCGAATTTGCAGGTACAGATCATAGTTTGTCGCCGGTGCAACGCGATTATCAACTTGAATGTGCTCAAAGGCTTTAAGTTGGCTAGGGCGAGCAGTAGGATAATAACGATCCCAATAATTAGCACCAATGGCGATAACAGTATTTAGGTTAGCTTCGGAGAAATTGTGAGCATATTCGTCGAACATGGCGGGAAGCTTTGCCAAAATCTTGCGAATAAACGCATCTTTATTATCTGTTACGTTAAACATCAGGTAGTAACTGTGCAGATTCGGTTCCGCACAAACGCCAAATTGCTCAATAGCCATCATTATTAACTCGCTAATATTTTTAATTAAGTATATGAATTAATGAACAATTAAGAAAGCGAGACGGGCATTATTTGGCAGCATTTACCTGAAAAAGTTTCTTATCGGGCCAACGTAGGGCGGTGAGTGTTCCTCCCCATACGCAACCGGTGTCGATGGCATGGATATTTTTCGCTATGGTATTGCCTTCAAGAGCCGCCCAATGACCAAATATCCAATCAACGTTGGCTAAATTCTGTTGCACTTCATACCAAGGCTGTAAGTGCTTGTTTTGATTGGTTTGTGGTGAACCTTTACAGTTTAGTTCTAGGCCACCATCTTGATAACAAAAGCGCATACGAGTCATGGCATTAACTGTGAAGCGAAACTTTTCGATATCGGAATGGGCGTGCTGCCATTTATTCGGGAAATCGCCATACATATCCCGTAGCCACTTTTTACGCTTCTTACTTTGCAGTTTTTTCTGTACAAAGGCCGACATTTTTAAGGCTTTTTTCGGGGTCCATTCCGGTGGTAAACCGGCGTGACTTAAGTAGGCATCGGCATCTGGAAGTTGCAATACGAGAGGTTGTTGCAGCAGCCAATCCATCAGCTCTGCACAGTCTTTGGCGTTGAGTAGCTCTTCAAGCTTGTCTTTTTTATTGACGCGGCCAATACCATGGTAAGTGGCAATTAAATGCAAATCATGATTGCCTAATACCGTTTTCGCCGCTTTTCCTAAGCCTTTTATATAACGTAATGTCGCTAACGAGTCTGGTCCTCGGGCAACAAGATCGCCGCAAAACCAAAGCTGGTCTTTTTTGGCATTAAAATTAATCTTGTCTACGAGTTGCAGAAGTTCTGTATGGCAACCCTGAATATCTCCTATCAGGTATATCGCCATAACTAGTTCAACATATTAGGAACGGCGAGACCGAAGACTGGGATGTCGACGCGATATTGGTTCTTGTCGAGGTCACGCATGGTGTAAAACCCCTCCATAGCACCAATAGGGGTCTTAATAATTGAACCACTTGAATAACGGTAACGCTGACCGCTGTTTAAGATAGGTTGTTGGCCGACGACGCCATCGCCTTCAACAGTGACTTTGTGGCCATTGGCGTCGGTTATTAACCAGCTGCGGGAAATAAGCTGTAGAGTCTTGTCGCTATTATTCTCTATCGTAATTGTATAGCTGAATACAAAGCGATTCTGGTAACTGTCCGATTGTTCCTCGATAAAATCTACTGAGGTTGTGACTTTGACAAGTTGTCCTGGATCATTACTGCTCATCTTTGCCCTACTATTATTTTTTTGGCGGGTTCTCTGCTAAATAATTAGCAACTTTTACGTATTCCTGCAAGCTGATATTTTCAGGACGTAGTGATGGCGAGATACCTAATTGCTCTAATTGCTCAGCGCTGAGTAGCTTTTTCAGGCTGTTACGAATGGTTTTACGACGCTGATTAAAAGCCTCGGTACAAACCCTATTTAACCACTTAATATCGTGGGCAGGGTGCTCTATTTGTTCACGCGGAACCAGACGGACAATAGCACTATCGACCTTCGGAGGCGGCTGAAACGCTTCTGGGCCAATTTCCATGACAGGCATTACTTTACAGTAATACTGACACATAATAGACAAACGTCCATAGGCTTTGCTGTCAGGACTTGCAGCCATACGATTGACCACTTCTTTTTGCAGCATAAAGTGCATATCTTTGATTTTGTCACCAAAACTTAGCAAGTGAAAAATCAATGGCGTGGAAATATTGTAAGGTAAGTTACCAAATACACGCAGTGGTTTGTCATTAGCAAGGGTCGAAAAATCAAATTTTAACGCATCGGTTTCATAGATGGTCAAATGCTTGGCGATAAATGGGTGATGGCGTAATCGATGCGCTAAGTCGCGGTCAAGTTCAACCACGCTGATATCACCGGCACGTTCTATAACCGGTTCGGTTAATGCGCCTAAGCCTGGACCAATTTCAATTAGGTTTTCATTTTCACCGGGATCAATAGCATCAACAATGCGACTGATTACGGCGTCATCGTGGAGAAAGTTTTGACCGAAACGTTTTTTGGCCTGATGGCCTAAGTGTGACTTACTCATTGCTGATTATCTACTAGTTCAATCGCATGGGATAATGCGGCTTTAAAGCTGCCGACATCGGCTTTTGTGGTTCCTGCAAGTTCAATAGCTGTGCCGTGATCTACCGAAGTACGGATAAATGGTAAACCAAGGGTAATGTTTACTGAATCGCCAAACCCTTTATATTTTAGCACTGGTAAGCCTTGATCGTGATACATAGCCAAAACAGCATCGGCATCACGTAGATATTTATCTTGAAAAATGGTGTCTGCAGGTAATGGACCAAATAGCTTCATACCTTCATTGCGCAAGGCATTAAGGGCAGGGGTTATCGTGGTGATCTCTTCTTTACCTAAATGACCATCTTCACCGGCATGTGGGTTTAAACCACAGACGTAAATTTTTGGCTCTTTGATGCCAAACTTTTCTTTCAAGTCTTGATTGAGAATACGAGTAATCTTTAAAACTCTGTCGTAGGTAATGGCTTTTGATACGTAAGCTAAAGGAATATGGGTCGTCATCAACGAGACACGCAAACCTTCTGTTGCGAGCATCATAACCACGTCATTACAGTTTGCTTGCTGGGCAAAAAACTCGGTGTGTCCTGAAAAAGGAATACCAGCTTTATTGATTAAGCCTTTGTGCACCGGGCCGGTACACACCGCTTTGAACTCCCCTGACATATTGCGTTCACTGGCGATACGTAAAGTTTCGACCACGTAAGCACCATTGTTCGGGTTCAACTCACCCGCCACACAGGTATCATTGAGTGGTACCGTGATAACATCGATATGACCAGGTAGGTGTTCTTTCGGCGCCGCTGTTGAATCGTATTCACTTATCGTTAGCGGTAGGCCGAGTAGTTCGGCGCGCTGCGTCAATAATTGTGGATCCGCTACAGCAACCAATTGCGCTGGCCATTGTTGTTGTACCAGTGCAATAAGAATATCCGGGCCAACACCAGCGGGTTCGCCCGGAGTAATCGCGATTTTGTTAATCATTACTCGTCATCATCCATGACTTCAATGTAAGCGCCGTCACGGGTTTCTTTCATCCAGCGCAGTGCTTCTGCACCAAATTTACGATTGAATATCAACTGATAAGCACGGTTTTCAGTATTTTGTTCCGTTGCATCAAGGGTACGACGGTCGGTTAATTGCACGATGTGCCAACCGAATGAAGAGCGAAACGGTTTAGAATACTCTTCAACGTCCAACGCTTTGATGACTTGCGCGAAGGCAGGATCGTAAGAGTCAGGGTCTGCCCAACCTAAGTCACCACCACGCGAAGAGGTAGGGCCTTCTGAATGCTCTCTGGCTAGGGTATCAAAATCGGCTTCGCCTTTTTCAATTTGATCTAGCATATCTTGCAGCATGTTTTCCGCTTTTTGTTCAGACAAGATGATAGATGGCTTGATTAAGATATGACGAGAACGTGACTCAGTTACTTCAACTTTTTCTTTACCACGGATTTCCATGACTTTGATGATGTTAAAACCAAGACCGGTACGAATCGGACCATAAACTTCACCTTCTGGCTTACCATCAACTAAGTCGGCAAATAAGGTTGGTAGTTCGTTAATACCGCGCCAGCCTAAATCACCACCTTGAAGAGCGGTAGGTGCACTTGATGAAGCAATCGCAATCTTTTTGAAGTCAGCGCCAGTATTTAACAGATCAATAACCTTGTCGGCACGTTGTTTAGCATCTTCAAGGTCGGCTTGAGTCGGCTCATCTGGGAAAGCAATCAAGATGTGACCAAGGCGGTATTCAACATTAGCGTTGGTTTGCTCTTTCATCAACTCAACTAAGTTATCAACTTCCTGTGGCGTTATGTTAACGCGACGACGCACACTACCTCGACGAACTTCATTAACGATCATTTCGGTTCGAATACCTTCACGGTAACGCTCGAAGTTAGCACCGGCATCTACCAGCTTTTGACGAAACTGTTCTACCGTCATGTTGCGTTCTTGGGCAAGGCTGGCCAACGTTTGATCCAGTTGCGCATCGCTGATTTGCACACCCATACGCTCACCCATTTGCAATAATAAGCTGTCATTAATCAGCTTTTCCATCGCTTGAGTACGCAGTGCTTTGTCTGAAGGTAGGCTTTGGTTTTCAGCCTTTGCTTGTTGCTTTACGCTGTTAACCAAGTCTTCGATGTCAGACTCAAGTACCACACCCGAGTTGACAATAGCAACTACGCGGTCTAGTTCTTGAGGCTTGGCAAAAGTATTGAAACTGGTAACAAGGGACAGGATGAGGCCTGATAATGCTATAGCCGTCTTAGTAATCGTTTTCATTTTACATCTTAGTTTATTTTATTGGGCGAGATCACTCGCCAAATCAATTATTTAAAAAATAGGGGCGCTTGTAGCCGAAGATACCTGTTTCAAGCATATCGTCGATCGGCAACGGTTGTTGTTTGCCGCCAAGACCTTTGAGTACGAACTGTATCATAAAACCACTATCGAATTCATCGCGATTTTGATCATTAAAGTCTTCATCGTCAAGGTTTGTATTAATATCACGATGATAAGCAAATCGTACAGCCCAACAACAGCTCTCATATTGGAAGCCAGCGTAACTCTCTAAAGAGCGCCTGCCAACCAAATCTTGAGTCACATGACCGACAAATGTCCAGTCTTGATTTAAAGGAAAACTGGTTAATGCCCTTACTTGCTCAATCGTTTCACCAGAGAAATTACGAATATACCGGTGACTGATTTGAAACAGGTTACGTTCGTTATGACGATAATCCAAGCTCACCTGACTTTTATCTGTGGTCGAATTGTCGGTGTTGTATTGAATTTCCGTTTGTAACTGCCAGCGTCGAGCTAACTGAATAAACAAGTCACCGGCAAGCGACGACTCATCAACACGTTCACCTTCTTCATCAAACGTGATGTTACTATCATTGAGATAAAAAATACGACCTAAGCTTAGGTGGAAAAGTTCCGTATTATCGGCATTTAAAATACGCGTCGTTGCACCGATTGATACTTGATTCGCTTCAGCGATGCGATCTAAACCACTAAAACGGCGGTCGCGAAACAGGCCATCAAAGTCATCTTGCAATGGCGAGGTATCATAAATAAAGATATTGCTTTGGTCATCTTGTGGAATATACAGGTACTGAATTTGCGGCTCAAATGTTTGCATCTTGTCAGCAAACAGAAACGAGGTATCGCGATCAAAGTTTAACCCACCATGCAAGCGCACTTTAGGTAATGTTCGATTAACTTCATCATCCAGTTCAATGCCACTGGTTTGAGAAATAAAATCGATATTATCCTGTTGATAATAGGTATGCATTACCCGCATGTCGGTGTCAAAGAACCAGCCTGGCGTTGAAATTGGCAAGGTAAAGCCAGCTTCTAAGTGAAAACGATCCGCGGTAGGTAAATTCGGTTCTGAGATATCAAATCGAGTATATTCGCCGTACATATTAAAAGTGGCGTGAGACAACCCGACAGGTAGATATAACTCACCTTCCAATTGCGGCAAGGTTTGATAGCTTTCGTTGTTGTCACCGAGTACTTCAAAATCTTGTAGCTTGACCGTGGTATGCCAAAAATCACTGAAATACGACAACTCACCAATACGCCATAGATAGGCGTCAGACTTACTAAAGTGTGAACTGCCAATATCTACTAAGTAGTTATCATCGCTAATATCGCTGTAATCAATATGTACACGATAATTTTCAGCGAACGTGCCAAAGTGTTGATAGCGATGCAAGTAACGCGCGTCGTCGTTATTGATTAACTCATCATCTTCATCAAGATATTCGAGGTTTAATTGACCAAATTGACCGGAAAATAAATAACGGAACTCACTATTTAGCTGCGTACCGCGCTTTGACATGTAATAAGGGGTGATCGTCGCGTCCATGTTTGGCGCGATGTTCCAATAAAATGGCTGACCATATTCAAAACCACTGCTGCCTGACGAACCTATTTGTGGATACAGCAAACCGGTCTTGCGATCGTCGGTTAGCGGAAAGTTGAAATAAGGTAAGTAAAACACCGGTACGTCTTTGATACGAAATACCGAATTCCAAGCCTCACCTTCGTTATCATCGTTTGATAGTCGAATTTCACTGGCACTTAATTGCCAATCAGGTACTTCTTCAGTACAAGTGGTAAAGGTCGAGTCTTCTAGCACCACGCCATCTTCATTTAAGCCCAAGGTTTTCGCACTGCCGCGACCTGGGCTGTTATTTAGGCGATAACTGGTATTGGTGAGCTCGGCGGTGTTGTCGGTACTGCTGGCAGATAAACTATCGGCATCAACGGTGACGCTATCATTTTGGAATTTTGTCTGCCCCTTGGTGGTGATTTGGCCACCTTCTTTGTCGATAGTGACTTCATCAGCAGCAATTTTATTGCCACCATTAGACAACACGACACCACCACTTAACGTGGTCTTTTTATTTTTCTCAACGACGGATTTCTTCGACTCAATAATGATTAACTCATTAGTGCGGTCGATGTCGTTAACAAGGGCAATCGGCTCTGGCGGGATAATCTGGCATCGAGTAGAACTTTTTGGCTCTTGCTCTTGTGCGTCAACTATAGCCGGGCCAGCGGCACACGCTATTAATATTAGTTTCGTGTAGTGTTGCATTCACTGTCCGTTCAAAATGCTAATAAAGGCTTGTCTGATTTTTATTGAAAAGCCTACTACCAATACTTGTTACCGCAAATAAGTATCTGGTATCTTTAATCTTATTCTTGCTTTATAGTTTAACATAGCTTGGCAATTTTTTGTCCATGATTAAACAAATAATTCCCGGGATCTTATATTGTCTGCACAAAGTCGTATCGAAGCGCTAACACGCTGGTTAACTGAACAATTTTCATCTTCATCAATTCAACTACAAGCACTTACTGGCGATGCTGGTTTTCGCCGTTATTTTCGCTTTGAAATCCAAGGTAAGCGCTATATTGCCGTCGACTCACCACCGGATAAATGCAACAACGAAGCGTTCTTTGCGATTGCAACGGCGATGAAAGCTAAGCACATACACGTACCGGCTATTTATCATTATCATCAGTCGTTGGGTTTTTTCTGCCTTGAAGATCTTGGCGAAACCTTGTTGTCTGACAAACTAACGCCACATACCATGCCTGATTATTATCGCCTAGCGCTTACTGAGCTTGCCAAGATCCAATCGTTACAAGATATAAAAGACTGGCAGTTACCTGTCTATGACGGTCCATTTTTGCAAATGGAAATGGATATCTTTAGTGAATGGTTAGTGACGCATTATTTAGATATAAGTTTAACTGAGCTGCAACAGCAGCAATTACAGCAGTGTTTTCAAGTGCTAATTGATAGCGCCTTAGAACAACCTCAAACCGTTGTGCACCGCGATTTTCACAGCCGAAATTTGATGTTAACCGGCGCGGATGAGCCGTTAGCTGTGATAGATTTTCAAGATGCTGTGATAGGGCCTGTTACCTATGACCTTGTATCCTTATTACGCGATTGTTATGTACGCTGGCCACAGCAGCAAATCGCCCCTTTGGTTTGTGAATATTATCAACAGTGGGCACAACCTGTGCCGGATGCGGTCAGCTATCAACATTTTCAGCGCTGGTTTGATTTAATGGGCCTGCAACGCCATGTAAAAGCCAGCGGCATATTTGCGCGTTTATATTTGCGAGACAATAAGCCTGGTTATTTGAACGATATCCCTTTGACGCTGTCCTATGTGGTCGATATCGCGGCAAAATACCCAGAGTTACAGTTTTTAAGTGAACTGGTGGCGCAACAAGTATTGCCATTAGTTGCAGATAAGCAGGAACAACAATGAAGGTTATGATCTTAGCAGCCGGTCGTGGTGAGCGTATGCGGCCTTTAACCGACAATACCCCGAAGCCGTTATTAAAAGTCGCTGGTATTCCGTTGATTGAACATCATATTTTGGCACTGAAAAAAGCCGGCTATATTGAATTTGTCATTAACTTGGCCTGGCTTGGTGAGCAAATAGAGCAATATTTTTCTGATGGCAGCCAATGGGGTATCGATATTCAATATTCTTGGGAGCGCGACGGCGCCTTAGAAACCGCTGGCGGAATCGTCAAAGCCTTACCGTTACTTGGTGAACAGCCCTTCTTACTGGTTAATGGTGATGTCTATTGTGACGTTAACTATGCTGACTTAAAGTATCAAGATGGTGATTTGGCGCAGTTGTTAATGGTTGAAAATCCAGAGCATAACCCACAGGGGGATTTTTGCTTACAACAACAACGGTTATCGGTTGACGGCGAGCAAGCAAAACTCACCTATGCCGGCATTGGTATTTATCAGCCACAGCTATTTGCAGGGCTAGCTATTGAAAAACAGCCATTGGCACCCATTTTAAGGAAAGCTATGGCAGAAAATCGTATTGGTGGTCAATGCCATCAGGGGCTGTGGAGTGATGTTGGCACCATCGAACGATTACAACATATTGATAGCCTTTTAAGGCAATAAAGAGTTATTACAGGCACAAAATTATGCGTATTTGGGGCAAAGTCATTGGTTTTCTACTCGGTTTTATGGCTGGGCGGCTTATTGGTGCTTTATTGGGGTTGTGGCTAGGTCATAAAGTCGATAAAGGGCTAAATTTCGACTTTAGCACCTTAGGAAAACAAAGCGAGACCGATCGACAGCGCATCTTCTTTGATGCCACGTATTCGATCATGGGTCATATCGCCAAAGCCAGTGGTCGAGTCAGTGAAGAAGAAATCGCCTTTGCAAGTGCGTCAATGAAACGTTGGGGACTGGATGCTGAGACCACCAAACTTGCGCAAAAAGCGTTTGGTGATGGCAAGCAGGCTGATTTTCAGTTGCAAAAGAAAATCAGGCAACTGCGCGTTGCCTGCTTTGGCCGCCACGACTTGCTGCAAATGTTCATTGAAATCCAAATTCAAGCAGCCTTCGCTGATGGTGACTTGCACCCAGAAGAACGCCGTATATTACATAAATTAGCGAAAGGCTTAGGTATCTCTAGCCGTGAGTTAGATGCCTTGTTAGATCGAATTGTTGCCGGTGAGCAGTTTCATCAGCAAGGTGGCCATGTATCACCAGCTCAAGCAAAGCAGCAACTCGCAAATGCTTATCGAGTGCTTGGCGTCGATGCCAATACTGACTTTAAAGAGGTGAAAAAATCCTACCGCAAATTGATGGCTCAACATCACCCGGACAAGTTAGTCGCCAAAGGCTTACCACCGGAATTAATGGACGATGCCAAACAAAAGGCACAAGATATTCAGGCCGCGTATGAGTTAGTCAGCGAGCAAAATAAATAGCCATTACCGCCCGCTAACAAGCAAACTATTATAAGTACTAGCTCAAAAACTAGGTAAATGGGCACGGCGCGAGAAATTCTAACTGCTCGCCGGTTTTTGGGTGATAAATAGCATAGTATCGAGAATGCAACTGCAAGCGGTCGGCTAACGCGAGCGCCGAAGCATGAGCATATAAGCGGTCACCAAGAATCGGATGACCTAAAGACAACATATGCACCCTAAGTTGATGCGAGCGACCCGTTATCGGTTTCAGTTCCAGCAAACTATATTCTCGCTGTTCTTCTAAGACTTTATAGTGAGTAAGGGCTTGTTTGCCACGCTCATGACATACCATTTGCTTTGGCCTATTCGGCCAGTCACATATCAAGGGTAAATCTACGCTGCCTTGTTTTTGTTTTAATTGCCCGTGCACACGGGCGAGGTAGTACTTTTTCGTCTGGCGTTTTTCAAATTGACGGGATATGGCAACATGACTTTGTTTGTTAAGCGCCATGATGATGATACCGGATGTCGCCATATCAAGACGATGCACAATGGTGGCTGTTGGCAGCACTCGCTGTACCCGAGTTTGCAAACAATCCTGATGTTCTGCTAGGCGACCAGGCACGGTTAACAGGCCACTTGGCTTGTTTAATACCAATAAGTCCTCATCCAGATAAATAATATCCAGATAAGGGCTCATAGGTGGTCGATATACAAAATCAGGATTAGCGCTCATGACAACCTTACTACGTGTAATGAATGGCCAACTTAGCTACTGACCACAATTAAGCGAATGGCTTCAAACTTTAATTGCGCATGATCAATAACGTGTTCAAGCTCTTGTTGTTGATGAACAATAAAATCAATCTCAGATTGTCGCACGTTAGGATTAATGCTCGCAAGGGCGGTTAAACGCTGGTGTTCTTGCGCCAGTGATTCTTGCATTTGCTGTTTTGCCTTGGCAATAAGGCTGGCGACTTTGCTGTTACTGTGCTGTTCCGCTTTATCGACAATAGCAGGGATTTGACTCTTAAGTGCCTTAACTAACTGCAAACCAACCTGTTTTTTCACCGGGGATAACTGATTATCGAATACCGACTCGGCAACCTTGTCTGATAAATCATTGCCGTTTTTATCAAGCAATATACGGATTGGTGTGGTTGGCAGATAACGGCCCACTTGCAACTGGCTTGGTGCCATCGCTGCTAAGGTATAAATGCACTCAACAAAGAAGGTACCGACAGGAATCGCTGGGTTGGTTAAAATACCGATACTGGCATTACCAATATCATCACTAAGCACCATGTCCATAGCACCAGTAACCATCGGATGATCCCAACTAAGTAGTTGATAATCTTCATTACTTAACGCCGTGTCGCGATCAAAGGTGACCGTGGTACCATCTTCTGGTAAATGTGGGAAATTGGCACTAAGCATATGCTCGCTAGGTGTCAAAGCGATGCCATTGTCACTGCGATCGTCTTGATTAAGACCGAACACGTCAAACACGCCAAACATATACGTTGGCAAGTCAAAACTGGCATCTTGCTTGGCAATACGACTTACTAAGGTTTGAGCGTGTCCTTGGCCTGATGAATTGATCTCCAACAGTTTATCGCGACCTTGTTCAAGGTCTTGTTTGAGTTGCAAATGCAGCTCTTTGCTCGCTTCAATCAGGTTAGTCATCGCTTCGTCTTGCCATATTCCTTGCAAGGCTAACGTATTAACGTCATGAGAAAATCGCTCATAAACCGCACGAGCAGTGACGCAGGTATGCTCAAACGCATCGAGTGCATTATGGTACCAATTGAGCAACATGCCTTGCGGCGAGTTGGCAAAATAAGGCACATGTAAGGCGATATCCTCGGTTTGTCCAATTCGGTCGAGGCGACCAATACGCTGCTCTAATAAATCAGGGTTGGTTGGTAAATCGAATAACACCAAATGGTGGGCAAATTGGAAGTTGCGTCCCTCGGAACCGATTTCAGAACACAGCAACACTTGCGCAGCTTCTTCTTGCTGAGCAAAATAGGCTGCCGCTTTATCGCGTTCGAAGATACTCATACCTTCATGAAAAACTGCGGCACGAATGCCTTCTTTTATTCTTAACGCCTGTTCAAGGTCTTTTGCCGTTTGTGCATGTGCACAAATAACCAGAACTTTTTGCTGACGATTTTGCAATAACAAGTCGATTAAAAAGTCGACCCTAGGATCAAACTCTGTCCAGCTTTCTTCTCGGGGATCAAGGTGGTAAAGGGCTTCTGGGGTAAATAGGTACTTACTTACGTCGCGCGTTCTTAACTCTTCTATATCCGAGCTTTCAATTAGCTGATTCATGACTGCGTCATACTGCACAGGTAACGCCAATTCTTGGCTAAATAGCTGACGTTTTGGAAAGCCTTTTATGGTATTTCGCGAGTTTCTAAATAGAATACGACCGGTACCATGTCGATCTAACAACATGGATAGTAACGACTGTTTGGCGTTATCTCGGCGATCATTATCCTGTTGCAAGTCAATCAGCAGTGGTTCGATATCAGACTCGGCAATCAGCTCTTTTAGCGTGGTTTGCTGTGCACTCGTTAAGCCTTGCTCTGCTAATACACTATTGGCTGCATCGGCAACTTGTTGATAGCCGCCTTCTTCTTTGAGAAACGCTTGGTAGTCATAAAAACGATTACTATCTAGCAAGCGCAATCGTGCGAAATGGCTTTCATGACCAAGTTGGTCTGGTGTTGCGGTTAGCAACAACACACCGGGAATACTGTGGGCAAGAATTTCGATACATTGATATTCAACCGAAGGTTCGCTTGCTGACCATTGCAGATGATGTGCCTCGTCGACCACCAACAGATCCCAATCTTCGTTAGCAATATTTTCAAATTGCTCAGCATTGTGAGATAGGAAATCGAGATTGACGAGTACCAGTTGTTCGCTACTGAATGGGTTTTCTTCACCATCATATTGTTGGCATCGCTCTTCATCAAAAATGCTGAACCTGAGATTAAAGCGGCGCAACATTTCCACCAGCCATTGGTGCATCAATGATTCTGGCACGGCAATAAGAACCCGTTGTGCTCTGCCAGATACCAGCTGCTGATGGATGATCAAACCTGCTTCTATGGTTTTACCTAAGCCCACCTCATCGGCAAGCAATACTCTTGGAGCAAATCGTTTACCAACTTCTTCAGCAATATGTAGCTGGTGTGGAATCAATGAAACACGACCACCGAGTAAGCCGGTGAGATCGGATTGCTGCTGTTGATATTGATATTGCAAAGATGATTTACGCAGTTGATACCAGTCTAAACGATCAAATTGACCATTCATTAAGCGATCGTGTGGTTTATTAAATTTGATGAAATGATCTAGCATCATTTCTTTTAACGCGACGGTCTCACCGTTATCCAATCGTTCACCAATATAGGTATACAGATCGTCGGTAGATTGAACCTCGCTAACGGTAATACTGAAATTTTCGTGTGAAGGAATGACATCTCCGACGGAGAAGATAACCCGAGTCAGAGGCGCATCTTTAATCGCGTATTGGCGAGATTCGCCGGTTGCTGTGTATAACACCGTGACAAAACGACCAGAAATATCGACAATTGTACCCAGACCTTGATCTGATTCACTGTCGCTGATCCAGCGCTGACCCAAAGAAAACGTCATATTGATAAACTCCACACCGAGGGCAATGCAAAAAAGGGCGCTATGGTAACGATTTAGACCGGAGTTTTCACCCCTTATTTATGTAAATCGAGATGTTTGTGTAGTTCCTAAACAGCGAACCATCGCAGCCTATGATTAACGCACAAATGCAAGTCTTGCGATAACCTGTTCGCCAGATAATACACAGTCTTTATTAAACGAGAACACGGCACCCCGAATATAAGCATAGAATCAAATTAAAAATCTTCATCTATATTTCATATTTGCCCCTTGTAAGTTATGTAAAAAGCTGTCAGATTGGTTTTAAGGATGGCTACAAAAAGGAGGAATACAGGCAACATACTCTTACTTTAGCGAATGCTGCTCTGCCAGTGGAACTGGTAACAACATTCAGTTAAACCACTAAGCGCTGTAGGACTAACTATGATAGAAAAAAGCACCCTTTATGTACTAGACACCAATATTCTTCTCCACGAACCTTTCGCTTTTCTCTCCTTCGATGAACATGAAGTTGTTGTACCCATGACGGTACTCGAAGAACTCGACAGTATTAAAGACAGACGCAAAGACGTCAGTCGTGACGCACGCGTCGCCATACGAGCTTTAGAGGATGTACTCAAAGACTCGACACCTGAGGAAGTTTTAGCAGGTGTGCCACTGCCCAATACCAGTGAAACGCAAGAGAATCCAGGTACCTTGTCCATTTTTAATGACTTTGGCTTGGAAGAAAAAAGTGGCGCATTGTCCCACAATGAAAACGACAATCGTATCATAAACAGTGCTTTGTATTTGCAAGAACATAACCCAGACAAACGCGTTGTCTTGGTGACCAAAGACATTAATATGCGTCTTAAAGGTAAAGGTGCTGGACTTGCCTATGTAGAAGATTATCGTACTGACCAATTGGTTGACGATATCAAATTTCTTACCAAGGGTTATCACAAATTCACCGGTGAATTTTGGCAACAAGTGCAAGAGTGTGACAGTGAAACCACTGGTCGTTACACCCAGCATCTTATTGACAAAGACATCGTTCCAGGCGCTTTTATAAATGAATACTTAATTGACGAAGATAAAACCTTTGCCGGCAAAATCGTTGAAATACGCGACGATAAGTTAGTGGTTCAAGATTTAGGCCATGAGCGCTTAATGGGGCGCAATGCCTGGGGTATACATCCAAAAAACATTTATCAGGGCATGGCATTTGATGCGTTGCTCGATCCAGATATTGACTTAGTCATTCTGACCGGGCCTGCCGGTTGTGGTAAAACCTTATTAGCACTGGCCAGTGCATTGGAAAATGTGGTTGAACGTGGCGCCTATGAGAAAATCATTGTTACCCGTTCAACACCAGAGATTGCCGAATCGATAGGTTTCTTACCCGGTACCGAAGAAGAGAAGATGGCACCATGGTTGGCAGCCATCACTGACTCTTTGGAAGTGTTACATAAGCAAGATGAAAGCATGCACGGCAGCATGAACTACATCATGGAAAAGGCTAATATTCAGTTTAAATCGGTGAACTTTATGCGTGGTCGTTCATTGCAAAACGCGGTGGTCATTTTAGATGAATGTCAAAACCTTACTGCGGCACAGTTAAAGACTATCATCACTCGTTGTGGTCAAGGCACTAAGTTAATTTGTTCTGGTAACCTAGCGCAAATTGATAGTAATTACTTAACCGCGTTAACTTCAGGTTTAACCTATATTGTTGAACGCTTTAAAGATTATCCTGGAAGTACCACGGTAAATCTTAATGGTGTGGTACGTAGTTCATTGGCCTCATTTGCCGAAGAAAACCTGTAATCATTACAGCGTCTCAATGGTAGTCATTAAAAAGCTTGCTTCGGCAAGCTTTTTTGCGTTTAATTGCCCTGATTTAATTACTAAATAAAACCTTTACGACGTAATGTCAGCTAAGTAACGTGAATAAGGCTCCAAATGACGACAGGCAAGGTACACATTGGTTTAATAAACCCTAAAAGCCCCACTAATGTCGGCTCAGTGATGCGTGCCAGCGGCAACTATCAGGTGAATGCTGTATGTTATAGCGGTCAACGGTACAGTCACGCAGCGAAATTTCATACTGACACCAAAAACATAACGCAAAAGATTCCGTTAACCGAAGTCGAGCACATTATTGCCGGTAAACCGCAAGAGGCAACCATGGTCTGTGTTGATCTTGTCGAAGGGGCAACGCCATTACCAGAATATCAACACCCAGATAATGCCTATTATGTCTTTGGTCCAGAAGATGGCACTATCAGTCAAAGTGTTATCGACAGCGCTGACGACGTTGTCTACATCCCGACCATAGGTTGTATGAATTTGGCGGCTACGGTGAATGTGGTGTTGTACGATAGACTAGCAAAATCGGCCAATAAAATAGCCGGTGACGAGCTTATTCGCAGCAGTCGAGATATCAATAACAAGGTGAAAGTGAAATCACCATAATCTTTTTTTAAGCGGTAAATCGTTGCAAGTTTACACTTTACCTAGATTAGTCTTGCATTAATTTAGTGCACAACTCTAATTAGCCAATCCATGCTGTTACCATGTGCGCGTTTTTACGGTGAATAAGGTAATAGGTTCTATGTATCAGTTTATTATTGTTGGTGGTAGTCAGGCAGGATTGGCCATGGCGCAACAATTACAAACGTTAGACGCGTCATTTTTGGTCGTCGATGCAGGTCCTGAAGTCGGCAGCAGTTGGTTATCTCGTTGGCATTCGCTGACTCTATTTACCCCAAAAAAATACAATAACCTGCCGGGCTTAGCATTTGAGTGTGAACGCGAGTATCCAAACAAGGATGATGTAGCGCACTATCTAAAACGTTACGTTGCGACTTTTAATATTCCGCTTCAATTAAACACCAAAGTTGAAAAGCTCACAGGTCAACAAGGTGCCTTTACCTTGCATACCAATCAAGGCGAGTTATCGTGCCAACAAGTGATAGTGGCAACCGGCCCATTCCATACGCCTTTTTTACCATCATGCGCCGAGCATATAGGTGATGATATCGTTCAAATCCATTCACGAGAATACCAGAGTCCAGAGCAGTTGCAGCCGGGCAAAACCTTAGTCGTTGGTGGTGGTGATTCTGGGGTGCAGATTCTAAAAGAGGTCGCCCAAACCAACAGAGATTGCTACATCTCAGGTATCAGCAGTATGGCATCGTTACCGCAACAGTTTTTGGGAAAAACCTTATGGTGGTGGTTAAAGTCATTCGGTATTTTGTCACTCAACAAATATTCCTATTTAGGCAGGCAGATAAAAAAGCGTATGCAGCCAGTTATTGGTACCAATGTAAAAGCATTGCTTAGCAAAAGTAATGTTACGACCTTGCCACGCATTACCGCAGCACAAAACAATAGGCTTGATTTTGAGGGTGAATCCATCGCCGACATTAAAAACATCATTTGGGCCACAGGTTATAAACCAGATTATCGTTGGCTTGGTAATATTGAATTCGATGAAACGGGTTACCCGGTTAACTACCGCGGCGTTGGTGAGTGTGCCGGTATGTACTTTATCGGTTTACCTTGGATGCATACTCGTGGCTCGGCAACATTAGGTGGCGTCGCTAAAGATGCAGAATATCTTAGCCAATACTTTCAACAGCAACAACTGGCGCGTCCGCTCAACTCTGCCATTGCTTAGTGCATCCAGTTAATCTATCAAGCTGATGCATCAAGGTGATCTGCCTGCACCATTATTTGCTAATTGCTCATCAAATCTACCCATAAAGACACTCAACGCCTGTCATAACAAACGCGTTGCTTTCGTCATGCCTTGAAGGAATATTATTCATTAAAAACAGTTGGTTACTTGGTTACTTGGTTTCTTGCGGGCTACTATTGCTCGCTGGAATTGTCTGGTTTTGGTGTTGTCGATAGCCATCAGCCAAGATATCGCCCCGTGTGGGACAAATTATTGACATTAGCTCTTTACACATCCGTCCAGTTATAGCATTATTCAAACAAGTGTTTTAATTGATGGTTTTAATTTTAAACTGATCTCAATCTATTGCCGTATACAATCTAAACTAAATAATAACTTTGGCGATAGGCATTAAATAATTTTCAGGAGGCCGACGTGGCTGATTATCAAGTACCTTTAAAAGATATGAATTTTCTACTTTATGATGTATTTAAAGCGGATCAAATGTGGTCACAACTGCCGCAGTTGGCAGAAAATATAGATAAAGAAACCGCTGACGCTATTTTGTCGGAATGCGCAAAAATTTGTGAGCAGGTCATTGCACCTATCAGTCGTGAAGGTGATGAAGTTGGTGTTAGCTGGGATAACGGTGAAGTAACAACCGCACCAGGCTATAAAGAAGCGTTTCAAACCTACGCTGAAGGCGGCTGGATTGGCTTAGGCGGTGATACCGAGTTCGGTGGCATGGGTATGCCGAAAATGCTAACTGCTCTGCAAGAAGAGATGGTGTGTGGCGCGGATATGGCATTTTCTTTGTACCCTGGGCTTACCAGCGGTGCGTGTTTGTCACTGGCGAAACATGGTTCAGATCAATTAAGAGAAACCTACCTACCGCGTATGTACAGTGGTGAATGGGCAGGTACTATGTGTTTGACCGAATCTCATGCTGGTACCGATTTAGGTATGATTCGCACCAAAGCCGTGCCAAGTGAAAATGACACCTATAAGCTAACCGGCTCGAAAATATTCATCACCGGCGGTGAGCAAGATTTAACGGATAATATTATTCATCTAGTGCTGGCGAAACTTCCTGATGCGCCTGCCGGCTCTCGCGGTATTTCCCTGTTTCTTGTGCCGAAGTTTAAAGTAAATGCCGACGGCAGCTTGGGCGAACGCAATGGCGTATCTTGCGGCAGTGTTGAGCACAAAATGGGTATACATGCTTCGGCAACCTGTGTTTTAAACTTTGATGATGCGGAAGGCTATCTTGTCGGCGAGTTAAACAAAGGCTTAGCGTGTATGTTTACGATGATGAACTACGAGCGAATTGGTGTTGGTATCCAAGGCTTAGGCGCAGGCGTACGTTCCTATCAAAATGCCGTTGAATACGCTAAAGATCGTGTACAAAGTCGCAGTCTAACGGGCACGAAGTCACCTGATAAAGCAGCGGATTCATTAATGGTCCATGGTGATGTGCGTCGTATGTTGCTTACCATGAAAGCGATTAACGAAGGTAATCGTGCTCTGGCGATGTATATTTCGAAGCAGCTGGACTTAAGCAAATACGCCAGTGGTGATGAACAAGCCAAAGGTGAGGCCTTAACAGCGTTGATGACACCGTTGGCCAAAGCATTCTTCTCTGATTTGGGCTTAGAAAATACCATTGCTGGTCAGCAAGTTTTTGGTGGTCACGGTTATGTGCGAGAGTGGGGCCAAGAACAGCTTGTTCGTGATGCTCGTATCGCGCAAATTTATGAAGGCACCAATGGTGTGCAAGCAATGGATTTAATCGGTCGTAAATTAGCCGCTAACCAAGGTGCATTCTTACGCTTATTTGGCGAAGAAGTTGGTGCCTTTATTGCTGCCAATCAAACCCCTGAAATGGCGGAGTTTATTCAGCCACTGGCTGTAGCTGTAGAGGATTTCGTGTCACTGACCACGGATGTTCTTGGTAAAGCGGCGAAAAATCCTGAACAATTAGGTACGGCAGCGTGTGATTATCTGCATGTGTTTGGCTATACCGCAATGGCCTATGTATGGGCTATGATGGCAAAAGCGTCACTTGAAAAACAAGACAGTGATGATTTCTATAAAGGCAAATTGGTTACGGCGCGTTATTTCTTTGCCCGTATCTTGCCTCGTAGATTGTCACTTGCAGCATCAGCGGCATCAGCGGCTGAAGTGGTGTTCGAATTAGATGACGAGCTATTTTAGTCATATGGATAAATGATATTAATTGAAAGACCGAGGCGATTGCCTCGGTCTTTTTATTTATGTGCCTGTAAATGTAACAGCTAAATATTAATAAAACGCTATAAAAGCCACCCAATCGAGACACGTTCACAGCTTTTAGCGCCATTTATTTGTTGTGCCATGACTTTTAGGAATATCAGGTTACAATTGTAAACAGTTTTAACCATTTAGTTGATCTAGTATTTAGGATTAGTTTAAAAGGCGGATTTGTATCCAAAATACGTTAAGCAACGTGTCAAAAGGTGTAAATCCACACCCATACTTTTGCCAAAAGATTGGAAAATGAATAAAGATTTAGCTTCGGTGAGCGAGTTTTCAACCATAATGATCGTTGAAGATGACAAGGTATTGTCGTCTCTATTGAAATCATTTTTAGAAAAATCTTCCCATGTTGTGCATCAGGTGTTTCGTGGTGATCAGGCTGCGCGCAGTCAAATTAAGATCCAACCGGATTTGATTATTCTTGATATAGGCTTGCCTGGCAAAGATGGTTTCAAGGTTTGTCACGAATTGCGAGCGACTTATAATGGTCCTATTCTATTTTTAACATCAAGCGATAGTGAGGCTGAGCAATTAGCCGCATTTAACGTCGGTGCTGATGATTATTTAGTTAAACCGACCAGTCCGCAACTTATTGGTGCCCATATCGAAGCTTTATTGCGTCGCAGTAAAGGTAAAACCGCCAGTAATAGCCGTCAAAAAGTCACTGTTGGTGAAATTACCTTGACGCCAAGTGAGCAAAAATGTGAAGTCAATGGCAATGAAATATCACTCAGTGTGTTTGAGTTTGAACTGCTAAGCTTGCTGATGTTCAATGCCGGTAAAGTGTTAACTCGCGATGATATCTACAAATTATTGCTTGGCAGAGAATATGACGGGTCAGAACGTTCGGTTGATGTGAGGTTGTCGCGTTTGCGCGATAAACTGGTAAGCCAAGGTGTAGAAAAAACCCAAATTAAAACCATTTGGGGTAAAGGTTATCTATTGTCAGCAGACGACGGATAATCGAATTAACAATATCAAATTTGAACAAACGAGGCTTGGCCTCGTTTTTTTATATCTATTTAACCCCTTTAAGGTTTCTCGATCGTTGTTTTTACAGAGCTGTTTAAATTTAGCTGTTTAGATTGAGCGGCGGATTGGCCTGGTGATGGTTAGGCATTAACAAGCAAGTAACTATGTAACCAAGCAAGCAACTAAGCAAACGATCAAAAAAACAGGGGAATTATATGTTGGCGAAAAAGCGCAATCACATAAATCAAGACGCTGGCGTAGATATGACGCCAATGCTTGATATTGTATTTATCATGTTAATCTTTTTTATTGTCACCACCTCGTTTGTCAAAGAGTCGGGATTGGACTTACATCGTCCGCAACTTAACAACACCAATTCAGACCCAGCGAAGCCGTCTATTTTAGTGCAAATTGATAATAACGGGGCAGTCTATGTCAATAATAGGATGGTTGATGTCGAGCGGGTAAGTGCCAGTTTGCAGTTTTTGTTGGTTAAACAACCGGTGTCGACGGTGATGATATCTGCCAGCGCACAAACCACACATGACGTCGTTGTCGCGGTAATGGATCAGATTAAAGAAATCGAAGGTCTTGCAATTGCTTTAGTGTCTAAGTGACACAGCATTAACAATTACGTGTTATTTGATTGTCCTTGGTTTGGCATTTATCCGCTTCGATATTGAGTAAAATTAAGGTGAAAATCGACAACGCCAATGAAAATATTGTGGTCAGGCTGTAATTATAAGAAAAACTCGTTATTTCCAGCAGTTCAGCAATACTCCATGAGCATGTGGTTAAGCCAAAAATTAACAAGAATAAAGCGAGCGTATAGGCATAAGGCGCCTGTGCAAATCGTTTGCTTTCTTCTCGTATGAGTTTTTTGAATGACATGGTGTTTACCTAAGTTTTAATCAATATACGTGTTAATACATTGAATTTAAAAAAATAGAAGCGATGGCTTATGCCATCGCTTGCTGATTTTAGTTAACTGCTTCGCTTAGAACTTGATAGTAGCGCGTGCGAAGAAGTAACGACCCATAGTGTCATATGTGTACGGGTCCGTATTGGCATCATTATTACCAGTGTAGTAAGGCGCCTCTTTATCAAACATGTTGTTAACACCACCAGAGAAAGTTAGCGTTTCGCTGAAGTGGTAAGCACCGTTCAAATCGTGGTAGACAACGCTTGGTGTGGTCGGCGCGTAACAAGATGATGGATCATCCAAACATACGGCGCTGTCCATGCCTGAGATATAACGAAGCTTATAACCTGCATCCCAGTTAGAGCCACTTACGTCTACTGACAAGTTAGACTTGATTTCAGCGTAGCTACCGATACCACCTGTGATAACACCGGCATAATCTACCGTTTCACCGGTCGCTTCAACTTCGTACTCGTTTAGGAACGTGGTATCTAGACCTGTTCTCCAATCCAAACCGAACGCATCAAATGCATAAGCGATGTTTAAATCGACACCAGAGGTGTTTTCTGCACCAATGTTTTGCAGTTGGTTGTTGAAGCTAATACGGCCAGTATTGTCCATGCTGATGTCAGCTGATTGACAAAGTGCCGAGTCTTGATTGATCGGGGTACCAGAATTATCCAAACATTGGTCAACAATGTATTGCGAGTCTACTTGCGTGATCGCGTTGTCGATTTCGATTTGGTAGTAATCCGCAGTGATTGATAAACCATCTAACCACTCTGGCTCGTAAACCACACCAACTGTAAAGGTATCTGCTTCTTCAGGAGTAAGCTCTGAGTTACCACCAACGGTCACTTCTGCTTGCTCTTGATCCGTTGCCGGGTGTGAAATTTGGTCAAACGAAGGTGACGCACCACCGTAAAGCTCGTCAACTGACGGCGCACGGAATGCAGTTGAGGCTACAGAGCGCAACATTAGTTGGTCGTTTACTTTCCAAGTCAAACCAAGTTTCCAGGTTGAATCACTACCAAATGTCGAGTAGTCAAATGCACGTACAGCGGTACTGATTTCAACATGCTCAGCAAATGGCAAGTCAGACAATACTGGAATAGCCAATTCTAAATAGGCTTCATTTACATCGTACTCACCGGCCGTTGGGTCAACTTTCGGGTCATTTGCCATACCTTGTGAGGTTAACGAGTCAGGCGTGTACCATGCTTTTTCAGTACGAGTTTCTAGGCCTGCTGCGAAACCTAAGTAACCTGCTGGAAGTTCCATAACTTCACCGGCTAATGAACCGGCAAGAACAAACATTTCACTACCACCACTGTTTACTTCAGTGTAAACGTACTCACCCATGGTTTCTGGCTGCCAAGACGATTGATCTAGCGGGTTAAATACACCGGCTTCAATGTCTTGCTGAATCATACCCATATTGTGCAGGTTAGCTAGCTTGTCTACAGAGTCATTACGGCCAAAGGTTACTGATGTATCCCAAGTCCAACCGTTATCCAATTCACCTTCTAAACCAGCAACAACGCGCACGGTATCAACCGTTTGTGAAAACTCACGAGCACCGGTGTCGGTCATACGACGACCGTAAGAAATATCGTCCCCATAGTTGATGCCGTGCTCTAGTAACGAGTCACCCATCCAGTCTTGGTATTCAAAATCAAACCATACCGGCTGTGGTGCCATTTGTTGCTCTGACCAACGCTTTGAGTACATCATTTCTGAGAAGAACATGGTGTAATCAGACACTTCATAGGTACCTAAACCTGTGATGTTTAGTTTCTGCATTGGTGTGTACAAGTAGCTTTCTGGGTTGTAGTTATACTTGTCGTCGGCACCAAATTCGTGCCAGCCACCGCCTTCTTCACCTTGCAAGCTCTTATCACCTGACCAGATGTGACCGTATGGCGTGTAGCTTGAACCACCACAGGCTAGTTCAAGATCGCCATTACCGTTTTCAACTTCGGTGTAATCACACTTAGTGCCATCGCGGTCACCCATGCCTACTTCGCCACGGTCCATATATTGGATACCAACGACAACATTACCTTTGTCGAAAGAACCACCCATGGTGACGTCGATGCTAAATTCTTCACCGTCGCCTTCGCCTGAGATACCACCAGAGGTATTAATCTCAAAGCCTTCAAAATCTTTCTTTAGAATGATGTTCACAACACCTGCAACAGCATCGGAACCGTATACCGCAGAAGCACCATCTTTAAGAACTTCAACACGTTGAATCATAGAAACAGGGATGGTGTTCAAATCAACTGATGACGACGCACCGGTACCTGAATTAATCATACGACGGCCGTTAACCAACACTAGGGTACGGTTAGAGCCTAAACCACGTAGGTTGATGGTCGCGTTACCACCTGAACCGTTATTAATGCCTGGGTTCGTCATTGCACCACTTGCTGCTGTGGTTTTTTGTAATACTTGGTCGATTGAGGTTGCACCTGAGGCAAGAATTTCTTCAGCACCAATAACCGTAACCGGACTCGCTGTTTCCATATCGGCGCGCTTGATACGAGAACCGGTAACTTCAATGCGTTCTACATCGGCTGTTTCATTTTCTTCAGCTTTGGTGTTTGCGGAAAACATCGTCGTCGATGCTGCGGCACCAAGCATTAATGCTCTTGTTATTAAATTCTTATTAAACATAATTTACTCCTGGGGATAGATAATGAGCGTTAAAATTTTTATTCGCTCGTTACGTTCGGTCACATCTTATGAGAAATGTGTAACCAAGGAGAATGCTATGTAACACAGCCGCAAGAGCTGTTAATGATATGTTGCATGATGCCTTAAGGTATTGATTGTTATGTTTTTATTTTTATGTTTTGACAGGTGTCATGTGTTGTTGGTTATATATCGAGCAATATGTGTCTGTTGAATAAACGACCAGATGCCATGGTTTTCTCCAATTAAAACAGTAGTTTGTGATAAATTTTCGGAAAACATCCATCTGTAACAGTTTGTAATCAACCATGCTGGCTGTTGCAAACTTGAAACATTTTAAGTCCCTAATTCGCTTTTTTTTTGCGCTTTGCTTGAAGTTTTTTTCTTAACTTGGCACATTATTTGGCCGGATTGAGGTTGTAACTGGTATCAATTGTTGCCATAAAAACAAAAAAGTCCGCATAAGGCGGACTTTATAAAAGACGTAATACGGCGTCTCTAGTTATAAGTTGGCTTTTGGTGATGCTTGCCAACTTTTTCAGCGATTTCTTTTGGCATGTACTCTTCGTCATGTTTAGCCAGTACTTCACTAGCTTCAAGCACCGTTGGTTCTATTAACGTACCTTGTGCAACAATACCCTGCCCCTCACGAAATAGGTCTGGCAAGATGCCATCGTATTTAACTGTGATCATCGGCCCGGTATCAATCAGCTTAAATTGTACTTTTAAACTTTCTGAATCTCTATTCACTGTACCAGCGACAACCAAACCGCCAACACGAATACGTTGCCCGACAACGGGCTTTTCACCGGTATCGTCTTTACCGTTAACGATTTCTGACGGGGTAAAGAACAAATCTATGTTTGTGCTAAGTGCATACAGCGATAAACCGGCAACAATGGCCACACCAGCGAGAATGGAGCTAATAATAGTTAATCTTTTTTTACGACGAGGATTCATACTACATACCTTGTTTACGACGTTCGGCGGCTTGTTTAAGTTTGGCCTCACGTTTGAGTCTTTGCTTAATTTTTTTAAACAAAGCGTTTTGCATACCCATACTGTTGATGGTTAATGCGGTTAGCAATACCGCGCAAAACGCATAAGATAGCCAGACATAAAAGCCATAGCCACCCATATTAAAAAATTCACTTATGCTGTCAAATGCCATGCTATTTCTCCTACTGAGCCTTCATCGCAAGTTCTTTAACCCAAGGGCGCATGGCATTTCGTTCGATAATTTGTGCTCTGAATCGAACGCAAAATAAACTGCCAACCAAAAAGGCGAAGCCGAGAAAACATATCAAAAATGGTATCAGCATATCCGTAGACATCGATGGCTTCTCAAATTTTGAGATGGTTGCCCCTTGATGCAAGGTGTTCCACCATTCAACCGAATAATGAATAATCGGCAAATTAATCACACCAACCAATGCCAATACGCTCGCTGCTTTACCTGCCAGCGCCTTATCATCAAAAGCATTGTGCAAGGCAATCACACCAAAATAGAGGAATAGTAAGATCAGCTCTGATGTTAATCGAGCATCCCATACCCACCATGTGCCCCACATTGGCTTGCCCCAAGCGGCGCCTGTAAATAATGCTATGGCGGTAAATGCCGCACCAATCGGCGCGAGGGCCGCAATAGATGCTTCAGCGAGTTTCAACTGCCAAACCAGACCACACAATGCGGCAATGGCCATACCTAGATAAATGCCCATCGATAACATGGCAGATGGTACATGCAGATAAAAGATGCGAACGCTTTCACCTTGTTGATAATCAGCTGGAGAAAATAGCAAGCCGAATGCCATGCCGACCGTCAATAAAATAATGGCGATAGCCGTCAACCAAGGTGTCAGCTTACCGCAAAAATGGTAGCTGATTTCTGGATTAGCGTATGGGTGTAACCATTTCCACATATTAGTTTGTACTCACTTTCAAAGCGGCGCTTACCGCAAAAGGTGCCAAAGTTAGAGAACCAAAAAACAACGCAGCAATTACTGCCAGTTGGCCATTATAGGGCAAATTCATACTGGCTGCATCAATGGCGTTAGTGGCGAATATAAGTACGGGTATATATAAAGGCAATACCAGTAAACTCAACAACACACCGCCTTTTTTCAAGCCAACGGTCAATGCCACACCGATAGCCCCTAATAAACTTAATACGGGTGTGCCCACCAAAAGGGTTAACATCAATGCGATAAAGCTTTGCTCATGCAAATTCAGTAATACACCGAGTAATGGCGCGATGATAATCAACGGCAGCCCAGTGATCAACCAGTGTGCGGTTATTTTTGCTAAAACTAAGATGAAATTCGGGCACGGGCTTAATAGCATCTGTTCTAACGAACCGTCTTGGTGATCATTTTTAAATAATCGTTCCAGTGACAATAAGGTGGCGAGCAGGGCAGCAACCCAAATAACCCCTGGTGCAATTTTCATTAAGGTATTGCTTGCCGGGCCAATGCCTAACGGAAATAAAGAACAAACAATAATAAAGAACAGCAACGGGTTAACAATGTCGTCGCGATGACGAAAGGCGATGGTTAAATCGCGTTTCAAAATGAGCATAAAGGCAGAGCTATAGGATAATGACATGCTTATTCTCCATAATAGCTGTGCTCTAAGGTGATTTTTTGGTACTGCTCTGACGGCAAACTTAGGTCTTGGTGAGTGGTTAAAATAACACAACCGCCTTTTTCGGCATGGGCTAATAACAACTGTTCCAGTTTTTTAACGCCGTTTTTATCGATTGCCGTAAAAGGTTCATCTAAGATCCAAATACGCGCATTACTTTGCCATAAACGAGCAAGCGCAATGCGGCGATGTTGACCGGCACTTAAATGACCGGCTTTGGCATCTTCAAAGCCATACAAATTGACTTGTTCAAGGGTTTGTTCAGCAAGTTCGGCATCGAGACCGTGCAAGCTCAGATAAAAACGTAAATTTTCTTCACTGGTCATTTCACCTTTAACCCCTGGCAAATGACCTAAAAACAACAAGTCTTGATTGAACTCTTCATTAATGTGGTGGATATCCTCACCAGCGAAACGCACATGGCCCGCATAAGGCATTGATAAACCAGAGAGAATTCGTAACAGGCTGGTTTTACCGGTGCCATTTGCGCCTTCAATCTGAATAATATCGCCGGCACTCACGGAAAAGTTCAAATCTTCAAACAAGATTCGGTCTTCACGAATGCAGGTCAAATTGTCAGCTTGTAGCAAATATGGGGTATTGCTCAAGGGCCACCTGTTGTTCAATAAGTTGTTTATTTTAGTGCCAATTCTACTTCTTTGTGCGTCGCAAAAGAAGACTTTAATAAAAATATTCACTAAAGTTGTTGGCAGAGTTTGTTGCTCAGTTTATTACGAGGCTGAACCAATACAATTAATCTATATCAAATAGGCATTGTTTGTTGTTATCTAGTATATGTGCAACTAGATTTCTTATACGTTATGCTGATTTAAATGGCTTTTTGACGCACTTTGTTAAACATTTTTGCTGCTATTTACGTTTTAATATTGATCGGTGTTGGTATAATGGTTCGATTTTACCCATTTTACTGTGTACCCAATAAGATAGAGTTTGCTTAATGCAATTCTGGAGAAGTGAATGATTCCTGAACTTGGCCTGCTGTCGCTTATCATAGCTATGGCGTTTGCTGTGTGTTTGTCTATAGTCCCTTTGGTGGGCGTGTATGGTCAAAACCAGCGACTTATTAACTATGCCAAACCACTAACAAGCGCAATGTTTTTATTTACGACAATAAGTATTCTGTTGCTCGGCTATTGCTTTGTCGTTGATGATTTTTCAGTAAAGTACGTCGCGGGGCATTCGAACTCGCAGCTTCCTTATTATTTCAAAATTAGTGCCGTATGGGGCGGTCATGAAGGCTCATTATTACTGTGGGTGTTTTCACTGACGGCATGGACCATGGCGGTCGCCAAGTTTTCTAAACATGTCGATCAAGCATTTGTATCCCGTGTTCTTGCGATTATGGGCATGGTTGCGGTTGGCTTTATGGCCTTTACCATCTTCACCTCTAATCCATTTGAACGCTTATTGCCTAACATGCCGATGGAAGGGCGAGACTTAAATCCATTGTTGCAAGATGTTGGCCTTATCATCCATCCGCCTATGTTGTACATGGGCTATGTTGGTTTTTCCGTTGCCTTTGCCTTCGCTATAGCTGCGTTGATGTGTGGCAAAATGGATGCGGCTTGGGCACGTTGGTCACGACCTTGGACATTAGCCGCATGGATGTTTTTAACCATAGGTATCGCGTTGGGCAGTTGGTGGGCGTATTACGAACTTGGCTGGGGTGGCTGGTGGTTCTGGGATCCGGTTGAAAATGCCTCTTTTATGCCGTGGTTAGTTGGCACCGCGTTAATACACTCATTAGCGGTGACCGAAAAACGTGGCGCATTTCGAAATTGGACCGTGTTATTGGCTATCTTTACGTTTAGCTTAAGCTTGCTGGGAACCTTCCTCGTACGTTCTGGCGTACTGACATCGGTGCATTCGTTCGCGGCTGACCCAACGCGAGGTAGCTTTATATTAGTACTGCTAGCGATTGCCGTCGGTTGTTCGTTATTGCTGTACGCAATTCGTGGTACCAATGTTGGCAGTTTCTCGCGCTTTGAATTGGTCTCTCGTGAGACGGCGATTCTGATTTGTAATGTCTTTTTAGTTGCAGCTGCGGTAACCGTGTTACTCGGTACCCTGTATCCATTGATTATTGATGCGCTGGGCATGGGCAAAATATCCGTTGGACCTCCGTATTTTAACGCGGTGTTCGTACCGATAATGTCAACGATGTTTATCTTTATGGGCATTGGGCCTCTGATTCGCTGGAAGAAAGCGAAAAAAGGTGAACTTAGTCGTCAACTTAAGTGGATATCTATCTTTGCGGTATTATTTGGTTTGGCATTTCCAGTGTTATATGGCGGTCAATTTATTAGCTCCGTTGCTTTTGGTATCACGTTAGCGACATGGGTCATGCTGGTCGCCGCGAAAGATTTAAAGAATCAAATTCATATTGGCAAAGGTCAATGGCAGTTCAAGCGCCTTAGTTTGTCACACTTGGGCATGGCGGTTGCGCATATTGGTATTGGCGTTACCATCGTCGGTGTGACCATGGTGTCAACCTATGAACAGGAAAGTAATATCAAGATGTCGCCAGGTACCCGTGTTGAGGTGTCAGGTTACGAGGTAGAGTTCAATGGTGTTAAAGCCGTTGAAGGGCCAAATTATTCAGCGGAACAAGGTCAAATCGCGTTGTATGATGACGGTGAGATGATCGATTTGTTGCAACCAGAACGTCGCACATATCGAGTGCAAACCATGGGCATGACTGAAGCGGCGATTAATCCTGGACTGTTTCGTGATGTTTATGTCGCATTAGGCGATCCACTCGGTGCTGGTGCCTGGGCCGTGCGTGTGCATTACAAACCGTTTGTACGTTGGATATGGCTAGGTGCAATCTTTATGGGCATGGGCGGTATCTTTGCCATGCTGGATAAACGTTATCGTCGCCGTAAGACGAAACGCAGCGAGCAAAAAGTTGTCGACAACGGTGTTGTCAGTGCCGAAGCTGAGGTTGGAGCTTAGTTAATGAAAGTTGTAATTCGCCTGATCCCTTTAGTGTTGTTTTTACTGTTGGGTCTTTTGTTATTCCGTGGTTTGAGTTTAAACCCACAGGATATGCCGTCGGCTTTGGTGGGCAAATCGTTTCCACAGTTTCAGCTCACTAAATTAAAAGATGCTGGACAAACCATGACCTCGGAAAACTTTAATCCGGGCATTAAAATTGTCAATGTTTGGGCCACTTGGTGCCCGTCATGTAAAATTGAGCACCCGTTCTTAGTTAAGTTATCTAAGGATCCTCGCTTTAGTGTGTATGGCATTAATTACAAAGACGAGCGCGGTGCTGCCGTAGAATGGTTGCAGTATTACAAAGACCCTTATCAATTCTCAGTCTACGATGTTGATGGCAAGCTTGGCCTCGATTTAGGCGTCTATGGCGCACCGGAAACTTTTGTGGTCGATCACAATAATATTATCCGTAAGCGTTTTGCTGGTGTACTGGAAAAAAACGTATGGCAACGAGAGTTTCTGCCGTTAATAAATCAAATTGAAATGGAAATGGGCGGTAGTTAAGCAATGAACCGATTATCTATAGCAAAGTCACAATGGATGGCAATACTGACCTTGATATTTGCAGCGATGGCGGCGATGTCAATACAGGCTAGTCCAATCGATACCTATGAGTTTCCTGACGAGGTAATGAAAAAGCGCTTTGCGGAATTGAACTATGAGCTGCGCTGCCCTAAGTGTCAAAATCAAAATCTAGCGGATTCAAATTCACCAATAGCGGCAGACTTACGTAAAGAAGTCTACACCATGTTACTTGATGGTCGCTCAGACAGTGAGATCATGAACTTTATGGTTGAGCGCTATGGTGAGTATGTATTGTATCGCCCAAAAGTAAATGAGCTGACCTACGCTCTTTGGTTTGGTCCGGCGGCGTTTGTATTAATAGGTCTGATCGTGGTGATTTCGCTGTTGCGTAAAAAACAACGCCAAACGAAAGCATTGTCTGCAGAACAACAAAAACAACTTGAAGATATTCTCAAGGACTAAAGGCCCATTATGACAACTTTTTATATTTTTGCTGTATTGCTACTGTTGTTGGCAATTTTGTTTATTTGGCGCCATTTTTTCCAACGCCGTTTATACCAAGCTGACCAATCAAATATGCGCGGTCAAACCAATAAAGATTTGTATTACGAGCACCTAACGGAACTTGAAAAAGATCTGCAAGAAGGCGGCATCGATCAAGAAAACTTCGAATTTTTGAAACAAGAGCTAGATCGATCATTAGTACTGGATATGAATGCCAGTGACAAAGAAGCGGAAGCCAAAGATAAGAAAACATCCTTTGTTTGGCCGGCGATTATGACCGTGTTTGTTGTTGCTTATAGTGTTGTTATGTATGTGCAATATGGCGCCCACGAACAAGTCGAATTGGCACAATCTATGCCAACTGATCATCCTCAAGGTGAGCAGTCGCAAGCTCAGATGATCATAGCTCAATTGCAATCCTTACATAAAGAAGTGCAAGATAATCCGGATAATTCCAATGCATGGTTTCAGTTAGGGCAAATCCTAACCAATGTTGGTGAGTTCGATAGCGCCTTTGTTGCCTTTGGTAAGGTCAATGAGATTGAAGGTGAACAAGCCGATATTTTGGCCTTGCAAGCGCAATCGATATATTACAAAAACAACCGTCAACGCAATGAGCAAGTCGATAACTTATTGGCTAAGGCATTGACCTTAGATCCAAATGATGCGACCACGTTAATGTTGATTGGCATGGATCATTTCCTTAATAACCGTTTCACTCAGGCCTCGCAAAGTTGGCAGCAGATTCTTGACAGTGGTAATGCGGGTAGCAATGCACCTGCACTTATGGAAGCCATAAAAGAAGCGCAAATGCGTGCGGAAGGTGTACCGGTTGCCGGCATGGCAGAAGAAAGCGCGACTATGAACTCTGAGAGCACTGAGCGCTCAGCGAACACAGGTGCTGATGTAGCAGCAATTGCCTTATCGGTCTCTATGTCTGATGAGATCATGTCTCTGATGGCAGACCAAGCCGATAAAACCGTGTTTATTTATGCGGTCGCCAGTAATGGTCCAAGAATGCCATTAGCTGCTGTTAAAGTACGTGCCAGCGATTTACCGTATGTCGTTACCTTGGATGACTCGATGTCTATGAATGGCCAAATGACCTTATCTATGGTCGAGCAAGTTGACGTTTTTGCCGTGATTTCACAATCAGGAACACCTGGCATTAAAGCGGGCGATTATAAAGGCGAAGCCAAACAAATTAATGTTAAAGGTGCAGAGCCATTAAACTTAATCATTGATAGTGTCGTTAAATAACAACAATAAACACTATTAAATAGGGAAGAAAACCATGAAATACCCAATGATTACCAAAACCGCAACCGTGTTTAGCTTAGCGTTTGCGTCACTAACAAGCCAAGCTGCTGATACAGACAGCAATGTTGAGGCAATAAACAAAGTCACTTGCCCAGCCTTTCTTGATCACAATATCACTCGTTTGAATTCAAGTAAGCAAACCGCTATTTGCGAACAATACGCAGGTAAGACGTTTTTAATCGTCAATACCGCCAGTAATTGTGGTTTCACACCGCAATTTGAAGGCCTTGAAGCGCTGTATCAAAAGTACAAAGACAGAGGTCTCGTTATTCTTGGCTTCCCTTCAGATGATTTTTTCCAAGAAGAAGATGATGAAAAGGATACCGCTAAAGTCTGTTTCGTAAACTACGGCGTCACGTTCCCAATGTTTACCACGGTCGAAGTGCGCGGTGATGGTGCTCATCCAATTTTCGCTCACTTAGGGGAAAAAACCGCATCGCCTTATTGGAATTTTTATAAATATTTGGTCAGTGCCAACGGCAAAACCATTGAACGATTTAATTCTAAGACAAACCCGGATTCAAAAGAGTTAATTCAGGCGATAGAAAAACAACTTGGTAGCAGTATTTAAGAGTCGACAGAATGTCACGATATAAAGCCAATAATAAACAGCTTCATGATGCCGACATCAGCCAAGGGCCTGCCAACACAGGCAAAGCCAAGGTAGGTGTGTTATTAACTAATTTAGGCACGCCACAAGCGCCTACAAGCGACGCATTGCGTGTTTACCTGCGTCAATTTTTAAGTGACCCGCGTGTTGTTGAAATCCCTCGTTTGGTCTGGATGATAATCCTCCATGGCATTATCTTGCGCATTCGACCTGCAAAGTCTGCGAAGCTGTATCAGAGCATATGGACCGAGCAAGGTTCGCCTTTAATGGTGATTTCTGAACAACAAAAAGACAAAGTGGCTGAGGTGTTGGCAGCACAATACGGTGATTATGTTGCGGTAGATTTGGCCATGCGTTATGGCCAACCATCTATCGATAAGGCGTTACAAAACTTCCAACGCCAAGGCATTAATAAAATTATTGTTATGCCGCTTTACCCGCAATATGCTGGACCTACCACCGGCTCGGTGTTTGATGCGGTGGTCGATGAGGTCAAATCTTGGCGCTGGATTCCTAGCTTGCATTTTATTGGCAGTTACCACGACAACCCAGGGTATATCGATGCTTTGGCAGCGTCTATAAATGAGCATATAGAGCAACATGGCAAGCCACAAAAGCTATTGTTGTCATATCATGGTATGCCAAAATTGTTCCATAGCAATGGTGATCCATATTATTGTTTTTGTCATAAGACGACGCGTTTACTGGCACAAAAACTCGGCTTTAGTGACGATGATTTTGTTATGACGTTTCAGTCTCGTTTTGGTAAAGCAGAGTGGTTAAAGCCATATACTGATGACACCATTGAGGAATTAGCCCAAGCAGGGGTAAAACACATTGCCTTGATTAGCCCGGCATTTAGCGCCGATTGCCTAGAGACTCTTGAAGAATTGGATGTTGAAAGTCGTAAGGTATTTAGCGATGCCGGCGGCGAAACCTTCCATTACATCAAAGCGTTAAATGATCGCGATGATCATATCGATACCATAATTAATCTTATTAAACCGCATATTTAACTCTAAGCCCCGAATTAAGCGATAGTCGGGGCATCCAACCTTGCTGACGACAGCGAATTAGTTTTCAGTAAATTGCCGTTTACATTGACAAAAACGTCAAAAATCATTAACATCCCGCGCTTGTTTTCTGCGCGTTAATCCATCAATTATTGGCTTAACAACTATAGTTATTAGCTAAGTGCTTGACTGCGCTCAGCTCTTCTTCTCTTTTGTGAGTAAATCATGTTTGAACTTCATGCGAGTAAAGTCGCTAGCTTAAAGAATGATGTGTTATCCGGCATAACCGTTGCGTTGGCCTTGATACCTGAAGCTGTGGCTTTCGCATTCGTCGCCGGTGTTGATCCGCTGGTTGGTTTATATGCTGCCTTTATGGTTGGCTTGATTACATCGGCATTTGGTGGCCGCCCAGGAATGATTTCTGGTGCAACCGGCGCTATGGCTGTCGTTATGGTGTCCCTTGTCGCCTTGCATGGTGTGCAATATTTATTTGCCGCGGTGCTGTTAACCGGTCTGATACAAATTCTCGCCGGTATATTCAAGCTCGGTAAGTTTATTCGTCTGGTACCGCATCCGGTCATGCTCGGATTTGTAAATGGTTTAGCGATTGTTATCTTCCTTGCCCAGCTAGGTCAGTTCAAAGTGATGAATGAAGCCGGTGAATTTGAATGGATGACAGGTACCGCGATGTACACCATGTTGGCACTTGTTGCTTTGACCATGGCGATTATTCACTTCTTACCTAAGTTAACCAAAGCGGTACCGTCGTCATTGGTTGCCATTGTCGTGGTTACCTTGATTGCCGTTTATACCGACGTTGATGCGCGTACGGTTATTGATTATGTCCGTGATATGACTGGTGATCCGGCTCGAACCTTGCAAGGTGGTTTACCTAGCTTTAATATCCCTGATGTACCATGGAACTGGGATATGCTGATGATCATCCTACCGTTCTCGTTAGTATTGGCGGCGATTGGTCTTATTGAATCATTATTAACCCTAAGCTTGATTGATGAGCTGACCGAGACCCATGGTCAAGCCAACCGTGAATGTGTTGCGCAAGGTGCCGCTAATACAGTGAACGGCTTCTTCGGCGGCATGGGTGGTTGTGCGATGATTGGTCAATCAATGATCAATGTAAACTCTGGCGGCCGTGGCAGAACGTCAGGTATTGTGGCAGCCCTTGGTTTGTTGTTCTTTATCCTATTCGCTTCAGGCTTAATTGAGATGATACCGCTGGCTGCGCTAGTTGGTGTTATGTTTATTGTTGTTATCGGTACATTTGAATGGTCTTCATTTCGTATCATGCGCAAGATTCCTAAAGCCGATGCGTTTGTCATCGCCTTAGTGTCAGGTGTTACGGTAATCAGTGATTTAGCTGTCGCGGTTATCGTTGGTGTTATCGTTTCTGCGCTTGTATTTGCATGGCAACATGCCAAGCATGTTATCGTTCATCGCTCTGAATGTGAGCAAACCGGTTGGACGTTATATGAAGTTGATGGTCCATTGTTCTTCGGTGCGGTAACCAGTTTCCTAGAGCAATTCGATCCACAAAATGACAGCAAAGATGTCATCGTCGAATTTAAAAAGTCACGAGTGGCTGATCATTCTGGTATTGAAGCAATTGATACCTTGGCCGACCGTTATAAGAAACGCGGTAAAACCTTACACTTACGCCACTTAAGCCCTGAGTGTAAGTTATTGTTGAAGAAAGCCGGTGATTTGGTTGAATTGAATTACTATGAAGATCCGAATTATCGCATAGCATCGGATAAGCTAGACTAACATTTAGCAGTTATCGATATTTGAAAAACGGCCTCAGGGCCGTTTTTTATTGCCGAAACGCACGCTAATTTATCCGCCTTAAATCGCCGTGTAAGTTGCCATACGCCTGTTTTCGAAGTACATTTAGTTATTGAACTGGTTGTTTTTTAGCTAGCCGCTAGATACCCATCCGTTACCTTATTAAATTAACTCAGAGAAACGTTGTACTGAATGAAAGATTTGCAACTCGACTTTTTTGATGTGCCGAGCCCTTGCCGCGGTGTCTGCAAGGCAGATGCCCGTGGCTATTGCCAGGGCTGCTTTCGCACGCGGGATGAGAGGTTTGGTTGGTTAGATTTGAGCAACAGTGAAAAGCAACGCGTCATTAAGCTATGCTTACAACGAGAGAAGCGCCGCAAAGCCCCACCGAAAGAGAAAAAAGAGCAAACAGATAGTGAAAATAAACAGCCATCTTTGCTCGATTTCAAACCAGAACAGTTTATTTGTACATCCGTGGATGAAGACGATTTCAATGATTTTGAACTCTAATGTCAATTATTGTGCATAAATTAGGCATGTGAGTTTTTTTCATAAAAAAGAGGTTGCCATAGCCAAGGATGCGCTATATTATACGCGCACTTCAAGGAAATACCTTGTTGTCTAGCTCAGTCGGTAGAGCGACTTGGAATTACCCTTAAATTCCAAGGGATTTAAAGTTAAAACCGAGATTTGCCCAGCTAGCTCAGTCGGTAGAGCCATTTGGAATTGCATTGAAAATCCCCAGGGATTTAAAGTTAAAACCGAGATTTGCCCAGATAGCTCAGTCGGTAGAGCAGGGGATTGAAAATCCCCGTGTCGGTGGTTCGATTCCGCCTCTGGGCACCATATATAAAAAACCAGCCTTATGGCTGGTTTTTTACTTTCTAGGATTTGCTTTCTTTAATTGGGTTTTAAGTTTACTAACAATACCTAGCTAATTGCTAGA
>NZ_JABBXG010000003.1:213473-378700 GCF_012932945.1 Thalassotalea sp. Y01
AAACCAGCCTTATGGCTGGTTTTTTACTTTCTAGGATTTGCTTTCTTTAATTGGGTTTTAAGTTTACTAACAATACCTAGCTAATTGCTAGAGTAAGCTAGAGCCCTGCCGGCGGAACCGCCTCTCGGCAATTGCTCCCTGCATTGCTCTACCTCCTGCATCCATACAGTCGTGGGCACCATATATAAAAAAACCAGCCTTATGGCTGGTTTTTTACTTTCTAGGATTTGCTTTCTAGGCTTCATCGCTCTACAAATGTGGTATTAGTAATGCTGTTTAATAAAACGATTGTAAGCATCCTTGTCTACTAAGCGCATACCGGCGTCGTCAAATCGTTGTAAATCCTCCTGGCTTGGAAAGCTAAAGTAGTTACCTTGCCCTTGCTGCGGTAGCGCCGATATCGTTTGTTCATTATCTATGGCGTTAATCGCTTGCAGTATATCCTGACTGCCTTGTTGATATAGGCTTAATACTTGAGACAAGTAACATGCCTGTGGATCTCTTGCTTGTTTAGATATTTTGATGACGTCACCAGCGTCGATATTGCCGTCATTAATGAAGTGTAATGTTGTGCCTATCTTAGATTCATTGTTAAGCATTGCCCAAAACGTTGCCATCACCCCTCGATAGTCAGGTAATACCCCAGAATGAAGATTGATAACGCCGTTACTGGCTACACGAATTGCTGGTGGTTTTATGATACAACCATAGCGGATAGAGACAATAAGCTCCGGCGCTAGCTCGTTCAGTTTTGCCAGTGACTCGTCTTGATTAATGTTATTGACCAACTCGATTGGTGATTGTAAATAGGGATTCAATTGTTCAAACGACACGTACTTACTGTGTGCTTCTGGTTGCAGAGGCTGTTCTGAATGCGTCGTTTTAATGGGGATTAAATCATCCCAATGTTGCTCAAACTGCTTTAAGTTTTGCAGCGCGTCTGGGTGCTGTTGTGTACGTTTACCAACAGCGTTTGATAGGTACAAATTCAGCCTGTGTTGCTGCGCTAAGCTGGGTAAGATTTTGTTTAGACAAACATTCGCGGCAAGATCTTTATTTGCGACAATTAAAATATTCATTCATTCTGCCTACTACGTCAACAACCACTCGGGTTTCCTAATGCATCGCTTTAATGACTGCTATTTTTAGCCATATTAGCAATAGTAAGCAACTTTATGGCAAAAATTTCGCTGCGGTTACAATTTTTTTTGATGGTCGTACCAGTAGAAAGCTTTACTAATGCAAATTTTATAAAGTAATTACTCTATAATGTTGTTTTTGGAGTAATTGCTCTTTAGAAAGCTGTTGTTATTAAAGGGATTGAAAGTTATATAAAGCGAATTTTTAATTAGAGTTCGATCTGGTAGGTGGTCTATGGTCTGATGACTTATTAAACAACTATTAACAACTGTATCATTAAAAATTAACCACATTAGATGTCACCGAAATTTGTTGCTCTTGTAATCAAATGTAACTCCATGTAAGTTTCATTCCATACTAATCGTAGGATAAATGTCCAGTTTAGTTTATTGCGCGACTTGGTCAGTTTTTAATAATTATGGTTTAGGAGTACATTGATAAATTGTTTATTTATCAAATGGTTAAATCGGATTTTATACTCCCCTCTTTTATTGGATTCCACGGATTAACAAAAAAACTATTGTCTGTTTTGTGAACTTTATGTTACAAGTTAGACCTCTGACCAATAAATGCTCAATAAACAATTAAAAATATAAAAGAGGGTGAAAATGGGTTACAACAAAGCGAACGATTGGAAGAAATCGTTATTAGTCGCTGCAGTATCGGGAGCACTAATGTTAACAGGCTGTGCCGGTGAAGATGGGGAAGACGGCGCACAAGGTTCATCAGGTCTACAAGGTCCAGTAGGTCCAACAGGGCCACAAGGTCCAACAGGTGACAACGGTCAAGATGGCGAAAGCTCTGGCGGTACTGGCGAAAATGGTTCTGGTGCTTCAGCATTTGCCTACACCACATCAGATTACGCCATTTACTCTGATTCAATTTTTGTAGCAGATTATTTTGACGGCGATCTAAGTGACGGCGCTGACATTACTGATGCGATTAACATGGCTATTTTTGACCTACAAGATGGTCAAACTATCGTTCTTCCACAAGGTAACTTTAAAGTTTCTGACACCATTCTTATTCAAGACATGGAAGATGTGACGTTCACAGGTTACGGTATTAATGAAACGCAACTTAGCTTTAAAGAAGCAACGGCGGCTGAAGACGCGGTTCGTTTCGAAGGCTGTAAAGATGTTGAAATCCGTGATTTCACTGTACTTGATCCAAAGAAAAACGGTATCAAAGTTAAAGGCAGTGATGGTGTATTAATGGCATACACTGGTGCGGTTTGGCCAGAAGGTCTTAAATCAGACAATGGCGCCTACGGTTTATACCCAGTAAGCTCAAGCAATATCATCATGGAGTATAACTACTCTTATGGTTCTGCTGATGCGGGTATCTATGTTGGTCAATCAAACAATGTTGTTGTTCGTCATAACGTCGCACGTATGAACGTAGCAGGTATTGAAATTGAAAATACTATGAATGCCGATGTATACAAAAACCTAGCGATTGAAAATACCGGTGGTATTTTGGTATTCGATTTACCTGGTCTTGAGCAAGCTTACGGCGGTAATGTTCGTGTATTCGATAACGAAATGATTGCCAATAATACCGAAAACGTTGCGCCATTTACCTCTACTGTTGGTTTAGTACCACCAGGCACTGGTTTCCTTAACTTGGCGACCTCAGGTGTTGAGGTTTATCACAACTACTTCCGTGATAACAAAACATCAGCAATGGAGTTTGCGAGCTACTTCCTAGTTCAAGATGATTTCTCAAAATATGAGAATGATTACTTGGCAACAATGATTCAAGGTTGGTCGCCAAACTACAAATTGAACTATGTTCACGACAACGTGATTGAGCGTTCTGGCGCTGACTGGGCAGGTTTGTTGTTACAAGCTGAAATCGTTCCACTCCCTGCTGGCGTGCCAGAGGGTACTCCACAATTCACTATCGCTAATGGCTTTACTGGCCTTACGCTTGAGCTAGTTGCTGATCCAATAACATTTGAGTCTATGCCAACTGGTGGTGTTGTTGATAACACCGGTAAGTTAATGCCTGCGATTTTGTTTGATGGTATCGGCCAATTTGTATTTACGCAAACGGACTTATTCCAAGATGAGCAACTATTGGCGTTAACAGCAAACAAGGATGCGTTCACGGCATACGAACGTGAAGATGGTTTGTGTTTACAAAATAACATTGATGGCAATTCTGCGGCTTCTCATGGCGAATTTGGCGATGCCAAAATCGGTACCGTATTCCCTGTGGATATGGCCGGAGCAGCAGTTAAAGGTATTTCTGGTGGCTTACCTGCACCAGTATTCGCTCTAGATAATATTCACGGTGATGCGCACCCATACGCCTGTACTCAAGAAAGACTATCGCCAACAACGGTAACTTTCCGAGGTATGAAATACGGTTGTAATGGTGATGATCAAACAGCTTTCTCTTGTAACTTATAAGAGTTCAAAGAGACGCGCATGACAAGGTAATTTAAGGTGGGCACTGCCCGCCTTAATTTTGAACCCAAAACTTGTAAAAAATTTGTAGTGGGTAGGTGAATAAAATGAAAAATTCTAGAAGTGTAAAACTCATTTCACTGGCAGCTATTTTCAGCTTAGGTTTAACTGCTTGTGGCAGTGACAGTGAAAGTTTGCCAGAAAACAACCAAAGCGTTTTGCAAGATGCTGATGGCGATGGTTACGCTGATCACAATGATGCTTTTCCTGATAATGCAAACGAATGGTTTGATACAGATGGCGATGGTGTTGGTGATAATGCTGATGCATTCCCTCATGATGAAACCGAACAATTAGACAGCGATGGCGATGGCCGTGGTGATAATATCGATGTATTTCCTAACGATCCAAATGAATGGAAAGATGACAACAGCAATGGCATAGGCGATAACGCTGACAGTGGTCGTCCAATCAACGAAGACGCTGGTGGCCCAACAGGTGGCGAAGGCGACTGTGATGCTGATGTTGACGGTGTTAACTGGGATGCGTTGATGACCAAGAACTGTGCAAGCTTGTCTTCATATAACTTGTTTACAGACAGCACAGATCCTACAGCGGGTACTAATTCAGGTGGTGTACCATTTGATTTAGCGATTCCGCTGTTTACCGACTACTCGAGTAAGTATCGTTTCGCCTTTTTACCAGGTGGTACGCAAGCGAAATATACTGAAAATGAAATCTTTGATTTTCCTGTAGGTACTGTGTTGGTGAAAACATTTACCATGCCAGTAGATACAGCGGACCGAAGCGGTGACGAACTGGTTATCGAAACGCGTTTGTTAATTCACCGCGAAAACGGTTGGAAAGCATTGCCTTATTATTGGGATGCTGAATATGCAGATGGTAAAGACGCGAAACTTGCGATTACCGGTGCCAGCCTAGACGTGACTACGATGCACAAAGGTGAGCAACTAGACTTCACCTACCGTGTACCGAAAGCGACAGATTGTAATGCATGTCACCAATTAGAAGGTGAAAGCAGTCTTGAATTCACGCCAATTGGTCCAAAAGCACGTAATTTGAATAAAGACTTCGATTACGCGTCAGGCACTGAAAACCAGTTAACCTACTGGCAAGATAATGGTTTGTTAGCGGGCATGCCGTCAGCAGCAGATAGCTTGCAAAAACTGATGTTATTCAGAGATGACACACAATTGAACCAGTTGTCAGCAGAAGAGCTTGATAATGCAGCGCGTGGTTACTTAGATAGTAACTGTGCACATTGTCACCGTTCAGAGCTTAGCTTGTCAGAACGTGGCTTAGATGAGTACACAGGACCTGCAGGTTATACCGGTCTGCAACTTGAGTTTAACCGTGACTTAAATGAAGAAACGTCTAAGTTTGGTTTGTGTAAGCAACCGATTGCTAACCGTGATGACACCAACCGCGAAGAGCTAAAAGACGAGTTCCCAGAGAGCCTGCAATACGATGTTGTACCAGGTCACCCGGAAAAGTCTTACTTGCTTTATCGTATGACAACAAATAATGCCAATCAGCGTATGGCACCTTTGGGCCGCAGTATCCACCATATAGAAGGTGTTGAGTTGATAGCAGAATGGATTAAAACTTTGCCTGAGTGTTAATTAATAATAATAAATAACCATTAGGCAATAGTACTCTGGGGAGAGTAAGCCGATAACCAATGTTATCGGCTTTTTTTTGCCTTAATTTTGAGCAATGACGCGCTAAAATATTGTTTTTAAGTTAGTTCCCAATCGCTTGATTGCTGATTGATAAAAAACCTTATATTTGACCCTTTAATTGTGCTTTTTAAATTCAAAATTCAGTGCTAAGATGGCAGACTTAACTGAATTTGATAATGCATTTCAATTCATCTTTATACGTTGGTATAGAGGCATCGTAACTCGTTTCCAAACGTCAACGACGAGTTATTTAATGATTCACATAAAATAGAAACAGGACTTTTCACATGGCCAGTCGTGGTGTAAATAAAGTAATTATTGTAGGTAATCTGGGCCAAGATCCAGAAACACGTTTTTTCCCTAATGGTGGAGCAGTATGTAATGTAACTATTGCCACCTCTGAAAGCTGGAAAGACAAACAATCAGGTGAGCCGAAAGAGCTAACTGAATGGCACCGTGTTGTCTTCAATGGTCGTCTAGCTGAAATTGCTGGCGAGTATTTGAAAAAAGGTTCTAAGGTTTACATCGAAGGTAGCCTACGTACGCGTAAATGGCAAAACCAACAAGGTCAAGATCAGTACACCACTGAAATCCGTGCAAACGAAATGCAAATGCTAGACTCTCGTGGTGCAGGCGCAGGTCAAGGCGCTGGCGGTAACTTCTCAGGTGGCGCAGCAGCGAGCGGCGCGGCAGCAGGTGCAGCTTCTGGTGGATTTGCTCAGCAAAACCAAGGTGGCTTCAACCAAGGTCAAGGCAAACCAGCTATGCAGCAAGGTGGTTACCAGCAAAATCAAGGCGCTAACTTTAACCAGCAAGGAGGCAGCCAACAAGGTGGTTTCTCTGGTGGTCAACAAGGTGGCTTCCAAGGTCAGCAATCAGGTGGTCAACAAGGCGGCTTCTCTGGTCAGCAAAACCAGCAAGCAGCTAAAGTGAACCCTCAAGAGCCAGCAATGGATTTTGATGACGATATTCCATTCTAGATCACGTTAAATGTAAAAGTGTTAAATTAAGCGCATATTTTACAAGTTATTATGACGAACCCAGCATTTTTGCTGGGTTTTTTATTTTTACACTTTTAAATGATGAAATATCGAACTATTAGTAGGATCAACGTAAACAAAATTGTAAAAATAAAACAAAAAATGAGTGAGTGAATTTCGATTGGCGATCAGAATTTTGGTCAATACATATAGTTCTAAAATCGAACTCTATTGACATTTTTAGGCTGAATCAGTATAATAAGTCTAATTATATCATATGCTTATAAAAAATATCAGTCTTTAACTTCAAATTTTCTTATGTTAGCTTTTAGGTCTAGCTGCATGGGAATGTTAAGAATGTTCGTAAAGACAATACAATTTCAAAATGGTGAAAGATATCCAGTACTTTGGGGTAATGATGGTTTCCCCCATTTTCACACCACTCTTTGGGTTACCTCTAAACTAAGGCCAGAATCTCGGGCAGCGCAAACGATAGAGAATAAGCTTAATCATATTAAGTATTTCTTAGAATGGCAGCAGGAAAAGCAAAGAGATCTTTATGTTGAATTTCAAAAAGGCCAATTTCTCACAGATTTAGATATTGAAGAGCTCAAAACTTACCTCGCAGTAAATATCCCTTTAAAAAAATATTCCAAAAAAGCTAATAAGAAAAATAAAGTCATATCAATGAATATAGCGCCTAAATTCATTGATGTTACGCCATCTGTTGGCAGCGACCATCATTACAACCGGATGACATCAGTAATTGAGTACTTAATATTTTTAGCGAAGGTTGCAACACAGCATATCAATAGCTCCAACATTAACAACAAGATTGAAATAATGGAAAAACGCTTCAAAAAATCTAGACCAAAAAGAAAAGGGAAAAAAGTCAAAGATGAAGTCAATAGTAAAAACATACCAAAAGAATTAATCCAAGAATTTATGGAAGTTGCACATTACGACAACCCTAAAAATCCATTCTCGGTAGAAAGCGTTCGTTACAGAAACCACTTAATGTTTCATTTACTCAAGAAACTGGCCATTAGACGCGGAGAGTTACTGTCACTGAAAATAACTCACATGGTGTTACACGGAAATAAAAAGTGCGTCTGGGTGAAAAGAACACACGATGACAAAAATGACACAAGAAATAAACAACCGGTTGCAAAAACGAAAGAGCGAATGCTTCGGATCGATGATGAGACAGCTAAGCTACTAAATACTTATATAGGTGATTATCGAAGCAAAGTGCCAAATGCAAATAAACATCCTTATTTATTTGTGGTGCATAGAAAAGGTGAAACACTAGGAGACCCTATTTCTACCTCGACTTTTGATAACACTATCGTACCAACGATGAAAAAAGTAGATGAGAAATTTAGCTTAATTCATCCTCATTTTTTTAGACATGATTGGAACGAAGAGTTTTCAGAAAAAGTCGATGCTAACAACGAGTTAGCGGCTGCGAATATTGAAGGTTATACACATATAGATAGTGGTCGCGAAGCAAAAATGAGAATGCACTACATGGGGCATTCCAGTGAAAAATCTGGAGACATCTACAACCAGCGCCACATAGCGAAAAAAGCAAATGAGGTATCTCTGACTGAACAAAATGAATTAAAAGAAAAAGTAGAACAAGCCCGAAAAGGTCGAGGTTGCCATGAGTGATTTAACATTGACAAATAATGAAAGCAGAGCAATATCGACCCTTAACTCTTCCTATAGAATATCAAGAGACGGGTATACATTTAATACTAACAGTAATGTATGGATATTAAACAAAGAAACTAAAATTAGCTTTCAGCCTGATGTTTTAGCGATTAAGCCAAAAACGTTAAAAGGCTTTAAAAGAACCTTAGCAAGATACGCCGAAGAGTATTCTGTTGGCCATACTTCTAATATGTATCTGCGATTCCAACGAATGATCCGTGATACTGGATCCAAAGAAGTAAATGACAATGTTATACGTAACTGGCGCGGAATGCTTAATGATGAAAATGAATGGTATTTGGGCTCGCTTCGAAGCTTTTTAATTAGTTGGTATGACTATGGCTACTCTGGCATTACACAATCGGTTGTAGATGTATTAGAAGGAATGCGTTTAAAAGGTTCTGTTAAAGGAGTTGCCATAGCCAATCGATGCCCATTATATGGTGGGTTCAGTCAGAATGAGCAACTGGCTATTGCCAGTGAGTTAGTTCGATTATTTGCTGAAGATCTCATTTCATTCGATTGTTATTCTTATCTTTCAACTCTGCAAGCAACAGCTAGAAGAGCAATTCAACTTCGTCAACTTAAAGCTCAAGATATTATCAAAGAGCAATCAGAGGGTGAAAACACATCAAATTACTACCTTAATGTGCCGAGAGCGAAACAACAGGGTGTAGGCTTTAGGCAAGCTTTTAAACGTGTAGCAATAACGGAAGAATTGTATCTTACTCTATTGAATTTAAGTAAAGCTCAACAAAAGAAATTAAGTAAAGCGTATGGCTTAAAATTGGGTCCGCTTCAAAAAACCTTAACTCCATTATTCGTTGACTGGAGTATTACTCAACAAATTTTCTCTAGTTCAAAAGAGTCAATTAAATTAGATGACTTGTTAAAAACAGATCTACTTCATAGTTCGACAATTCAGCTTCGTGACAATTTTATGAGAGCAGTAAATATTCATCATGAAGCTATTAGTGAGCGAACAGGTGATCGAATTTACCTTTCAGCAAGACGCTTTCGTCGAACTCGTGGTACTAATCTTGGGCGAAAAGGTATTAGTGCTGCGGTAATAGCTGAGGCATTAGACCATTCAGATACACAAAACGTTATGGTTTATACGGAGAACACAGCGGATACAGTGACCTATATTGATCAGGCTGTTGGTAAACAGTTAGCGCCATTTGCGAGAGCTTTTAAAGGGGAGATTATTTGCAATAGTACCGATGGTGAACGAGGCGATGATCCTACCGCTAAAATACCAAATAAAGATAATGACGTAGTTGGTGCATGTGGAACTAATGATTTTTGCGTTAAAGGTTATGAATCTTGCTATGTATGTGAAAAATTTAGACCTTTGCTGGATGCACCTCATGAGAAGTTTCTGGAAAGCCTATACAAAGAAAAAGAAGCGAGGTTAAAAACAACGAAAAGTGAAGAATACGCATCCACTAAAGACACTTTGATTCTTGCCGTTGAATGGGTTGTACAAACTTGCGCTGAGATGAATAAGAATCAAACAGGGAGAAACCAATAATGACTAACGTTGTAAGGTTCAAGGCAAAATCTGAGTGGACAGCAGAACAAAACTTACAGGACTTTATTGAAAACTGTCGAAACCATTTGATTGCATTTGGATCTGATAATTGGCTAGAAGATAATTGGTATACGTATAAGAATACTCGCAAGGTTGTTGCACGGTTTTCAACTAATTTAAAGCCGTCAAATTCATACCATTTTGAACCTCTTTCATCACCATTTATCGACTTTGCTAAAGCATACATAAAAAATGTATACACCGACAATCCCGTTTCCAATTTACAAAGACATATGGAAGCAATTCGTATACTCGAAGAAGCACTAATTTTAGGCGTAGGAGAGGCTGATATATTACGCATTGATGGAACTGTTTTAGCTCGTCTAAATGAGGTGTTCCACAGGCAACTATCTGATTCTACTGCACGAAATAAAGCAGGCTATCAAATGGAGATAATATTAAAGTTTTGTCGAAAACAATTGATCGCTCCAGGGTTGCCTGAATGGTCTAATCCATATCCTAAGAAAAAAGATTTAACAATCGCAGTTGATGAAAAAGGAGATGAATGCCGACAAGAAAAAATGCCAACCAATGAAGAAATGATGCTTGTTGCTGATATATTTAGTAAGGCTCCAATGTTAGGAGTAGAAGCTGAATATTTTACAGCAATATTTGCACTTTTGATGTGCGCACCTAGCAGGTGTTCTGAAGAGTTTGAGTTACCTGTTAACTGCCTGGAGTGGGAAGAAAACCGGGCCGGAGTAGAAAAGCTAGGCATTCGTTGGGTGGCCGCTAAAAAAGGCAAAGCGAAGATTAAATGGGTGCCAACTGAAATAGAAGATGTGGTAGTCGAAGCAGTTGAACGATTAAAACGAATTGGAAAACCAGCTCGCGAAGCTGCAAAATTTGCAGAAGAAAACCCAGGGCAATTTAACATACATTCAGGGTGTATCACACCAACAGGCTTTTCTCTTGATGATGCATTATCAATCGAACAATTTAATGCAGCTATATCAACAGATTATGCCAACTTTAATAGTGGTGTCATATGGTTAACTGAACTATATAACGAAACTAATGGAAATATATCTTATCGAGCATTAGGGGCTCATGAATATAAGAAATACACTCGTAAATTTCCAAACTGGCCTTATGTTGATAAGAATAAAAATGTAAAAGCTTCTGAGGCACTATTGCTTCATCGTGAAAATGAGTTCCATGCAGATTTCAATCCTCGTGGTTTTTCATTTTCTTTACCTACGGTTAATCACGTAAACGATCGTTTTGTTGAAAAAGATGCAAAAGGTGATCGTACTTTATGGGCAAAACATGGATTTAGTTTAAAAAGTGGTGAGTCTATAGAATTGAATACACATTGTGCACGGCATTGGTTAAGTACAATGAGTGAAGATGGAGGTATGGGAGAACTTCACTTAGCAAACTGGGCGGGACGAGCTCAAGTAAGCGATAACAGAAAATATGATAATCGACCAGAAGCAGAGAAAGCTGAACAAACCGCAAATCTAATGATACCGGAAGACGCAAATGTACTGGAAAAAATCAAAAATCGACTTCCTATCTCATTTGTTGATTTGGGGAAAAGCTTGCCTGGTTCTGCAATAGTTACAGAGCTTGGTATCTGTGAGCATGATTATGCAATATTACCCTGCCAGAGCAATGGGGACTGCGAAACATGTAAAGAATTAGTGTGTATCAAGGGTTTTAGTGACTCCTTGCAGTTACTTAAAAAAAGAGAGACTGAAGTTAAAGCTCAGTTAAGTAAAGCGATAAAAGATGAAGGTGCAGGTGTATTTGGAGCTGATCGTTGGGTTAGTAGTCATATTTGGCGAATAACTCATATCCGTACAAAAATCAGCTTACTTGAGAATGAAAATATTCCTGAGGGTGCGGTCATCAGAATGCCTGAAGAATACGACCCTTCTCCTGTTAAAGAAATGCTCAGAGATAAAGGGCTCGCTAATGATATTAAGCAACCTGCTGATTTAGATGTTCCTGATGATATTTTCAAAATAATGGAGTTGTAATTATGCCTAAAATCGTAATAACAGCGGAGAATATAATTGATATCGTCCACCTAATTGATACATGGAAAGGCAAACTTACTTGGCCCTTATTGTGTAAGGAGGTTATAAAAATGCTTGAGCTTGATAGTGTTACGCGACAAGCATTATCTAGTTATGAAATTATCCAAAAAGCATTTACTGCACGTCAAAGAGCCTTGCGAGAAGAGGTTCAAGATGATTCTAAACAAAGTAGTGATGTTGAGTATTTACATAACCAAATTTCAAGTCTAGAAGCTGAGTTGAATAGAGCTGAGATGAAAATAGAAGCTTATGAACAGCGATTTATCCTTTGGCAACATAATGCATATATAAATGGAATTCGTATGGATACACTCGATGATGCGAGAAATATGTTAGAGCAGCCATTAATTGAAATTAAGCGTAAATCTGGAGGTGCGTAGTGGCTACTGCAAAAGGAATAAATGGGCAGCAAGCGGCGCAACAAAATCTAGATAAATTTAGGGTATGGGTAGCCACGCAAAGTGATGACGATTTTAAACAAATAGCACGTGATGGTAAATTAAATCGAAGTGAATTATCAAAGGCAACGGGGTGTGGTAAGTCGGCTCTAACTCAAAACCCTAACTTGAAAAGAGAACTTAAAGCATTAGAGGATGATCTAAGAAAAAGAAACATACTTCCTCAACTGACAGATAGTGGTAAAGAAACAGATATTAAATCAAAAGAATATGACAGCTCTGACAATCTAAGTAGATTAAATTCCAAGCGCCTTGCTTTACTAGAGGCTGAAAACATTGAATTAAAATCAGTAATAAAAGGCTTAAAAAATCAACTTGAAAGGTATGGTGAGCTCACTGAAACAATCTCTGAAATGGGGTTTATACCTAGATGAACCCTGTAGAGTATGAAGATTTTTTTAGAGTAACTAGCATCCCACTTTCATCGAAAAATATCGTTATTTTTAGTGGTGTTCCTCTTAATAAAGGCTCATATAAAAAAAATAGTGGTAAATATTACGTTACGATCAAAGTAAACCCCGATTATATCCCTATACAACCGGAAATAGGCCAGCATTGGTATGTTAAAGGCAATAAGCTGGTTGAAGACATGGATATCGGCGACTACATAATGCAACAGCATACCTATAAGTCACCAGTTCAAACTAAATGCACTTTGCCAAATAATGGAGAGCAACTAATTCGATTTATAGCTAGTAATGCTGACTTTAAAGGTATCGGAGAATCTAAAGCTAGAGCGGTATGGAACTTATTGGGCAAAAACATTCATTCAGAATTGAAAGATGATACAGCTCATGTAAGAAAAAAGCTTAAAAGTATTCTGAGTGATGAGTCTATTGATACCCTGTTTAAGGGCTATTCAAAATATAAAAATTTAGCATTTTGTAACTGGATGTCAGAGCATAGTATACCTACAAGTGTTCAACAGCGTTTAATAAAGCATCATGGTGAAAAATCTATCGAATCCATAAAGGCTAACCCGTTTGCATTGGTTGGATTTGGTATGTCATTTAGTGATATTGACCAAATAGCCACAAATCCAGCGTTGAGCTTTCAAGTTGAGCTAAGTGATCACAGACGTTTAAGTGCAGCCATAGAAATGGCTATTCGAAAAGAAATTGAAAAAGGTCACACATATACTTCGCAGGATAATTTACGGCCTAGATTAGCCAAGTTTTTGAAAAGTAATGAGCTTGTTAATGCAGCTTTTAAAGCGGGTTATGACCGAGCGCAGTATATTCTCAATCCAGATACGGGAAGTTATCATCCAACAGCCCAGCTGTTAATGGAAAATGTTGTAGCTAAGCGGCTAAAGTCACTAGCAATACAAACATCTTTTTATGATAAGCAAGTAGAGCTAGCTTATCTTAATGCGATTGCAGAATCACCTTATGAATTGACGGAAGGACAAGCCGAAGCTGTTATCCGTTGTCTATATAATGCAGTAAGCTGTATTACAGGTGGTGCCGGTACAGGTAAAACTACAGTGCTTAGAGCTGTACTAGGCGCTTATCATCAAATGGGTTTTGAAATACATGCTGTGGCACTTAGTGGAAGAGCTGCAATGCGTTTACATGAATCCGTGGGCTTTAAAACTTCTACAATTGCAGCTTTATTGAGACGAGAAAGTATTGCTCCAAATTTATCGCACAAAGATCATTTGTTGGTAATAGACGAAGCAAGCATGATAGATCTACCGACAATGTACCGTATAGTAAATCATATTCACCCATCGGTAAGGATTGTTTTTGGAGGCGACCCAGATCAGCTTCCACCTATAGGATGCGGAAAGTTATTAGCTGATATTGTTCTAGCTAAGAAAATTGCCAATACAAAACTTGAGATTGTGAAACGTCAAGAAGGTAGCTCAGGAATACCAGAGTATTCCTGCTTAGTTAATCAAGGAGAAGTACCTGCTCATCTTTCAACTGGTTCTATTTTTTTTCATGAAACAGACAAGAAAAATATTGCTCAGGCTTGTTGTGAATTATATCAGCGCTCACCAGAAAACAGCCGTATTATCGCTCCAACAAAACAGTTAGTCTCTGATATAAATAAACTTACTCAGCTTGCAACTAACCCCAAAGGCAGCTTACTTAAATTTGAAATGCACGGGGAAAGTTACCATCAAAATTTACGAGTAAATGATGCAATCCTTTTTACTCAAAACCATTATGAAAAAGGAATTCAAAATGGCTCTCTTGGTATTTTAAGTAGTGTTGAGCCAACGGCTAATAATTTTGGAAAAGTAACGCTTGATACAGGGGAAACGATAGAAATTGATCAATCGATACTAGATTGTATGGAGCTTGGTTATGCAATTACCCTTCATAAGGCTCAGGGCTCACAGTTTCCTCGTATCATTATTGCGTTTCAGAAAGGACGCATTGTTGACCGATCGTGGCTGTATACAGCAATCACTAGAGCTAAAATTGAAGTTCATATTGTAGGGAACTCTGATGACTTTGCTCAAGTAATACGAAATGAAAGCAACTCAAATAAGCGCAACAGCTACTTGCTAGATCTGTTAAAAATATAAGAAATAATTCTGATAGATTTTCTTTTGTTATCTAATTACCATGCTATCAATACACTTAAATACATCAGAAAAATCGTCGACTTTACCCGTAGCTATGATCGATAGCGGAGTTCTGCCATTAAAATATGAATTATTGTTTCTCATGTTCATAAAGCCATACAGGTTCTCTGGATTAGAAAAAATGTATTTAAGGCTCTGGTGAATATTAGTTAGATAACTGATACGCTGGAGTTGCTCAGTATTTAAAGATACTGCGCTTGAGTTCTTTTGATAGTGAGTAAAGTCAGCTTTAGCTATTCCTAAAATTGCTAATTTCTGGGAAGTAGTACAACCCCATTTTTCAAGAAGGCTAGTCCCTAAATCAAAAACTACACTATGGTTTATGCTTTGAGTCTGCTCATAATTTGATAATTTAACTCGTTCTAGTAAAAGCAAAACAAGCTCTCGTTGAAAATATTGATATTCATCTGGGATGTTTAAATTGGTTATTTTAGGCAAATAAACATCACCAGTGTACTTTTGAATTCGTTCAATATGTTGCTCCTCAAATACATATATTTGATCAGCCCATTGCAGCATTTCTTCAGTGCAAAGTGTTGAATTAGCTTTCTGTACATACTTGGCGCTGAGGCCTGCTGATTTGTATTGATGTTTTTTATTAGCAGCACGAAACAGCTCTTCAGCTGTTTTACTGCGCTGAATATTGGCGGTGCATAAAAAGAGAATATTCACTAGTGCTTGCCCCTCACGAAAAATCACCTGTCTTCATACGAACTAGCATATCCATCACTTCATCAGTATCTATGGATAATTGCTCAAACGGTGACTTACCTTGCAAGGGGCGTTTGGGTTTCATTAGCCATTCATGGCACACCCGATCATCAAATTTAAATTGCTTCATCAGCTCCTGATAGATATCAAAATGCTCGACTTTTAAATGCTCTAGTTCAGTTAAATTAGTATGTTTTTCTGTAGAAGGTTTGGCGTTTTGATTGGGCATAAATTTGAGCTTTTAAGTAGTGATGATCTGTATCAACACTAAAGCATAAAATCTATTTGCTGTCTAACTCATAATGAGACATACTATTTCAACTCGAATAGAAAATGTCAATAGAATCAGATTTATCGAATGGACGAATTTAGTTTTGCACAGAAGCAGCGCCTAGCTTATATCGACTTTAAGCTCTATTTTACTGGGATGGTAACTCGCAGTGAGATAGTGAGTCATTTCGAATTAGGCCTTGCTGCTGCAACCAGAGATTTAAAATTCTACAAAGAAAATGCGCCTGATAATATGGCGTATGACAATGTAGAGAAAAAATACTTCATCACAACGCAATTCAAGCCCATATTTAAGCATGATGCACGCCGCACGCTTATTAAGTTAGCGAATAACATCAGTGATGGCTTTGATTCTATTGGTGATACGTCATTCCCTATTGAATCACCAAGCCCGTTAAACGTGCCTGATATTGATATTATCGCTAAGCTCTCTCAAGCAATCATCAATCATAAGCCTATTAGCGTTATATATACGTCTTTAAGCAGTGGTTCAGGTGCAAGAGAGTTAGTGCCTCATTCAATAGTAGATAATGGCTTACGTTGGCATTTAAGAGCGTATGATCGCAAATCAAAATCATTCAGAGACTTTGTGTTAACTCGCATTACCAAAGTTACAATTCTGGCACAGACACCATCCCCTGAAGAAGATAAGTTGGAAGATCATCAATGGATGCGAATGGTGCCATTACAAATTATTCCGCATCCAAATAACGTAAAGCACCCAACAGCCATCAAGCTCGACTTTGGCATGGAGAAAGGCATGTTAGAAGTTAACGTGCGTGCCGCTATGGCAGGATATTTATTAAGACGTTGGAACGTGGACTGTTCTGAAAGTGGTTCACTTTCAGGCCCAGAATACCAACTCTATTTGCAAAACAATCAAACATTATACGGTGCTGAAAATCTCGCTATTGCACCAGGCTATCAACAGGAATCGAAGACACCAAATTATGGATAAAATAACGCTCTCTCAGTTAGAGCAATACCTATCAAAAGCAGCTTGGATCTTAAAAGGTCCTGTTGATGCTTCTGACTTTAAAGTTTACATATTCCCACTACTTTTCTTTAAGCGTATTTCCGATGTTTATGATGAGGAATATCGAGTAGCACTTGAAGAGTCAGATGGTGATGAAGAATACGCAGCATTACCAGAAATGCATCGCTTTGAAATACCTGACGGTTGTCATTGGCAAGATGTTCGTGAAACAACCACAAACGTAGGTGCAGCAATTGAAAACGCCTTACGTGGTATCGAACAAGCTAACCAAGAGTTCCTTTATGGTATTTTTGGTGATGCTCAGTGGAGCAACAAAAATAAGCTTTCTGATGCATTACTGATAAACCTTATCGAGCATTTTTCACAGTACACATTAGGTAATCAAAAAGTTGACCCTGATATGCTCGGTAATGCTTACGAATACCTAATTAAACACTTTGCGGATTTAACCAATAAAAAAGCCGGTGAATTCTATACGCCTCGCTCGGTGGTGCATTTACTAGGAATGATCTTAGACCCGCATGAAGGCGAAACTATTTACGATCCAGCATGTGGTACAGGTGGTATGTTGCTTGAGTGTGTTGATCACCTTAAAGACAACAAAGAAGATTACCGAACACTAAAATTATACGGACAAGAAAAGAACCTTACATCAAGCTCAATTGCCCGTATGAACATGTTCTTACATGGCATTGAAGACTTTGAAATTTTGCGAGACGATACCTTACGTCATCCAGCATTTTTTGAAGCAGATGGTCTTAAAACCTTTGATTGCGTAATAGCAAACCCACCATTTTCACTAAAAGACTGGGGCGCTGAAAACTGGGCCAATGATCCATATGGCAGAAACATAGCCGGAGTACCGCCAAAAGGTAATGGTGATATGGCTTGGGTGCAACACATGGTTAAATCCATGAACAGTACTGGCCGTATGACAGTTGTATTACCACATGGTGCATTATTCAGGAAAGCAGCCGAAGGTAAAATTCGTAAGCAGTTACTTGAACAAGACATGCTAGAAGCCGTTATCGGTTTAGGACCTAACGTGTTCTACGGCACCCAGTTAGCTGCTTGTGTCATGGTGTTTAAACAAAATAAATCAGCCGATAAAAAAGGCAAAGTATTGTTTATTGATGCTTCTGACCAAATTAGAGTAGGCCGAGCACAAAACTTCCTAGAGCCAAATCACGTTCAACAAATTTACGACTGGTATCACAATTATCAAGATGTAGAAAACTACGTAAAAGTCGCTTCAATGGATGAGTTAAAAGAAAACGACTTCAACTTAAACATTCCGCTATACGTTGAAAAAATCATTGAAGATAACCTGCCGTCAGTAGAAGAAGCAATGAGCGATTTAAAACAAGCATGGCAAGCAAGCCTTGAAGCTGAAGAAAAGTTCAAGAACGTTTTAAAAGGATTTTTATAATGAAGATGCCATCAAGTTCAGCTCAAGACAGACAAGTGTCTATCTGGTTTCAAAAAATTCAAAGTGGTGAAATAAAGCTACCTCGTTTTCAACGTCATCAAGCTTGGGATAAAAGCCGTGTATGTAGTCTTCTTGATACAGTAACTAAAAACTTACCATTAGGAGTAACCTTATTACTTGATGTAGATAAAGAGCAATTTGTATCTAGATACTTGGTTAGTGCGCCAGAAACACAAGGTCGAGTTACCGAACATTTATTAGATGGTCAACAACGTTTAACTGCATTGTGGCGTGCATTACATAATAATTACGATGCGCTTAATTACTTTCTATACCTCAACACTTATGACGAGAGAGTACCAGAGGAAGAAAAGTCAGACGAATCCGAAGTGTGGTATGAAAGCCGTTGGACAAATAAAAACGGTAAAACAATGCCACTCTGGGTTGATGTTCCAAGTGAATGCTTGAAACGTGGGTTATTACCAATGAATCTATTTCGACCAGGAGATATTGCTAGTGAAATAGACGTATGGGTAGATCAAGCTTTAACGGCTTTAAAACCTGCGTCATCAGAAGATAACTATGAATCTCTTTTGATGAACTGGATGACTAAAAAAACTCAGTTAAAAGATCAAATAAGAGACTTCAGAGAAACTATTACGCACTTTAATCTTCCATACCTTGCATTACCTTCTCAAACGACAAAAGAAACTGCCTTACAAGTATTCATTAATATGAATACCAACAGTAAACCTTTATCACAGTACGATATAATTCGAGCTGAAATAGAGGGTGTTAAAGGTGTTTCTTTAGATGATTACCAAACCGAGTTAGATCAAAAATATCCCGCTATTCATCATTATTTCGAATTACCATTTCTGATACTTGCTACGTCAGCTCTTATACAGGGAAAGCTACCTAATCAACGTGGCATGTGGGATATGAGCAAAGAAGACATGGTAGATAATTGGGATGAAATGTCATTAGGTTTGTCTAAAATGGCGACATTCATGGAAAGCCAAGCTATTTATGATCGAAGCCGTTTACCAACCAATGCAGTGTTAGCAGTTATTGCTGCTTTATATGTTGATATCCCGGAAAACTTAGATTCTAGAGGCAACTTCGAAATTCTCCTTAAAAAGTATTTATGGTCTAGTTTTTTTACCGACCGTTATGAAAACTCAGCAGCTTCACATGCATTTAACGATTTTATTGCGCTTAAAAATATAATTACAGCAACAACTAAAACTGATGGTTCTAATTATACTGAAGCTGATGTTCCTGTATTGAATAGAGATTTATATCCACTTTCTACAGATGATGAATTAAAGCGTGTTGGTTGGCCTAAGCGTGAAAATATACGAGGCCGTGGAATAATGGCCGTGTTCAGTAAGTTAGGCGCACATGATTTTGCTGACGGAGCTCCATTAACTAGGCAGCAACTTATCGATGGCCGAAGACACTACCACCATGTCTTTCCTGATGCCTTATTAAAAGAAGTAGAAACTGAAAGTTATTTTGCTTTGAACTGTGCAATGATCACAGACAAAACTAATTTAAATATTAGTAATAAAGATCCGCTTAGTTATTTAAAAGATCGTTATAACTGGACCAGTGAAGATATCGTTAATGCACGGCTTCAATCACATCTAATCCCATTAGATGAATTAAAGTGCGGCGATTACACAGGGTTAGTTGGCGAAGAAAGAGTAAGTAAAGTTAAAAGCGACTTTGCTCAGTTTATTGCTAAAAGAGCAGCATATGTAGCTAAAGCTGTCGAGATATTAGCAGATGGTCGAGATATTACAGCATCTGAAATTATTAGAGACGTTGAACAACAAGTCGCTGTAACAGAGGAGCCATCAGCATGATGACCCAACAAGAATTAGAAAAATACCTTTGGGGCGCAGCCACTGCGCTTCGAGGCACCATAGATGCCGGTGATTACAAACAGTACATTTTCCCACTCATGTTCTTTAAACGTATTTCTGACGTTTACGATGAAGAGTTTAACAACGCCTTAGCAGAAAGTGATGGTGATTTAGAATACGCCGCCTTTGCTGAAAACCATCACTTTCAAGTACCTGATGGTGCTCATTGGAAAGATGTACGTGAAACCACCACTAACATTGGTTTAGCGCTGCAAAACGCAATGCGTGCCATTGAAAAGGCTAATCCTGATACTCTCGAAGGTATTTTTGGTGATGCCAGTTGGACCAATAAAGACCGTCTTTCTGATGCCATGCTCACCAACTTAATTGAGCATTATTCACAGCACACCCTTGATTTAAAAAATGTACCAGACGATAAGCTAGGTAATGCTTACGAGTACTTAATTAAAGAGTTTGCTGACGATAGCGGCCATACCGCAGCAGAGTTTTACACCAACCGTACCGTGGTTAAATTAATGACCATGATAATGGACCCACAACCAGGCGAGTCGGTGTACGACCCTACCTGTGGCTCGGGTGGTTTATTACTTAACTGTGCGTTGCACCTTAAAGATGAGGGCAAAGAATACCGCACCCTTAAATTATACGGCCAAGAAATTAACCTATTAACCTCAGCCATTGCCCGTATGAACATGTTTATGCATGGCATTGAAGAGTTCGATATTGTGCGTGGTAATACCTTAAGTAATCCAGGCTTGCTTGAAAATGACGAGCTGAAAAAATTCAACGTAATTTTAGCTAACCCTCCATATTCAATTAAATCCTGGGATCGCAAAGCTTTTGAAAGCGACCCGCATGGCCGAAATGTATGGGGAACTCCACCGCAAGGTTGTGCGGATTATGCGTTTCAACAACACATCCAAAAAAGCCTAGATTTAGGTAATGGACGTTCCATTTCATTATGGCCACACGGTATTTTGTTCCGTGATTCAGAAGCTGAAATGCGCAAAAAAATGATTGAGCAAGACCAAGTAGAATGTGTCATTGGTCTTGGGCCAAACCTCTTTTATAACTCGCCAATGGAAGCGTGTTTACTTATTACCAAAACAAACAAAGAAGCTAATAAAAAAGATAAAATCTTGTTTATTAATGCGGTAAAAGAAGTAAGACAAGATAAAAACATTGGCTATCTAGATCAAATTCATATCGATAAAATATTTAATGCTTACAATAAGTTTGAAAGTGAAGAAAGTTTCGCTGTGTTAGTTGATAAGCAAGAGGTTTTAGATAAAAAAGGGAATATGGCTATTAACCTTTATATTCGCCCTGACTCTCTAGTAAGTGGAGAAGAAGCTTGTTTTGCAACAACGTATCAAGAATGGCAACAATCTTCAGAAAACTTAAAGCAATCAATGGAAAAGCTATTTAAGGAGCTAGTTTAATGTTAGACATGGAAGCTATTAAAAACTTTTCAATTGATAAATCAGACTGGAAGAAGGTTAAGTTTGGGGATGTGGTATTTGAACCTAAAGAGTCAGTTAAAGACCCTGTTTCTGAAGGCATCGAGCATGTAGTTGGTTTAGAGCATATTGACAGTGAAGATATGCATTTACGTCGTTCAGCAAGTATTGAAGAAAGCACAACGTTCACTAAAAAATTTAGTAAAGGTGATGTTTTGTTTGGCCGCCGCCGAGCTTATTTAAAAAAAGCAGCTAAAGCAGAGTTTGAAGGGATTTGTTCAGGTGATATAACGGTGATGAGGGCAAGAGATGAGTTACTAGTACCAGAGCTTCTTCCATTTATTGTTAATAATGATAATTTTTTCGATTTTGCTGTTAAGCATTCTGCGGGAGGACTGTCACCACGGGTTAAGTTTAAAGATCTTTGTAGCTATGAATTTAAGTTACCCTCAAAAAAATCACAAATAGACTTAGTAGCATTATTGAGTTCTAAGAACGATTCTATTGAAAAAACACGCATAGCTCTAACGAAGGCTATAATAGCAAAAAAATCGTTGACCAAGTTTTATATTGATCAATCTGAACATAGAAAAAAAATAAAAGAGCTAGGGAATGTAATTACAGGAAATACACCATCAACTAAAAATGATGAATATTGGGGAGGGAATGTAGATTTTGTAACTCCGGCTGATATTGATGAGACGCCATTTATATCTAATGTTGAAAGAAATTTGACTCAAGAAGGGGCTTTAAAGTCTCGAAAAATTCCCAAAGGTTCAATTCTTACTGTTTGTATAGGTTCGACAATTGGCAAAGTTGCAATCGCAACTGAAGATTGTTGTACGAACCAACAAATAAATTCACTAATTCCCTTTCCTGAATTTGATCCATTGTACATATTGTATTTATTAAAATTTTACAAATCCAAAATTTTGGCAAACACAGGTGTAACTGCGGTACCAATAATTAATAAAACGGAATTTGAATCAATAACATTACCTATTTTAAACTTTAGTTTGATAAAGAGGTTTGTATCAGAAGTTATTAAGCATGATCATGTAATCAGTGATTTCAAGGATGGCTTACAATCTGCTAAAGAGCTACAAAAACAATTAAATAGTAAGGTGTTTTAGGTATGGGATTTACCGAATTAAATAGTGTGGAACACTACATCATCCATCAAATGACTGGCGTTAATTTAAACGACTCTCATAGTCAGAATGAAGTTTCAGAACCAAAGCCAAAAACTTTTGGTGTTCAATGGCAATTTCAATCGGCTGAACAGATTGGGCAATTAGGCCGTGGTGTTAACGAGGTATTAGTTGAGTCTGAATTGGTTAAAGCATTAATTCGCCTTAATCCTGAGATTGAAGCTAACCCAAATTTGGCAGATGAAGTAATACATAAACTCCGTGCTATTTTAATTTCGGTAAACCAAATGGGCTTAGTTAAAGCCAATGAAGAATTTTTTGCTTGGATGACAGGTGAAAAAACCATGCCATTTGGTGAAAATAATCGCCATGTGCCTGTAAACTTAATCGACTTTGATGACTTAACCCGTAATGATTATGTTGTGACTAATCAATTCCGTATCCATCATCGTGAAACTAAAATACCTGATGTAGTATTAATGATTAACGGTATTCCTGTGGTTGTTGGTGAAGCTAAAACACCGATTCGCCCATCAGTTAGTTGGTTAGATGGTGCCCATGAAGTACATAGCATTTATGAAAATGCAGTACCGCAACTGTTTGTGCCTAATATCTTGTCGTTTGCCACTGAAGGAAAAGAGCTGTTCTATGGCGCAATACGTTGTCCGTTAGAATTCTGGGCTCCTTGGCGCACAGAAAATGATGATAACCAAATCTCCAAAGCACTTGGCTTAGCTGAAATTGGTAAAGAACTTACTGACTTATTAAGCCCGGCACGCTTGCTCGATATTATGCGTAACTTCTCATTATTTACCACCAATAAAAAGAAACAACGTATTAAGGTTATTCCTCGATTTCAACAATATGAAGGGGCGAATAAAATTGTTGAACGAGTCATTGAGGGTAAAATTAAGAAAGGCTTAATTTGGCACTTTCAAGGCTCTGGTAAATCGTTATTAATGGTATTTGCTGCACAAAAGCTTCGCCGAGCTGCCCAGCTTAAAAGCCCAACAGTAATTGTTTTGGTTGATAGAACCGATTTAGATACCCAAATTAGTGGCACCTTTAATGCCGCTGATGTCGCTAACGTGGAATCAACCGATAGTATTAAAGAATTACAACGAATGCTTGAGCGTGATACCCGTAAGATCATTATCTCAACCATCTTTAAGTTCCGTGATGCCAAACCTAATATGAATGATAGAGAAAACATCATTGTATTAGTCGATGAAGCGCATCGCACCCAAGAAGGTGATTTAGGCCGTCAAATGCGTGCCGCTTTACCTAATGCTTTTTTATTTGGTTTAACTGGTACGCCTGTAAACAAAGCGGATAAAAATACCTTTTGGGCATTTGGCGCAGAAGAAGATAAAGGCGGCTATATGTCGCGTTATACCTTCCATGACTCTATTCGAGATGAAGCCACATTACCACTGCATTTTGAGCCACGTTTAGTGGATGTACATGTTGATACTCAAGCCATTGACCAAGCCTTTGCTGAATTTAAAGAAAGCGCCGCATTAAGTGATGAAGAAGCCGATGAGCTAAATAAAAAGTCAGCCAAAATGTCAGCCTTCTTAAAATCACCTGAGCGTGTTGCCAAAATAGTTAAAGACATAGCCGAGCACTTTAAAGATAAAGTAGTGCCACAAGGCTTTAAAGGCATGATAGTCACCCCAGACAGACATGCCTGTGTGCAATACAAAGAAGAGCTAGATAACTACTTCCCAGAGGTAGCCAGTAAAGTGGTTATTTCAACCACGGCTAATGATGACTTTGAGTTTAAACAAAAGTGGGGCGTTGATAAAAGCCAACAAGAAAAGATTGTTGATGAGTTTAACGATGCTAAATCTGAGCTTAAGTTTATTATTGTTACCGCTAAGTTATTAACTGGCTTTGATGCGCCGATTTGTCAAACCATGTATTTAGACAAGTCATTAAAAGACCATACCTTGTTACAGGCAATATGTCGTACCAATCGTTTATACCCAAATAAAGACTTCGGCTGTATTGTTGATTACTTTGGTGTATTTGACGATGCCGCAAAAGCATTAGAGTTTGATGAAGAAAGCGTTCAACAAGTTATTACTAACTTAGGTGAGTTACGTTCGCGTTTACCACAAGCCATGGCTGATGCGTTAAATCACTTTGACGGTGTAGATAGAACTCTCGATGGTTTCGAAGGCTTAGAAGCGGCACAAAATGCCATTAGCACAGATGATAAAAAAGACGCCTTTGCCAAAGACTTTAAGTACTTATCAAAACTATGGGAATCATTATCACCAGATAATATTTTAGACCCATACAATCAAGACTATAAATGGCTAGCGCAAGTATTTGAGTCTGTAAAGCCTGCTTCAGATAACGTAGGTAAAATGCTGTGGTTAGCGCTTGGGGCTCAAACCACTCAGCTAATTCATGAAAACATTCATGTGGGTGAAGTACACACCCTAGATGAGTTTGTACTTGATGCTGATGTCATTGAAAACATCTTCAACAACCCCGATCCTAAAAAAATCAAGCAACTTGAAAAAGACTTAATACAACGTTTTAAAAAACACGGCGGCAATGCTGAGTTTAAAAAGCTCAGTAAACGCTTAGAAGAGCTACGTGACAAAGCCGAGAAAGGTTTAATCACCTCAATTGAGTTTGTTAAAGAGCTCTGTGCAATAGCTAAAGATACGGTATCTGCTGAAAAAGACTTACAGCAAGAAGTACAAGAAAAATCACCTAAAGCGGCACTAACAGACTTGTTTTTAGAGCTTAAAAACGATGAAACACCTGCGGTAGTAGAACGTATCGTTACTGATATTGATGCCATCGTTCGCATAGTTAACTTCCCTGGCTGGCAAAACACCACAGGCGGCGAACGTGAAGTACAAAAGTCACTTCGTAAGGCACTACTTAAATACAAATTACATAAAGACCAAGTGCTGTTTGATAGGGCGTATGGTTACATCAAGGAATATTACTAAAAGGACGTTGTTATATGAGTTATTCAGTAACATATGAAGATGATTTTTTACTTCGAGAAATCGGTTCTATATCTACCAAAGCTGATGTAGCTATTACGGAGTTAATTGCTAATGCACATGATGCAGGAGCATCAGAGGTAAAAATCATATTCCCTGAGGAAGTCGGTGGTGTAATCACTGTGGAAGATAACGGTATTGGAATGACTAACCAGCAGTTTGAGCAACGCTGGTTGAAGTTACGGTACGACAGACGCAAACACCAAGGTTCATTTGTGGAGATTCCTATTGATAATGAACTTTCAAAGAAAAGATTAGCTTTTGGTCGAAACGGTGTTGGACGCCACGCTGGTCTTTGCTTTAGTGATACTTATACTGTTGAAACATGGAAGGAATCTAAGAAAAATATATATGTTTTAGTTTTATCTTCAGGTGCTCAGCCAATTAAAGTTGACTCTCATAGTGAAGGAGAGGCGACAGGACATGGCACTAAAATAAGCGTTGTAGCAGAGCGGCATTTGATAAATTTAGATGAGCTAAAAGAAATAATATCAGCTCGCTTCTTGTTTAATCCTGAGTTCAAAGTTTACATAAATGGAAGTTTAATCACTTTATCTGAGCACCCGGGGCTTATAAAAGAAACAGAAATAAACCCTGTTGGTGATATTAAGCTAAAGCTTTCACTTGTAGATTCAACTTCAGTATCTAAAAGTGCTAGCCAACATGGCGTAGCTTTTTGGCTTGGAGGGCGACTTTTAGGCTCTCCAAGTTGGTCTATTCAAGGTCAACAAGTTTTAGATGGCCGTAAAACCTTTGCTAAGCGTTACACCCTAATCGCTCAGTCTGATGACCTTTTAGACTATGTTGAGGCCGATTGGTCTGGGTTTAAAAATGATTTTTCAGCGATAGAGTTAATAACCGAACAAATATCTTCTTTCGTGAAAGCTTGTTATTTTGAGCTATCTAAGACAGAGGTTGACTCAGCTAAACGACATGTATTTAGTAATCATAAATCTGATTTAAGAGAGCTTCCCAAACTAGCTCAAAAAGAGCTGTATGACTTTGTAGATTCAATTTTATCTGAAAATCCCGATATAAAAATAGAATTATTAGAGTTAGCTTTTAAAGCTGCAATCAATCTAGAAAAATCTAGAGCAGGTATATCTCTGTTTCATAAACTCACAGATATAAATGCTTCAGATGCAGAAGCATTAGATCAATTTCTTGATGACTGGAATGTAAGTGATGCCATGGTGATTCTTGCTGAAATTGATGCTCGAATTAAAGTGATCGAAGCCATCCAACGTTTGAGTGATGATCATACTGTAGATGAATTACATACGTTGCACCCCCTAATTGAAAGGGCTAGGTGGGTTTTTGGTCCTGAATTTGATACTCCTGAGTATGCGAGCAATAAAGGTTTAAGAAAAACAATGGAAATTGTTTTTAAAAAAAGCTTTAAAAAAGAACAATTTTTAAATTCAGCTAAAAGGCCAGATATTGTTGTCGGTGGAGACTCATCAGTTAGTTTAGTGGGTCTTGAGCAATTTGTAGGTGAATTGAAGAAAACCCAAAAGGTACTGCTTATTGAATTAAAAAAAGGTGGTTTTCAAATAGGTAGAGATGAAACTGACCAAGCGAAGCGTTATGTTGAAGATATTTGGCATGCAGGGGTTGATTCGTCACAACCATATATAAAAGCCTATGTTGTGGGTGATTCTATTTGCCCTAAAGCAAGTAAGTTTCAAAAAATTGGCTCTTCAGAATCACAACAGTTTGGAGAAGTGCATGCTATTACATTTAATGAAATGGTTCGTACTGCTGAAGCAAGATTATTTTTGCTAAAAGAAAATATTGAAAATAGGTATGAAAACATAGAAGACAATGAACTACTTAATGAGCTGTTAGGTGAGCCTTTACAGAGCAAGCTCGATTTAGCATCAGGTCAAAACTAAAGTAAATTGACGAATTAACTTGAGATATTTATGGGATTATTAGATAAAAAATACCGAGTCTTAAAGCCTACGGACTCGTATTTATGCGATAAAATTGTTTTAGCGCAGGCATGGAAGAAAGCGCAAAGTTATATTCGTTCTACAAACTGGTATGCAAATACTTTTGAGTTAGATCAATCAACCTTATCACTCTCCTCTAATTTGGAACGCTGGAAAAATGAACTAGAGTCGATAAGTTATAGTTTGACCCCTCTAAGGCTAGTACCAGCACCAAAATCTACCAAATGGGAGTTTGTTGAATCTATACTTTTTCCACCAGTTAATGAACCTACAAAAATATTAGGACAAGCAGAAGCTTTAGAAGGATTAAATCAAACTTGGCAACCTATAGGAACAAAAAAGGATGAAAGTGAGGAAATAGAGCGAACTGTCCCTCCCCTTAGACCTCTTGCACACGTGCCTATCAAAGAACAAACATTGTTCACAGCATTAATGATGTGTTTAGCGAATCATGTCGAAACAATGCAAGGCGATACTTCAACGACATTAGATGATGTTCATGAAAGAAAAATAGTTAATTATGGTAATCGATTATTTTGTCGTTTTATAAATGAACAAGCGGTTTTCCCATGGGGAAATAGCACCATATATAGTAAGTATTTTACTGATTACCAGAGGTTCTTAGAGCGCCCTTACCACTTTGCAAAGCAGGCTATCGAATCAAAAGTAGATAAAGAAAACGTTTTTGAAGTTCATTTAGATCTAAAAAGTTTTTATGACTTTATTGATCGTGAAAAGCTAACGGAGAGAATCACTAAACTTATCGAGGATTTCGATAAGGAAAAATCTCCAATATTAAGTTATTTACTTAGTTCTTTTGAAAGTTGGTCATGGGACTCAAATTCTTCAAAGTTATATGAAGATGTTTGCCAAAAAGATCAAGAGACCATTCCAATGGGTATTCCACAAGGATTAGTGTCTGGAGGTTTTTTTGCCAATGTTTATTTATTAGACTTTGATGAAAAGTTTGCAGACTTAATTGGTAGTACAATTGCCGATAAATACCGATTAGTTGATTACTGTCGCTACGTTGATGATATGCGTTTGGTAATAGTTTCTGAAGCCAATGAAAGCAAGTCAATTAAAGACGAATTAGAGTCTTTTATTGATAATGAGCTGAAAGCACTAGGTTTGAAGCTAAATAAAAAGAAAACTAAAGTTGAACCCTTTCAATTAAAAAGAACAGGTATATCCCAAAAGTTAAAAACCATTCAAGGGAAAGTCAGCGGTCCAATTTCTAATAGTGAAGTAGATGAACAGTTAGGTCACTTAGAAGGATTAATTAATTTAGCTGATTATATTCGTGCTGTGCCAACCAACTTATTAAGTACAAATCCACTTGCTCTTATTGAAGCTCCAAATCATGATGTAAGAGAAGACACATTGGTTAGGTTTGCTGCTAATAAAATTCATAATTTACTAAAGCAGAAACGAAGCTTTTATACTCAAGAGTTAAATGAAAAAAGTGAATTGGTTCCTGGTAGTTGGGATTTTTTACAAGAAAGAATGGCACGAAAGTTCATTGCTTGTTGGACTAAAGATCCATCTTTAGTTCTATTACTCAAAAAAGGTTTAGAGCTTTTTCCTGATGTAAAAATCATCAAAGCTTTGATTTCACAGTTTAATTTTGTAAGGAATAGAAAGGATTGCAGGCAGTCTTTTGTCATGGAGTATTGTTTAGGAGAAGTCTTTAGGCATAGTGCTACAGTTATCCATAGTAAATCAAAATGGTCTTTTCCTGCCCACTCAAATCACCATGATTTTTTCGAATATCTCCAATGCTTAGCCGTTGATATTCTCCAAGGGGTTGGAAATTATTCTGAAGGAGTAAAGGAGCAGGCTCGTTTCTTACTACTAGTTAGAAACGATAGTTTACTCTCATATGAAGATAAGGATGATCAGGACTTCAATATTGTATCTAAGATGATCAAAGGTCATAGAACTATAGCGAATGACATGAACCATGAAGAGTTTATTTCGAATGCCCTTATTGCGCATCAACTTTCAAAGAGTAATGAAAATGTTATTAGGTCGCTATCGAACTTCTTAGAAAAAATCGGTAAAAAAGGAGCTGTTAAAAAAGGAGTTAAACAACTAAATAAGCGAAATGTTACAGACTTAATGACTGAAATTGCTAGGGAGTCACCATCCTTATTTTCAGACTTAATCGAGTATAGTAATAAAAATGACTTTAGTTGGCATAAGGCTGATAACTCAATCTGCAAGCAAGCAGGCCTATACCAAAAAGAAGTTCTAGTTAGTGACAAAAACCCTGAAAGGCTATACCCGATAATGGGTGTGATTAAGCACAACTCTAACCCCTTTAAGCATGAAAACGCTGTTCTGTTACTAATCCATGAATGCCTAAAAGGTTTTGATTTTGAAAAGCCGATAGACTTAATTAACTCTCAGGTAAAATGTTCAAACTGGTCCTCAATTCAAAGCCTAGCATCAGAAATACGGCTAGAAGTGAATATTATCAGTGATGAATTTCCACTGTTTGAAGCTCCTGATTGGGTCTCAAAAGAGCATAAACCTTTATATCATATCGGTATGTTTATTCGTAATTGTCTAACTGGCTCATTAGATTGGTCACTGGGTAATTCATATAGCAATAAGCAAGGGCAATATAGTGGTATTAAGTCAGGGTATTTAAAACGCCAGTTCGGAATGATGCATTCTCCTGAAAGTATTAATGGTGAAGTCGCACCTATGAGCAGCTGGTTATCCGGTTTACTATTTAATTTACTTCAATGGCCAGGCTTAGAGGTATTTGACAAAGAGCGTATGTGGCCGACTAATTGGGACTTAACTTCCCTCAAAAAGCTGATTGAAGCTAGAATTGAGCAACAAAAAGGTATGTTCTGCCAACTATCAGGCATCCCTGGTTACGTAGAAAAAATAAGCCTTGGGTGGGACAAGAACAAACAAGATCTTGATGTTGTGATGGTGCAGTCGCTTTTGCCTCAGAAGTCCGATTTTGTTGAACACGGTTTACAGCTAGATACAGAGGAGTACCGTGTTAAGCATAGACGCCATGTAGCATCGGTCGCAGAGTTAATTTTGCACAAAAAATATAGCCATGAATCTCTAAATAATGATACATCAGGAAAGGTTGACTTAATTGTTTGGCCTGAACTAGCAGTAAATACTGAAGATATTGATATTTTGAAAAGGCTCTCTGATAAAACAGGGGCAATAATATTTACAGGATTAAATTTTACTAATATTCCTAACGTAGATGGGCCGAATAACGTAGCTAAATGGATAATTCCTAATAAACTAGCCAGTGGTAGATCGTTTATTGAAAGGCTTCAGGGGAAGTATCATATGATGAAGGATGAAGTCAAACATATAAAACCTTGGAGACCGTATCAGCTATTTATTGAATTACTTCACCCTGCATTTGAAAATGAAGATGGGTTCCGGTTAACAGGCTCTATTTGCTTTGATTCGACTGACATTGCAATGAGTGCTGATTTAAAGAACAAGTCTAACGCTTATTTAATTCCAGCATTAAACATGGATGTTAGTACCTTTGATTCAATGGTTGATGCCCTTTTTTATCATATGTACCAACATGTAGTTTTGGTTAATACAGGTGAATTTGGTGGTTCTGTCGCTAAAGCACCATATAAAGAGAGACATGAAAAACTAATTACTCATGTCCACGGAGCTCAGCAAGTTTCTATTTCAAGCTTTAAAATGAATATGTTTGATTTTAGAAAGGGAGGAGCTTCGTTTAAAAGTGGGAAGAAAGTTAAAACTAAACCTGCTGGAATATAAATAAGTATATTAAACTACTTTTATATATGTATATAAGGCTGAAATGGTAGCCTGTGACCACAAAAACAAAGCGAAAGCCCATTATAAAATTTGCTAATACTTCTTAAGTAACGAATATGCTGTGGATGCTTCGGTACTTATGGAGATTTTTAGTGCCTGAAGAAAAATCACAATATGAAAAAATACTTAAACGACAAGCTCGCCGTTTAGCTAATTTTACTGAATGCAAATTGAATCAGGCACAAAGAACCATTGCGATTGATTTTTATGGGTATAAGTCCTTAAAGGACTTAAAATTGAGCTTGGAAAACGGCACAGCTCAACGAGATACAATAAACCTATTAGAATTCTCTTCATCGCCAGAGTGTTTAATTAGCCTTCAGCGTCATTGGGAAGAAATTAATGCCGCTTTTAATGAAGTTGAGTACCTGACAAACTTTGATCGCTTAGAGGTCATAGCATGTATCTTAAATATGCCTAAAGATGAATTTGAAAGTGCCATTAATCAAAATTAAATTATCAAAAGCATTTTCTTAAAAAACGGTATAGAATCAAAGCAAGGCTGTCGGGCAGCCTGCGCCTACTTTAAAAAGCGGCAAAGTCGATGCACCCGAACAATTTATAATATTTAAAATGAGTAAGCGTTTAGTAGGCCTTATTTATTGAGGATTATTATGAATTGCCCTGTCTGTAATTTCACTAATGCGTCCAACATCATCAAAGAAAAGTTCAAATATGTCTTTGAAAGTGTGGACTCATATTTCTTACACGATTTTCAAGAAGCGGAAAGTGACCCAAGTTTAGATTCAAAACTATATAGTGTCGTATTTTGCCTGAATAAGTTTTACTTTTCTTATCGAAATGAGTCGATTAAAGACATATCTATTGATACTGGGATTTGTTGCTCTTGTGTTATCGATGCAATAGCTTCTTTGGAAGACTCGCCTGAGCAATGTAGACATAAGATCATGTCTTATCATAAGTTCGAAACTGTTCCTATTCACCATTTTCCTTTGCAGTGCTTAAATGTTAAAAGGAATTTAGATAATCTAAGAGCTAATGCATTATTAGAAACTTATGATTTTAACAATTGCAGTAACCTGGAAGAGCTAATATCGGATACTGATATTAGTATTGAGCACTTTCATTATTTGATGGAAAAATGTTTCAATATTGATATGGAGTTACTATATGAATTACCAAAAGATGATCTATTTTATGTGTTGATTAATAAAATGCAGGATTCTAATTTAGGAAGTGACTATAGGGAAAAACGAGCATTGTTTTATCACTATGATGTTTGTCAGTCAGCAGGGGCTACTTGGTAAAATTAGTACATAGATCTTCTATAAAAACTGTAAAAATAAAAGATGATTTTTGGCATTAATACTTATTTTTCATCCTTTAATTTACGGAAATTTATAAAGTGTAAAATTAAGGTGGCAATGAAAAAGCTATTTTTGATTAAAAAGTCAGGTAACTTAAAGGTTATGACTCACGCAGTCACTCACTCACTCGCTTTTTCATGGAAAAGTTACGTATACTTCCGTTCTAGCCCTTACTAAAGAGTATTATTTGTTAAGTTTTTGGTTTGTTTGCTTTGAAGTAACTATAACCATTTTAGGGATAGGCGTTAATTGAATTAAAAAAGCCCAGTCATTTGACTGGGCTTTTTATTAAAACTTCTTATTAAGATCGCCTTAACCACGTTTATTTAGCTTTATTATCCAACCTAGCAAGTTGTCTTTATTATCACGTAGCAACTCTTTAGCAATAGGTTTTAGGCCTAATTGGTCTGCTTGAGTTAACAGTAGCTCGAGCTTTTTCTCGCTAATTGCGGCATTTTTCAAGTCAGAAAGACGTTGTATGTGACTTCTCGCTTCCATTTTGTAGGTGCTTATTTTACTGAGTCTTTGCTGCTGGCTAAGTGTCCCTTGCTTAAACAATGTTAAAATCAGCTCTTGGATATTAGTATCCATATAGCTAGTTTTATTATCTTGCTCTAAACTGCGTATTTTGATGTTTAGTTTATTTCTTAGTTTTTCCGACTTGCTATCAAAGCGATTTTCATCATCGCCAAGTTGCTTTACTAGCTTAATAATAATGGCAAGCAAGCCATTACTACTTAAGATTTTAGTTAACAACTGAATGGTTTTATTGTTCCTTTTTAAAATTACAGAATCAGCATGGTGGGTAACTAGAATTACTTGTGCGTGCGGATTAGAGACTCTAGATATTTGTGTCAACGTTTGTAATTGGTCACTGTATTCGAATCCATATTGCGAAGTAACACAATCAAAAGTTTGATCAACAAAAGGCAATTTAGTGGAGCAGGTGCTAGGGTATAGCTCTACAGTATCTTTAGCTTGTGATGAAATATCAGCTAATTTATCGCTAATTAGTTTGATATCTATGTTAGCAAGGTCAGTTGCACAAAAATGATGTTCAAGTGCTAATTTATTTGATACTTTAGCGCCGATTAAAGGCAAGGATGCATTGCCTGTGGCGAGATCAAGAATCTTTGCCTTTTTAGGCAGACTGGTAAAAATGGCCTGCCAAAATTCTAGATATACGCCTTGATAATTATCGTTGAAAGCGCTGCCAAACGACGTTAAAAAGCCACTATGCCAATAGTCGTCCCAATGTTGCATTAGGCCATTCCTTGTTGTTATTCATTAGGTTTAATTGTCTTGTATTACAAACGTGTTCGTAATTCAAGAAGTTCTGGAAAGAAACTGATATCCAGTGCTTTTTTCAAAAAGCCTATGCCAGATGAGCCGCCTGTGCCCATCTTATTGCCTATGATGCGTTGTACCGTATACATGTGCTTAAATCGCCAATTTTGGAAGGCATCTTCAATATCCATTAACTTTTCTGCCAGTTCATACAATTCAAAGTATTTCTGTGAGTTGGCATACACCTCTAACCAGGCATTTAACACCGACTCATTCTTGTTGTATGGCAAGTTAAAGTCGCGTTCAAGTTGCTCACTGTCGATGGCAAAACCTGCTTTGGCTAACGCCTTAATGGTTTCGTCATAAAGGCTCGGCGCCGCTGATACCTTGGCAAGCTCAGCATGCACATCAGGTTTGGCTTCGTGCACTTTCAACATGGCTTTGTTCTTGTTACCAAGTAAGAATTCCAGCTTACGGTATTCATAAGACTGAAAGCCAGAAGAGTGGCCCAAAGCATCGCGGAACTTTAAGTAATCCACAGGTGTTAACGTCGATAACACGCCCCATGATTGAGTTAACTGAATAAAGATTTGTTTAACGCGAGAAATCACTTTAAAGGCATGACCAAAGTCACCGTCTTGCAGGTTTTTAACGGCAGCGCTAAGCTCAAAGCCTGCCAACTTCAGCCAAAGTTCACTGGCTTGATGAATGGTGATAAACAACATTTCATCATGTTGATCGGACAGTGGTTTTTGTGCGCTTAGAATTTGATCAAGACATAAGTAGTCGCCATAAGACATGTCATTTTTAAAGTCAGTATGAATACTGTCTTCCAAGTCTCTAACGTTCTTTTCTTGATGGTAAGGACAAGACATTATGCAGCCTCCAATTTCGCCACGGCTAAGGTGTGCAAACGGTCATAAATATGCTCTTCTTGCCAACATTGTGCAATGTTAGGGATTTGCATGATTTCATCCATGATTTGCTTTTGTATATCGCCGGTACGCAATGCATATTCGTAAGGTATTTGAGGCGAAAAGGTTACCATAGAGTATAAAGGCACCCAAAGCTCTGGGTAGCGTTCGTTAAACTTGGCTTCTATCTTCTTGCGTAACAAAAAGTTTGCATCACCACTTAACTCACTCATTTCAATGAAGTTACGCTTTGCCAGCTCAATGATGGCGTCACCATTCGCTTTACGAGCTGTTTGGTAAGCTGGCAATATTTGCTGCCAGTTGCCGTTATATTCACTTTCCAGCTCGTCCATAACGCGACAGTCTTCAAAGCCACAATTCATGCCCTGACCGTAAAATGGCACCATGGCATGCGCGGCGTCTCCAATAAGGGCGACCTTATTGTTAAATACCCACGGGTAAATATGTACCAGACACAAAGACGATGGACGCTTGCTAAAAAAGTCATTAATCGGATCATCAAGTAATGGCAAAGCGTCTTTGAAGTTGTCTTCAAAAAAGGCCTTAACTTTTTCTTGATTATCTAATGATTCAAAGCTCAGTTCGCCTTCATGATCAAGGAATAGGGTACAAGTAAATGAGCCATCCGGGTTTGGCAGAGCGATCAGCATAAACTCGCCTCTTGGCCAGATATGCAGCGCATTCTTTTCCATCTTATGGCTGCCATCAGCATTGGCACTGATACTCAGTTCCATGTAGCTTTGTGGCATGTATTCTAACGAATGACTGATACGCTGGCCCGGTAGCTCTTGTGCAAGACGACGTACTTTTGAAAAGGCACCATCGGCACCAATCATCAGGTCGCTGTTAAACTCAGCTTTACCTGTTTTGCAATTAAACTCACTTTCCACCGTGTCAAAGTTAAGATCGGCAAGTCGGTGCTCAAAATGCACACTGACGTTGTCTAGTTGCTCGGCGATATCAATTAGTTGCTCGTTAATGCCTGCACGAGAAACCGACCAAATAGCCTGATTATCTTTACCGTATGGGAATGTACTCAAGTTGCCTTGTTTGTCGTGCATAACCCGGCAATACATCGGAATGGCGTGTTCACGAATTTCTTTATCAAGCCCAATTGATTGTAAAGCCAACCAACCGCGATCAGATAACGCCAGGTTAATCGACTTACCCTGATAAATATTGGTTTGACGAGAATCTGGGCGCGACTCAAATAAATCTATTTTATAACCTTTCTTGGCTAGCATCACTGCCAGCAAACTGCCGACTGGACCGGCACCGGCAATGGCAATACGTTCTTTGCTCATAATCCTAATCCCTAGTGTTGCCAGTTAGCCAACAGGCACTTTAATACCTGACCAAAGCGATAAACGTCGCTAAAGCTGTTATATAAAGGCACAGGTGAAAGACGCACAACGTCAGGCTCTCGGAAGTCGGCAATAACACCAGTTTCAGTTAGGGTTTTAAAGAATGATTTATCGGTACCCACCAATTTAACGGATAGCTGACAGCCGCGCTGATTTGGATTTTTTGGGGTGATAATTTGCAGTTCAATATTGTCAAACTGACCTACAATATCGTTAAAAATAAACTCTAAGTAACTGGTTAGCTTTAAGCTTTTCGAGCGCAGTTTTGCCATACCGACTTCATCGAACATATCTAAAGATGACTTTAATACGGCCATACCCATGACTGGCGCATTACTAAGTTGCCAGCCTTCGGCTCCTGTCATTGGTTGGAAGCTGTTTTCCATCAAAAAGCGACGCTCTTTGTTATGACCCCACCAGCCACCAAAACGATTTAGTTCAGTATTATTGCCGTGTTTATCATGAACGAAAATAGCAGCGGTATTACCTGGGCTAGAGTTCAGGTATTTATAAGTACACCAAGCGGCAAAATCGACATTCCAGTCATGCAGTTGCAGTTCGATATTGCCAACACCGTGCGCCAAATCGAAACCCGCTAAGGCACCAACACTATGAGCCGCTTTCGTTAAGGTTTGCATATCAAACACTTGACCGGTGAAATAGTTGACGCCGCCTAAGAACACCAATGCAACCTCATCGCCATGCTGATTGATGGTATCGATGATGTCTTCTTCACGGATAAGGTGTTCGCCTTCACGCGGTGCCACTTCAATGATCGCTTCATCCGGCTCAAAACCATGATGACGTACTTGCGTCTCTAACAAGTAACGATCAGACGGGAACATTTTCGCTTCGGCGATGATTTTAAAGCGTTTTGCTGTTGGCTTGTAAAAAGACACGAATAATAGATGCAGGTTGTTGGTCAACGAGCCCATGCACACCACTTCTGACTCATTGGCACCAACTAATCGTGCTGACTGTGGGGTGAGTAATTCGTGGTAACTAACCCAAGGGTTTTTCGCTTCAAAGTGGCCTTCAACGCCCCACTTAGCCCACTCGTCTAGCTCGGTGTTAACGTAATCGCGAGCCGCTGTTGGTTGCAGGCCTAATGAGTTGCCGGTGAAGTACAAGACTTGCTCGCCGTTAATTACTGGGTGATGAAACTTATCGCGGTATTGTTTTAACGGGTCGTTATTATCAAGCTGAGCGGCAAACTCTTCACTATTTTCATACTGGCGCTCTGGCAAGGTATGGAAACCAAAGCCACCCAAGCCTTCAACCTCAACACTGATATGTTGACCAGCCTCCAGTGCAACGGCAGCCGTGGCGGCGCCGGCGAGAATGATTTGTCCAGGTAGTAGCTCTTCGCCTGATTCGGCAATGCAACGAGCAGCCTCTACTAGAGAGTTTAATGGATGATCCAAAATCGCGCTGCTATCACCACTGGCGGCGCTTTCACCATCGACCAGTAAGTCCATGTGTAATTTGCTGATATCAGTATCGGCTGGGTGCCAGTTACCAATGATAAAGCCGGTACTAGAGCAGTTATCGGCGATAACATCGGACAATGAAAACTTAAAATTACGGTAGCGCGAGTCAATGATTTCAATGGCTGGTGCTATGGCTTCTACCGCGGCGAGTGCTTGTTCTGGCGTTACTATGCCAGATAAAGGCGCTTTTAATTTGAAAGCAATTTCAGGCTCGGCGCGCGGATGCACGTAATCATTTAAATCAATGCTTTCGTTTTGTTTGATGAACATGGTATCGGTAAGGCGACCCCAGATTAGATCATCAACGCCCATTTGCACCATTTTCGCACGAGAGGTGAAGCCCATCTTGTAGCCGACCAATTGCTCACCGCGTTGTAAGCGTTGATCAATACTTAACTTTTGTACTTGGTACGCGTCTGGCAATGAGAGTTCTGTGTCTATAGATAGTTGCTCGACACTTTCTGCGTTCATCGCGGCTTTGTCTAACTTGATTGCTAATTCGTTTAACATAATAAAATTCTTTACTTTAATTCTTTAATACATATTTGCTGGCGTTAAATACCAAAAAATTGCTCGGCGTTATTAGCCAGCAGTTTTTGTTTAATATCGTCGTTTAACATTGGCGCTGTTTTAATTAACTGGCCCATTTGTTGTTCGCCCAACGGAAATGGGTAGTCTGTACCAAACATCAAGCGTTCGGTACCCATTTTTCTCACCAATAACTCTAGAGAGTCATGGTCGAAAACAGCGGTATCGAGATGAAAACGGTTGAGATAATGGCTTGGTGGAAACTCTGATTTTCCACGAGCAATATCACGGTGGTGCCAGGCGTTATCAAGGCGACCAAGTAGGAAGGCGAAGGAGCCGCCGCCATGGGCGAAGCATATTTTCAGGTTGTCGGATACGCGATCAAAACCACCGCCCAAGATCATAGATACAATAGACAGTTGCGTTTCTGCGGGCATGCCCACAGTCCAGCCCATCATGTAATCTTTGGTGCGCTCGCTCGCCATCATGTCCCAAGGATGCACGAATACGGCAATATCTTCATCGGCACAATGTTGTAAGAAAGTCAGCACACCTTCATCATCCATATTTTTTAAGCCAACATGATTACCGATTTGCACCCCAACATGACCAATGCTCTTGGCGCGGCTCACTTCTTCACAGGCCAAATCGACATCTTGTAGCGGCACTTGTGACATGGCAAAAAGACGGTTTGAATTATGACTACAAATCTCCATTGCCGCATCATTAAATATTTGTGCGCAATAATGCGCTTGTTCTGGCGGCTTTTGATAGGCAAACAAAATCGGCGTCGCAGAAATGATTTGTTTTTCTACACCATCTCTGTCCATTTCTTCAAGGCGTACAGCAGGATCCCAGCAAGCGGAATAGATCGGGCGAAATTCTTGCTGGCCTTTCATTAGCATGGCTTTGCCATCGTCCTGATGACGCAGCCAAGGCCAGTCGTCACCGCCAAATTTGGCTTGTAAGTCTTGCCATGTTTTGGGGAAAAAGTGAGAGTGAATATCAACAACACGCATGATTATGACTCTCCTTGTTGTTCTTCGCGAGGTGGGATATGTACCCAGCCTTGTGGTGGTTGCTTGCCCGGGTGTAATTCACCGCAATTGGGGCAAGTACGCGCCTGCTGATCATTGTAAAAGGCTTGATAAACCTTAGGTAAATCATCAACGATGGATTTCAATATGACTTCTGAACGATGCACCAATGATTCACAGTTGAAGCAGTACCATTCAAAGGCATCTTTCATGCCGCCAGGGCGTTTGGGTTCAATAACCAAACCGATGCTGCCCTCTTGTGGGCGCTGTGGTGAGTGGCGTACATGTTTCGGTAAGAAGAAGATATCGCCTTCACGAATAAACACATCTTTGCATTTACCGTCTTCAATGACTTTAAGAACCATGTCGCCTTTAAGTTGATAGAAAAACTCTTCTACCGGGTCGTCGTGAAAATCGGTGCGTTGGTTTGGACCACCCACAACCGTCACCATCATGTCGGTATCCTGCCATATTTGCACATTGCCCACAGGTGGCTTCAATAAGTGTTTATGCTCTTCAATCCAGGCATGAAAATTAAATGCTTTTAACGCTGACATATTGTGCTCATCCTTGTGGTTTGTAGGCTACCGCTTTGCATTCGATCAACAAATGCGGGTGAGGCAATTGATGAACCGCAACGGTGGTGCGAGTAGGGCCGTCGTAATCGAAAAACTCGGCATACACCTCGTTGTAACCGCCAAAGTCATTCATGTTGACCAAAAAGGTATTGAACTCAACTAAATCGTCAAGACTGGCGCCAACACTGTTTAATAAATCTTGGATGTTTTCGATAACCACACGAGTTTGCTCACGAATGTCTAAATCGGTAACGCCCATGGCATCGACGCTGACACCGGCGAAACTGTTATCTGGCAGGCGTGATGAGGTACCAGAGATAAAAATAAAATCGCCAGCACGTTTAACGTGGGGAAACTTACCTCTTGGTGTGGCTTTGCCACTGACAACTTTTGCTTCTGTAGTCATACTGTTCTCGGTATATTTAACTTGTTGTAATTTAATGTGTTATTAATTTTATTGTTGTTCTATTTGGATACAAATATTGCTTGGCTCGCTGTAGAACCCTAGCGAATGCTGACCACCTTCACGGCCGACACCGGATAACTTCATACCACCAAATGGGGTACGTAAATCCCGTAAAAACCAGGTGTTAACCCATACCAAGCCAACATCTAATTGTGCTGCTGTGCGATGCGCTCGGCTTAAGTTTTCTGTCCATATCGAGGCTGCGAGACCGTATTCGGTATTATTAGCACGTTGTAGAACCTCATCTTCGTCGTCAAATACTGAGACATGACAAATCGGGCCAAAAATCTCTTCCTGATTAGTGCGAGAGGTATCGTCTAAATCGGTGATGATGGTGGGTTCAATGAAATAGCCGTTATCGCGTTCATCGTTAAATTTTGGTACGCTACCGCCACTAATAAACGTCGCCCCTTCATCCTTGGCTAACTGGTAGCATGCCAACACTTTTTGTTGATGAGCTTGCGATACCAAAGGACCCATAAAAACCTTTTCATCGGTTGGGTAACCTATGGTGATGTTTTCTGCTTCGCGTTTTAATCCGCCGACAAATTCGGCAAAAATACTGCGGTGCACATAGACTTTTTCGGTGCACAAACACACTTGACCACAATTGGTAAACGTAGAGCGGGCAACGCCTTTGATGGCTTTATCGAGATCAGCATCTGCAAATACAATGGCCGAGTTCTTGCCGCCTAGTTCAAATGACAAGGGTTTTACCGTACTAGCCGCGTTTTGCATTATGTGTTTGCCAGTTTTTGACGCACCGGTAAAGGTAACCGCATTAATGCCGGTGTTCGCGGTTATGGCATCGCCAATATCTGTACCACGACCCAATATGAGGTTAAATGCACCTTTTGGTATGCCAACTTCATCCATGATCTGCGCCAATAAATACATGGTCGACGAGGTTTCTTCAGAAGGTTTTACAATAACTGAATTGCCACAGGCCATCGCTGGCGCTATTTTCCATGTCGCTAACAATAACGGTAAATTCCACGGAGAGATAATAGCAACCACACCTAACGGTTTATTGATGGTGTAGTTTAAGGCTTTATCACCATTGGCTTGTTCGGTCATAAAGGTTTCACCGCCCTGAAACTTAACCATATCAGCAAAGGTTCTAAAATTTGCGGTGCCACGCGGAATATCAATGGTTTTTAATTGATGCAATGACTTACCGGTGTCGCGCATTTCTGCATCAATAAATTCTTGCTCTCGCTCGGCCATTCGGTCAGCGACTTTATGTAATAAGGCGCAACGTTGATTAACGGTCATTTTGCCCCAGCTATGTTGCTGGGCATGACGAGCGGCATATACGGCTTGGTCAATCAATGGCTTGTCGGCTTGGTAAATATCGCCAATTTTGCTGCCATCGACCGGGTTGATGTTGTCAAAACATTGCCTTGTTTCGACAAATTCGCCGTCAACATAGCAATATAAATCCTGAATATTGGACATAGTAAACACGGTGTTAACAAATAATTATTAACTCTAGCGCGTTTTATTAAATAACAAAATTTTTAAAAAATTACGTTTTTAATAAATATTGTGAATGCTTTTATATTCAAAATATTTATCTTTAGTGATAATTAATTCAATTTATCGAAATGCCATTTCGGGTCTATAGTTTTTAGCTGACGTGTGAAAACAATAATAATAACCTTTAACAACGTTTCGGATATTGCCATGTTGTACCGTGAATTTGACCTTGAACAATTAGAATCTCAATACTCACCGAGTAGCTGTATTGACGATATTAACGTGTTTATTCAGCGTTATGTTGATGACAGTAAATCCTCGGCGCTATGGGCTGAGCAACATCAAAGCCTGCGCAGCAACTTAGCTTATGGCGACAGTGAGGATGAACTGATTGATATGTATTTACCAACGGCTAAGCAAGCCAAAGGTAAATTACAGGTATATATTCATGGCGGATATTGGCAACAATTAACCAAGGATGAAAGTGCCTTTGCTGCCAATAATTTTCAGCAGCTGGGCTGTCACTTTGCTGTGATCAACTATGCGCTGGCGCCTAAAGTGCGTCTAGCGGATATTGTTGAACAAAACCGTCGTGCCATTGCCTGGCTCTACTTAAATGCCGATAAGTTTGGTTATGATGCTGAACAAATATACTTGTCTGGTAGCTCTGCTGGTGGTCATTTAGCGATGCTGATGGCGCAAACCGACTGGCGACAATACGGTATTGAGAATGGCGATTTTATCAAAGGAATATGCGCAGTCAGTGGCATATATGATCTCGAGCCTATTGCCCATACCTATATCAATGAGCCGCTGCAGTTAAGCGAGCAAGAAATTCAAACCTTAAGCCCCATACGATTATCAACGCCACAATGTCATGTCATTATTGCCTATGGTGACAATGAAACCAGCGAATTTAAACGCCAAAGTGATGACATGGCGCGTCGCCTAGACTGCACAAGTTTGCAAGTTGCCCGATGCAATCACTTTGATGTGATCATGGAACTTAGTGATGCCAATTCGACATTGTCTCAGCAGGTGATTAAGCAAATGGAGTTGGCTTAGGTAACAAAACTGGCCACAAATTCTATACAGCTTAAGAGCTGAAATGACTTAAAGCCGTTGCTAATAAATTCGCTGGCGCCTGAATGTTTTCACGTTTGGCGAATGCCAAATGCCAATACACATGCAATCCATCGCTATTAACCTTTGCGGTGCGAATGTTGTGGCTATTCTTGTATGGTAACAGCAAGTGCTTCGACATGATTGAAATACCCAAGTTAACATTGACCAGCTCAATAATGGCGTCATTAAAACCAACCTGCATTACCTTTTTAGGAATGATGTTATTGGGCTTGAAGAACAACTCATATTCACGGTGTTTCTCGGGTACCGTTGAATTAGTGATGTAAGTTGACTGTTTAAAATCTTCAATGTCTAAGTGTCTTTTACTTGCCAATGGGTTGTCATTACTCAAACACACCATAAGCTCATCGCGATGAATAAACATCGACTGATATTGGCTTTCATCGATTTTTAGGTTTTGGTTATCACTGCAAATCAAGGCGATATCAATATCACCGTTATACAGCGCATTAAGTGGTTGCAGCTGTGCGTTGGCATTAATTTCCAATTCAACCTGTGGCATATGCTTGGCAAATGCCTGAATGGTTTCTGGCAACCATTTAAAGGATGAATAGTTTGGTAAACCTAAGCGTACCACTTGTTCCACACCGTCGGTTAAACGCGCAATATCATGCTCGACCCGTGCCAGCTCCTCTAATATCTTATTGGCTGAATGCAATAAGCGTTTACCAGCAGAAGAGATGATCAGTTTACGTCCTCGCCTTACGAATAACTCGGTATTCAAGCGTCGCTCGGCTTCTCTAATGCGATTGGTTAACGCTGGTTGGGTGATAAACAAACGTTCAGCAGCCTCTTTTACTGTTTCTGACTCAGCGATGGTACTGATCATCTTTAAATGACTGATATTGAGCTGACTTTTGGCAAGATCCATAGGTGCATTTCTTTCGCTGTGGTTATACTAAATATTCAAGATTTGAATGATTAGCTTAACTTAATTCAATTATTTTTATTTAATTTTATCAAGTAGAGTTAGTTTGGCAATAAATTATTGAATAAAAGGGTTTCTCAGCCGTTATGCAACAGCAACAATTACAAGCACTGGCCGATGAGCTATACAGCGCATTAACGTCACGTCAGACAATCACACCAATCAGCGAACGAGAAGGTGAATTTACCTTAGATGACGCCTATATAGTGTCGCAATTGTTTTTACAACAACGTCTGCAACGTGGTGAAAAGGTTATTGGTAAAAAGATCGGTTTAACCAGTAAGGTTGTACAAGACATGTTAGGCGTACATCAGCCAGACTTTGGCTTTCTTACCGATGCCATGATTTATCAAAGTGGTGCAAAAATTCCATTTTCTAAGGACTTAATTCAAGCAAAGTCTGAAGGTGAAATAGCCTTTATTTTAAAGCACGATTTGCAAGGTCCAGGTGTTACCCCAGAAGATGTGTTAGCAGCCACAGAAGCCGTTGCTGCTTGTTTTGAAATCGTCGATTCTCGAGTTGAAGATTGGCGCATCAAGATCACAGATACCGTTGCTGATAATGCGTCCTGCGGTATTTTTGTATTAAGTGATGAACGAGTCGATCCGCGCTCGGTGGATTTTGAGAATTGTCAGATGCAGATCCATAACCACGATGAACTTATTGCAGAGGGTCAGGGCAGTGCTGCGCTAGGTTCCCCGCTAAATTGCGTTGCCTGGTTAGCTAATGCATTGGGTGATTACGGTGAATCATTAAAAGCCGGCGAAATTATCTTGTCTGGTTCACTAGCGGCGATGATCCCGTGCAAGTCTGATGACGACATGCGTATGCATATTGATGGTGTTGGCAGCGCCAACTATCAATTTATCGAATAAATAAACATTACCTGTTCTTACGAAAGTAAAGAGAAAAGTTATATGACAAACAAGATTAATGTCGCGTTAATTGGCTCGGGCAATATTGGTACCGATCTTATGATAAAAGCACTGAGAAGCGACATCATTAACCCGGTATGGATGGTCGGCATTGACCCAGAATCGGATGGCTTGGCAAAAGCCAAAGCCGCCGGCTTAAAAGTAACGGCAGAGGGTGTTGATGGTTTACTAGAACATATTGAAGCGGACAATATTCAAATCGCCTTTGATGCGACGTCGGCATATGTGCATGGTGAGAATAATGCCAAGCTGCAAAGCAAAGGCGTTAAGGTCATCGATTTAACTCCTGCCGCTATCGGTCCGTTTTGTGTGCCGCCGGTCAACTTAGATGAGCACATCAAAGCGAATCTGGATAACGTCAATATGGTCACTTGTGGTGGTCAAGCGACAATTCCAATTGTTAATGCCATCTCTCGAGTGCAAGATGTTGATTATGCAGAAATTGTTGCAACTATTGCATCAAAATCAGCGGGGCCTGGGACCCGAAAAAACATCGATGAATTTACTCGTACCACGGCAGGTGCTCTGGAAAAAGTTGGTGGTGCAAAACAGGGTAAAGCCATCATTGTTATGAATCCGGCTGAGCCTCCTTTAATGATGCGCGATACGGTTCACTGTTTGCTGGCAGATACACCCGATGAGCAAGCTATTACTGAATCGGTATTGGCCATGATTGAATCTGTGCAACAGTATGTACCAGGTTATACGTTAAAAAATGGCCCTGTGTTTGATGGCAAACGCGTATCGGTATTTTTAGAAGTTGCTGGTCTTGGTGACTATCTACCAACCTATGCTGGTAACCTCGATATCATGACCGCGGCAGCATTGAAAACCGGTGAGATGATCGCCAGACATATGCAAGAGCAAGGAGAATAATTATGGATTTACGCAATAAAAAAATTACCTTGCACGACATGTGTTTACGCGATGGCATGCATGCTAAACGTCATCAAATATCTTTGGATGAAATGGTTAGCTTAGCTACCTCACTGGATGATGCTGGCGTGCCTTTAATTGAAGTAACCCACGGAGATGGCTTGGGTGGCGCTTCGGTTAACTATGGCTTTCCGGCACATACTGATGAAGAGTATTTATCTGCAGTAATTCCAAAGATGAAGCAAGCGAAAATTTCCGCTTTGTTATTGCCAGGTATCGGTACCGTTGATCATCTAAAAATGGCGCATGAGCTAGGCGTTAATACCATTCGTGTCGCCACCCAGTGTACCGAGGCAGATGTAAGCGAACAGCATATTGCCAAGTCTCGTGAGCTAGGCATGGATACCGTTGGCTTCTTGATGATGGCGCATATGCTTGAACCAGAACAACTGCTTGAGCAGGCCAAGCTTATGGAAAGCTATGGTGCGAATTGTATTTATTGCACAGACTCTGCGGGTTACATGCTACAAGACGATGTTTACTCTCGCATTAGCGCGTTACGAGACGGATTAAAGTCAGAAACTGAAATAGGCTTTCACGGCCATCACAACTTAGCATTAGGTGTTGCTAATTCATTATCGGCTGTGGAAGCGGGCGCAACCCGAATTGATGGTTCAGCAGCGGGTCTTGGCGCTGGTGCAGGCAATACACCGTTGGAGGTATTTAATGCGGTAGCTACTCGCATGGGCGCACATACTGGTGTTGATGTATTCAAGTTAATGGCAGCAGCTGAAGAAATTGTCGTGCCTATGATGGAACAACCTATTCGTGTTGATCGCGACTCTTTAGTTCTTGGTTACGCTGGTGTTTATTCATCATTCTTGTTACATGCTAAACGTGCTGCCGCTAAATACGGTGTTCGCTCAGAAGAGATCTTAATGGAACTTGGTCGTATGAAAACCGTTGGCGGTCAGGAAGATATGATTGAAGATGTGGCGCTAAACCTGGCAAGAAAACAGTCTTAATGGTCAAAACACATTCAAATTAAAAGGGAGCATTATGCTCCCTTTATTTTTATTCAGACAGCGCAGTCAAAGCCAAATGAAACGCTTTATCCACTACCTCTTCATCTTTGGCAAATACATCCGGTGTGACACCATGTTTATCCCAAGACTCTTCCGATACCGGGTCTTTGATCACCGCATACGGTATTTTTACTATCAATTGTGAGCCTACGTTAATTGGTTTGGTGAAATAACCTAAGCCCATCGTTTCCGCGCCAAGAACCACGGCTTTATCAAACTGTTGCAGGGAATGACTAAAGAACTCCCACTCGCCAGACACAAAGGCTGAATTGATAATGTACAAAGGGAAGTCATCTTTAAGTTTGTCATAACCAGGTGTCTTTAATGACATCAATGGTGATGTGTGGTTGTTGAATTGAACATTGCCTATGAGAGTCTCAGGTTTAATAAAAAAACTAATCATTTGCTGAACCAGCGATAAATCGACATGATCTGCGGCTCGCAGGTCAATGATCATTGCCTCAACATTGGCCATTAGCTGGAAAGCATCAAGCAATATTTGATGTGAATCTGCAAAGATAAAATTTTCGCTTATCGTCAAGTGACCAATGTTCGACTCGAGAATTTCCACATTAACATTACCGTTAGACAATTTATCAAAGTCAGTGCCATTTGCTGACGATTGCAGTAATTCTTTTTCAAGAACAATATCAAAGCCTGTATCTTGAGTGCTAGTGAGTAAAATGCGGCGAATTTCATCTCGAAACCATTCGCTACTTTGATTGCTTTGCATGTCTTTGCTGTCTGAAGCTTGTTGTAATGCACGAGATGCTTTTACGCCTTTATCTGGATAAAGGTAGGTGTGCTCAAGTTCAGATACAATATTACCTATGACCAATTTAGCTTCGCTGGAAGAAATGACTGAACTGTCATCACGCTGTTGTTGCCCTGCTTGGACAAAACAAGTGGAAAGAATAAACGTTATTAGAATCCATAGTCGTTGCATAATTGCTCTTAGGTTAAATTTATCTGTTACCTATATGAATATTGTATTTATTTTGTTGTTTTCAATAGCAAAAGTAACCTAGAAGCAAGAAAGGTGTATATTTGAATGCATATACACCTTTTAGATTGTTGCTATTTATAACCAGCTTAGGTCCAGGATTGAACGCCGATTACGCCGTACCAACCAAGGTAGACAACAATTATCAATTGTATAGGTAATAAGATGGTCGCGAAGACATTGGCAAATTTACCCACAGACAGTTTCACGTTTTTTGCATACCACCTTATAGCTAGCATGGTTATTGCTACTAAGAGTAAACTACTCAACATCAAGCCAATCGATATCCATGTTGGTCCACCTAGTCGATTTATTGGCGACAACAATCCGAAGGCAAGGAAGAATATAAATAACCAAGCACTTAATGAGGCCAATAACACCGCACAACGTAATTTTTCACTAGCGGTATTTTGATAGTGTTTTTTCGATAAGCGAATTAACCAAAATATCGCTACTGGCAAGGTAATGATCAAACATAATAACCAGAGAACAAGAAGGACCTTGTCAATCCAAGCACTAAATCCGGATACTTGGCTAAAGACGCGATCGCCGTAATGAAATACCTTGCCTAACTGTGGATCGGTGGTTTGTATCATCACCACTTCACCTTTATCATTTTTCCACCTATTGTCTCCTGCATAATGTAAATCTCGTCGCCAACCTGGAGGAAAAACACTGGTAAATGTCGTACTTTCAGCTTGTTCGCTTAATTTGTTGGTGGCTGCCAGACGCTCTATAAAATAGCGTTTGGCGTTACGTGGGTTTTGGTAACGGTAATAGCCTGTTACCTCTTGAGGTGTTGTTGATTGATCGGCTGCACTTAAACTCGGCTTATCCCAATTAGCAATAACAAAATTACTGATTGCGGTAATTATCGCTCTAAATGCGGCATCATTTTCACTGTTTTGTAGGACAACAAAGCCAGATTTGAATTCGGGCGAGTAGGACAACTCAGAGCGCCAACCAGGTAATGCACCATCGTGACCTCGAAAACGCCAACCTTGATAATAGCGGGCGTAATTGAATATGCCGTACCCAGCAGGAAAAATTCCAGCATTTGTTGAATGAGAGTGCTCGATTCGTTGATAACTGTCAGAGCTTAATAAACTGGGTGAACGCACAATAAAGGCATGTAATATCTTGCTAAGGTCATTCAAGCTAATGGTTAAGCCACCAGAAGGTGTCATCAGGATAGGCTTGTATGTGATTTCTTGCTGCACGGGCCCATAGCCTTTGGCATTAGCGGGATTATCATTACTGTAATTGGCGGTGGATATTTCGAGGGGCGAAAAAATATATTGTTGTACATATTTATCAAACGGCATGTCCGTCACAGTCTCTACGATAAGAGCTGCAACGGTTGCCGCAGAGTTCGTATAAGTGTGACGGGTACCTGGTGGCCAACGAGATGTTCGGCTATCCGGATACAAAGCCAGTGCTTGTGCCAGCGGTAGCTGTGATTCATTGTTGTAAGCAAATTCTTGCAAAGCGATTTCATCCCAACCTGTGGTGTTTTCCATTAGGTGTACAAGTTTTATTGGGTGAGTTGATTGCCACTGGTTTCGAAATTGCAAATCAGGAAGTAAAGTTTTTAGTTCATCTTCCAATGTTAATTGTTTCGATTCCACCAATTGCATGATAGCAAGGCCGACAATCATTTTACTGACTGAGGCAATTCGATAAGAAGTATCTATGCTTGCTGCTTGTTTTGACTGTATATTGGCAAAACCAATTGAACGTTGATGCAATGGCTTGCCTTGCTCTAAAACAGCGTAACTTAGTGAAGGCAGTTTATGTTTGGCAACAATGTCGACGAGCTGTTTATCTAGTTGTCTAATATCTTGTGGTGCCTTTGCATTGACGTTGGCAGTGCCCAATACAAAGCTCAATACCAACACTAAAGTTGTCGTTAATAATTGCCTTATGATCTTGTGTAGATTTTGCAAACCCATCTCCTTAAATACAAAATTCAGATAAGTAAATAGGTTGTAAATTATTTGAAAACGTAAAGATACAAAACTTATGTTATGTCTCGTTAACTTGTGTCAAACTGACTACTTCACAAAAAGTCACATTAGCTAAAACATTGATTTATGGTAGAAAGAGCACAGTCACCAGATATTTATATTTTCACTGAATTTCGCCTGCTAAAGGCGACTGAACAACTGATGAAAAAAGGCGAACATGTCAAAATTGAGCCGCAACTGTATTCGTTGTTGTGGCTATTTATCGAAAACCCCGGTGTCATTATATCCAGAAATACGATTGAACAAGTCGTGTGGGGTGGTAGACCGGTTACCGATGAAGCACTGCGTGCAGCCATGAAAAAATTGCGGGATTTGCTAGGTGATGATGCTCGCTCTCCTAGCTTTATAAAGACCATACCAAAACAAGGCTATAAATGGCTCGCCAAAGTGAGTTTTGAGTTTGAAGAAGGGCAAATGTCCGCAAAGGTACCGGCGAAACGCAAATGGCTAACATATGCTTTCATGGCAGGGGGGATTGGCATCGCAGCAATGTTATTAAATTCTTACCTTCCAAACTCAGACAAATCAAACCTTGATACAAATAAAGCGCCCAAGCTCACCCGTTTAACCGAATTAACCGGCTCGGAAGTAGACGCCAATTATCATGCCGAGCAAGGCAAATTGGCATTTATCCATCGTGATACCCGCAATAGCCCGCAGCAACTGTACGTTAAATCGCTAAACGACAATATCGTCAAACGTTTAAGTTGGGATGAGGCTAATTATAGCGACAGTTATTGGTCAGCGGATGGTTCCAAGTTGGCATTTATGCGCTTGCTTGCTCAGAAGTCGAGCTTTCATGTCGCCGATTTTGATGAAAACGGTGAGGTTACCCATCTACAAACTCTCGATTCACCTGTATTGAAAGGTAAGTTCGTTATTGGTTGGTTGCATGATGATAAAGGCTTATTGCTTGCTGAAACCATTAAGCCGAATAAGCAACACCGTATCTATGCATTTGATCCAAGTACGCAAACGCTGCAACCTTTAACCAATCCCAATGTGGCTGGACGTGGCGATTACAAAGCGGCTTTGTCGCCAAATGGTGAACTGCTGGCAATATTACGTGAAGAGGTGTCTCAAGAGTCCAGTTTAATAGTCACCTCATTGTTGACGGGCAATTTGGTAGTGAAAACGACCTTACCTTTTGTTCCCAGTCGACTTATCTGGACACCGGATGGCAACACCATTGCGATGAGTAACTTTTATGGTGAACATGGGCGCTTTAGTATCGCTTCTGGTCAGTACGTAAATACACCACCATTACCTGAGCATAGCCTCGACTTATTCGCAGCCTGTGGTGAACAATGTTATGTCTTGCGTCAGCATAATGGCAATTTTCTTGATCTACAGGAAACGCCGTTGGCGTCATTACGCTTGCCAGATAACGCGGATAAATCGGCACCTATTCTTAATGGTGGTCGTTTACTCAGGCGCGCCAATGCTCAGGACTTTCCTCAATACTTAGGTAATGATTCTGGACTGTTATTGGTGTCGCTACAGGGCAAGCAGTTGCAGTTTCAGCAGCTATCAAAGCAGAATCAATTGCGAGATATCGCGACACTAGAAAATAGTGCTCAGCTTAATTCAATTTCCGCTTCTCCGGACAAGGCGTTACTTATTGGTGCCTCTGGTGGGCGGCTATTTAGCGCCCCAATGAATGGTGATAAAAATAACCCTGTAACTTTTATTACTCCGGCTCTGGAGCGATTTGCCAATCCAGTTTGGCATTTGGATAGTCGCCATGTTTATGTCGCCCGAATGACCGCCAATAAACCGGATATCGTGTCACTTGATGTTACAACGCAACACATGTTTCCAGTGGTTGAAAACATGTTGGCTTTTTCTCTTAGGGCTAACCATACAAATGAGGCCATAGGAATAAAGCCAGACCTAACGGTTATTCGTTTAACAAAGGAAAATGAGCAATGGCAGCCGATGCAAAGCTTGGGTAAAGTGGCATCTGCAAGCCCAAATCGCTGGCGATTAACGGACGATGCTTTTTATTATACCAAGTATCAAATCCCGGAAGCATTCTTGTGTAAAATAGCGCTTGTTCAAGAACCTAGCGAGAAAAAAGAAAGCTGTTGGTCCATTGGTGATAATCGCTTTCGCTTAAACTTTGATATCAATACCGACAGCAACAAAGTGATGCTAGTGGAATCATTAAGTGCAGAAAGCGATATAGTGCAATTAACTTGGTAAAGGCTTAATCGTTTTTTCTGACCGTTTAGGTCGAAAATGACAGTATATACAGAGTAAGATGACTAAAACATCAAACCATAATAATAAAAACAAGGACAACTTAATGACTCATCGGTTAGTTAAATCTGCAAAAATAGCGCTCGTTATTCTGATAGTAGCGGCTGTCGCTATCTATCTATATTTGCGCCAGAGCTTGCCTAAGTTGGAAGGTAAAGTAGATGCGCAGGTTGAGCAGGCCGTAACCGCAACTCGAGATGACCAGGGCATTGCACAAATTACCGGTGGTACTCGTCAAGATGTCAGTTTTGCACTGGGTTATTTGCATGCGCAAGAGCGCTTTTTCCAAATGGACCTTTTGCGAAAAAATTCCGCGGGTGAGTTGTCTGAATTATTTGGTGAAATAGCCGTAAAACACGATAGCAAAATTCGTAAACACCAGTTTAGAAAGCGTGTTGGCGAGTATGTGAAACTGCTTACCGATGAGCAACAAGCCATTTTGCAAAATTACACCGCAGGCGTTAACCAAGGCTTATACGAGCTTTCAGCAAAACCGTTTGAATATGCTTTATTAAGATCAGAACCCAAGCCTTGGGTCACAGAAGACAGTATGTTAGTGCTTTATTCAATGTATTTGGATTTGCAGTATGAATACGGCGATAGAGAGTTATTGCTAGGGGCGATGTCTGATTTATTATCGGCAGATGCCTTTCAATTCTTAACCCCTGAAGGTTCTAACTGGGATGCGGCAGTAGATGCAACTGAGTTGCCGAAAGGTCAAATTCCTGCAAATAAGATATTTATTGATGACACTGTATCTGTAACCAAAAAACAAGCGCAAGAATTCAATCTATTTCCGGATAATCAAGAAGGACAAAAGGGTAGTAATAACTGGGCTGTGTCCGGCAAGATTTCTAAAACCGGCAGTGCAATTGTCGCCGATGATATGCACTTGGGCATTGATGTACCCAATATCTGGTTCAGAACCAGCTTACGTTATTCCGCCAACAATAAACCTCAATTGATTGACGGTGTTTCTTTACCTGGGACACCTGCTATTGTGGTTGGCAGTAACCACAACATTGCCTGGGGCTTTACCAACAGTTACGGCGATTGGAATGATCTGATCAAATTAGTGCTATCTGAAGATGGTAGCCAATATTTAACCCCAGATGGCTACAAGCCGTTTATGGTAGAGCAAGAGCGTATCGCTATAAAAGGCGACGAAGAACAATTGATCGATATTAAAGTGACTCAATGGGGACCTGTGATTGGAGAAGATCATCAAGGCAATTTGTTGGCCATGCGTTGGGTGGCTCATGATGCCGAAGGTATCAATTTTAATCTGCTTGGTTTGGAGCGTGCGCAAAATGTTCAACAAGCCATCGATGTGGCTCACAGTGCAGGTATTCCCGCACAAAACTTAATGGTTGGTGACAAAGATGGCAATATCGCTTGGACAATAGCTGGTGCCATGCCAAGAAAGTTTGGTTTGGATAATACCGGCAGCCAAGGCTGGGCAATACCGCAAGACTGGAGTACCGGTGCGGTTGGTTGGTCTGGTTACATTGAATCAAATGAATACCCTGTGGTGATTAACCCAGAACATAATCGATTATGGACCGGTAATAGCCGTGTGGTTGGTGGCAATATGTACCAAAAAGTGGGTAATGGCGGCTATGCACTAGGCGCACGTAGCCAGCAAATTCGCGACGGTTTAATGGCGATTGAACAATTCAGCGAACAGGATTTACTAGACATTCAAAATGACGACAAAGCGGTGTTTTTAACGCCTTGGCATAACTATTTATTGGATACGGTATTTACCGAAGAGTTTGTCAATCAGCACGATTATGCCCAATTGGTAGTCTTGTTAAACGATTGGCAAGCACGAGCATCGGTTGATTCTGTTGGTTATTTGTATGTACGTCAATTTCGCTTGAATCTAAGAGATAAGCTATTCTCTCCGCTAATCAATATGATGGAGTCGATGAATGAAGAAAATGAGTTACCACTGTCGTTTCGACCTATTCGTAATCAGATTGAAGTGCCTATGTGGCAAATGCTAACCGAGCAACCAGAGCACTTGCTACCTGAAGGTTTTTCTTCATGGGCAGAGTTCAGTCAATCGATTGCACAATCAACCTACCAAGAGCTCGTTGAACAATACGGCGCAATTGATAACGCAACTTGGGGCGCATTTAACACCACCAAAATTCAACACCCATTATCAAAAGCCATACCTGCATTGGGTTGGCTATTGGACATGCCACAAGAAGCTGTTCGTGGCGATACGTTTATGCCTCGCGTTCAAGGCGTCAACTTTGGTTCATCACAACGTATGGTGGTATCTCCGGGGCATGAAAAACAGGCCATTTTTCACATGCCATCATCACAATCTGGCCATCCATTGTCACCGTTTTATGGCAAGGGGCATGACGATTGGGTAAAAGGCATCGCCTCACCACTGTTGCCGGGCGACACTAAATACACACTTGAGTTTTTGCCTAAGTAGACGGCCAACGTAGTACAGATTTATCTTTAATGAAATTGTTAGCAATATAAGGGGGAAACGATACATGTCAGGCATTACCGATTTAGACGAGTTGTTGCGTTCTATGAGGCCAAAATTAGTTGCCGCTGAGTTTGTATTTTGTACCGTTTCAGGTGACCTAAAAGAGTATGTTGAGTTAAATCCCGTCGCAACGTTTATAGAGCCAGAAGGACTAACGCTTGTTGTTGAAAAGTCAGTTGCTGAGAAAGCAGGCTTTTCGTTTTCGGGGACTTACAGCCAAATTATATTAACGGTCCATTCAAGTTTAGAGGCGGTAGGACTTACCGCGGCAGTAGCAAGCAAGTTAGCCTCAAAAGGGGTAAGCGCAAATGTTATTGCCGCTTATTATCACGATCATATTTTTGTACAAACGGCTAAAGCAGATATTGCAAAGTCTGCATTAGAAGAGTTTGCCAGTAACGGTTAGATAGCTATGGATAGTGCGGCTCAAGAATTCAGAAATTCGTGTTTAGATACATTGAATTTTATCTCGCCTGTATATCGACAGAGAGAATTTGCTGCAAAAGTAGAATACAGCGATTATAAAAGTGAATTTGTTTGTTGGTGGTTTGATGATTTAGTTATGGAATCTTTACCAAATGGAACAAGATTAATTTCTGAAAGCTTCAATGCAAGCGAGAAATCAATACTCTGGGAATTTACAAAGCTCTTTGAGCAGAATTTAAATGATGAAGAACTTTCTATTGATGGTTTATTAAATGATCCACAATGGATGCAGATCATGAAATTAGCGAAAGACACATTAAATAAAGTTGGTAAAGTTTCCTAACAAGGTCTTTTAGTCAGTTGCCACTAGAGCAAAAGTCACCACTTCGCTCTGTTTTGAGCGCTTGATGATGGTGTTAGCATTACCAATAAAACAGGATAGTTTTAATGAATAATTTACAAAAAGTTGCAGGCATTTCAGCTATTTTTGAGGCGTTAATTTATATTGTTGCCTTCGTATATTTTGGCGCTTTTTGGGCATACCCCGCACAAGATTCGGCATCAGAAAAAATGGCCTATTTGGCCGATAATCAGCTTGTGTTTTCGATGATTTATTTCTTAATGTATGCGGTATTTGGAATATTTCTCGCGGTTCTTGTTGTTGGCTTATATGAGAAATTAAAATCAACCAATGAACTACTTGTGAAAGTGGGATCTGTTTTCGGCGTTGTTTGGGTTGTTCTGGTCATTGCAAGTGGTATGTTGGCAAATATAGGGCTTTCACACGCAGTTAATCTGATGGACGTATCCGCCGAGAAAGCTTTTGATATGTGGAGAACGATTTCAGTAATCATCGAAAGTCTTGGTGGAGGAAACGAGCTTGTTAGCGGACTTTGGGTACTCTTAATCAGTGTCGCGGCTTTAAAATCGAAAACCTTCTCACGAGGACTGAATTACCTTGGTGTTTTTGTCGGAATAGCTGGTGTGGCAACAATCTACCCCGATGAAATATTTACCGAAATTTTTGGTATTACACAGATCATTTGGTTTATCTGGCTTGGTATATCCTTGTTAGGTCAAAGTGATGTAAACAAGCCAATGCAACCGAGCGCGAACGCGTAAGTTAGTTGAGGTTTTGGTGGCAAATGGCACAAAGCAGCCTTACAGAGTCCCTTGACACTGACGAAGATCCCAACCAAAAATATGGTGGGTTAATGGACATGGGTGTAATAATGCCAACGTAGCACACAAATGTGATTCCGCCGGTGTCCGTGCTGATATATCTACAACCGTGCTTCACAAGCGGTAAAGTTGATATTTACCCAGTGTTGTTCGTTAATTTGCTCTGCCGCTTTGCCTAGCCTTTTTCGTATAGCGTCCATCTCAGATGTCGATAACCACCATTACAGGATCGGCAAAAGGAATGAGGTGACTATATTGGCCATCTCTCAAGAACAACGAAGCACTAAAGCCAACCAACACACCTGCACTGAGTAAGGTGTCACCAAACCATTGGTTCTTTTCGGCATCAAGAAGTTTTGAGCCTATCTTTCTGTTTTTAAGTAATAAAAACATGAAAATAACAAAACAACCTATGGTGCTTATCACAGCATAAATAAGCGCAGATTCTATCGCCACCTGACGGCCACCTTGCAGCACAACTAATACGGCATCGATACTTGAGAACAAACAGACACCAATGATGATAAGCGACTTAAACATGATGATCAGAGGCTCAAAGTGCGCTTTGCCAAAAGGAAAGCGCATGTCTTCATTTTCACACTGAATTTGTTTAAGAACGATTAGAGACACCAGACTAAGCAGCAGACTGATGGTGGAGTAAATACCATCAAACAATACCATGCCAGAGCCCGCATATAAGCCCCAGCTAACACCTAAAATAGAAAAGGATGCTGTGGTATAAACACAGATCTTTAGTATCGTTTGTTCATTCATTTGATCGCCCTTACTGCAAAACAGAAATCGAGAAACCTACGACCTGGCTATATTACTCCTGGTCAAATAAACAACAATAAATATCGAGTTTTTCGTTGATCCAAATCAAGCAAAATCATACTTGAGTTACGATGTTTTTTGGGGCGTTTAGATATAAAAAAGCCACCGTTATTTGGTGGCTTTAGAATGAGAGGTTAATTAGTGTTGTCTAGGTTAGTAACCTATGGCCATACCGTCTTTACGCATCTCGCTGGCACCGTAATAAACACCCGTTTCAGGATCGCGCCAGATGGCTTGGTAACCACCAAATGGACCTGAGGTGATATCCACTTTGTGACCGCGTTTTTGTAATTCAAGAACCACGTCAGCGTTTACGCCACTTTCTAATTCAAGCACACCGCCGTCTTGCATACGCTCCTGCCAAGTGGGTTCAGTTGAGCCTCTGTGGTGATAACGCGCGGCATCACCCGATTGTTGCACGCCCATACCAAAGTCGATGATGTTGGCAACCATTTGTACATGACCTTGAGGCTGCATAGCGCCACCCATTAACCCAAAGCTCATCAATGGTTGACCGTCTTTGGTTAAAAAAGCTGGGATAATGGTATGGAAAGGACGCTTGCCCGGCGCATACACATTAGGATGTCCTTCGGTTAGAGAATATTGAGCACCACGGTTTTGGAAGATAAAGCCTAAATCGTCAGCAACCAAGCCAGTGCCCATGCCGCGATAGTTACTTTGAATCAAAGAAACCATCATGCCGTTCTTGTCAGCTACGGTAAGGTAGATGGTATCGCCATCAATCAATTTAGGATCGCCATGCTCTACCTTATTCGCCGCTTTGTTCATATCAATTAGTTGGCGACGTTTTTCAGCATAGTCTTTTGACAATAAGCCTTCGAGTGGGATGTCATAGTAGTCCGGGTCAGCATAAAAACGGGCACGGTCTTCAAAGGCCAGCTTTTTCGCTTCGGTCATTACGTGTAGGTAATCTGCACTGTTGTGACCCATTTCTTTCAAGTCATAACCTTCAAGAATATTTAGCATTTGCAATGCGGCAATGCCTTGGCCATTTGGTGGTAGCTCCCATACATCGTAGCCTCTATAGTTAACCGATACCGGCTCAATCCAGGTACTGGTGTGGCTGGCAAAATCTTCTTTTCTTAAGGCACCACCTATGCGTTTGAAATATGCGTCCATGGTGTCGGCTATGTCACCTAGATAAAAGGCATCACGACCACCTTTGGCTATCTTGCTTAAGGTGTTGGCTAAATCTGGATTTTTAAAAATTTGTCCTTCTTTGATGTACTCGCCGTCAACTAAGTAGGTTGCTTTGTAGTTATCAATTTCTTCAATTTCACCTTCTTTATGTAGGCGTTGATAACGTTCCTGATAAATACCCATGTAATAAGACACCACTTCGGTTACAGGGAAACCTTGATTGGCATAATCGATAGCGGGTTGCAGGTTGTCACTCATCTCTAAGCTACCAAACTTAGCATGCAGCTCATACCAGGCATCAACCGTACCTGGCACGGTGACTGGTGCGCTACCCCAATTAGGTATTTCACTGACATCACCAATTTTTGCTTTGAGCTGCGCTAACGTTTGTCCTTTAGGCGAACGGCCAGAGCCATTTAGGCCATAGAGTTTTTCGGTTTTTGGATCCCAAACAATGGCAAATAAGTCACCGCCAATGCCGTTGCCCGTTGGCTCCATAAGCCCAATCGCTGCATTGGCGGCAATCGCGGCATCAACCGCACTGCCACCTTGCTTTAAAATATCAATCGCAACCTGGCTCGCAAGCGGGTGCGATGTTGCTGCCATGCCGTTGCTGCCAAGTACTGCTGAGCGAGTTGCCCAAGGGGCGCTGACAACACGATCGCCACGACCATCTTCGCGTAACATCACCGATTTTTTATTGTCTTCGCCAACATACACCAAACGTGGGTCTTGTGGTTCTGAGTCATTGTTGTCTTGCATAGTTGAGCTACACGCCGCCAAAGTAAGTGACAAGCCACAGCCGATTGCTAGGGCACTATAGTTAACTTTCATAATCTTTTGTCTTCGGGGGATTGTTCATTGAGTGTAGCTCTAATAGAGCAGTGTCGCGGCGAAATGTCAAAAGTCGCTACGATAAAGTGTCGGCTTTGTGCGACAACCCGCAGATAAATCGATATGAGCTTAAAGGACGACTTTAAGTCCGTATATATTAAAGGTTTTCTTCAACTGCTGCATGGTCAGTTGGCTGGGGGGGTGAATATGGGCGAGCTCATAGGTATCACCGTATTGCTGCCATTTATAGGCACCAATAGAATGATAGGGCAGCAATTCGATATGTACCACATTGTCCATTGGATGCAGAAATTCTGCCAATAACTGCGCCGATAATTGGTCATCGGTATAGCCAGGCACAATCACATAGCGAATCCAAACCGGTTTGTTGATCTTTTGCAGGTGGCGCGCAAAACTCAACGCATAGCGATTGCTGACTTTGGTTAAATCAATATGGATTTTATCCTGAATCTGTTTTAAATCGAGTAACACCAGATCGGTGACTTGCATCAAGGCATCCATCTTCTCGTCTTGACCGCGAATAAAGCCATTGGTGTCGAGTGTGGTATGTATGCCTTCTTGCTTGCAAGCGGTAAACAGAGCGGTAACAAATTCGGCTTGTAAGATAGGCTCACCACCAGAGACAGTGATGCCGCCACCAGAGGATTTAAAGAAGTGTTTATAGGGGCGCACTTGCTCCAAAACTTGCTCAACGGTCATTTCATCGCCAGCATCTTCGTCCCAACTATCACGATTATGACAGTATTTGCAGCGCATAAGGCAACCTTGCATAAAGACAATAAAACGTATGCCGGGACCGTCAAAGGTTCCGCAAGACTCTACTGAATGAACACGACCCGTAACCATATAATCCTCAAGCGTCTAACACAAATAAGGATGGCAGAAGCCATCCTTATTGTTTAGGTCATTACATACGATCGATAAAGGTACGATTAATAACATCCTGTTTTTGCTCTTGGGTGAGCGAGTTAAAGCGCACCGCATAACCAGACACTCGAATGGTTAACTGTGGGTATTGCTCTGGGTGTGCCATCGCATCCAACAGCATTTCTCGGTCAAGAACGTTGACGTTGATGTGTTGCCCACCTTCAATGCTGTCGTCATGGTGGAAGTAACCATCAAGCAAGGCTGACAAGTTTTGCTGTTTGCTGCTATCGTCTTTACCCAATGCGCCAGGCACCATTGAGAAAGTATATGAAATACCATCTTTAGCGTCTTTAAATGGCAGTTTACCGACAGATTGCATCACCGCAAGTGCGCCTTTGGTATCACGGCCATGCATCGGGTTTGCGCCCGGTGCAAACGGCATACCCGCTTTGCGACCGTCTGGCGTTGAGCCTGTTTTCTTACCATAAACCACATTTGAAGTGATGGTTAACACCGATTGAGTCGGCGTCGCTTTGCGGTAAATTGGGCTCTTCTCGACTTTCGCCATAAACTCACTGACCAAATCACAAGCAATGTCATCAACTCGAGCGTCGTTATTACCAAACGCTGGGAAGTCGCCGTCAATTTCAAAATCAATGGCAACACCGTCTTCGTTACGAATCGGTTTTACTTTGGCATATTTTATCGCAGATAAGCTATCGGCGGTCACCGATAGGCCGGCGATACCACAGGCCATGGTGCGTTCAACATCTCGGTCATGCAATGCCATTAATGACGCTTCATAACTGTATTTATCGTGCATGAAATGAATGCAGTTCAATGCCAATACATACTGTTTGGCAACCCAATCGGTAACCTGATCAAAATTGGCTTTGACCGTATCGTAATCTAGCACCTCATCGGTGATAGGATCCATTTTAGGGCCAATTTGAGTTTGCATTTTTTCATCTACACCACCATTGATGGCATAAAGTAGCGCTTTGGCTAAATTGGCACGTGCACCAAAAAACTGCATTTGCTTGCCGAGGATCATTGGGCTTACACAGCAGGCGATACCGTAATCATCTGAGTTAAAATCAGCGCGCATCAAATCATCATTTTCATATTGAATTGAGCTGGTATCTATAGATACTTTGGCACAGTAGTGTTTAAAGTTTTCTGGCAAATGCTCAGACCAAAGCACCGTCATATTCGGCTCTGGACTGGCACCCATGGTGTATAAGGTATTAAGAAAACGAAAGTTGGTTTTACTCACCAATGTACGGCCATCAAGACCCATACCTCCAATAGATTCGGTCGCCCATATCGGGTCGCCTGAGAATAACTCGTCATAATCAGGAGTACGTAAGAAACGCACCATACGCAGTTTCATCACAAGGTGGTCAATCAGCTCTTGAGCTTTCTCTTCATCAAGCACACCACGTTCAATGTCACGTTCAATATAGATATCTAAGAAAGTTGACACGCGACCAAACGACATTGCCGCACCGTTTTGCGATTTAATTGCCGCTAAGTAGGCAAAGTAAGTCCATTGCACCGCTTCTTGAGCATTAAGTGCTGGTTTTGAAATGTCATAGCCATAGCTTTGTGCCATGGTTTTCATATCATTAAGGGCGCGATGTTGGTCAAAAATCTCTTCACGTAAACGAATGATGCGCTCTAACTCTTCGCTGCTTGTCGCATCTGTTAACTCTTGCTCTAGTGATTTGTGTTGCGCCGCTTTATCTTGCATTAAAAAGTCAATGCCATATAAAGCAACACGGCGATAATCACCGATAATTCGACCACGGCCATAGGCATCAGGTAAACCGGTGATAATACCGGACTTACGGGCTTTAAGAATGTCAGAGGTGTAAACATCGAATACCCCTTGGTTATGGGTCTTACGATATTTGTGGAATATTTCGCTAACCTGAGGCGATAGCTCTTTGCCGTAAACTTTGGCGCTGTTTTCGACCATACGAATACCACCGTTACATACGATGCCGCGCTTAAGTGGAGCATCCGTTTGTAAACCAACAATGGTTTCTAAATCTTTGTTGATGTAGCCTGGGCCGTGGGAAGTAATTGTTGATGGAACATCGGTATCAAAATCGACGGGCGCTAAGGTTTCGTTTTCTTGCTTGATACCTTCAGCAACTTGTTGCCATAGCGTTTTGGTTGCATCTGTTGCACCAGCTAAAAAGCTGTCGTCACCTTGGTATGGAGTATAGTTTTTCTGGATAAAGTCTCGAACGTTCACCTGTTCTTGCCAGTCTCCTGGGGTGAAGTCGCTCCACGCGTTTGTTTTGCTATCACTAACCATTTCGGTCTCCAAATTTTAGAAAGGCCAGTTACCGTGTCAAACAGAATATATATCGACACCATAACTTTAAATATGTGCGTCATTGTTTTAAGAGCATGGCGTGCTCTTGGTAATTGCACCAGCAATTACCCAATTGCTGTTATAAAATTATATGTTAAAAACAACTAATTTCATGGCCTATCGAGATAATAGTTAATTGCAATCAAATAATCTTGGTGATTAATGTAATTTTTGTTAGTCAATTGTTAACGTGATTGGTTACAAAATCTAGGCACTGACTGTTGTTATCCTTTGTGTAAGAGAGTGTTTATGTTTATTGTTCTAGCGGATATACATGGTTGCATCACCAACCTTAAAACCGTATTAGACAAATATTCGCAACAGCCAATCAAAGGCATTATTGTGCTGGGCGATATATTGAATCATGGCCCAAGAAATCCAATGGTTGATGAGTATTCGCCGCTCAAATGTGCAACGCTATTAAACGCTTTCGCGACGCAGGTTATTGCAGTGCGTGGCAACTGCGACAGTGAAGTTGATCAAATGTTGCTTAACTTTCCGATGATGTCGGATATGGCGATAGTGTATCTAAAAGATCGCCGCATAGTTCTTAGCCATGGGCATTTATATAGTGACGATGCGAGCGATGATTTTTTTAGCGATGGTGACGTCTATTTGTTTGGCCATAGTCATCTACCAAAAGCGGAATATTCAAAGCAGCGCTATTTATTAAACCCTGGCTCAATAACGTTAGCGAAAGGCGGTTTTGAGCAAAGCTACGGAATATTAGATGCGGATGGATTTGCGGTGTACAATCTAAACCATCAGCGAATCATCGGTATTGAGTTTGGTTAATCCCGCAGTGTCACTGCATTTGTGTTATTTCGATTGACGCCTGTTGATCGATATGTTGCAGTTTCTCTTGCAGTGGCTCAGGTGAAAAGTCTATCGGCGTCCTCAAACTAAAATACGCACTCAGTACGCTTTGTCCTAATTCAACAACGGCGTAGCGATGTGATTCCATATCATCAATATCAATAGCGAATTCCGCCAATGCTTGGGTGATCTGATCGATCAAACCTGACTTATCACGCGCTTCATAGGTTAATGACCACAGTGCAAAACTTTGTTGTAAGTCATTGCAATCATTAAAGTGCGTTATCAGACCGTCATGGTGTTCGAAAAAGGCCTTTAACTCATCAGCTTTGTCCTCACCAATCTCAATCTTAATCAAACCCACAAAACGACCGCCGAGTTGGCTCACCCGCGAGTCTAACCAAATACCGCCCAACTGATTTGTTTGTTGAGCAAGGCTGCGCATCACACCGGAGCGCTCTTCACCTAGGATGGTCGCGATAAATTGTACTGTCATAAATGTCTCCCGCTGACCTAGTTCGCTACAATAGCGCTGGTATGCCTGGCAGCATACCCACCGCTAACATGGCAATTAAACAAATGATAAATGCTAATCCAGGTATAATAACTCTGTCGGCAAATGACAACTGTTTGGCTCTATCTTTATCACCTATCATACCATTGTTATCCAACAGCATAGTCAGTGACCATGCCAGAACAGGGTTAGCTACAAAGGCGGCAAAAATACAGATACCCGCAGATTGCGCATCTTTGGATTCTTTTACCATTTGCAGCCCAGCTTCTAATAATGGCAAAAACACGCCAACCAGCAATGCAATAGACATCACCGGTTTCCATACCGCGACATCCATCGGGTAACCTGACACGGCGACGACGATACACATAGCGCCTAACAATATGGCGCCGGCTGGTATCGGTCGTTTGGCTATAGCCGCTGGGATCATATATGTCCCCCAACTGGAGGTAATATTACCGCCGCCTACTGCGGTACCCACTATTTGTCGAAACGCACAGGTGGTCATGGTGTCGTCCACGTCCATCAATACTTTATCTGTACCTTTAGGGTAGTTAAGTTCCTGAAAAATCCGGTGGCCAAGAAAATCTGGTGGCCACATCGCCACGGCAAGAATGGCAAACGGTAGCGAGGCAATAAAATGTGACAGATTAGGTAAGCCTAGCATCCAACCTTCACTGGTACTGCCCCACCAATAAACCGGGTTTAAATTGGGGATGCCAGGTTCGGTTACAAAGACTAAATCAAACCCCGCACCAAATAAAAAGGCGATAACAATGGCGATGATGGAACATAAGGGAATCGCCAGCCAACGCTTGCCGATTCTGGCTAAGTATGAATACAGCACCACATTGGCAATAAGAATGATAAACGCCACATGACTGAGGCTGTAATCTAAGCTGTGCTTGCTCTGTAGGCTTTGTGCCCAACTGAATAACGAGGTGATTTGGCTAACCGCACCACCAAAGCCGAGGAACACCAAAAGGCCGCCAGCGACCCCATCGCCGGTGAGGTTTACCAGCCGCGAGCCACCTTTAAAGTAACTCATTAATATGCCAAAAATGCCTAGTAAAATAGCTAATGCTAACGGGTGCGCTCCGGCAAGGGCGATGGCACCAATAAGCGGAATCATCGGCCCATGGTTACCGGCTAAGTTGGCTCTTGGGTTGATAAAACCAGAACTGATAATACAAAACAATAGGGCAGGGATAAGCATTTCTACCCGTACGACGGAGATAATAAACTCAGCCCCTAGATTAACCTCATCCCACTTTTCTGTTAAACCAATGGCCCACGCAGACATTACCGCAGAATACATCACCGTAATGCCAATGGTTCCGGCAATGGCTGGCACTAAGTCTTCCCACTCAAAATTGAAATCTCGACCGGGTAAGTTCAACCCCCAACGACGGGGCTTCATGATTTTTAATTCATGATCTAGATAATCTGAACGACTTGAGAATTCATTGGCTGGACGGTGAGCCTGATGATAGGGAGTCGAATCATCGCTGTTGTGCTGGGAATTTTCACTCTCTTGCATAATCGTCTCTATCGCAACAGGCAGCGTAGCATAATTAAAAACCACAACGACTAATCTTTAGGTGCTGCCATAAGGTTATGTGAACAAACAATAATTGTAGTTCAGATAGTGAAAAACATAAGGTTGATAATGGACGGGAAAAATTTAACGGCTGAGTTTTATTAGCGGGTAAATAAAAGCCGACGGTTATCGCCGGCTGATCATCGATGAATTATCAGAGCATTAATAGTAATAGTCTTCGTGTGTGTGAACTTGCGGATCGTCGACGATTTCTTCTATGCCAACCTGAATTGAATTGTTATCCATTAAATCAGTCATATACACAGTTTGCGTTGCGCCATCTACCCAACTGACTCGGCCACTGCCTTTACGTGACGTACAAATCATACCAACTTTGATGTTATCGATATCCATTATGCCTCCCAACATTGATTAAGGTGTTGTAAGCCTAGCTGACATCCTTTGTCAGGCAAGTAGATACTCGCCTATAGACCAAGATATAGACATTATTATACGTGATGAGTTCCAATTGAGATTGCCGTGTATGTATAGGAATACATGGTCTGATAATAATTTAACGAGAAAAGTAGGGCAGAGTCGCGATTAAGGGGTAAATAAAGTACCTAAGGTCGTGGCACGACTAGCGCCGGTTACCGACGGTAAGTTTGAGGCTAAATTGTGCTCAAAAGCATAAGCTAGCCAAGCAAATATCAGCGCTTCTAAGGCATCATTGTCAATGCCATATTGGTTGCCTGTCTGCACATTGGCGTCAGCAAGTAATTGTTTCAGCATGGTCATAAGCAATGGGTTATGGGCACCACCACCAACGATAATCACCTCTGACTCGGGATTTAAATGTCCGATGGCATCCGCAATGCTATGACTTGTGAGGGCATTTAGCGTGGCTTGAATGTCTGCAGGCGCTAAGTCTTTATATCGTTCTTGGTCGATAAACTGTTGCAGCCATGCATCATGAAAATATTCACGGCCAGTACTTTTTGGAAAAGCCTTGGCAAAATACGAGTCTTGCAACATCACGGTCAACAGGTGCTGATTAACCTGACCTGTTTTGGCCCATTTAGCATCTTCATCAATGCCTTTTGCACATTTTGGGTAATGACGAGTATACCAGTCATCTAACAAGGCATTGCCTGGCCCCGTATCAAAACCAATAACCGAGTTATCGCTGGCCCCTAAGTAGGTGATGTTAGCAATGCCACCAATATTGACAATACATACATCCTTTTCCTTATCGCGAAACATCGCATTATGGTATGCCGGTACCAATGGTGCACCTTGGCCACCCAACGCCATATCTTTCTCTCGAAAGCGACCTATTACTGGGATGTCGGTTAACACCGCTAAGGTTTGGCTACAACCAATTTGGCAGGTAAAACTGTGTTGTTGAGATGGACGATGACGGATGGTTTGGCCGTGATTGCCGATTGCTTTGATATCATGACTATTGAGCTGTTGCTGTTTAAGAAACGCCAGTACGGCGCTGGCAAAATGCTGCGCAAGTTGCTTATCAAGGGCGGCTAGGCGGTCTAATTCATTATCGTCTGGGGTGTATAAACTTTGGATCTGCTGTTTTAATTGAGGCGAATAAGGCTGATAAAAGCTGGCGTGCAAAACATGAGATTTGTCGTTAAATTCAACCAATGCTAAATCAATACCATCAGCACTGGTGCCAGACATTAAGCCAATATAAAGTTCTGCGTTGTTATTCAGCAAGTGCTTCTGACTCATCCAAGGTTGCCGCAATTAATGTTTGCTTCGAACCTTCAAGTTGCTCTAATACACGACTCGCTAATTTCGTAAATTCCTGTTTGTGCTTTTTAGCGATAGGCTGTGCATCAGGTAATTTAACGGTACGTGGGTTTCTGTGCACGCCATTGAGCAAAAATTCATAATGCAGATGTGGTGCTTGTGACAGTCCGGTTGAGCCAACTAAACCAATCACTTGGCCTTGTTTCACTCGTTGACCTTTTTTTACTTTGCGCTTAGAAAAGTGCAAATATTTGGTGACGATGTTATTCGCGTGTTGAATGAATACATAGTGACCATTGTATTTGTTGTAAGTCGATGAAATAACTCGACCATTACCCGCTGCCTTCACTGGTGTGCCTTTAGGGGCTCGATAATCCGTACCATTGTGGGCTTTATAGCGCTTAAGAATTGGGTGGTAACGTTTTGGTTTGAAATTTGAGCTAATGTATTGGAAGCTAACCGGCGCACGTAAGAACGACTTACGCATGCTATCGCCTTTTTGGTTATAGTATTCACCATCTTTAAAACGTACCGCTTTAAAGGTTTCACCTTGGTTAATAAATTCCGCAGCCAAAATATTGCCATGACCTACAAATTCACCATCGATGTATTTGTCTTCAAACATCACCGCAAAAGCATCACCTTCACGAATGTCTAATGCGAAATCGACATCCCAACCAAAAATGTTGGCTAAATTCATGATTTGTTTATTGCTCATGCCGGCTTTAAGGCCTGCATTCCAGAAGTTACTGGTGATGGTCGCTTGTGCATAACCGGTGCGAACTTCGACTTGTTTTTCAGCGATACGGCTAGTGAAGTTTTGTTGTTCAACAGCAATGTGCAATGTTTCGGTCATCGACATTTTGTACTGTAAGCCAACAAGTTCACCATCATCATTGCTGGCTAGTTGAATTTGCTCGCCAACACGCAACGATTTAAGCTCTTTACCATGCTCTGTTTTAGTTAATTTGTGCGTTGTTGTCGCACCATGGCCAAAACGCTTCATGATTTTTGCCAAGGTATCGCCGCTTTTAACGGTGGCTGTTTGCCATGACTGGGTTGCCGGTTTTTGCTCGGCAACTTGTTGTAGTTTTTTCTTAGTTTGCTCCGGAATGGACAAATCGTAAGTTTTTCCCACTTCAATTGCAGGTTTGCCGCTATTTTTTGATGCGACAGCCTGTTCTGATGGCAAAACCAGCAAAATAACTAGAAAAATACTGCAGCCGATGATTAACATACGGTGTTTTTTAGGCAGTTCTAAATATAAATTCTTTAAATTTGTCAAGGTGTTACCGATACAGACTGATAATTATTTGATACTTATAGATAAGACTATACCAAAAAATTAAAAAAACTCACAACCCCGGGGTTTTCACAACCCTTAGTTTTGCAGTAAAATCAGCTGTTCTTGAATAAAATAGTAGCAATTGCGCAGGACAAATCCTGTTTAAGTCAAAAGGCACAATAATGACCGATACTAACCAAGCGTTTGCCGAGTTAAAACGTGGTGCAGAAGAAATTCTGTTGGAAGATGAATTACTCGAGAAGTTAAAATCTGGTAAACCATTAAAAATCAAAGCAGGCTTTGATCCAACAGCACCTGATTTGCATTTGGGGCATACGGTTTTGATCAACAAGATGCGTCAGTTCCAACAATTGGGACACGAAGTCATTTTCTTGATCGGTGATTTTACCGGCATGATTGGTGACCCAACAGGTAAAAACGTTACGCGCAAACCTCTGACCGAAGCTGATGTATTGGCCAATGCTGAAACCTATAAACAGCAAGTGTTCAAAATTCTTGATCCGGCGAAAACCCGTGTTGAATTTAACTCGACCTGGATGGAAAAGCTGGGTTCTGCAGGTATGTTAAAGCTGGCGGCACGTCAAACCGTTGCCCGTATGATGGAACGTGACGATTTTAAAAAGCGTTACAAAGAAGGCCAGTCTATTGCTATTCATGAATTTATGTACCCACTGGTTCAAGGCTGGGATTCAGTTGCATTAGAGTCTGATGTTGAACTGGGCGGTACCGATCAGAAGTTTAACCTGTTGATGGGCCGGGAATTACAAAAATCGGAAGGTCAACGTCCGCAAACGGTACTGATGATGCCATTGCTTGAAGGTTTAGACGGCATACAAAAGATGTCTAAGTCACTTGGCAACTACATCGGTATAACTGACACGCCAAGCGATATGTTTGGTAAGATCATGTCTATCTCTGATGTATTGATGTGGCGTTACTATGACTTGTTAAGCTTCCGTCCAATTGCAGAGATCGAAGCGTTCCAACAACAAGTTGCTGATGGTGCGAACCCTCGTGATATCAAAATTGAATTGGCAAAAGAAATTATTGCTCGATTCCACAGCCAAGCAGATGCCGACGCTGCGCATCAAGAATTTATTAATCGCTTCCAAAAAGGCGCTATGCCAACGGATATTGAAGAGAAGACAATCAATACCATCGATGGTGAATTAGCACTAGCAAACTTACTAAAAGAAGCAGGTTTGGTTGGTAGTACCTCAGATGCCATGCGCATGGTTAAACAAGGTGCGGTTAAAATTGATGGCGAAAAAGTTGCCGATGCTAAGCAAGCATGTGTTGCCGGTAGCACGGCTATTTACCAAGTCGGTAAACGCAAATTTGCTAAAGTGACATTGGTTTAATTGCAAGTTACACCGACAATGCCAGTCAAATGACTGGCATTTTTGTTTGTAATTAGCGTACAGTATTAACTGTGTTTGCCATTGACAACAAAAAACATAAGAGAGCAAATGATTTTACGTCTACTATCCATGGTGTTTGGCCTTAGCTTAATGCTCGGCTGTGCCAGTGAACCTACGTCTAGTGTTAATCCTGATTTTAATTTTACTCAGGTTAAGACCTTCAGTCTGTTTCCTCGAGAATCTCGATTTAGTGATATTCAGAGCCTGAGTGATTATGAGCGTAATCGTATTGAATTGGCCATTGAACAAAAAATGGAAGAATCTGGATTTGATTACAAACCATTGGAAGACGCGGATGTGGTAATCAGCTATTTCTTAGTTGGTCGTAGTTTGCGAGAGCTGCAAACCTACAATAAGTTAGTGCGTGCTTGTTTGGGCTGTGCCCAGGCAGAGCAGCAACGACTTAACCAAGACATACGTTCCTCAATGCTGGTGATTGACGTACTCGACAGTGTTAAACGTCGCAGTGTGTTTCGTGGCTTTGTAAAGGTTGATTTGGATATTGAAAACAGCAGCGATGAAAATCAGCAAGAAATAATTGCGGCTGTTGATCAAATCCTAGGCCAATTACCGTCAAATACAGTACAATAGCGTTAATTATGGTACTGCTACAGCTTGAGAGATAAATGAGCTACCCAAATGATGAACATGGCCAAGTCTTGGCTGAAATGGAACAAGCCGGCATTGATCTAAGCAAGCCGATTGTTGTTGAGTTTTTCCAGTTATTTGAACAAGAAGACAATGCTAACGCACTCGCTAAGCATATTGAAGAAAGCGACATGCAGGCAACCGTGACTGTGCACCCAGATAAAAGCCCAGGTGTTTGGGACGTTGATTGCAGATTGGAGATGATTCCAAGTTACGACAATATCGTTGAAATGGAGCAAACTTTTGAAAAGTTAGCTCGTCAATTTGATGGTTATAATGACGGTTGGGGCGTGCATTTCGAAGATTAGTTGCACATTGATGCGGCTAATTACATGCGATTAATAGGGCAGTGCAATACTGCCCTTATTATTGCTAAGTCTTCAGTCTATATCTCGTCGTCAAACTTGAATGCAGGTAAAGATACCTTCCAATAAATACCAGCAAGGCGTAGCACCAGAGCGCCTAGCATCGCTATAGAACCAGCAATTAATTCGCTAAAGCCTAGCGTACTTAAGCCAACAAATAATACACTGCCTAACATCGCCGCTGTGGCATAAATTTCCTGACGTAAAATTAACGGTATTTGATTACAAATAATGTCACGTATCATACCGCCGGCGACGCCAGTGATGGTGCCCATAATGATTGCGGTTAACATGGACTGTTCATACATTAGCGCTTTTTGTGTGCCTAATACCGCGAACAATGCCAAACCAAAAGCATCAGAAATGTGCATAAAACGCTTTGGCACATGTTTAGGTTCACGAATGAGAAAAATGGTTAACAATGAGGTGAAAAAGATAATCACTACATACTCGGATTGCACCGTCCAAAATACCGGAGCGCCAAGGATAATGTCGCGTATGGTACCGCCACCAACCGCTGTTATTGCCGCAAGCACCATAACACCAAATGGATCGAGACGATAACGGCCGGCCATTAACGCGCCGGACAATGCAAACACGATAACGCCAAAAATATCGGCAAAATAGATAAAGGTGCTGATAGGATTAGCGGCGACACTTTCTGCCATGTTACTTTTCTACCTGCCTGTTGTTTTCATGCCAAAGATTCATATCACCTTGTAAGTGAGTCAGGTGCTTAAAACCTTGTTGCTTAAGCTCTTCAATAGCGATGCCGGCGCGTCTGCCTGAACGGCAATAGACAACGATATTTTTATCCTTGTATGACTCGAGCTTTTGCAAGTTTGCCGCCAGTTCTGTATGGGAGATGTTCACGGCACCTGGAATATGACCTTCTTGAAATTCTTCTGCAGTGCGCACGTCCAGCAATAAAAATTGCTCATCACTTTGTTGCAAATCAATAAGTTGCTGTTGCTCAATGTCTGCAGCAAGGGGACTAACAGGCTGTTGTTTATGGTATGCATTAGCGTTAAACATGACCAGCATACAGCTTATATACATTAACTTTTTCAACATCACTTTCACCTCAAAATCAAGTCGACACAGGCGACTCGTTATATCGATTAACTTGTTGATAATTATGCGTGTTATTAGCTATTTAAGCCAATAAAAAATCCCGGACTTAGCCGGGATTTCATCACTAGGCTATGAGGGGCTTAGCTTAAGCTTTTACCCTTTAAGGCGGTCAGCATATTCATCACCAGCTCTGAAGAGTTTACCGAAGCGGTTTCTAAATAAGCTTCAAATGACTCTGGCGACTCTTTACCGGCGATATCACTCATTGAACGAATAACCACAAATGGTACGCTTAATTGATGGCAGGTTTGCGCAATCGCCGCACCTTCCATTTCCACAGCGGCCATGGTTGGAAAGTTTGCACGGGCCTTGGCAATGTCATCATCTTTGGTCATGAAGGTATCGCCAGTGGTGATAAGACCTGTCATGGTTTGAATACCTTGCAATGTATCAATGCCTTGTTGAGCAGCGCTAACCAAGCTTGGGTGCGGCGTAAATGCTGCCGGCATGCCAGGTAACTGGCCGACTTCGTAGCCGAATGCGGTAACGTCAGCATCATGATGTCGTACTTCAGAGCTGATCACGATGTCACCGACACGCAATGATTGATCAAAGCCACCAGCAGAGCCAGTATTGACGATGTAGTCAGGTGCAAACTTCTCAATCATCAGCACAGTTGCAATACTCGATGCAACTTTACCTATACCAGATTGCACCAATACGACCTCATTGCCATCGATGTTACCGGTGAAAAAACGGTAGCCAAAATATTGGTGTTCGGCAAAGTCTGCCAATTTACTTTTTAAAATTGCAACTTCCGGCTCCATTGCGCCGATAATACCTGCTTTCATCGTTTTTATTCCTGCCATTGCATAAGATGCGGCAATTATAGTGAGTTAGCGCAAAAACTAAAACAACTTTTATTCACCAAGTGCTTGTTCGGACTCGGTGTTTGTTGATGTTAATCAAAAGTTAATACAAAATATTCGCATCGTAGATGCTGGTGATTTAGGCTTAAAGGTATAGACCGTAGCTAAACGACAATCAGGAGGTTAAATATGACCATTAAGCGACATGGCTTAGCCATAGGTATTGAGCGTATTGATGATCAGTTTTTCGTCACGCTAACAGCGCAAGGCACTTTGACCCACGCCGATTATCAGGTGATAACACCAATGCTCGATAATGCCTTGGCGGCGGTGAAACAGCCGAAAGTAAAAATGCTTATCAATGCCACTGAAATGCAAGGGTGGGAGCTGCGCGCCGCATGGGATGATTTTAAACTTGGCCTCAAACACGGCAGCGAATTTGAAAAAGTCGCCATTCTTGGCAACAAGGACTGGCAACAGATGGTGGCCAAAATTGGTGGTTGGTTTATAAGTGGTGAGGTCGCGTATTTTGAAGATGAAGATAAAGCCTTGGCCTGGCTAAGGTAGGAGGGTGATATGGACATGCAACAATGGGCTGAATTTTTTGGTTGGTGTACCGTCATTAATGCGGCGTTTTTAATTTTAGCGTGGCTTATTATGCAAGTATTTGCAGAACCAATTAAAGCATTGCACCGACGCATGTTTACGCTCGATGATGAAACCTTACAATGCGTCTATTTTAAATTCTTTGGCTATTACAAGCTTGCCATATATGTCTTTAATTTAGCACCGTATATCGCGCTAAAAATTATGGTATAACAATGTCTTATCGGTAATGCGGTGCGTTTAAAGAATACGATCGTTCACTTGTTTTTGTAGATACACAGCAACCGCTTTTGAGGTCGGTGTAAATGACTTGTCGCCAACACTGTCCATCGGTACTAATGGGTTTGTTTCAGGGTAATAGCCGGCAACATTCCCCTCAGGGATATCGTAAAGGTGTATTTTAAAATCGCTTACTTGTCGTTCAATGTTGTCTTGCCAAACCGAGGTGATGGTCACTAAATCACCATCCGATAATTGCTGTCTTTTCGCATCTTGAGCGTTGATAAATAGCACCTTTCGGCCATTAACCACACCACGGTATCTATCATTCATGCCGTAAACTGTGGTGTTGTACTGGTCGTGAGAGCGCATTGTTTGCATCGTCAGTAGGCGTTCTCGCTTACTGTCTTCTAATGCAATCTGGCTAATTGGCACTAGCTCATCCGGTAACGGGTTGCTGTTAAATAACGCTTTACCGGCGACGTTTAACCAGCGATGTTCGCTGGCGCTATTACCTAAATAGAAGCCACCAACATGATCAAGACGTTGTTCAAAATCGTTAAATTCAGGTAAGCAGTCGCTGATCAAGGCGCGAATATTGCCGTAATCAGCAGTGAGATTTGACCAATCGATTACATCATTGCCTAGCGTTGCTTGGGCAATGCCGGCAATAATTGCTACTTCTGATTTTAGCTGGCGTGATACCGGTTCGACATTACCCATAGAGGCATGCACCATTGAAAAAGTATCTTCTACGGTGATGTATTGGTCACCGCTTGTTTGCCTGTCGATTTCGGTTCGCCCTAAGCAAGGTAAAATAAGTGCGTCTTTACCCATGTATAAGTGACTGCGATTTAATTTAGTGGCGATTTGTACATTAAGCTCGGTGTTGGCGAGCGCTTGATATGTACGCTCGCTATCTGGGGCTGCTTGGGCAATATTACCGCCTAAACAAACCAACACTTTACTGTCTTTAGACAACAGTGACTTCAACGCATGATAGACATTGTGTCCAGGCGTTTTAGGTAAAGGTGTTTGCAAAACCTTACTCAAGCTATCAATGAACGCCTCTGGCGGTTTTTCGTTGATGCCAACGGTACGATTGCCCTGAACATTGCTGTGACCTCGCACCGGGCATAAGCCAGCGCCAGGTTTGCCAATATGACCACCCAGCAGCTGCAGGTTGGTGATTTCTTGTATCGTGGCAACCGAATGCTTGTGTTGCGTTAAACCCATGGCCCAACAACAGATCACTTTATCACTATTGGCCCAAACACTGGCTGCTTGTCTTAAATCGTTTTGGGTCAAGCCACTTTGCTCAGATATTTTTGACCATGAGGTTTGTTCGACCAGCTCGATATAAGATTCTAACCCTTGGCTATGTTGCTCAATAAAGTTGCGATCTAGGCTTTGCGGATAGCGTTCAAGTAAAGCTTTGACGATGCCTCTTACCGCCGCCATATCACCGCCTAATTTAGGGGTAAAATAGGCATGACTGATTTGCGTTGCGCTCGGAGTCAGCAATTCCACTGCATCTTGCGGGCTGGCAAAGCGTTCTAAAGCCACTTCTTTGAGGTTGTTAAAGGTGACAATTTTACAGCCATTGCGCGCTGATTTACGCAATGCGTTCATCATCCGCGGGTGATTCGAACCGGGGTTTTGACCGAATACAAAAATCGCATCGGCAAAGGAAAAGTCTTTAAGGGTTACCGTACCTTTACCGACACCAATCGCTTCTTTTAACGCAACACCACTGGCTTCGTGGCACATATTGGAGCAATCTGGAAAATTATTGGTACCATAAAGGCGACCAAATAACTGATAAATAAACGCGGCTTCGTTCGAGGCACGACCTGAGGTATAAAACTCTGCCTGATCAACATGTTCAAGTTGATTGAGATGACTGGCAATCAGCGCAAATGCATCAGACCAAGATATCGCTTGGTATTTATCTAACTCAGCGTTGTAGCGCAAAGGTTCAGCCAACCGTCCTTGATATTCTAACCAATAATCGCTTTGTTTTTGCAGTTCGCTAACCGTATGCTCTGCAAAAAACGCGGCATCAATAGTTTTACTGGTCGACTCCCACGCAATGGCTTTCGCGCCATTTTCGCAAAATTGGATCAGGCCTTGTTTTTCATCTCCCCAAGCACAACCCGGGCAATCAAAACCTTTATCTTGATTCGCTTTTAACAGGCTTTTGATGTTGGTACTTGGCTGCTGAGATTTAATGATACTCTTAAGCGTAGATTGCAGTGATTTTATCCCGCCTGCTTTGGCGGGTTTTTGCTGGAATTGAACGGTATTGCGATTATTTGATGTCATAACGATAACTTTGCATCACTACCTTAATAATAGGATATCTACATTGTTTTGCTGAAGTCCTTGTAAGCCTGCTAAAGAAGCCTTCTCAAGAGCTGCAAAGAAAAGTATCCCAGAGATGCTGGCGCATTGTTGTTGCGAGATTGCGCGCCAGACATCAATCTGGCGCAATAACGCTTAGGCTGGGTAGGCGTCTATTAGACCTTGATAGACATTTTGTTGAAAGTCATCACTGCTGGTGTCTAAACCTGCGACCAAATCAGCAAGTACTTCGTTGTCTTCTTTACCATGCCAAATCTTAATGTACGTACCGGTTTTATAGCCGTTATCTTGGCGGAAGAAATTAAGCGTGTTTTTGCCTACGTATTGACGGAATAACTCATCAAGATCCATGTTCATCAAACGCATGCAGGCGGCAAAGCTAAGGCCATCGAAATCTTTGTTGCTTACCGCAGCTGACGCTAAGTCTTCTAATGCCAGTTTAAAATCAATGTGCGATGTTTGGCGACTGATTTCATTGGCTAGAGTCTCAGCAATAACGTCAACGTTGTCTTCTTGCATCAAACGCAGTGACAAGCCAAAGTGGAAGATATCAACTAACTCAAGTTGCACTTGCGCGACGTCACATTCTTGATGCTTCCACCATTTCCATCCATGGTGATCAAGCATTTCTGCACACTCAACCCAAATAGCACGATACCATTCAAAATTATTGGTTCGCCAAGTATCACTGACTCGGGTATTCATTGCATCTTGCATGGTAAGCATTTGCTTAATTTGCTTAATTGCTGTTGATAATTCAGACATGTAAATTCCTACAAAAAACTAATTATTCTAATGGCTCATAGTTTGCCCGAAACAAAGGGCAAAATACAGAGTTAATAACCAGCAACTCGGTCATTTTTACGGCGTTAACTATTCTTTTTTCGTCGGTATGTACTGTAAGGGCTTTATTTGCCTTGCTCGACCCAATAGGCACTACCAGAGCACTGCACAATAGGAGAACAGCTGCTGGTATAGGTATCATAGCATTGATGTGCCACTAGGCCATTGCCGCCGGTTAGTTGGGTTTCAACTTGTAATTGTCGAAGTAAATGCCCGTGTGGGCTATAGGATTGTCGCGTTCTTTGTGCATGTCTTTCATGCGGATCATTTATTTCCTGACAATATGATGATTGCACGTTACCTAGGAATTCTGCTTCGTAGCGGTTCATCTCTTGCGCACTATAAACAGCGACACCTGCTGATGATATTTGGCCTTGGATAAACGGGCCAGCATTGGTATTGAGTGTTAAATCTGCACAAGAGGTTAGGCTGATAAACGCCGCGATAGTCAATCTACTTCTCATTTTCGTTCCCTGAATATCATTTTATAACAGTTGCTTAGTGGCTAGTTTAGCGTTAATCGCTGTGCTAAGAAAGTGTTAAACATCCGCCGTTTTTTATCGAACAATGACATCCGGGTGTTCAACCGTCGCCCACTCATGAAACATGTCCGCTAAAAAGCGGGTTAACTGCTCTTGATTAAGATCATCAGGAATATATACATCATAAATACGGCGGCCAATGCCGGTATGCGGATCATCAAATAAGTGCCATTGTTGGGCAACTCGCTTAACTTGCATGGCATTGCCAAATACTAAAAAACGGATACTGTTCATTTATGTCAGGGGACTCTGTTATTTATGCACCAGTTGGTTAACTGGCGGTAAGCATTTTTGGGGTGACAAAATACATTAATAGCGCCGGAGCATCAGCAATATGTTGCCAACTCAGTGCGTTTACTTTTATTTGAGCATAACCGCAGGTGGGAATATTGTCGATATTGGCATTGGTTAATTGGTTACAAAATAATGTCAGCGCGGGGTTATGGCCAACCAACATGACCTCATTGATGGCATCATCAAGGGATTTGACAAAGCGAGCTAGTTGCACAGCATCAAAGGTATACAAGGCCGAATCGCTTTGCCAGCTTAAATCTTCAATCGCCTCATCATTTACCAAATGTTCGGCGATTAACTCGATGGTTTTTTGCGCGCGTTGTGCGGGGCTTGTGTAGACATGCTTAAAATCATAACCTGCTTGGGAAATTTCTCGTGCCATACTGGCGCAATTGCGCTTACCCCGATCGTTAAGGCCTCGATCAACATCAGCTAATTCTGGCTGTTGCCAACTGGATTTTGCGTGACGCAGTAAGTGCAATATCTTCATATTCTAATTATAGACCGACATTGAACAATGCTTGCGTGTCAAATTAGTGCCGTTTATTGGATATCCATAGCGTTTGATATGGAGCCAAGGTAATGGTTTGGTATAAATCGTCGAATTGCGTGTCACTAATCAAATCGACCCAGGTATCCAGTTCTATCAAATTAAGATCGCCGAGGCGCAATGTTTGTTCTTGGTCGCTAATATTGTTGATGGCAAAAATACTTTGTTGTCGGTCTGGGCTTTGTCGCCAAAAAGCAAACAAGCTGGTACCTAGATGCAAGGTATATTGCGTGGCATTGGGATGAAATGCCGATTGTGCTTTGCGTATAGCAATCATGTTGTGTAACGCCGATAACACCTTATGCTCTTTGCTGGTGGAGTCATCGAGCTGCGCGGTAAGGCTAGGGTAATGCCATTTATGGCGGTTAATAGCACGGTTTTGACCGGTGTGCTTTACTCGTTCATGGTCATTTAACGTGCCAACAAAGCTATGAATATAGATGGCTGGGATGCCTTCAATGGCGAGCATGATCGCATGAGCACAAATAAACCGTTCTATTTGTAAGTTATCAGGCCCTTTGCTGGTGCCTTGTAACGCTTCAAATAAGGCAATGTTTATTTCATACGCCTGGTTTTGGCCATTCTCTAACGCTCGCCAACTGACTTGGCCACCAAAATTGACCATGGTATTGATTAATGAATCGATTTGCTGCTGGCTGAGGATACCTTCAACAGGGCGTAAACCAATACCGTCATGTGAGGCAATGAAATTAAAGTAAGTGGTACCATGTTGGGCAGGAGGCAGTGACATCAGCCATGTTTTTAGGTGACTGCAATCGCCACTAATAAGGGTATTTAATAGCAATGGCGGTAGCGAGAAGTTATAAATCGCATGGGCTTCATTGGCGTTACCAAAATACATCAAATTTTGTCTGTTCGGCACGTTGGTTTCGGTAATGATCACCGAACCAGGGCAGTAATGTTCAGCCAATAATCGTAAACACTTAATGATTTCATGGGTTTGCATCAAATTGATACAGCTTGAATTCTCCTCTTTCCAAATAAACGCCACCGCATCAAAGCGAAATATGCGAAGACCTTGGTCAAGGTAAAACTTTATAACCGAAACAAATTCTAACAACACCTTTGGGTTGGTAAAATCAAAATCGACTTGATCATGACTGAATGTACACCAAACGTAGCGCTCACCATCTTGGGTTTCAACTGGTCGCAACAAATCATGTGTGCGAGGGCGAACCACTTGGCTGGTATCGGTATCTTTATCAACACAATAAAAGTAATCCTTGCCCGGATGTTTACCTTGTTTGAAGTTTTCAAACCAACCGCTTCGTGCCGAACAGTGGTTAATCACTACGTCAGCCATGACTCGATAGTCTTTGGTCAGCGCTTGGATGTCAGGCCAGTCGCCAACCGATTGATTGACTTGGTAATAATCAATAACCGCAAAGCCATCATCTGAGCTGTACGGATAAAATGGTAAAATATGTACCGAGGAGACACTGTCACCTAAATAGTCACTTAAAAAGTGATGCAGGGTTTGCAACGCTGGCTCTGGCTTGTTTTCAATAGAGTCCGCGTAGGTGATCACAAATACGTCATTTTGATCCCAGTGGTTGGTATACGCTGCAGGCGGTTGGCACTCATTGGTGATGCCCATGTGTGCAATCAAGTCTTGGCATAAAACCTTACCGACTTGTTCACCGTACACGCTATAGATATGACTTTGCAGGCGACTGATAAGCTGTTGCATCGCCTCGCTATCTGTTGTCTTATAATCCTGCATTGTATTTTTATGATTCGTGTAATTTGTCATCAATTCCACCCTGTGATGTATTAACCTTTGGTTTAACGAAAACAGTTTAATGAAAACGGATTAATGAAAACGGTTTAATGAAGAACGCTGGTTAAAGCGATTATCATTAGGCTGTTTTGGCTAATTTTGCCGCTTGGCCAAATTCTAAGTTGTCTTGCTCAACAGCATCTTTTATGCGTTCAAATATATCAGGCACGGCATTTACAACACGGTTCCAACTTGGAATAAACGGTGTTTCCATTGGATCATCAAGAAAGGTGTGACCGGCTTTAATTATATTCTCAGCAAACATCTCTACCGCTTGTTCTTCTTTATGAATGTCCAGCTCGAGACCATTAATAATGGCATCGTTTTTATAGGTTTCGATAAAGTCTAAGGCAATACGGTAGTAGGTTGCTTTAATGGTTCTAAAGGTACCAGCATCAAATACCGTGCCTTGAATCGCGAGTTTTCGGAACAAGGCTTTGGCAATATCTATCGACATTTTTGACAAACCACCTTGCTCGTTATCGCAGCTTAACTCCTGATGCTTGTGGTCATAGACGTCGGCAATATCCACTTGGCACAAACGGTTGGTTGAATAGTTACGATACATCTCTGCTAGCACACCGATTTCTAAACCCCAATCGCTTGGGATGCGCAGATCATTTAAGACATCGATTCGAAATGAAAACTCACCGGCCAATGCATAGCGAAAACTGTCGAGATAATCGAGATAATCATCGTCTTTAACTAATTTTTTCAAGGCACGAATTAATGGCGTTACTAATAATCGTGAAACTCGACCATTGAGCGTACCATTGGCGATACGTGAGTAGAAACCTTTACAAAACTCGTAGTTAAATTTGGGGTTGGCGACTGGGTAAATGAGTCGTGCCAACATTTTGCGATCGTAGGTAAGAATATCGCAATCGTGTAAGGCAATCGATTCGACTTGGTTGCAGGCTAAAGTATAACCGAAACAGTACCAAACATTACGACCTTTGCCTAAATGCTCCGGTGCTAAACCAAGTTCTTTTAATTCCGCATCAATGGCTTTCAGACGAGGGCCATCATTCCATAACACACGGTGTGGTTGTGGTAGCTTTGAGAAAAACTTCAAAGCGTGTTGATACTCTTGTTGATCGGCTCTGTCTAAACCGATAACGATTTGCGACAGATACGGTACTTTGGCTAATTCATTAACAATGTTAGGTAATGCCTCGGTGTTTAATTCTGAGTACAGGCTTGGCAGGACTAAGCCCATAGGACGTTTGCTGCTAAAGCTCGATAGTTCTTGCTCCAAATCTTCAATAGGACGTGAGGATAAGTTGTGTAGCGTCGTGATTATACCGTTTTGATAAAAATCGCCCATAATATTGCTCCTTAAATTGCCTATTCTGTTGTGCGCTAGTGGTTGTCTTTGTGGTTATCGTTGCAGTATGTCGAGCACCGTTTCATTCCAGCCTATAGGCCCTTGAAAACGAGAGCGGATTAGATGCGGATGAATATCGATAACTGGATCTTGATGCGCCGGTGATTCAATCACCACGGCAATATCGGCGGTTTCTAGCATGGCTTTGTCGTTGGCGCTGTCGCCAAGGGCAATCAAGGTATGCTCAGAACCGCTGTTGAGTTCATACAAACGCTTTAGATACTCAAGCGGTTTGGCTTTGTCACTCTGTCCTAAGACATGCACAAAGCGGCCACCTTTGATCACGTTTAATCCCAGCAATTTTAGATGCTTGGCAAATAAGGCTTGGTTATCACTGTTATCTAGCCATAACAAAGGCTCCGAAAATTGTCGCTCTTTGGCTTCTGCGGCTTTGGGGAGTGATAACCCGGTACAACGGCAAAGCTCTCGAGCGGTCATGGTCGAGAAGCCTTGATATTGAAAACGTTGTGTTTTCGCAAATCGGGTCAATCGCGATAGGATTTCATTACGATTTAAACCAAACTTGTATAACCAATAAGCGCCGGCATCAAATCGTTCAATATCACTGTCTAATTCTTTTGCGAAGTAATCTTTAGGAATGTACATCGCTGAGCCGTTTTCAATAATAAACGGGTGGCTATTGTCTAACACGCGGCACAGATGTTCTGTTTCTGCAAACGTCTTACTGGTGTTGAAAATAATTGGGACATCTTGCTGTTGGCAATATTCCAGTGCCGGTACCGCTTTGTGAAACTTATATGTACTGTGATCAAGCAGAGTACCGTCCAAATCGGTTGCTATGATGTAGTGTTTGTCCACGATGATGTCTCCTATATTTATCATTACAATAGAAATGCAACATGTGTACCAGAATGAAAAGTAGGCAGATATACGGGCTATAAGCGCTAATTTAGCAGTTTATAAGCGATCCGAGGACATTAGTCGAAAACTCTTGCACCGTTTTGGTGCGCTACGTTGGTGCATGACTTGGGCGGATAACATAACTGCGCTACTTGTGAGTAGGTCGTTTTTGTAAGTAAGTACTTTTGCTGAATGGCTACGTTGCGTTATTACTGAATGTAGATAGAGAGGCTGACAAAGGCGCGTTTGTTTAGACTTAAAAAAGGCCAGACATTGCGCCTGGCCAATTCATATTTATCGATATTAGGCTTGTTGAATGTGCAGTAATTCTTCGTTCATGACAAAATCAAGAATACCAATCGCCGCTTTGCGACCTTCATCAACAGCGGTAACCACTAAATCGGAACCGCGCACCATATCACCACCGGCAAAGATATTTTGCTTGCTGGTTTGCATTGCAAAGGCAGAATGTTCAGTGGCCACGACTCGGCCGCGACTGTCAATTTCAACACCCGCGTCTTGCATCCATTTTGGTGGACTAGGTAAAAAGCCAAAGGCAATAACCACGGCATCGGCATCCATCACAAATTCACTGTCCGCAACAGGTTGTGGGCGGCGTCGACCATTGGCATCAGGCTCACCTAATTCAGTTTTAACAAATTTAACACCAACGGCATTGCCATTAGCGTCAACGGCGATATCCAAAGGTTGGATGTTAAATTCAAATTTAACACCTTCTTCTTTGGCATTTTGTACTTCGCGCGGCGAACCAGGCATATTGGCTTCATCACGACGATAAGCACATGTGACTTGTGTTGCGCCTTGGCGAATTGCGGTACGAACACAATCCATCGCTGTATCACCGCCGCCCAGTACAACGACTTTTTTATTCTGAAAACTGGTGTAAGGTTTGACGTTTTCGGTGATGTTCATGGTCTTTTGGGTATTGGCGATAAGGTAATCTAAGGCATTATAAACGCCTTTCGCCCCTTCATTATCGAAGCCACCGGTCATGTCGGTATAGGTACCCAAGGCAAGAAATACCGCGTCGTATTGTTCGCTGATCTCGCTAAAGCCGATGTCAGTACCGACATTGGTATTTAATACAAACTCAATGCCCATACCTTCAAATATCTTACGGCGGCGGATAACAACTTCTTTTTCCAACTTAAACGATGGAATACCAAAAGTTAACAAGCCACCGATCTCTGACTGTCGATCATAAACCGTCGCTTTAACGCCATGGCGAGTTAGTACATCAGCACATGCTAACCCAGCAGGGCCTGCACCAATCACGGCGACTTTCTTGCCTGTATCGACAACATGACTTAAATCAGGTGTCCAACCCATGGCAAAGGCTTGATCGGTAATATATTTTTCGATATTACCTATGGTCACAGCACCAAATTCATCATTTAGCGTACACGCCGATTCACATAATCTGTCTTGTGGACAAACTCGACCACACATCTCTGGTAGTGAGTTGGTTTGGTGACATAGCTCAGCCGCTTCAAGGATTTTGCCCTCGGTGACTAATTCCAGCCATTGTGGAATGTAATTATGAACTGGACATTTCCATTCACAATAGGGATTACCACAATCAAGACAGCGATCCGCCTGACCGGCACTTTGATCGGAACTTAACGGCTGATAAATTTCAACGAAATTGGCTTTGCGTACATCGATAGCTTTCTTTGGCGGATCGATGCGCTTAACGTCAACAAATTGATAAACATTCTTACTCATAACACTGTCCTGCTAGTTTATTGCGCTTGCACTCTCAGCTCTGCCGCACTTCGACTGCGGTGTCCGAGCAAGGTTTTAACATCAGTTGCTTTGGGTTTAACCAATTTAAATTTGCTACTGAATTCGCCAAAGTTTTCCAGAATATAGGCGGCTCTTGGGCTACCTGTTTCTTCAAGGTGATGATTGATGATGCCACGTAAATGTTCTTGATGAATACGCAAATCAACCAATTCCAGAGCTTCAATGGACTCGCCATTCAAACGTTGTTGTAAATCGTTTTGTTCATCTAAAACGTAGGCAAAACCACCGGTCATACCGGCACCAAAGTTTAGACCAACATCGGCTAGGAAGGTGACAACACCGCCGGTCATGTATTCACATGCGTGATCGCCTGCGCCTTCAATAACCGCATGACAGCCAGAGTTACGAACGCCAAAACGCTCACCAGCACGACCCGCTGCGTATAACTTACCGCCGGTTGCACCGTATAAACAGGTATTACCCATAATCGGCGTTAAATGTGTTTGGTAGGTTACACCTTTAGGTGGCATAACCGTCACTTTACCACCAGCCATACCTTTACCTACATAGTCGTTCGCATCACCGGTTAAGGTAATGTTTAGTCCGCCAGCATTAAAACAGGCAAACGATTGTCCAACCGTACCATTTAGGTTTAGGTGAATCGGTGTCGCAGCCATACCTTGGTCGCCGTGATGACGGGCAATCTCACCAGAAATCAAAGCACCTACAGAGCGGTCGGTATTACGAACATTAAAATAAAACTCACCAGGGGTTTTATTGACAATGTTGTCTGACACCTGAGCAAGGATACTGTTATTAAGTACCGCTTTATCAAATGGTTCATTGCTTTGGGTTTGATATAAACCGGTATGCTCACTGGCTTTAACGGGCGCAATAATCGCCGACAGATCCAGTTTTTGTTGTTTCGCGGTTTGACCTGGTAATTGTTCAAGTAAATCGGTACGACCAATCAAGTCTTGCAGTGACGCGACACCAAGCTTGGCTAGGATTTCACGTACTTCTTCAGCAACAAATTTAAAGTAATTCATCACCTGTTCTGGTAAGCCTTTAAAATACTCATCACGCAATAATTGGTCTTGCGTGGCAACACCGGTGGCACAGTTATTAAGGTGACAAATACGTAAGAATTTACAGCCTAGCGCGACCATTGGCGCGGTACCAAAACCAAAACTTTCGGCACCAAGAATCGCGCCTTTGACAATATCAACGCCGGTTTTCAAACCACCGTCTACTTGCAATCTCACTTTATGGCGTAAACCGTTGGCAACTAGCGATTGATGCGCTTCGGATAAACCGAGCTCCCATGGACAACCAGCGTATTTCACACTCGTTAATGGGCTGGCACCTGTGCCGCCGTCATAACCTGAGATAGTGATAAAGTCAGCGTAGGCTTTTGCCACACCTGATGCGATCGTGCCGACACCAGGGCCGGAGACCAGTTTTACCGAGACAATACACTTAGGGTTGATCTGTTTTAGGTCAAAGATAAGTTGCGCTAAATCTTCGATTGAATAAATGTCGTGATGTGGTGGTGGTGAAATCAAGGTGACACCTGGCACCGAAAAACGCAATTTAGCGATGAGTGGCGTCACTTTATCACCTGGTAATTGACCACCTTCACCTGGCTTAGCACCTTGGGCAATTTTAATTTGCAATACATCGGCATTGACTAGATAGTGTGGTGTAACACCAAATCGTCCCGAGGCAACTTGTTTGATACGTGAATTACGCACCGTACCAAAACGATTGGCGTCTTCACCGCCTTCACCTGAATTTGAATAACCTCCAAGACGGTTCATCGCTATTGCTAATGCTTCGTGAGCTTCAGGGCTTAATGCACCGATACTCATTGCTGCACTATCAAAGCGTTTAAACATTTCTTCAGCGGCTTCCACTTTATCCAGTTTGATCGCCTCTTGATCTTCTTTAAGGGCGAGCAAATCACGCAAGGTAGCTGGTGGACGTGTATTCACTGCATCGGCAAATACTTTATAAGCGCTGTAATCACCACTTTGCACTGACCTTTGTAGGCTAGATACCACGTCTGGATTAAAGCAGTGGTACTCTTCACCATGTACGTATTTTAATAGGCCACCGTGGGTGACTTTTTGATGCGGTAACCATGCTCGACGAGCTAGGTTAATGGCATCTTGTTCAACATCGCTAAAATCAGTACCTTGAATGCGGCTTGGGATGCCGTCAAAACAAAGGTCCATGATTTCTTCATTGAGACCGACAATTTCAAACAAACCAGCGCAACGATAACTGGCAATGGTGGAAATACCCATTTTCGACAAGATTTTCAATAAACCTTTGTTAATGGCATTTCGATAATTCTCTAATGCCTTTTTCGGTGGCATGTCGAGTTGTTGTTGTTCAACCAAGGTTTCAATGGTTTCATAAGCTAAGAACGGGTAAATAGCAGTCGCACCTAAACCTAATAGCACGGCAAAGTGGTGTGGATCGCGAGCTGATGCGGTTTCCACCACAATGTTCGAATCACAACGCAAATTTTCCTCAACTAAGCGCTTTTGCACGGCACCAACAGCCATTGCCGCTGGAATAGGTAAGCAGTCTTTGCTGATATGACGATCACTAAGAATGATGATAACCGCATTATTATCGCGCACTGCCTGTACCGCTTCGTCACATACTCGTTGAATGGCCGCTTGTAGCCCTTCACTGAGTTTATAGTTCAGTGCAATAGTATCGCAGCGATAATGTTTGTCATCGTATTCACGTAATTGTTTAATACCGGTATACATCATAATCGGTGTGTCAAATACCACGCGATCGGCAAGACCGGTTGTTTCATTAAATACGTTGTGCTCACGACCAATACAGGTCGCTAAACTCATAACATAACGTTCACGTAGTGGATCGATAGGTGGGTTGGTTACCTGGGCAAATTGCTGGCGAAAGTAATCGTACATAGTACGAGATTTACTCGATAGCACCGCCATTGGTGTATCATCACCCATGGAACCGGTCGCTTCTTGAGCGTTCTCCGCCATGATCTTAATGACCTGATGAATTTCTTCATAAGAGTAATTAAACATCTTATGGTATTGGTTCATCTGCTGGTCATCGAAAGCGCGCTTACCAACAAGTTCCGCTTCAAGTTCTTCAAATGGCACTAGGCGGCGGATATTGTTATCTAACCATTTTCTATATGGATGGCGCGATTGTAAGTTCTTATCAATCTCGTTGGACTTTGATACCGTACCTGTATAGGTATCGACACTGAGCATTTCACCAGGACCTACTCGGCCCTTCTCAACGACTTCATCTTCACCGTAGTCCCAAATGCCTACTTCAGACGCTAAGGTAATAAAACCATTGCGGGTGCGAACATAACGGGCAGGGCGCAAGCCATTGCGATCTAGGTTACATGCAACGTGACGGCCATTGGTCATAACAATACCAGCCGGGCCATCCCAAGGTTCCATATGCATCGAGTTAAACTCATAAAATGCTCTAAGCTCATCGTCCATGGCATTGTTGTTTTGCCATGCTGGTGGCATAAGCAAACGCATACCACGATATAAATCCATACCACCGGCTAAAAACAATTCCAACATATTATCTAATGAGGAAGAGTCCGAACCGCTTTCATTAACAAACGGCGCGGCATCTTTTAAATCCGGGATTAAAGGCGTTTTAAACTTATAGGTTCTCGCTTTTGCCCACTCACGGTTTCCGCGAATGGTATTAATCTCACCATTATGAGCAAGATAACGAAATGGCTGTGCTAAATGCCATTGCGGTGATGTATTGGTTGAGAAACGCTGATGGAATACACAAATCGCCGACTGCAGGCGAATATCAGCCAAGTCTTTATAAAAGTTTGGTAAGTCTTTCGGCATCACCAAACCTTTGTAGATGGTGACCAAACAGGACAAACTGGCAATATAAAAACGATTATCTTTGATGCGTTTTTCAGCGCGACGACGTGCCATAAATAGGCGACGTTCGAAATCTTGACTGCGCCAACCGGCAGGGCAGTTAACAAACACCTGTTCGATACCTGGCAAATTACCTTTAGCAATAGGACCAAGTACATTGATATCGGTAGGCACAATACGCCAGCCAACAACTTCTAATGTTTCTTCGGTTAGCTCTTGTTCAAGAATCTGCTTACTAAAACTTGCTTCGTCTGGGTTTGGATTTACAAAAACCATACCGACGGCGTATTTAGCACTCAGGTTCCAATCATTCTCTTTGGCAATGTCTCTAAAAAAACTGTCTGGCTTTTGCATCAGCAAACCACAGCCGTCACCGGTTTTACCGTCGGCATTAATACCGCCACGGTGTTGCATACGATCCAGTGCAGATATCGCTGTTTTGATCAGCTTATGACTTGGCTCACCTTCTTGATGGGCAATAAGGCCAAATCCGCAATTGTCTTTTTGAAAATTGGGATCAAATAATTGCATGCAGTCTCTCTCCTGTATTCATATCTATCGATTAAAACGCCCTGAAATAGAATAAATAAAGCTGAAAAATGAATAAATATAGCGTTTTCCCAATAGGGGAACTTTTTAAGATATAAGGATGTTGAGCAAAGGTCAATGAAAAATAGAGCTATTACTCTTAACTTTTTAACCAATAAAAAGCACAGGAAAAATAAAAGAATTTTGCCAGTATTTGTAAATCACTAATAAATATAAGGGGCTAGAGACTTTGTTGTGACAACTGAAAACTTTCAGTTTTGTTTTTATTTGTGGGTTTAGAGAGTTGATATTTATGCAAAAAAGATAATTTTGCAGGGTAAATCGTAGCGAGAAAGTTATGCCAATAAAAAAAGCCGGCTTAACCGGCTTTTTTTGGAATATTTAATGGTATCAATTAAGGCTGATAACCATTTTCGATGCCTTTAGTGGTAACCGCAACCGCATCGTGCGCGTGTAATGATTCTAAATGGTTTATTTTCACCCAAAAATCATCATAACCTTCAATAAGGTTTAACGCGTGCTGAACACGGCGAGCGGCATCTTCACAGAACATTAAATTTTGACCATTAAGACGGGCAAATTCTTGCTCATCTTCACGTTTTACCGCCGCTTGAACGGGTGTTTGCAATGCAGCTTCTACGGTATCAACGATGTCTGTGATCGGAAATGAGTTAACTAAAGAGTTAAGCTTTACTTTAATTTCTGCAATCGAGCGTTGGCTGTGCGGGGTAGCAACGATGCCTTCAGTGGTGCCCAACCAAGTGTGAATTTCTTCACTGCTAACTTGGTCTTGCTCAGCGAACTTCTCAGCAAATGATTTTTGAATTAACTGGCGAGCCAACGCGGCAGAGCACGGGCAAGTGGATGAGTAAGCAATATCAACGCTCAGTTCAATATCAAACTCACCTTTTTCCAGTTTACCAACGATAGACGCTGGATATACGCGCCAGCCTTTCTTACCGCTGATTAACGCTTCGCGGCGCATCGGGTAGTCAAAACTGAATTTAACGTAAGCGGTATCACTTAGATCTTCGTGCGAGGCAATGAATTCTTTTAATAACGTAACCAACGTCTGATAGGTCAGCACGTTATTGCTGGCCAAATCATCTAATGCTAAATACAAGCGAGACATATGAATGCCTTTCGCTTTTGGTTGCATTAAATTTACAAATGCATCGATATGAGCCGAGACGACACGTTCAGCTTCATCTTTTGCCGCAACCATAATTGGCATTTCGATATTTCCCATACCGACTCTATCGAGCGTACCCTCAGTTTGAGCCGCGGTCTGGTTTGCGATATCTGGCATTGATGTTGGCATTGTTAATTGGTTTCCTGTTACAGCTGTTTTGCAATTCATTTCCTATAATGAATAGCATCATGAAATTCATCAAAGGCAATTAAGGGCGCATATTCTAGCGAAAAACCGCGCAGGTTTTTACTTTTTTTTCGCCGTTTTCGGCAAAAAGTGAGGGTAAACCCTGTTTTACGCCGATAAAGTCCGAGTAAAATGGTCGGCTATTCTGCAGTAAATGGGGACGAAAAGCAATTAAACAAGCGTTTCGCCCGAATATATTCGCGGTTTTATTGATCCATTTCTGTTGCTTGCGTAAGTATCATGTGTGACTCATGTAGTTTGTTTGTTAATTTGCCTGTTTTTTGTTTTTTTTTGCAAAAAACATGATAGTTTTTGCAACATATACTCAATAGCACGTAGCCGTTATGGAACATTTGAATACACAAATCATCAGCGAATACACCAAAGCCTTAGGTAAGGATGTGTTTTTGCAGACCATCGATTTATATGAACAGCAGGCGACAACGTATTTCAGGCATTTAGCAGAGGCTGTTGAAAAATCCGATTACCATGCATGGCAACAACATTGTCACATAATGAAGTCAGCGGCAGGCAATGTTGGATTAAACAGCTTACATCAATTGTTGGGCTCGGTAGAGTACAGCAAAGATGATTTTAGTCAGCTCAATAATGAGTTGCTGAAAATGCGCGAACTGCATCAGCTATCATTAGTCGAATTAAAAAAATGGCTAGCATAATGCTAGCCATTGTCTTGTTCTAAAAGCCGTACGCTTATAATTCAATATTACCGATAAAACGGTAACCTTCACCGTGAATGGTATTAATGAATTCAGGGCTAGCGTCGTCTGATTCAAAATGCTTACGCAAACGACGGATGGTTACATCAACAGTACGGTCATTTTCACGTAGGTCACGACCGGTCATTTCTTGAATTAACGCCTGACGGGTAACAATCTTACCGCGATTCGCCATTAATAGACGTAGGGCACGATACTCACCACGAGGAATTGGGAACGTAATGCCATTTGGTGATGTCATTTGACGAGAGTTAGGGTCTAACTGCCAGTTGTCGAAATGAATCAACTCAGTTGCTGCCATTGGCGCCGCTTTTTCTACTTGGCTAATACGCTTAAGTAGATTGCGTACACGAATAGTTAACTCGCGTGGGTTAAAAGGTTTAGTGATATAATCATCCGCACCGATCTCTAAGCCCAATACTTTGTCCACATCGCTGTCGCGACCACTGATGAAGATCAAACCTTTGTCGTCTTTCTCGATGATTTCACGAGCTAATAACAGACCGTTTTTACCTGGTAAGTTAATGTCCATCAAAACAAGGTCAATATTACGATCTTGTAGTTGACGCTCCATTTCTTCACCGTTTGCCGCTACGTAGGTTAAGTAACCTTCAGCTTCAAACAGATTTTTCAGATTTAAACGTGTTACTTCTTCATCTTCAACGATGAGAACTTTGGCTTGCGGTTGGTTGATCATATATACCTCAACAGTTAATACCCAAATGTCAGCGAGCATGAAAACATAAGGGCGTATAGAGTCGCTGCATTTTTGGCTGCAAACTCAAGACTAAAATTTATGTTGCATATGATAGTAAATGTCAGAAAGTAAACAATGGTGAAATTGTTGTAAAAATGTAAGTGACAAAATGTAAACAAAATACCTGTGTTTCTTTTTAAGTTATTGATTATTATGTTTATAGTTGTGAGTGGTTATGTGAGGGAGGAAAAATCGGCTTTGCAACAAATTGTAATCCTTGGCCATTTATTAGGTTAGTAACAAATCAAAATTGACAAAAAAGCATTACTGGTAGGTTAATTTGTTGTCAATATTAACCTTGTTTTTACCCTGTGTTTTGCTGTGTTTAACATTTACCTCTGTGTTAACGCTTTTGCGCTTGATGAATCGCAAAACCTTTGTGATTAGCGAGCAAGTTTGAATGCCCAAATTGCTTTTCAATAATCGGTGCATACTTTAAAAAGCTGTTGGCAACTATGGTCAATTTACCATTTTTGTTGATTTTGTTTTTAACGCTTTGCAAAAATACTTCGGTGGTTTGGTAGTGGGTTTTTAAGCCTTGATGAAATGGCGGATTAGATACCACGAGTTGATAACCTTGGCCAACATTAGATAAACCGTCTGAGGCATAGACGTTACCGCTAAGCTTGTTAACAGCCAGTGTTTTTTCAGCGCTGGCAATCGCCAAGGCGTTGACATCAATCATTTCAATATCGGCATCGCGATTGGCCATCTTAATATAACAACCAATAACGCCCGCGCCGCAACCAAAATCAAGCACCTTACCGGTCACTTTGTCTGGTATATGCTGCAATAATAACTGGGTACCGATATCAAGCTCTGCATGGGAGAACACGCCCGGCAAAGCGCAAATGGTCAATGCCGTATCAGCTTGCTGTATCTGATATTGGCGATACCAATCATCAAGCACAAATGCTGAACGGTTATTGTTAAACACCATCTCATACAAAAGACAATGTCTTGCTGAATCAACTTTATCGCAGCGCAAGGCATAGTCTGATGCCAATTTCGCCGCCGATTTAACCCCACCTTTATTTTCTCCAACGAACAATACAATGGCGTTATCGCTTAGGCTGTTCGAGAGCATGGCCATTTGCATGGTAAATTCAGGTTTAGATTTCGGGAAGTAAAAGATAACCAGATCATGTTGCTGCTTGCTTTGGTATTGTTCGCCAAATTCACAGTGCACATTTTGACAGGCTTTGCTTATCGCTTGATGTTGCGCATAATTTACCTGGTAACTGGTAACCTTGGCATCAGGATACAGTTGAGTCAGTTCTTTGATCAGTTCTACATCAGGGCAACCGACAACTAAGGGATGTTTACTGTCCAATAAGTCAGTATTTCTGAGTAATAGTTGTGATGGATTACTAACAGCCATAAGTTACCGTGATGTCGTAAAAACGCTATTTTCGCATGTTATGACTATGGAAAAAAGCATAAATTTAGCCGAGCTAACACAATACCTTATTGCCAACGCAGCTATCATTTTAGGCAAGCCAGATGCGAGAACTTAGGCTGACGATATAAATGTGGTTTTGTGGTTTGCATTGCGTTTGCTAAAGTGGTTACATCGGCTTCATCTGACACTGTGTTTGGTAAATAGGTTACACCGGTACGTTTGTGTTGAAAGTCCCTTCTTAAAGTGGTTAAATACGCGACATTCCGACACATTAAATATGTGTCTCCTCCTTCCGAGGATCAGAAGAGGAGCGTTAACCAGGCAGTTATCCTTAGGGCCTTACCCGTATAAAGGATAATCAGGGGGATTATCGCCGAGGCAGATACCGAAAAAGGTAGGTATACTGTCGGCTGTATGGGTTGAATCCCTGCAGCTGTCGCTTAACATGAGTTTAAGTGGAGAGCTTCTGGCCCCAGCATCGTATTGCTGGCTCCAGTCTTTCTATTTACGCTCGAATAATAAATATCGCGATTAAGATAAACACATCGCACGCAGTAACGAGACGTAACATGACAACTTTTCAACTTGATGATTTTCCTCTATGGACAGCCTTAGTCACGCCGTTCAATGACGCTGGCGAGATAGATTATGACAGCCTAGCTAAAATCGTAGAGGATCAAGTACAAGCTGGTAATGGTATTTTGATTTGCGGTAGTACCGGTGAAGGCTTGGCTATCGAACAACACGAGCAATACCAAATTGTTAAATTTATTTGTGATTTGCAGCCGCAGGTACCACTTATGGTTGCCGTTGGTGGTGCTAACTTAGCAGCACAATCGGCTTGGATTGAACAATGCAATTCGTTACCTATACACAGTTACTTGCTCACCGCGCCGCTCTACACTAAACCTGGCATCATAGGTCAAACCAATTGGTTTAAAGCATTGATGGATATCGCCACAAAACCGTGCATGATATACAACGTTCCTTCTCGAACTGGCGTGAGTATCCCCGTTGAAACCGTACAAAACCTTGCCGAGCATCCAAACTTGTGGGCGATGAAGGAAGCCAGTGGCGACATCAATGAGTTTTTAGGTTTTGTCGAAGCAGCGCCGAACATGAAAATGTACTCAGGTGAAGACGCTCTGATCCCATACCTTGCGTCGGCTGGTGCTGTCGGTTTGGTGTCGGTTTGCGCCAACGCTTGGCCTGAGGCGACTCATTTGTATGTGCGTCAAGCATTGACTGGCCAAGGTGCTAGCTTGTTTCCTGTTTGGTATAACGCCATCAGTCCGTTGTTTGAGGTTGCCAACCCAATTCCAGTCAAAGTGTTAATGCACAAGCAAGGGGTTATCTCATCGCCTGTATTGCGTGCACCACTAACCCATCTGGAACTGGCTTCTGATAGCAAAGTCTTGGCGGCGGATACAGCAATCACTGAATGGTTGTGCAACAGCCGCAATAACCTTTAATAGCACTTATGTCAGAGTTGTTCACCAAACAAGTATTAACCGTAGGTGAGATGGCCAGTGGCGTGTCACTGACCATTCCTGTTTATCGCTTAAAAGGCAATGGACAAGGACCGTCAGTATATATTCAAGCCAATATTCACGGCGCTGAAGTGCAAGGCAATGCGGTAATCTATCAGTTACTTGAGTTGTTGCAAAAGCAATCTCTGCTTGGTGATATCACATTGGTGCCTTACGCCAACCCTGTCGGCTGTAATCATAAAAATGGTGAGTACACCTTAGGTCGATTTGACCCGATTACCGGTGTGAACTGGAATCGCATGTTCCATCATAATGAACAGTTGATTGAACACGTCATGCAAAAGCACAGTAACAGTGATGTTGATACCATAAAACAATATTTTCAGCAGTTGATGTTAGATGATATTGAGCAAAAGCTGGATCACAACAATTACGGGTTAAGTACTGGCCGAAGAATTGCTTATCGATTACAACAATTAGCGCACCAGCACGATATTGTTTTGGACTTACATACCGGGCCAATATCATCAAAACATATTTATTGTCCGGAATACGCACGCAATAGTGCCAGCTTTTTCAATATTCCACATACCATATTGATCCCCAATGATTTTGCCGGGGCAATGGACGAAGCGACGTTTTGTCCATGGTGGACTCTAGCAGAGAAGTTTGCCGAAAATGGCCGCGAACTTGATTTTGGTAAGGAAAGTTTTACCGTAGAACTTGGCTCACAAGAGTTAATTGATCTGGATGAAGCCTTATACGATGCTAAGTCAATCTTGTCTTATTTACAATATAAGCAGGTCATTGCCAGTGACGAATTTGTGCCACAAAACATCACCCGTTATGGCTGTTACTTAAAAGATTACAAGATATTTTATTCGCCGATGGGCGGTATGGTCGACTATCTTGCGCAATTTGGTGAAGAACTAAAAGCTGGCTCACCGTTGGCGCGCATTTTACGCATGGATAACTACGGTGATGGTGATGCGTTGCATTATATCCAATTAGAAGAAGATGCTATTCCTATTTTGCATTTTGCCTCAGCAAGCGTCAATTTAGGCACCGAACTGTATAAAGTATTCACCAATTATTTCGAGTTGTAAGCTCGCAATCTAGCGCTACAAACATAAAGGGCTTGTTAAACAAGCCCTTTATGTTTGTAGCGGATATATAATCTTAGTCATTACCAACGCTGACGAGGGACAAAATCTCGGCGTGGTTGTTCACCTTTGTCAATAGATTGCTGACGCTTAACCGCAATACGCTGATTCTTGGCAAGCAAAATCTTAATTTGGTACCAAGATTCGCGCATTAGCCAGCGCCACGGTTTGTCGGTCCATGATTTATGATAGAGCTTTTTGCTGGCGGCCAAAGTATCAGGTGAGCGCTGGCACAAGGATTGAGCAAATTCGATGGCACGTTCCATTGGCTTGTCATCTAGCTCAGTAACCAGGCCATACTGCAGAGCTTGCTTGGCATCAATGGTTTGTGCGCTCATCACCAGCTTCATTGCTTGGTCTTTTGGCATCAGCTGCGCTAAGCCCATATTGCCACTCATATCGGGAATGATGCCCCACTTTCCTTCCATGACGGAAAACTGGGCATTGTGACTGGCGATACGAAAATCTGCTCCTAAAATCAATTGCACACCACCACCCAAGCAATGGCCTTCAATAGCGGCGATCACGGGAACTGGAATTGTACGCCAGTTGTGACTGACTCTTTGCGCTAAATTTGCCTGACCTGGCCACCATTTAAACAGCAGTTTTATCGCCGCTGTTTTGCTACCAAGCGCTGACTTTATATCAATGCCGGCGCAAAAGTTGTTGCCAGCACCGGTCAGGATGATGGCTCGTATTTTACGATTTTTACGCAGCTGTTTTGACACCTTGTCGATAGCTTCAAATAACTCGATATTTAAAGCATTCATCTTGTCGGGTCGGTTAAGGGTGACAATAGCGATATTGTCTTGGTAGCGAACATCGATCATGTCAGTATCTCCAACGCGAACAGTACAAATTGGCCAATCAAACACAAATTGGCCAGAAAATAGAAAACGAAACGGTGCATGACTTGGTTATAGCTGCAATGAATCAAAGAATGTATGGCTCGGCAACTGACAAAACCCCATGCCAAGGCGATGAACATTGGTTTATCAAATTGCTGCTGCATTGCCAGTAGCATCAACACATAAAAGAACACTGGCATTTCAAATAAGTTTGCCAAGTTATTTGCCGGTCGATTAACGATCTCGGGAATAATCGCTTTTAGCTGCTCTGGGCTAACTAAGTCTTGCGCGTCTATGTTGTGTTTAAAGATATAAGAAAGTCGTTTGTAGTACATGTACAGCCAAACGATTATGGTCAGTAATAACAGTGCTAAAACAGGAAGAATAATGTTGCTTGTCATAGGGTTAACCCCTTTTATTAGGTTAACCCATTGTATGTTGGTAGGCTAAAAAGCGCAAATTCTAGCGCTTCTTAGGTTTGCTTTTACGATTGCTTTTCGCTGTTGCTGTTGGGCGTTTTTTAGCGCCTTGAGGTTTGCTTTTCTCTAACAATATCTTGTCACCATCAATGCGAATTTTGCCGTGCTTTAATAAGTTACCAACGGTGCTTTTGAAGGTCTTTTTACTGACATTAAACGCGTCTTTGATCTGCTCAGGAGAGCTTTTGTCATTGATGTTACAAACGCCATCGTGCTCTTGCAAATAGCTTAAAAAATGAGGCGCAAAATCATTGATTTTACCCATGCCGCTGCGTGTTAGGGTTAGATTAACGCGGCCATCTTCACGTACTTGCTTAATATAACCTTGAGTTTTCAACCCTGATCTTAGTGGTTGAAAAATATCCGTGTGGAAAATCAGACCCCAATGCTTTTCATTGATGATTGCTTTAAAACCTAAATCGGTTTTATTGGCGATAATCAAATCGACGCGATCACCTATCTCATAGTTTGCTGGCCAGATATCCAAAAATCGATCGATTTTACTTGTCGCGGCGATACGATCACTGTATTGGTCTTTATAGACTTTAACTAAGTAATATTTACCGACTTCCATTTTATGGTGTTGCTGGTTAAATGGAACCAATAAATCTTTCGGTAAGCCCCAGTCGAGAAAAGCACCAATCTTATTAACCGCCAAGCATTTCAAACTAGCAAATTCATCCATTTGTGCTTTTGGCGTTTCGGTGGTGGCGATTAACCGATCGCTTGAATCAAAGTAAATGAATACCTCGATAGCATCACCTTCGGCTAATTGTTCAGGCATATAACGATTAGGCAATAAAACTTCACCTAGATCATTGGCGTCAAGATACGCGCCTTGTTCGGTTAGTTTTGCAACCGTTAATGTGTTTATTTTGCCAATATCAGCCATGCCGAATCCTGCTATTCAACTGAGGGGAAAAAGAGCGTGGTATTCTACATCATTTTAACTTTCAATACCGTGTTGATTTTGTACTTTTAACTTGCACTGAATATATTCACCGTGTCGCAGATGCAATAAGTCGGCGATTCGGCGAATTACATGTTCTTCAATAACATCAAGATGACCATCACTGTAAGCAACTTGCCACAGTAATTCGACGATTTTGATTCTATCTCCGAGCTCAAATTGCTGATTTATTAATGACGTGTACTTGTATAAATCATGGGCATGGGCGGATTCATCTTCAGCCAGTGAAAGCACATCCATGACTTCGGCTTTTGATAAGTCAAAATGTTGTTGCAAGGCATCGACGACAAGCTGTTTTTCTTGCTCTTCAATTTGTTGGTCAGCGCGCATAACTTCAAATAATAACACTGCCGTGGCAATTTCCAGTGAGATGGTGTTAGCAACAACAGTGTCTACTTGCAGGGTCTTAATAAATACTCGAATTCGATTGATCATAGCGTTTAGGGTTTATAATTCTGATTTGCTAATAATAGCTGTTATTGGCAGATAATGCATTTTTCTGGTCAACGTCACAAGCACGTGTTTACGCTTTGTCGCGCATCAATACCTTAAGCTAGAAATAGCATACATGACAGCGCTGTCAAAAATTGCTTATCGTAACTTTATCGCTGTGCTAGAGTGGGGTAATAAACTTTTTCTTACAACAAATTAGTTGGTTATGACGACAGAAATAAAACAACCACAGGCTAAGCAACGATTGCTGTCAATTGATGCGCTGCGTGGCTTCGATATGTTTTGGATATTAGGTGCCGAAGGCTTGTTTGCCGCCCTATTTACCCTGACCGGTATTGGATTTTTCAATCTGGCCGCTGCTGAAATGCTGCATAGTCAATGGCATGGCTTTACCTTTTATGATCTGATCTTTCCCCTGTTTATCTTTTTATCGGGCGTCAGTTTAGGTCTTGCGGCAAAGCCAATTGCAAGTCTAACCGCGCAACAGCGCAAGGGTAAATATCAGCATGCGCTAAAGCGGCTCGGATTATTGTTTCTATTAGGCATTGTCTATAACCATGGCTGGGGTGGTGGTATCCCAATGGACAGTGAAAGTGTACGTTATGTCAGTGTCTTAGGTCGTATTGGTTTGGCGTGGTTTGTCGCTGCCATGTTGGTTTGGCATTGCAATTTGAAAACCCAACTTGCGGTTGCTGCACTGCTATTTTTTGCTTATTGGTTGTTATTAGCGGTGCCGACCATTGGCGATTATGGCGGTAATTACTCGGTTAACTATTCTCTTAATGCTTGGGTTGATCAAACGCTGCTACCGGGCATTCGCTATCAGAATTTGGCGGTCGATCCGGAAGGTTTATTGTCTAATTTAGGCTCTATATTAAATGCCATTGCCGGTGTGTTTGTTGGTCGCTTAATTGTCCAGTTTAAGCACCAACCATATACACTGTTGAAATACTTGCTGATTGCTGGCCTTGTGACTTTGCTGATCGGTTGGGGGTTAGACAATCTTGTCCCTGTGAATAAAACCTTATGGACGCCAAGTTTTGTTTTGGTTACCAGTGGTTGGAGCCTACTATTTCTGGCCTTGTTTTATTTCTTAATTGATATCTGTGACTACCAAAAGATGGCGAAGCCATTTGCTATCATTGGCATGAATTCAATCATCATCTATTTGGCAACGGCGTTGGTTAATTGGCAGTATTTGGTGAACAGCTTATTTGGTGGCATTTTGACTGCATTGCCTGAGGCATGGCAGGCATTGATATTTATTGTATTTCTCTTGGCTGTGCAATGGCTGTTGTTGGCTTGGATGTACCGCCACAAAATTTTCATAAAAGTGTAGTGCTAATAGCGTTTTTCGCTGACTAATAACCACTAACGTTTTATACAAAAATAAAAAAGCCCGCTATTGATGCGGGCTTTTTAATGGGGGTACGCTGAGCTTAAAAACTACCGCGGATACCGACAGAAAAATTACGGCCTGGCAGTGGGGCGATATCTTTTAAGAAAGAACCGTGCACTCGACCTTCTTCGTCCGTTAAGTTTTGACCTTTAAAGAAGATTACAAAATCGTCACCGATGTTATCTAAATAGACGTTTAAATTGGCATCGACCATGGTATAGCTGTCGGTCGATGTTTCCATCTCTGCGACATCGTCTTGTTCAAAGTAGTGAGTTACACCGGTTGAAATTACGTAGCTGTCTTGCTCATAGGCAAGTTCAGAGCCGATACGCATCGGTGGAATACGTGGTAGGTTTCCACCATCAGATAATTCGGCACGAATGTAATCAGCAATCACCGATAATTGTAATGGTTGAGATATTTGATATACAAACTCAGCTTCCAGGCCATACATATCAACATCAGCTTGACGGTAAGCGTAAATCGGTAAACCTTCTTCATCGCCGTGATCGTCTTCTTCCATCATGTCGACTTCGTCTTCATGCTCGTGGCCGTCTTCGGCAAAGAAGCCTGTGTTTTGTTGGTAATAGTAATCTTCAACTTGGTTGTAAAAAGCACTTAGTACGAAACCAAAGTCACCTTCGAATTTACGCCAGGTCAAATCTAAGTTATACGATGTTTCCAGATCGACATTTTGTGAGCCGACCTCAACATCGACGTGATCGTCATGTTGTTCGACATCATATATGGCGCCAACTTCGTATGTATTAGTACCGATATGTGGGCCATTAGCGAATAGCTCCGCCGCGGATGGAGCGCGTTGTGAATAGGATACTGAAAAACCTAGGTTGTAACCTGGTTGGTAATCCCATACCGCACCAACCGATAAGCTAACAGGGGTGAAGTCTTGATCATCGATACTGGCATGCTCTTCGCCTTCATGCTCATCGAATTCTTCTTGGTGTTCCTCGTGCTCTTCATCATGCTCGAAAAAGTCACCATCTGAAGATAACTCAACGTACTCAATACGCGCACCAATTTGCCAAAGTACATCGCCAAAATGTTTCTCCTCTAACCAGCCAAACGCGACCGATGTTGTCTCTGATGGTGGGCTAAATGCTTCATCACCAATGGCTTCAAAATCACGGTCTTTGTAATGTAATGTCCATGCGCCTTTCCAGCCATTTACTTCGTGATGGTATAAATCGGCCCGTGCTTCAAACATTTCATTGTTAAATTGTGTACCTACTTCACCACCTTCAATTTCACGGTGTTCGTAGTCTGTATAGGCAAGCTTGGTGGCAACGCGGTTTATAAAGCTGTCATCGAATGTTAAGTCACTGAGCATTTGGTAGCGATCTTGCTCTAATTCACCACTGACCATTTCTTCGTGCTCTTCATGCTCATCGTGTTCATCAAGGCCTTCGAGCTCATCGTGTTCTTCGTGCTCTTCACCATGTGCGTGACCTGGAATACCGTATTCACGATCTAAACGGCCATAGGATATACCGATGTAACCATTATCGAGTAAATAACTTGTACCGATATTAAAGCCAGTTGATTTGGCGGCGGTATTCTCGATAGTACCTTTGGCTTCGCCTTCGTGCTCATCATGCTCTTCGTGTTCGTCATTACCGTCATCGTGATCTTCATCATGCTCATCATGTAATTCGGCATGACCGGGAATGTCAACGTCATTCGATTCGCGCCAAAAGCCATCTACATGCAGGGCAAAGCTGTCTGAGCCAGTGTTAATCGCAAGTGATGCCGCATCTTGGTCATTAACCGAATCGTGTGAGGTCATGTAATCAACACGATTGTCGCTGTTGGTTGGCACGCGATTATCGACTACGTTGACCACACCACCGATAGCACCGCTACCGTAAAACAAGGTCGATGGACCTCTTAGTACTTCAATTTGTTGTGCGGTACTCGCCTCTGCCGCGACAATGTGGTCAGGACCAACCCGTGATGCATCGGCAACATCTAGGCCGTTTTGTGTGATTAGCACACGTGGACCATCTTGGCCACGAATCACTGGGCTACTAGACACACTGCCGTAAGAGGTTGAGTGAACGCCAACTTCACCTTTTAAGGTATCACCCAAGGTAGCAGCCTGTTTGCGACGTAGCTCGTCTGCAGCCAACACATTAACGGGCAATGCTGATTCTATGTTTGAGGTATGTAATGGTGTCGCGTAAACATCAACAACTTCAATTGGTGAAGGAGATAATATAACGTTAATTTCAGCGTTGTTGGCCGCGAGTACCTGTTTGCTGATGTGACCATAGCCAGTCGCACTGATATGAATTTCATGATCTTTAGCATCAAGTTCGGTAAATGAAAATCGACCTTGCTCATCCGTGTAAATGGTTTGGCTTTTTAGTTTTACTTTGGCGTTTTTTAACGCATTGCCATCTTTATCGACAACGATGCCGGTAATATCTTGCGCTGCGAGTGAAGCAGAGACAAGCATAGGTAACAGTGCCAGTCCCCAAGTTTTAGCTGTAGCCATAGTAAGTCCTTAAGTAGGTATTGTTATAATGTAACATAATGTCAGCTATTGTTACTTTATAACATTTAGATTGCAAGTGGTTTACGCTATATTTTGTCGATTTCAGCGATGTAACGGCATAAATGGGCGGTAATGTCGAAAATAACTGTTAAAAACTGTAAAGATTGCCCTAAAAATAGCCATTAATCTGTGCTATGGTGTCGCGCATTTATTATCGTAATAGACCGTTGTGAATATGTTGTTACATTTTAAGCGGTGCAAAATAGCTTTTAATATAAGTAGTTGATTGTAATTGTTATTTTGTTTGTTTTTGCAGGTTGGTAGTAATTTTTTGGGTCCTGTGAAAAGCGTAGATTGGCACATATATTCCAATTGTAATAACTCGTAACATATTGACACACCAAGATTGTAATCACTTTGTTAATCTATTACGTAGAAAAGAATTTCCGGGGGGAAACTAACGTGGCAAGCAAAAAGCAAATTTTCATACCTATTCTCGTATTAGTCGCAGGCATTGGCGGTTTTCAAGCACTAAGTGCAATGAAAAAGCCACCCGAAGAGAAAAAAGAAATCGATACCACTCCATTTGTATCGGTACAAACAGTTGACTTACAACCATTGACGTTAGATGTCAGCTCGTATGGTTTGGTTGAACCTAAATATCAAACAGAATTAGTCGCACAAATCTCAGGACAAATTGTTACCTTGTCTGATACGTTTGTGCGCGGTGGTTTTGTGAGTAAAGGTCAGCTTTTGGCTGAAATCGATCCAAACGATTATGAAGCGGCATTAATTGAAGCACATGCAAATCTAGCATCAGCAAAAGCCTCTCTTGAACAAGAAAAGGCACAAGGTAAAGTTGCTGAACGTGAATGGCAACGTATCCAAAATTCTACACCAACCGAGTTGAGCTTACGTAAGCCGCAATTAGCGCAAGAGATGGCGCGCGTAGATGCTGCTGAAGCGGCAGTAAAACGTGCAAAACGTAACTTGGAACGCACCAAAATTGTTGCCCCATATGATGCTATGGTCGACGCCCGTGACATTGGTTTAGGTTCATTTGTGAACGTGGGTAATAGAATTGGTCATCTATTGAGTACCGATATTGCCGAAGTTCGTTTACCGGTCGCTGATAATCAGTTGCAGTTTCTACTCGACAGTGGTGTTAATGCTGAGGTGCTACTAAGCAGCAAGTTTTCGGGTCAAGAAAGTCAATGGAAAGCCAATATCTCTCGCTCTGAAGGGGTGATCGATAAAGTATCTCGCATGAACTACTTAGTTGCTGAAATCGAAGATCCGTATGGCCGTGAAACCGACAAGCCTATTATTCGTTTTGGTACGTATGTGAATGCCACTATTTCCGGTCTAGAGATAAATAGTGCGGTACTTGTGCCACGCCATCTAATTGATAATCGTCAAGTAGCCGTTATTGGTGATGATGATAAATTACGTTACCGCAACGTTGAAATCTTACGTCAACAAGGTAACCGCGTCGTGGTGACGAATGGATTAGAGCAAGGTGACATGATCATTACTTCGGCGCTAGACTTCCCTGTCGATGGCATGGCGGTTTCAGTACTAGGTGCTGAAGTCGATACCCCTGCGGCAGACGAGGACGACACCGACACCCAAATCGCTCTCAAGGAAGGTGAGTAATGATTGATACCAACAAAGGTCTCATTGCCTGGTTTGCTCGAAATCCAGTAGCAGCAAACCTGTTGATGGCGGTGATCATCATCGGCGGCTTGTTGACTATGGGCACCATCCGCAAACAGTTTTTCCCGCAAGTGGAAATTAACTGGCTTGAATATCGCACTATCTATCCTGGTGCCGCGCCACAAGAAGTGGAAGAAGGCATTACCATCAAAGTCGAAGAGGCCCTAGAGTCTGTTCAAGGCTTAGAGCGAGTGATTACTTACTCGGGTCGAAACGCCTCTTACGGTTGGTTTCGCGTTGATGAAGCTTACGACCCACAAGTCGTTCTTGAAGAAGTAAAATCTCAAATTGATTCAATATCCTCATTTCCAGCCGGCATGGAAAGGCCGACGGTTGAGCGCATTAAAATGCGACAGGAGGTTATGTATATCAGCCTCTACGGGGATATGGAGCAAAAGCAACTGAAGGAATTCGGGCGCAAAATACACGATGAAATACAGCAATTACCACTGATCAATATTTCTGAATATTACAGCGGCCTGAATTACGAGATTGCCATTGAAGTCAGCAAAGACAAGCTGCGTGAATACAAATTGTCCTTTGTTGATGTCGCCAATGCGGTACGTAACTGGTCCCGTAATATGTCAGCAGGGCAAATCCGCGCAGAAAATGGCTATATAAACTTACGCGTTGAAAACCAAGCCTACATTGGTCACGAATTTGAAAACCTGCCGCTGATCACCCGTGAAGACGGCAGCAAAGTTATGCTAGGTGAAGTGGCAACCATAACCGATGAATTTGAAGAAGGCATTCAATATTCTAAGTTTAATGGTCAAAACTCGGTGACATTCTTCATTGGTGCAGCCAATGATCAGTCCATTACTGATGTTGCCAAAGTGCTCAAAGCCTATGTCGCCGATAAACAAAATACCTTACCTGAAGGCATGCATTTGGAAACCTGGGTAGATTTAACCCAATATCTAGAGCAGCGTTTGGATATGATGATGTCTAACCTAGTGACAGGTGCGGTGTTAGTTTTCTTAATGCTTGCTATATTCCTGCGTGTACGTTTAGCGTTTTGGGTAATGATGGGTCTACCGGTATGTTTCCTTGGTACATTATTACTGATGCCTATGAGCATGATTGATGTAACCATCAACATTACCTCGTTATTTGCCTTTATTTTGGTGCTTGGTATCGTCGTTGATGATGCCATCGTTATGGGCGAGAGCGCTTATACCGAAATTGAAAATAAAGGGCATAGTGTTGATAACGTTATTCGTGGTGTAAAACGCGTCGCTATGCCGGCAACATTTGGTGTTTTAACAACAATCGCTGCATTTATGCCATTGGTTATCAGTGATGGCCCTGCGTCAGCGTGGAACCACGCCATCGGTTTTGTGGTTATCTTGTGTCTGTTTTTCTCATTGGTTGAGTCAAAACTGATATTACCAGCGCATTTAGCGCGTATGAAAGTGACCGAGCCAAACCCAAAAAATCCGATGTCACGTTTTCGTGCGAAGATAGATTCGGGCTTAAAGTACTTTGTTGAAAACAAATACCGCCCAACCCTGCAAAAAGCGGTCAAATATCGTTACGGCGTTACTTGTTTGTTTGTCGCCATGGTGATGATTTGTGTTGGCTTATTTGAAAGTGGTTTAGTGCGATTTGTTGGCCAGCCTAAAATTCCACATGACTTTCCACGTATTAACTTGGAAATGAACTTGGACTCTTCAGAGCAGGCAACACTAGATGCGGCTCGCGCCATCGAAAAATCGCTTTATGCGGTTGATGATAAAATTGAGCAAGAGCATGGTGTGCGCATGATTTCTGATATGCAAGTTGACTTGCGTGAACGAACTCAAGCCCAAATTATGGTCAAGTTGATTGAGCCAGAATTGCGCCCAATGAATACCTTTGAATTAGCGGAAATGTGGCGCGCCAATATGCCATTGATCCCAGGGGTTAAACGCCTTGATACTCAGGATAATTTATTTGGTAACGATCGTGATGATGGGGATATCAGTTTCCGTCTAGAAGCCAATGATGACCAACAGTTGTTGTTAGCGTCACGCGACTTAAAAGAGAAGTTAAACTCCTTGGTTGGTGTTAGTGATGTCACTGATTCTCGTATGAACAGTGCCCGCGAAGTCCAGTTTGAGCTTAAACCTTTGGCTTACAGTATGGGCTTAACTTTAGCGGATGTTGCCTCTCAGGTAGGTTACAGCTTTTATGGTTTGGAAGCGCAACGCATATTGCGAAACGGTGAAGAAATCAAAGTTATGGTGCGTTACCCATTAAAAGATCGTAGCTCAATTGGTCACGTTGATGATGTTATGGTGCAATTGCCAAACGGCGGTGAAGTGCCACTATCAGAAATCGCTGAGATAAAGGTCACTAATGGTGTTAATCAAATCCGTCGTGAAAACGGTAACCGCACCATTAATGTCTGGGCCAAAGTCGATGCGATGCAAGCCGAACCATTTAAAATTGCTGCGGATATTCGCGATAATTATATCCCGCAACTTTTGAAAAAGTATCCTTTGGTGAAGAGTCAATTATCGGGTCGAATCCAAGAAGAAATGCAAAGTGCTAACACGCAAATACGTGACTTTATTATCTCGATGATGATTATCTTTAGCTTGTTAGCGATTCCATTAAAGTCGTACTCACAGCCATTGATTATTATGTCGGTGATTCCATTTGGTATTATCGGTGCAGTTGGCGGACATATGATACTCGGCATGGACTTGTCGGTACTGTCATTGTTTGGTCTGATAGCGGCAGCGGGTGTTGTGGTCAATGACTCATTGGTTATGATTGATTACATCAACAAAGCTCGTGATGCGGGTGTACGCGCCAAAGATGCGGTGGTTGATGCCGGTTGTTATCGCTTCCGTGCTATCTTGTTGACCTCGTTAACGACGTTTATCGGCTTAGCACCAATAATGTTCTTTGAGACCAGCATGCAGGCTAAATTGGTTGTGCCAATGGCGGTATCACTTGGTTTTGGTGTGTTGTTCGCAACGGTCGTAACCTTGATGTTGATTCCATGTTTGTACGTGTTGTTTGAAGATATTAAAGCGGTATTTCGTCGCTGGTTTAATATCGCCTCAGGCGAGGCGCAACCGCGCAGTGAATCAACGCCTGTGGCAGCAGAAAACCATAATTAAGTTATAACGAAAAAAAACAAGGGTCAGCACAAAAAAACAAGGGGTCAGAACTTTAGTTCTGACCCCTTGTTTTTTTGTGCTGACCCTACTTATTACTTGCGCTCATAAACCTTAAAATTATACGGGTGGGTATTGTTTTCATCTGCTTGATGCGCATCTTCGCTAACGCACTGCCAACGATTATCGGCATTATAATCTGGGAAGAAAGTATCGCCGTCTGTGGTAAGATCGATTTCGGTAATATACAGTCGGTCTGCAGCCGGTAAGCAATGCTGATAAATACTGCCACCACCAATCACCATGATCTCTTCAACATCAGTCACTAACGCCAATGCCGCATCGACGCTATCGACAGTTTCGATGCCATCAGCTTGGTAATTGGCATCTCGGGTAATGACAATATTACGGCGACCCGGCAGCGGAAAACCTATTGATTCAAACGTTTTTCGGCCCATGATCACTGGCTTTTTCAAGGTGGTTTTTTTGAAGTATTTTAGATCTGCAGGCATATGCCATGGCATATCATTGTCTTTACCGATAACACGATTGTTAGCATGAGCAACAATCATCGAAAGAATAGTCATGTGAGTCTCTTTATTTCTTCGCTCTATATCATATGAGCACGGGTTTATTTGCATAGTCTGACGTGCCTTGCTAACTGGCGATGATAGCAGCTAAGGGCTTCGCACTATTGCGCATTGAATTAGGCAATTCTAATGGGCTTTTAAGGCTTTTGCTAGCTTCATCGTTGAGCTATGTAAGAGAAATTGCAAGATTCTCGTTGCAGTGCTGACAACGCTTAAAAATAGTGAGATACAAAAACGCCAGAGGCGATGCTCTGGCGTTTTATTTTATTTGCATACAGATTGTCGCTTACTTGCGATATTCGACTTCTACATCGTAATCGTCGTCATCCCAATCTTCATCATCTAGATCATCATCATAATCGTAGTTTTCAACGGTCTCTTTATGATAGTCATCCCATTTGAATTCAACAGATTCAGATTCTTGTTCCTCAACAACATCTTCATCTGGTAATGACTCAATAAAGTTCATAATGTCTTGGGTTAGCTGTTGCGTACCTTCACGATTAAACGCTGAAATCGTACGAACTTCACCTTGCCAATCAAGAGCTTCAACAACACGTTGAATAACTTCTTGCGCTTCGTCTTCAAGCAACAAATCCAATTTGTTGAAGATCAACCAGCGTGGTTTATTCGCTAATTTATCTGAATATTGCTCAAGCTCTTTAACGATAGTGGCGGCATTTTCCGCAGGATCGCTCTCGTCTGCTGGCAATACATCAACCAAGTGCAATAAAATACGACAACGTTCAAGGTGTTTTAAAAAGCGAATACCAAGTCCGGTACCTTCAGATGCACCTTCGATTAAACCCGGTATATCAGCAATAACAAAACTGCGTTGCTGGTTTAAGCGCACAACACCTAGGTTTGGTACTAACGTCGTAAATGGATAGTCAGCAACTTTTGGTTTGGCTGCTGATACACTGCGAATCAGTGTCGACTTACCGGCATTCGGTAAACCAAGTAGACCGACATCAGCAAGCAACATCAGCTCTAGTTGCAAGTTACGGATCTCACCAGGAGTACCTAATGTTTTTTGACGTGGTGCTCGGTTGGTACTGCTTTTAAAGCGAGTATTACCTAGACCATGCCAGCCGCCTTTAGCAACCATTAACTTTTGCTTGTGCTTGGTTAAGTCGCCAATTTGCTCACCCGTATCGCAGTCAAGAACGCGAGTACCAACAGGTACTTTCAAAGTACAGTCTTTTCCGCGTCTACCGGTCATATTACGACCTTTACCGTTTTCACCGCGCTGGGCATTGTGAAAACGCTCAAAGCGATAATCTATTAAGGTGTTTAGGTTTTCATCGGCTTCGAGGTAGACATCGCCACCATCACCACCGTCGCCACCATCTGGACCACCGTATTCGATATACTTCTCGCGGCGAAAGCTGACGCAACCACTACCACCGTCACCGGCGTCTACGCGAATTTCTACTTCATCAACAAATTTCATTAGCTTTAATCAAGCTCCAATCTGGGGAACAATGTTTTGGCAATAAGAACCTAATTATAAACGTAATCCCGCTTAAGTCATAAAACTTCAGCGTAGATATTTTATCAGCACAGTATTTTACTGGCTGTTAGGCCCTTACTCTTATGCAAAAAAAAACCTCGCTTGAAGCGAGGCTTTTCAATCTGTGTCGTTAATCGCTATTATTCAGCGACGATAGATACAAACTTACGGTTTTGAGGACCTTTTACTTCAAACTGAACTTTACCGTCAGTTAGAGCAAATAGAGTGTGGTCTTTACCAATACCCATGTTTGTACCAGCGTGGAACTTAGTACCACGTTGACGAACGATGATGTTACCCGCTAATACTGTCTCACCACCAAAGCGTTTAACGCCTAAACGTTTAGCTTCTGAATCGCGACCGTTACGAGTACTACCTGCTGCCTTCTTATGTGCCATCGTTAACTACTCCTATTAACCGTTGATGCCAGTAATTTTCACTTCAGTGTACCACTGACGGTGGCCTTGCTGCTTACGTGAATGCTTACGACGTTTAAACTTAACGATTTTAACTTTGTCACCGCGGCCTTGAGCTACAATCTCAGCTGTAACCTTGCCACCATCAACGTAAGGAGCACCTACTTTGATGTCGTCGCCATCAGCAACCATTAAAACATTATCAAATTCAATTGAAGAGCCGATTTCTTGCTCTAATTTTTCTAAGCGAACAACTTGACCTTCGCTTACACGATGTTGTTTACCACCGCTTTGGAATACCGCGTACATTTGCTACTCCGATACACGCCATCTTCATGTGACGCACAAATTAAAATAATAGGTCGCGGATTCTACGCTAAGATTATTGGATTCGCAAGCCTAAAGATGAATTTTTCCTGTAATTTTTTGAGAAATGCTGATTACATAAAATCACACACAGAGATTTCACAGCAAATCCAGACTTACAAGGCGTTGCGAGATTATTCTGCGCTAGATCAAAAGTGTTGATAAAGCGATGATATTTTACCCAAATTTTCATTAAGTGTCTTTGCACTTGCGTAAAATAGTGTAAAATCAGCAACAACAATTTTAGCAATAGATTTTTAGCCAACTTCGGCTTTAAATAAAGGATCCCCTGGGATCAAACCGATATATATGAATATTACTGAGATTCAATCCTTGGCCGAAAAGGATATGGCCGGCGTCAACAGCCTTATATATAAGCAGCTCGAATCTGACGTGGTGCTGATAAACCAGTTAGGTATGTATATAGTTAACGCTGGTGGTAAGCGAATTCGTCCTTTGTTGACGGTATTGGCTGCTAGAGCGCTCGGCTATAAAGGCGACAAGCACATTTGTTTAGCGGCGATCATCGAGTTTATCCATACGGCTACCTTGTTACATGATGACGTTGTTGATGAATCGGAATTACGACGTGGTCGAGAAACTGCCAATGCAATGTTCGGCAACAGTGCCAGTGTTTTAGTGGGCGACTTCCTATATACCCGTTCGTTCCAGATGATGGTGACACTTGACGACATGACGGTTATGCAAGTGTTGTCTAATGCGACCAATGTCATTGCCGAAGGCGAGGTTTTGCAGCTCATGAACTGCAACGACCCAGATACCACTGTCGAAAGTTATATGCAGGTCATTTACTCAAAGACAGCTAAGTTATTTGAAGCGGCGACACGTTTAGCTGCCGTGGTGACAGGGCAAAAGGGTGATGTTATTGCGGCAATGAAAGCCTATGGTATGCATTTAGGTACAGCCTTTCAGCTTATCGATGATTTGATGGATTACACCGCTGACGCCAAAAAAATGGGCAAAAATGTCGGTGACGATTTAGCCGAAGGTAAACCAACCTTACCGCTACTTTATGCTATGCACCATGGTAATGAGCAACAAGCCACGATGATCCGCTCTGCTATAGAAAATGGCGATGGTATGGCTCACCTAGATGATATTCTTGTGGCGATGCAACAAACTGGCGCATTAACCTATACCCAACAAATGGCTGAGCAGGAAGCGCAAAAAGCCATAGAAGCACTAGCGACTCTAGATGACAGTATTTACAAGCAAGCATTGATTGCTCTGGCAAATATTGCCGCCAATCGCAGCGTTTAATTTCTGATGCTAATGTTTTGTTCTAACGTCAGCTAACATGCCAGCCAATATGTCATAAAAAACGGGATCGATAATCATCCCGTTTTTTATGGTCACTAGTTTGTCACAGCTGTGGCCGCGATAGCGATTAAAATTGTTGTAAAATTGCAGCCACCACTTCTTCGACCACGGCATCCACATTGTCGTCTTGGGTTACCATGGTTTTTGCATAGCCATGCCAAACAGGTTTCTTTTGCTTACCATCAAAAATATCAATGGCTAATTCACCTTCTTTGTAGGCGCGACCAGCGTTTGAATCACTCGGTGCCCAGGCGTAACCTAGTGGCCCCACCAACCAGTCTTCTTTGTTGTAACCACTCGGGTAGGCATTTGCGGGCATTTTATCTCTTGCCCCCAGGGTAAAGCCGACAGTAAAATCTGCATCAAATACCGAAAGAGCAGGGGTATAGCCCATATCAATTAATGTCGATGTGATTTGTTTAGCGACTTTTTTCACGATTTGTGGTTCGACATTGCTGCTGTGATTTAAGGCGTAATGATCATTTATCCAGCTAAAAGTCTTGTAATCAGCACGATTAACGTCACCATCGGCATTAACCTCAATGTCGAGAGTTTCGGGTGGGCTCGCGCAGCCAAATAACGTTAACAGCAACAGTAATGTTGTGAGTAAGGTTCTCATCACCACCTCTTATTAAGATTGAAGATGTTGTTATTGCATCGCTTGCATCACATTGTTATCCAAGCAACAATTTAACTAACTTAACTATAAGAGATTTATAGGTATTTGCTAAAAATTGGCGGTACAAAAATGGTTGGGTACTAATTGCTACGCCAGTCGTTTAATTGCAAATATAGGTTTTGTAAAAACAGCACAAAGCTGACGACGCTAACGATAGCGCATGGTATCGCCAACAGGGCGATATCTGCGAGGTATCCTTGATAACTGAATACCGCGCATATAATACTCGCAGCCAGTTCCAGTACGGTTTGTTCAAGACGGGTTTTAATACCGATTTTAACCGGGCGTATATATTTTCTAAACATGAATGGGCGTTCCTTGCATCACGCCGTTATTTTTATCGTGCGTGTTAGGCAAGCTAACAGCTATTGAAACACCACTCCAGTGATTTTTTCTGCTATCAAGTATGTTTCTCGCGGCGATATTCGTTATCATAGGGAAATAATTTATAGCGAGAGAATTTATGTCTTATCTTGATTGTGTGGTGATTGAGCCACAAGCTCAGGCCAATGCCAGTGTTATTTGGTTGCATGGATTAGGTGCCGACGGCCACGACTTTGAGCCGGTTGTTCCTATGATGAAGTTTCCAGAGAACACGAATATTCGCTTCATCTTTCCCCATTCACCAAAAATTCCAGTCACCATTAACGGCGGCATGGTGATGCCTGCTTGGTATGACATTTTAGATATGAGCGTGGATCGCAAAGTTGATGCGGCGCAACTTAAACAGTCAGCAGACGCTATCGATGCATTAATTCAACGGGAAATTGAGCAAGGCATTCCAGCGCAACGAATCATTATTGCAGGGTTCTCTCAAGGTGGCGCGGTGGCCTATGAGACCGCGCTTCGATTTGCCCAGCCTTTGGCAGGTTTATTGGCGATGTCGACCTACTTTGCGACTAAAGATTGTATTAGCTTATCGGCGGCGAATCGCAATATTGATATTATGGTGATGCATGGCAGTCAAGATCCTGTGGTGTTGCCGGAACTAGGTGAACAAGCGAAGCAGAATCTGCGCCAATTAGATTACAAGGTAGAGTCGAAAACCTACGCCATGCCGCACGCGGTTTGTGCAGAGCAAATTAGTGATATTGCTGACTGGATCAGCGCACGATTAGCATAATCTAGGAGTCATACATGGCAAGATTTGTAGAGTACATCTATCGAGGTAAAACCAAGAAAATTGCCTTTTCTTATTCTCAACATCGCGATATGTACGAAGCGGTAGCAGCGGCGGAAGGTGTCGATATCCAGTCCATTCTTGCTATGGAGCAGCAACTGGAAATGGTTAGCCGTGGCCAAGGTATTATGAAAAATTTTAGGCAAAAGGAGTTTGCGCGAATCGGCTTTAGCAAAGTATGGATGATTAAAGACCAATAATTATAGGTCTTTTCTATTGTTGCATCCTATAGCGCTATGGCTTATCCGTCGTTACCTTAAGTTGATAAAACACCACTTGTTCACCTGCAACATCCGGGTGCTGGTCCGTCTTTTGATAATCTAATCCGAGCTTTTTCATTACCCCGATTGATGCCAGGTTTTTGGCATCGGCAATGGCACTAAAATAATCGACTTTACCTTCAGCGATTAACGCATTCATCACCTGTTTAGCAGCCTCACTGGCAAAGCCCTTACCCCATGCACCTTGCTTAAATCGCCAGCCGATTTCTAAATCTCGCCAATGCGGTTGTTCGGTGAAAAAATGCATCGGCCTGATTAATACCCAACCGAGAAATTGGCCGTTTTGTTTTTCATTAACTTGCCACAGACCCCAGCCTTTATCTGCATTACGATACTTTGCTAAACGCGGGATAAAGACGCTTTCTATGGTGTGCATACTATTGGCCTTGCCACCATTAATGTATTTCATGACTTGTGGATCGCTATCGAGTTCTTGCAACACCTCAGTGTCATTTAGGTCGATAAAGCGATAGCTAAGGCGTGCGGAGTCCTTGATTGTTAACATGCTGCATCCTTGTATGAGTAAAAGGAAATAAAAAGTCGGTCTGTATCATAACAGACCGACTGAATTAAGGTTAATTGTTGCGATAAATTAGCTTGCTATTAACCGATAAAGGCTAGGTACATTTGCAAGATAATCAAGTTGGTAATATCGATAAAGAACGCACCGACAATGGGCACCACCATAAACGCTTTTGGTGAAGGACCATTGCGTGATACTAAGGTACCCATGTTCATCACCGCTGTTGGCGTTGCCCCCATACCAAAACCACAATGACCTCCAGCCATAACCGCAGCATCATAGTCTCTGCCCATTAGACGGAAGGTAATAAAGTAGGCAAACAGTGCTAGCGTTATGGTCTGACAAACCAGAATCACTAATAATGGAATGGCAAGATCAAATATTTCCCACAGTTTCAAGCTCATCAATGCCATCGATAGAAACAGCGCCAGAGACACGGTACCTAAGATATCGACGGTTTCACTATTGATTTTGTATTTGTCTGTGATTTCGCAAATATTGGTGATGACCACACCTATAAATAAAGCGTAAACAAAATCTGGTATTTTCAGATAACTGATATCGAAGGAGTCGACAAACTCTTTAAAGTACTTTGCCCCTGCAACACAAATAAGCATAATAAACAGCGTCTCTGATACTTTTTTAGCGGTTACTTTGTCTTCTTCCAACTGGTTATAGGTTACCAAGTCTGGATGGGTATCGTGATGATGAGCACCCCGGCCGTATTCTGATTCGAAGCCGTTCTTGTCTATAATGTGCTGTGCAACCGGGCCACCAATAATACCACCCATGACTAAGCCAAAGGTTGCCGCTGCCATGGCCAGCTCTAGGGTATTAATGCCATACATTTCCTGAAACGTTGCCGACCATGCAGCCCCAGTACCGTGCCCACCACTAAGAGTAATAGAGCCGGCAATCAATCCCATGATAGGTTCGAGACCAAGCAGACTGGCGAGCGTCACCCCTAGACCATTTTGCACAATGATATAGAGCGTCGCGACACCAAGAAAGATAAAGACCTTAGCGCCACCTTGTGCCAGCAATTTAAAATTCGCTGACAAACCTACGGTAGAGAAGAACAACAACATAAAGGTACTTTGCAAGGGCAGGTTAAACTCGATGTTTACGCCTTGCGCGTGTAACCAAGTTATTACGATGGCAATTGCCAGACCGCCAAGGATTGGCTCTGGAAAGTTAAACTTTTGAATAGGTTTGACAATATGATTGATAAAGCGACCTATAAACAATACGAGTATTGCGATGACAAGTGATTCAATCGCACCAACTTCAATTGTTTCATTCATTTTTCACGCGTGTCCTCATTAGTCGTTGCTAGCAATGTTATTAACTATAGAACAAAGATTGCCCCTTGATGAGAAAGCGCTGCATTTATATACAAAGCGATTAATTTTTAGGAAAACAACACAAAAGCTATAAGTTGCTTTTTTAATCGACTGTTTGCTTGGCTGCACTAAAATGTCACTATTTAAGGTAAGTTTGTGATGACTTAGCACATCTTTGATCTAGGCTGTTGCCTCTCGGTAAGCGTCTGTGAATACGCTGTTTTGATTTGTAAAATTGACGGATTTTTCCTAGTGATCCAAGGCAATTTCATTATGATTGCTGCTCAATCCGGTTAACTGACCAAGATATCGCTAGCTTGGTGAGTTAACTCGATTGGAAAATTACAGCAAGAGAAGTAAATCGAGAAGTAAGAGTTAAATAATGACTGCAATAAAAAATTCACTATCAGCCAAGGTTTTTCTTGGTCTAGTTTTGGGTTTCATTATTGGTACGATGATCCAATATGTTATCCCACCATCATGGGCTGCTGCCGGTTTTGCAACTGAGGCATCGACAGGCCTAGGTGGTATGTTCGTTTCGATGATCAAACTTATCGTCGTACCATTAGTCTTTATTTCCATTACCTGCGGTATTTGTGAATTAAAAGATTTATCAAGTTTTGGCCGCTTAGGCACTAAAACATTCAGTTTCTATATTATTAATACCATTGCAGCTATCGCCTTAACGATGGCAATTGTTATGTGGCTCCAGCCTGGCGTCGGTGTAAACCTTGGTGCGATGGCCGAAAACGTCACACTTGCCGCAACAGAAACACCGAATATGTGGCAAATGGTGATCAACATTATTCCGTCAAACCCTTTCCAAGCGTTTGCTGAAGGTAATATGTTGCAAATCATCTTTATGGCGATCATGACCGGTATTGCCATTCAAGCGTTAGATAAGCGCGGTGGACCTGCGATCCGTTCGTTCAAAATGGCGAACGAAATCATGATGAAGCTTATTACCTTGGTAATGTCTTTAGCACCATACGGTGTGTTCTTCTTGATGATTTCTTTGGGCGCGACATTAGACTCATCTAAGATGTTAGCGGTTGCGGGTTATATCGCGTTAGTGGTTTGCATGTTTATCTTTATGTTCTTGGTGGTTTACCCGATGCTGGTGTTTATCACTACAGGTATTAAGCCGGTAACCTTTATAAAGCACATTCGTGAGCAAATCATGTTCTCTTTGTCGAGTGCGTCTTCGAATGCCACCATCCCAGTGACCATGCGTACGGTTACAGAAAAACTTGGTGTTAGTCGTTCAGTTGCCGGATTTGGTGTTCCGCTTGGGGCTACTATGAACATGTCAGGCGCGGCGATTTATACCACGATTGCCACCATTTTTGTTGCCAATGCCTATGGCATGCCAATGACAATGGAGCAAATGCTGCCGCTAGGATTTACGGTATTGTTGCTATCTATTGGTGCCGGTGGTGTGCCTGGTGGTGGTATCGTATCAATCGGTATCTGTTTGCATACATTCGGTTTGCCAGTAGAAGCATTGGCTATCGTTGCTGCCGTCGATCGTATTTGTGATATGTTCTGTACCACAGCCAACGTGGTTGGTGATACGGCCATCAATACCATTGTTGCCAAATCTGAAGGTGAAATCGATATCCCTATGCAAGGCCAAGCGGTTACCGCATAAGCCTGCCTATCAACAACAAAACGCCGGGCTTATGCCCGGCTTTTTTTTGCCAATTTTTCAGTCACAATATATACCACCAATAACCGCTTTAATTTCCCTTTAATCAGTGACTTAATTATGATCTTTTGTAGCAATCAATAAAGCTTTTATAATCTTGATTTTAGCTGAGTTTTTTGCCGATTTTTAAATTTTAACTGTTGCCTTATTCGTCCGTTTTGGTGTTTGCCTTATGGCGCAATAAGTTAACTCTCACAACACATCTCTGTACTTACGATTAACACTTTTTAACGCTTGAGTTGCATTCTCGTGTGCTATAAAAACTCGCCCCTTTTTGCACTATTTCATTTATTGGGGCGACAGACATACTAATAATAAGTGGTAATCAAGAGATGAACGTATCTGTTAAATTACTGGCACAAAGCATTCGCTATTCGCTGTTAGCATCCGTGCTGAATGTGCCTGTATCTCAATATGCCTTTGCTGAACAACAAACCGAAACGACGGTTGAACAAGAAGCAGAGCAGCAACATAACGACGAAGACATTGAAGTATTTCAAGTAACGGGTTCGCGAATTAGTCAGACTTCATTTGAAGGCCCTAATCCGGTTACGGTAATTACCGGTGAAGATATGGCGCGCGAAGGTCATATTACCTTGTTCGATGCGCTTCGGGATCTGTCACAAAACACCGGTTTGGTTGACACTAGTGAGGTAGGTGCGAGCGGTTTTACGCCGAATGCTAATGTCATTAATCTGCGTGGTTTCGGCCCGCAATATACTCTGACGCTGATTAATGGTCGTCGTTTAGCTAACTATCCTGCTGCCTATCAGTCAAATAGCTCGGTGGTTAATATCGGCACCATTCCAACTGCTGCTATTGAACGAGTGGAAGTGCTAACCACAGGTGCATCCGCTATATACGGCAGTGATGCGGTATCTGGTGTTATTAACGTTATTTTGAAAAAAGACGTCGATGATAGCAATGTTGCCTTAACCTATGGCACTGGCGAAGAGCACAATAAAGACAATTATCGTTTGCAACTGACCCATGGTATTGACCTAGAAAACGGCAATATCACCCTAATCGGTGAGTATGCGTCGAGTGATTACATAAAAGGTGGCGATCTAGAAGATATTGATTCTGCCTTTGATTACCCTTATGGCGATCCCGTTATGGCGCGTGGTGCGGTTCAAATCGACAATTGGGCGGCTTACGATTACTTGTTAAATCCAACCGGTGAGCCAACCTATGTTGATGCGGGCGAGGATGCTTGTAGCAATTTACCTTGGACCAGTTATGAATATCGCAGCCAATTGCCTGAAGCTGAAGCGCTAGGGCAAACAGGTGGTTCTTGGGGACATTATTGCGGATTTGATAACGCTAAATATCGCACGCTAAGACCAGAAACTGAAAAGTTCGCCTTTATGCTTTCTGCCAACCATGACATGGGTGGCGACGTCAGTGGCTTTATCGATCTCTTGTACACGCAAAACACCGCCGAAACCGACCATGGTCATATTGCCGTCAATGGCGGTACGGTTGAGCTTGAAAGTGGCGCGAACCAACTAAAGGTCAAAGGGCCAAATGGCCAGTATTTGGTGATGCCTGATTGGTACACCCTTGGTCGTATCCTACCAAGCGAAGAAATTGGCGACACGGCGTACCATTTTGATGAAGAGTCATTAAGCATCACCTTAGGTATTGAAGGTTATCTTGGCGACCACGCCTGGGAGGTGTATTTCACCGATTCCCGTTACGAGTTGGATACCGAACAACAAGCCCTGCGTTATCAAGAAACCGAAGAAATGTTCTTTGGTAACTACTTAAAAGAACAACTCGGCGTCAAGGTCTACGATGGCACCGGTACGCATAGTGTTTATGATCGCCTAAGTCAGGAAGATATCCGTCGTTTGGTCGGTACAACTACCACTAATAATAAAACCGAAGCGCAAATGGCGAGTGCGGTGATCAGCGGTGATATGTTCGACATGCCGTCTGGGCCTGCGCAATATGCGGCGGTGCTTGAATACGTGAATGAAGAGTTTGAATACCAACCAGATGAGCTTATGACCATGCCAGAAGGTGAAGGTTGGTGGGGCTTAGCTGGCTTTGGTGGGTTTGGTGAACGCTCTCGCTCTTCTGCCGGTTTAGAGACCAAATTCCCGGTATCTGATTATTTAAATTTTGGATTCGCCATTCGTTATGACCAATACGATAGCGCATCGACCGCCAACGATGGTCAGTATACGCCAGCTTATAATGTTGAATTTCGACCAAATGACGAGTGGCTGTTCCGTGCCAGTTACTCGCGCTCGTTCAAAGCGCCGGACATGCAGGCAATATTTACTCGCTCGCGAGCCTTTAGTTTTGGTACCGATTACGTCTCCTGTTATGAGCAGTTCTTTGCCGGCAGGGTAAGCCCGAGTGAGTTCGTTAAAGACTCTCTATATTACAGTCAATGTTTGGGCAGTACCTTTAATGCCGAGCAATTGCCAAATACCGAACTGGAAAACGAAGAAGGCACTTCGATTGGTTTAGGTTTTGTCTACTCTCCAATGACAGAGTTGACCATCAAGTTTGACTATTACGATGTAGAAATCCGCAATCAGGTGCAACGTGGTGATATTTCATCAATCTTAATTGAGGACTTCCATTGTCGCTATGGCACCGGTGAGTCGGCACCTATTTTTGGTTGTGACATCGTTACCGGTACCGAAGACCGTCAAGGCCTAGTTATCCGTAATGAGAATCCAAACAGTGACGACCCACTGGCCGGCGGTAGCTTGGAAGCGGTGAATACCACGGCGTTTAACTTAGCCTCTTATCGTCAGACCGGTATCGACAGTTCCATCGATTATCTACTTGATATCGGTGCTTGGGGCGACTTGAAATTTGGCATTAATCACACCGGTATTTTGACCACCGAATATGACGCGTTAGCCGATGATGACCAAGCGCCGTACAGCTTTAGCGACAACATCGCTAACCGCGAGCCGCAAGATATTGTCACCGCATCGGTGAGTTACTTTTATGAGAACTTCGCTGCGACGTTATCCGCACGTTATATGAGTGAGCTGGCACCACGCCGAATTCAACCGAAAACAGATGAAAATGGTCAAATTATTTTCTTCGATAAATACGGCGACCCGCTTAACTATCAAATCAATGATGACGGTGAGTACATCGTTCAAGACGGTTATTACGAAGGTGAAGATGCGCGTTTAGTTGGTGAAACCAAACGCTCGCAAAAACGTCTTGACCCATACATTACCGCGAACTTGGTATTGGCTTATGCCTTTAACGAAGGTGATACCAATATTTCGTTAACCGTACAAAACGTGTTTGATGAAAAAGCGCCAAAAGATGACACCTTTATGGCCACTGAATGGCCTTGGTACGACATCTACAGCTATTCAGGTTCAGCGCTAGGGCGCGAATACTTCATTCAGTTAAGTCATCATTTTTAAGCAGTTTCGTTAACACGCCAACAGGCGGGTAAATAAAAAAAGGTATAAATTATGAATACCAAAAAGTTCATTTTAGCGGCAGGCGGGGCACTGTATGTCAGCAGCGCTATGGCAGCTACTCAGGTTTGGGATATTGATAAAACCCAATTACCGGCACACTTGCTTGAGTCGAATCAACGTCAGCAAGTTGAGATACCAGCAACAGCGGTATCAACGACAAACAATGTCGAGGCAAAAGTTAATCGTTTTAATGGCATGCCAAGCGTTAATAATGTTGTAAACCAACAAATTATTCGCAGCCAAAAGTTCAGCTATGACCCAACAATCAGTGGAGAACATGAGTTTGTGGTGGTTCTGGCAGAACAACCTGTCGCTGCTTATAAAGGTGGCGTTGCGGGTCTAGCGGCAACCCATTTAAAAACCTTTGCTCAACAACAACATGGCAGCACTATTCAAGCAAATGGTAAGCCGGCGGTTACAGACCGTGCAACTCTAAAAGCCATGCAAAATTCATCAGAATATCAACGCAGAATTGAAGCCTATCAAAACTATTTGTTAGCAAGCCAGCAGCAAATCGTCGATGCAGCCGCCAAACTTGGGGTTAGCATTAACACCAACTTTCAATACACCAACGCCGTAAATGGATTTACGACGGTAATGACTCAAGAGCAAGCACAAAGCCTTGCTCAGCTTTCCAGCGTTGTCTCCATCTCACCGGTTCGCACCTTCCAACTGCAAGAGTTGGTAAACAGTGAACTGTTGGGCTCGAGTGAGGTTATTAATGTCGAGTCAGTCTGGAATGCATGGGGCTATAAAGGTGAAGGCATGATTGTCGGTGTCGCCGATACCGGTATTAATGCCAGTAGCGCCTCGTTTGCCGAAGTCGGTGCTGATGGTTATGTGCATACAAACCCATTTGGTGATGGCAATTTCTTGGGTGATTGTGCGACAGCAGAATGGCGCCATTTATGTAATAACAAGCTTGTTGGTATTTACTCTTACGAGGAAATTACAAGTTATTATCGCAGTCAAATTGCCCATCAAATCACCGAAAATCGTGGTAAAGAGGTAGATTTATCCAACGATGGCATGATTCGACCAGCGACGGGTATTGATTATATTGGCCACGGTAGTCATACCGGTGGTATTGCCGCGGGTAACTATGTCAAAGATGTCGATTTTCTTTATCGTCAATTATTGGCTGGACCGGGTATTGCGGCAATGGAAGAACCCGTAGGTGACTTATCCGGTATTGCCCCGCATGCGAATGTAATTTCGTATCAGGTTTGTTTACCTGGAGGTGGTGGTGATGCGCTTGCAGGCTGTTTAGAAACCGCGATGATCTCAGCCTTGGAAAAAGCCGTTATCGACGGTATTGATGTCCTCAATTGGTCTATTGGCGGTGGTTCACGCGACCCTTGGGGCGATCCTATCTTACTTGGCTTCTTAAGCTTAAAAGAGCATGGGATTCATGTCACCGCGGCCGCTGGTAATACCGGTGGCTATGAGCAAGTATCTAACGTAACTCCATGGTCCTTATCTGTTGGCGCCACGTCACTTGGTCGTAATAACGAAAATGTTGGCTCAGCAACATTGCTTTACAGCACCGATGGTGAAGACTTTGATTCTATCGATCTTGGTGGCGAGCGTGCATACAGTATCTCTGGTGGCGTGCAAGGCGTGGCGGTATTAGGCGCTGACATGGGCGAATGTATTAACTTTGACTGTTCACCTGCCCCGGTTTGTGAAGAAGGCTCAGAGCTAATCGATGGCTTGTGTTATTTACAATGTGCCGAAGGGCAACGTCGCAATAATGACACTCTCGAATGCGAGCGTTTATCGACATCAAACCCAGGTTCTGGTGATGATAGCGGTGCTTGTCTAATTGGTGAAACCATGACGCCAATTGGCTGTGTAGCGGATCACGTTAGCGGCCCAGTGAGCTGGGAAAGCATTTGTGAAGGTCAAGAGTTGGCAGTGTATCCAAGCCTTGGTAATGATGCTATCCAGCAAGCTTTTATTTGTCCTACGATCAAAGTGGAAGACTGTGCTGTCGACCACCGTCCTTTCAGTGGTGAGTCGGCCAAGACAGGGAGATGTTGTGCTTATGGTGTTATTGATAACACCGATGTTGCAGATCAAAACATCTGGCCTGGTGAACCGCACAATATTTATGATAGTTTCCACGGTGCATGCCATGGCCCAAGTGGTGGCGGTTTCTTGAGTCAAGGTAACCTTACTGAACTGGAATATGCGCTTGAAGCGGCCGGTCAAGTTGACAAGACTATGGCATCTGTCGCGAGCTCCACACCAACTGAAGACGTTACCGTTCAACAAGAGACGGTAATCGGTTCTTTGCCATTACAAAAAATATTTGCTGGCGACCCGTACTGTCTTGATTTCGATAGCTGGAAGGATCCGAACGATCCTAGTGCCGATTTCGACTTTACCGATAAAGTATTAGTGTGTGGTCGTGGCGACGATACGGTTAAAGACAACAAACCGCGCATTAATAAGGCCAAAGACGCTTTCTATAAAAATGCGGCCGGTATGGTAATGTACAACACGGTTAAGGAATATCCGTACAATGCACGCTTTGCTAGCGCATTAAATTTTCCGGTTTATGCCGATGACGAACAAACTGAGATAGTCGATTACCAAAATTTCCCGTATATCCATGTTGGCAATGCCACTTGGAGAAAAGGTATTGGCCGCAGAACATTACGTCAAAAGTTTATCGAAAATGACGCGTTGTATTTAGAAATTGGTTCCGTACAAAAGTCTGTCTCTTACGATCCGAAACGTATCCGTGATTTGGCGGGTTTCTCATCTAAAGGGCCAAATAAACACTACCCAAGTTTGATGGGGCCATCTATTGTCGCGCCTGGTGAGAATATTTTGGCGCCGTATACCAATGATAGTGCCTTTACTACCCGTGCAAATTCAGCTGAGTACGCTTTTGATACCGGTACATCTATGGCAGCACCACATATGGCGGGTGTCATGGCGTTATTGGCACAGGTTCGAGGCGACGAATGGACGGCTGCCGAGCGTGAATCTGCAGCCATGTTAACCGCGGGAGTGGTTACTGGTGGTTCATGGTTGCGCATTGACTGTTCTGGTTTAGACATCGTTAATAACCAAGACTTTACCGATTATAATCAAGATGCTGATGTCATCTGTCCTGAGTACGATGCCGACAATATTTTCCATCAAGAATTTGTTTTTGAAGCACCTTATATTGATAAAGAAACGGGTGAGTACGCCAGAGATGAAGAAGACAAGCTTCTGCTAAAAGTATTTAAAAGTTACTTTGAACGTCAAGGGACTCGTCCTTGGGAAGCTGGTTCAGGTCTAGTTAATGTCGACGCGGCACTTAATTCCGGTCTTATTATGGATGAAACCCATGAGAACTATCTAGCAGCAGACCCAACTAAGGGCGGTGACCTAACACAATTAAACTTACCGTATTTGTTTAATGGCGCCTGTCATGAAGAGTGTTATTTTACCCGTACCTTCACCTCGACGGTTGCCGGTGATAATACCTGGGTTATTGATATTGAAAACTCGGAAGAGTCCATCGAACTAACCGCATCAAAATCAAGTTTCACCTTACGAAAAGGTGAATCGGTGACCATCTTCTTTACTGCCCGAATCAAACGTTCTACCAGTGCCAGCAGTGATGGCTCAGGAATGGTTGACGGCATGGTTAACCTAATTCCTCAAACTCCTGGTGTGGTGTCAGCGCATTTACCGGTTGGTATTGCCTTAACACCATCTAGATTACCACTTATGGGGCACGGCTCTGCGTCAGAAGACGTTGGTCAGTTCCCTCTCAACGGGATTGCCCCGTGGGGATCTAGCGACGATTTACAAGCGAATATTTATCAACAAGGTGGTGTTAGCTACGTTAAAACAGATAATGACGGACATGTTGCAACCACAGGAGCGGGGCAATTCTTCTTTTCTGCAGCGGATTTCGCTAACGGCTCGACCATAATCGGTCAAACTGAGCTTACCGTTGATCAAAGCCCTGATCATGGCGACTTGACTCAGGAAGCTGCGGAGTTCTCTATCGAAGAAGATTCACTGCACTTGATTTGGGTCGATGTACCGGCCAATAGCAAACTGTTGGCTATTGATATACTTGAGCATGTAAGCAGTTCGACAGAGGCCAGCGGCAACCCTGCTGATATCTGGAAACGTGGTGATTTATTGGTGGTCGTTGGCCGCGACAATGATGACAACCAAGAGCTTGACTATAAACAAGAAGGTATGTGTGTATCGTCAACAGAGTTGAGCTTAAATCACTGTCTAATCCACAATCCTGAACCAGGTAAGTATTGGATTCATTTACAAAACGTGGGCACTCGTCAATTTAATACCGTTAAAGATACCTTTAAGTATGCTGTTTCTGTGATTGGCGACGAAACATCAAGTGCCATGGCGGTTGTAGCCCCTGATTCGTACCAAGGTACTCAAGCTATGACGTTGGACGTGACCTATGATATTAAACTTAACCAAGGCGATGCGGTATACGGTTTTGTCGAACTGGGAACATCAGAAAATAATCTCGATAACCTTGGTGCCATCCCTGTTAAGCTGACACGTGGTGCTGACGCATTTACGGTTGAGGTTTCTGATACTGAGGTAAAGGCCGGTAACTATGTTCGTGTTGATGTTAACTACGCGCCGAACCATACCGGTTATCAACGCACCTTTGCCCTAGATGTCGAATTCCCGGATGGTTTAACCTACATTCCTTACAGCGTTGGTGGTGACCCACGCTTTGTCACCGGTTATTCCGAGCAAGGCGGTAATCTGACCATTAGCGGTTATCAACCAAACAGCTATCGTCTATTGCCGTTCTATCAAATCAGTAGCAATGTTGATCCGTCAAAAGAAGAGTTTGAGAATCACCCATTGGCAGCGGCTTTCAACGCCCAATGTAAAACACCACCTGTTGGTGGCTATATTGATGGCTCTTCACCAAACGGTGGTTATATCGATTTGGCTCGTTTGAACCCGCGAATGGCAACGCCGCCTTATGGTTCAGAAAATCCAGACAAGATGACTTCATGGAGAGATCAAATTCGCGTTAATACACAGCAGTTGTTTGGTTATGGTACAGACGCTGATTTTAATCTGTATAACGCGCCAAACGCTTACCATGAGCTACGCATTAGTCCGATGGGATATATCGACTCAGGTGTGGACTACCCATTGTTTGGTGTGCCTTACGCAGACCCATTCACGGTGATGCATTTCTTACCTGATATTCGCTTAGGGCCATTGATGGTGGGTAGCTTTGATACGCAATTAACGACCGGTAAAAAAGCCCCTGAAGATGCCTTGCAAGCCGATGATGCTGAGGGTATTACCCTGGCGGCATTTATGAGTAGAGAAAACAAAAACCTGATCATCGAGTGGGATAACGCGTACACCATCAAGGGTGATCGTTATAACTTCGGCAGTGAGGGTACGCCGCAAGGTGACAGTTTCGATTTCATGGCAATGATCGACCTTGAATACAGCTATGAAATGGGCAGTTATGAGTTGATTTATGCTTATGACAATATCCAAACAACTCACAATAAGGGCTCAATTGGTCTGCACGGGATGGCGGGTCTGCGTACGACCTTTGGTCCTGTTGGCGGTTACCGCAATCGCTCTGTCGGTTACAACAATATAGACCAACTACTGCATGATAATTTGGTGATTTGTTTTGACTATATTGGCGATGATTACAGTAAATCAAACTTTAACTTCTGGGTTAAAGTGGAAGAGGGGTACGCGGGTGAGCAAATCGACTTTACTGTAAAAACCAAATTGGATCGTATGACCAAATCGGTAACCAATACCTTAAATGTGGCTGGTAACCTAACTATTCGTGATATTGATGATGTGGTGATTAATCAGGGTGAACGTATCGAAATCCTTGTGATTTATAACGATTTAGCCAATAGCGTCAATGAAATTACCGTGCAATCAGACTCTATTATGACAGAGTTATCTGGACACACCCCAGGCTCTATTTTGACCATAGACGCAAGTTGTGATTTTGCCGGTACCACAGAAGTACTGGTCACCGTTGCTGATATGGATAACACGGATGACAAGGCCAGCACGTCATTTTTGGTTAACGTACAGCAAGTCAATGGTTTTACAGCAAACGCTGATTGCAGCGCTAACGGTGAATCAGAGTCTGAAACAGAGTCGGGTTCAGATTCATTAGAGCTGAAAAAAGAATCTGGCAGTTCTGGTGGTTCAATAGCATTATTATCGCTGTTATTGCTGCTGCTCAGCGCAAGTGTTCGAATAAACGTTAAGCAATAAGCACTCCCCCGTCTAAACATTTACGCTTATTCAAACAAAAAGCCCGGACAGTAAACTCTCCGGGCTTTTTTATGGACATGGATAAATCAGGCTAAACAAAGGTACCGGGCTTGTCAGCACACAGGTACCAATCATTACGTTTTACCGAATGGTATTTACCGACTTCCAATACCAAGTTGTCTAATAAAGGTGGTTTTTTTAAATAAGGTTGCCACTGTCTTAACGTTTCGTCATGGGCATACCAACTTAAAATACGAATTCTAACGGTATCATCGGCAATGATACTGACGACTTTTACATGCACTTGAACCTGTCCTTGATACCAATGTAAGTAACCGTTTTCATCGGCAAGTTGATACTTTGCGGTGGCTTCACGACACATGGTCTTGTCCAGTAATTCTTTACTGCTTATCTGGCCATCGTTGGCCTTTGCTGGCGATATGCTAAGCAAAAAACAGTACGTCAGCAGCAGTGATACAGCACGTAACAAAGCACTAGGAAGTTCGCTTTTTATCTGAAAACTAGGTTTAGTCATTCTTTATAAACAACAGAATTGCAACATCGATATATCCAAACTAGCACTATTTGCCACAAGAATCAGGTAAAAGCCGACTTAGGGAAAATTTTAGCGTGTGTTTTTCCATTATTTCCTCTATAATCGCGCCAAAATTTTTATATAACAATTTATTGAGGGCTTATCATGGCTATCGAACGTACTTTTTCTATCGTAAAACCTGATGCAGTTGCTAAAAATGTTGTCGGTGCAATCTACAACCGTTTCGAATCTGCTGGTCTTAAAATCATCGCTTCTAAAATGGTTCACTTGAGCCGTGAAAAAGCTGAAGGTTTCTACGCTGAACACAGCGAGCGTCCATTCTTTGGTGCACTAGTTGACTTCATGACGTCTGGTCCAGTTATGGTTCAAGTTCTAGAAGGCGAAAACGCTGTTCTTAAGAACCGTGAAATCATGGGTGCTACTAACCCAGCTGAAGCTTTAGCCGGTACTCTTCGTAGCGACTACGCTGAATCAATCGACGAAAATGCTGTTCACGGTTCTGATGCTCTTGAGTCAGCTGCTCGTGAAATCGCATACTTCTTCTCTGACGAAGAAATCTGCCCACGTACTCGCTAATTTAGCGAATGACGTATAACAGGTCGCGTTGCGACCTGTAAACAAGAAGGATTTTGCTGCTATCAGTGAAATCCTTTTTTGTCTTAATGTGACCGATTAACTCAGCGGTTGTGAATTTGTTAGTCGACTGGCAATACAGTCCATTAACAAATTCATAACAATGTAAAATTGTTTAGGTTGTCTAAAAAATGTACAATCTGTCCCCGTGTAAATGAAAGTGAGCCAATTTAATGACTGACACTGCTGTAAAAAAGGTAAACCTGCTGGATTTTGATCATCAGATGATGCGCGAATATTTTGCCTCGATAGGCGAAAAACCATTCCGTGCCGATCAATTGATGAAGTGGATTTATCATTTTGGTTACGATGACTTTGAAAAAATGACCAATCTAAATAAGGCATTGCGTCAAAAGTTAGCTCGCTTGACTGAAATTAAAGCACCAGAAATTTCAGAAAAACAAGTGTCAAATGATGGCACCATTAAATACGCCATTAAGCTTGAAGGTGGTCAAGAAGTCGAAACGGTGTGGATCCCAGAAAACGGTCGCGCGACGCTGTGTGTTTCATCGCAAGTTGGTTGTGCATTAGAATGTACCTTCTGCTCAACCGCGCAACAAGGCTTTAATCGTAACTTATCGGTGTCTGAAATCATCGGTCAGGTATGGCGTGTTGCCAATGATATTGGCGCGACTCGTATTGCTGGTACTCGTCCTATCACCAACATCGTTATGATGGGCATGGGTGAACCTTTATTGAACATGAAAAACCTGATCCCAGCTTTGAAAACCTTTTTAGATGATTTGGGCTATGGTTTATCAAAACGTCGTGTAACGGTATCGACCTCTGGTGTGGTCCCTGCGTTAGATATGCTTAAGAAAGAGGTCGATTGTGCCTTGGCTATTTCAGTACATGCCCCAGATAACACGTTGCGTGACGAATTAGTGCCAATCAATAAAAAGTACCCATTGGAAGAATTCTTAGCCGCGAGTCGTCGTTATATAGACGGTTCAAAGGCTAATAAACAGGTGACTATTGAGTATGTCATGCTCGATCATATTAACGATTCGACCGATCAGGCGCACGATTTAGCAAAAGCATTAGAAGGTACGCCAAGTAAAATCAATTTAATTCCGTTCAATCCATATCCTGGATCACCATACGGTCGTTCAAGCAATTCGCGCATAGATCGTTTTGATAAAGTCCTGCAAAGTTATGGTCTTACTGTTATTACTCGTCGTACCCGAGGTGACGATATAGATGCCGCTTGTGGACAACTGGCAGGCGATATCAAGGACAGAACCAAGCGGGCCCTGAAGAAACAACTTAAAGACAGCGAAGAAATTTCAGTTAAAGTGGTGTAATTTGTCGTCAGGCAAGGTAATCTAGACAGTTAGATTACCTTGTTGGCAATAATAACAAACATAGAGCTGAAGATATGAGCAAACGTCTACACTCGGCAGGGCAAGTGGCCCTCACCTTGTTATCACTTTCTGTATTTACCGGTCTTGGCGGCTGTGTTACCCAAAACTTCGCCGATGATACCCCTGTCGTTGAAAAAGATTATAGTGATGATCAACTGGCAAAAACCCGTATTTCCCTTGCGCTTGGCTATTTGGATATGGGCAATACTGCTCAGGCAAAATACAATCTTGAAAAAGCCCGTCAGTTTTCCCCTGATTTAGTCGATGTGTATACTGCATTTGCGCATTACTATGAAACCGTAGGTGAGTATGAGCAAACTGAAGAATCGTATTTGACCGCACTGGAACTCGCGGAAGATGACGCAGATACGCTTAATAACTTTGGTGTGTTTTTATGTCGCCGCGGTCGTGTTGAAGAAGCGGAAGTCTACTTTAAACAAGCCATTCGTGTGCCAACCTATATTCGTGTCTCGGAAACCTATGAAAATATCGCGTTATGTTATTTGAAAGAGCCTGAGTTTGATAAGGCTGAAGATGCATTGCGTCGTAGTATTTTGCACAGCCCGAATAGTGCGTCGAGTTTAATGCAAATGGCGCAGTTGCAATACGCGAAAAAAGATTATGAACAAGCAGCAAATTTTTTAAGTCGCTTTGAGTTGGCTACTCGCCGATTCACGCCTCAGGCGATAGCGTTAAGCTTTAAGGTGCAAAAGAATCTTGGTAATGACGAAATTGCCAATAACTATGCCACTATGTTGCTTAATATGTTTCCAGAATCGGTGGAATCAAAACAATATTTAGACAACGAATTAAGTCATATTAGTGCTGATGATATGGCCAAGGACTATAAAAAATATAAGTTGCTTAAATCTGGCGCCAAAGTAAACAAAAAGCCGATTGTGGTAGTCAATAAAAACAAACAGCAGCAATTGCCATCTGATGGTTTGAGGACCGAAAAGCCGAAAGTCGACTTTAGCAATAATAAACTGGTTGATGATGCAACAATTGCCAAACAGACGGGGCAAAGCATTGATAATAACAGTTTGGTCGCAAGCCAGGCGAATCAAGCGCAAACGACAGCGCCGGTAACCGGAGCGAAAGCAAAAGCCAATAATAACGCGCAGTTAGCGCAAAGTAGTGGTGCAACGGCAGCGGTGACAACACCACAACCTGTAAGCAAACCGGTTACGCAAGCAGCAACTCCGGCGGTTACGCCGCCAATACCTGCTGCCACAATGCCGGCAAAACCTGTTAAAATACGGGTTGCGGACATGGCAAGCCCGGTCCACGTGGTGCAAAAAGGTGATAACCTTTACCAAATTTCGATAAAATACAACATTACCATCTCCACCCTGCGTCGTTGGAACAATTTGACCAACGAAGAGATCCAACTAGGGCAGGTGCTTAGATTAACGAAACCAGAATAGAATTATGAGTGAACAAGCGGACAACATCGAACAACAGGGTGTTGACAAAATAGGTCCTGGCGCCATGCTGCGTCAGGCACGAGAGTTAATGCAGTTATCTCAGGAAGAAATCGGTGATCAACTGAACCTGAGAGTAAGCCTGTTGCAAGAAATAGAATCAGATCAATATTCAGGTAAGACGCCGAAAACATTTATTCGCGGTTACATCCGGAACTACGCGAAATTAGTCAATCTTGATGATAATGACATAGTCGCTCGTTTTGACCGTGTTGATCATGGTTTACAAGGTACTGGCGACATGAAAAGCTTCTCGCAAAGTACTCGTAAAAAGGCCGAGAATAATCGCTTGATGTTGGTTATCTATTTATTGATCTTCAGCATGTTTGTATTGACCATCGTTTGGTGGTGGCAGCAAACTTCAAGCACCACGGCACTGTCATTGGCACCAGAGTTAAATACGGTAACCGTCGCCACACAAAGTGACGATGCACAGCGAACAAGCGAGCCTGCGATAAAACAAACCATTGTTGAAAGCAACGAAAGCGCCGATGCAGAGCCTGTAAGCCAAGAGGTTGCCGCACAGCCAGACGAGATCGAAACCCAAGATCGAGTATTCGAAAGGCATATGCAACAATCGCAAGCAGAGCCTGAAGCGCCTGTAGAAACCGTTGCTAGCCAACAACCAGAGGCTGCACAACCGGTTGCTAATGATGCACCTGAATCAAATTTACAATTCACCTTTAAAGGCGATTGTTGGGTCAATATATTTGACGCCAATGGTAAGCGACTGGCTTGGGGTGTAAAGAAAGCCGGTTATGTGATGAACTTAAACGGTCAGGCACCGTTTAAAATCACTTTAGGCAAGCCAGAATTGGTTGAGCTAAGCTACAACCAAGAGTCGGTCGATTTAAGTGGCTACCAAATAGGTCAAATTGCCAAATTTAATTTGCCTACAGCACAAATGCCATAGCCAATAAATGGGCCGATTATCAATCGATATCAAAGAAAATCAATGGCCGCCGTGTTAAACTATGGCGGCCTTTTTAAATTAATGCCGAAGTGACAAGTAAGTAATTATGTTTAGTGAATCTCCTATTAAACGCCGTAAGTCAAAACAAATTATGGTTGGTGATGTCGCCGTCGGTGGTGATGCGCCTATTTCTGTGCAATCGATGACCAACACCAAGACTACCGATGTTGATGCGACGGTGGCACAAATTCGTGCACTGGAAAATGTCGGTGCCGATATTGTCCGAGTCAGTGTGCCGACTATGGATGCCGCAGAAGCGTTTAAATTGATTAAACAACAGGTCAAAGTGCCTTTAGTCGCCGATATACACTTTGATTATCGCATCGCCCTTAAAGTGGCAGAGTATGGTGTTGATTGTTTGCGCATTAACCCAGGTAACATTGGTAAAGAAGACCGAATTCGCCAAGTGGTTGATGCCGCTCGCGATAAAAATATTCCAATTCGTATTGGTGTCAATGGTGGCTCGTTAGAACGTGACTTACAAGAAAAGTACGGTGAACCGACGCCAGAAGCTCTGGTTGAATCGGCAATGCGCCACGTTGATATCCTAGATCGACTTAACTTCGATCAATTTAAGGTCAGTGTGAAAGCCTCGGATGCTTTTTTAGCGGTCGGTGCCTATCGTTTGCTGGCGAAACAAATCGACAATCCATTGCATTTGGGTATCACCGAAGCCGGTGGTTTCCGCTCCGGTGCGGTAAAATCGGCGGTTGGCATGGGCATGCTGTTAGCGGAAGGTATTGGTGATACTTTGCGTGTCTCGTTAGCGGCAGATCCGGTTGAAGAGATTAAAGTTGGCTTTGATATTCTAAAATCGTTGCGTTTGAGAAGCCGTGGTATCAATTTTATCGCCTGTCCAAGCTGCTCACGTCAGGAATTCGATGTCATCTCTACCGTCAATGCGCTAGAGGAACGTTTGGAAGATATTATCACGCCTATGGATGTGTCTATTATCGGCTGTGTTGTTAACGGCCCTGGGGAAGCGACAATTTCTGATTTAGGCTTAACCGGTAGTGCGAAAAAGTCGGGTTTTTACGTCGATGGCGAACGCCAAAGAGAGCGAATTGACAACCTTGATATTGTTGATCAGCTTGAACGTAAAATTCGTGCCAAAGCACAAATGATGGATAGCAATAATCGAATCGACATAAAACAATCCTGATCACGCTGTTTTTAGGGGATTTTGTTGTAAGATTGAGCAAAAATCCCCTATAATGCCAGCCTTTATTTTAAACACTTTGAAGAGACAATTTTTGTGAGCAAAGCGATTCAGGCAATTCGCGGCATGAACGACTGTTTGCCAGGTGAAACCAATAAGTGGCAAATGGTAGAAGACGTGTTGCGTCGAGTAGCCAGCAATTATGGATATGCAGAAATACGCATGCCGATTGTTGAGTCTACCAATCTTTTTAAACGCAGTATTGGTGAAGTGACCGATATCGTTGAAAAAGAAATGTATACCTTTGACGACAGAAACGGTGATAGCTTAACCTTGCGTCCAGAAGGAACGGCAAGTTGTGTGCGTGCCGGTAATCAGCATGGTTTGTTATACAACCAAGAACAACGTCTATGGTATATGGGACCAATGTTCCGCCATGAGCGCCCACAAAAAGGTCGTTATCGTCAATTCCATCAATTTGGTATTGAAAGCTTTGGTATCAGCACCGCTGATATCGACGCCGAAGTTATTTTACTTAGTGCTCGTTTATGGCGGGAACTTGGTATCAGTGAGTTTGTCACACTAGAGTTGAATTCATTAGGCTCTAATGAGGCGCGTGCTCAATATCGAGATGCATTGATTGCATTTTTAGAGCAACATCAAGATATTCTTGATGAAGACAGCAAACGTCGTATGTATTCTAACCCGTTACGGGTGTTGGATTCTAAGAACCCTGACGTGCAAGCATTGTTAAAAGATGCACCAAGTTTATCAGAGCACCTTGATCCTGAATCAAAGCAGCATTTTGATGAATTGTGTAAACGTTTAGATGCAGCTGGAGTGAGTTATCGTATCAACGAGCGTTTGGTTCGTGGCTTAGATTATTATAATCGCACTGTGTTTGAATGGGTCACTGACAGTCTGGGCGCACAAGGCACGGTATGTGCTGGTGGTCGCTATGACGGTTTGGTGGAACAACTCGGTGGTAAAGGTACACCAGGTGTTGGTTTTGCTTTAGGCATCGAACGTTTGGTTCTTATGTTGACTGAACTTGAAAAGCTCGGCAATATTCGTTCATCGGTAGATGCTTACATCGTTATGGCTGGTGAGCAGGCAGAAATTACAGGTATCGCACTTGCAGAGCAATGGCGAGATCAAGTAAAAGATATACGTATTCAATGTCACTGTGGTGGTGGCAAATTTAATAAACAATTAAAACGCGCGGATAAGTCCGGTGCTCACGTTGCAATCATCTTAGGTGACAGTGAAATTGAGCAGCAACAGGCAACAATCAAATATTTGCGTGAGAAAAAAGAGCAACAAACGGTACCGTTCGATGGTGTCGCTAAATTGCTTGAAGAATTAATTTAAAGGGTAGTGTTGTGGAAGCATTTCAAACTGAAGAACAACAAGTTGAAGCGATAAAGTCGTTTTGGCAAGAAAATGGTAACTCGTTAATTGCTGGTCTAGTACTAGGGTTAGGCGGGTTTATTGGCTGGAACTATTATCAGGACAGCCAGCTGGAGTCGCAGTATGTAGCCTCTTATGAGTATCAGCAAACTATGGAGTCGTTTGCGAGCAAAGAACAAGACTTTCGTAGTAATACTCAAGCTTTTATCGATGCCAACTCTGATAAAGTCTATGCCACGTTTGCTGCATTTGCGTTAGCGCAAGATGCTGTGCAATCAGAAGATTATGCTGAAGCAGAAAAGCAATTAAATGCAGCATTGGCGTTAACCGTAAGCGATGACTTAACAGCGATCGCCAACTTACGATTAGCTCGTGTACAAATTCAACAACAGCAGTTTGATGCGGCGTTACAAACGTTAGCAACGAGCTTCCCTGAGTCTTTTAAGGCAAATGTTGAAGAAACCAAAGGCGATGCGTACTTATTGCAAGACGATAAAGAACAAGCGCGCGCAGCGTACCAAGCCGCTGCCGATGCAGGTGGCTTGCAAGGCAACCCGACATTGCAAATGAAACTGGATGATCTGGCTGTTACTTTAGCCCAATAATTGGAGATCTCCGTGAGATTTTTTAATAAACGCCTAATAAGTGTTGTTCTGTTATCAAGCGCGTTATTCGCTTGTTCATCAGACGACGAAGAAGAAGAAGATAAGGTGGCAGAGCTAACCGAAATTGATGCATTGTTTGAGCCAGAAGTGGTTTGGGACGAAAGCATTGGTGACGGTGTGGCACATTACTTTTCTCGTCTAAAACCTGCCATTGGTTACGATAAAGTATTCGCTGCGAGCCGTTTTGGTGAAGCCTACGCGCTTGACCAAAAAACCGGTGATGAAATTTGGTCTGTTGACCTTTTCGACATTAACGATGAACTAGGCTTTTTTGATGATCCTATTTCTGCTCGTATCGCTGGCGGCGCGACGCTAGGTTATGACAAGGTGGTATGGGGCAGTGAAAACGGTGACGTTTTTGCCTTAGACGCCAACACAGGTGAGCTTGTTTGGCACGCTAAAGTGTCAGGTGAAGTCATTTCGAAGCCAATTTTTGAAAGCAACATGCTGATTGCCAACACCGGCTCTGGTGCCTTGATTGCACTTGACGCAAATACCGGCGAACAAGTTTGGAAAGCCGAGCAATCGGTGCCGCCATTAACGTTACGTGGTGTTAGTGGTGTTGTTGCCAGTTCTGGTGGTATTTTCCTTGGTCTAGCATCTGGTGAAGTTGGTGTTTATATCATTGAAAGTGGTCAGCAAGGTTGGGCAACCGAAATCGGTGAGCCAAGCGGTGCGACTGAATTACAACGTATTGTTGATGTTGACGTCACCCCGATCGTGGTGGGTGATAAAATTTACGCTATTTCTACGAATGGTAATTTAGCGGCAATTGACTTACGCAGTGGTCGTGAACTTTGGAAACGTAAATACTCGTCTTATCGTCAATTGACCATCAGCGGTAACCAAATTTTCGCAACCGATGTGCAAGGGCACGTTTATGCTATCGACCGCAATAGTGGTATGGAGCAATGGAGTAACCTGCTGTTGACCAATCGTCGTACAACCGGTGCGGTAAGCGTTGGTAAATACGTTGTGGTTGGCGACTTTGAAGGTTATTTGCATTGGTTTGATAAAACCGATGGCAGCATAGTTGCACGCCACGAAGTTGATTCAAGCGGTATCTATGTGACACCAACGGTTGTTGACGGCTTGCTTTATGTAATGAGTCGCGATGGTGACTTAGAGGTGGTTAAAACACCTGAACCAGCTGCAGCTGAATAAAATAATGTAAGGGCAATACGCCCTAAACTCGGCAAAAAATCGTCCGAGTTGCTAAAGTTATTAACGGTCCCATTATATAATGGGGCCGTTATTTGTTTCATTTTCCTCGTTTTTTTAACGAAGTACTATTGAGGTGGCCATGCTTCCTGTTGTTGCCCTAGTTGGGCGCCCTAATGTGGGTAAATCAACTTTGTTTAATCGTCTAACCCGCACACGAGATGCGTTGGTTGCTGACTTTCCTGGACTGACACGTGATAGACAATACGGTCAAGCCGAAGTGGACGGTGAGCATTTTATTGTTATCGATACCGGTGGTATTGAGGGCAATGAGCAAGGTATTGATGCAAAAATGGCGGAGCAATCTCTGCTGGCGATAGAAGAAGCCGATGCGGTGTTGTTTATGGTGGACGCTCGTGCTGGCCTAACATCAGCCGATGAAGCGATTGCCAATCATTTACGCAAGCAAAGCAAAAAGGTGTTTTTGGTTGCCAATAAAATCGACGGTATCGATGCAGATTCTGCTATTGCTGAGTTTTACTCTCTTGGCCTTGGTGAGACGGTACATCAGATCGCCGCGGCACATAACCGTGGTGTTACCCAACTTATGTATGTTGCACTCGCACCGCATGTTGAAGCGTTTGCTCGCAGTGTCAATGAGATTGATGAAGACGATAGCCTTTACGAAGGCGACGATGATGTTGTCGAGCTGGCAGAAGGTGAAGAGTTTGATGATAGCGATGAAATCGCTGCCGATGATAATATCAAACTCGCCATCATAGGTAAGCCAAATGTTGGTAAGTCGACATTAACCAATCGTATTCTCGGTGAAGAACGCGTTGTGGTTTATGATATGCCTGGCACTACCCGTGACAGTGTGTACATCCCTATGGAGCGTAACGAGCGTGAATATACGCTTATCGATACCGCCGGTATTCGTCGTCGTAAGAATATGCACGAAGCGGTGGAAAAGTTTTCGGTAATTAAAACCTTAAAAGCCATTGAAGATGCCAACGTGGTGTTATTGGTTATGGATGCCCGTGAAGGCATTACTGATCAGGATTTGAGCTTACTGGGCTTCGTGTTAAATTCAGGTCGCTCTTTGGTGTTGGTTGTTAATAAGTGGGATGGCTTAGATAACGACGTTAAAGATCGCATTAAATCTGAAATTGACCGCCGTTTAGGCTTTATCGATTTTGCTCGATTGCATTTTATTTCAGCATTACATGGTACTGGTGTCGGTCATATCTTTGAGTCGGTTGAAGAAGCGTTTGATTCTGCAACCAGACGTACCTCGACGGCAATGCTGACCAAAGTTCTTGATATGGCAGTGTTTGATCATCAACCACCATTGGTGAACGGACGTCGCATTAAGCTTAAATACGCTCACGCTGGTGGCTATAACCCACCATTGATTGTTATTCATGGTAATCAAGTGAATCAATTACCAGCGTCTTATAAACGTTATTTGATTAACTATTTCCGCAAGTCGTTGAAGATAATGGGTACGCCAATCAAAGTCGACTTTAGAGGCACAATGAACCCATTTGCTAACAAACGTAAGCTAACTTACACAGAGCAAAAGAAACGAGCCCGAGCGACTCAGGGTTGGAATCTAGATAAAGACAAGTAAGCGCTCATATAGGCACATAAGACTATTAAAAAAGGCGACCTAAGGTCGCCTTTTTATTTATCGTGTTCGCCTCAAATAGAGAGCCGCGATAACTAGCCTACGGAGTTTGTGGCTGTGTTGGCGCGGTCAAGCCCTGATTGATGGCTGATATATCGGCTTCGGATACCGTACCTGCAGCTTCTTTCAAACGCAGCATATTAACGATATATGCGTAACGTGTTGTTGAAAGCTGACGCTTGGCATTATACAAGTTACGGGTACTTTCCAAGACATCAACGATGGTACGAGTACCAACTTCAAAGCCTGCTTCGGTCGCTTTTAATGCACTCTCTGCAGAGATAACCGATTGCTCTAGGGCTTTAACACCTGAGATAGTGGCATTGATGGTGTTATAGGCATTTCGTGATTCACGAATAATCGAACGATAAATCAATTCCATATCTTGGCTAGCAACAACGTAATTTTGTTGCGCTTCACGTACCTGTGAACTGGTATTGCCACCAGAGTATATCGGCACATTCAATTGCAAACCAATCACTTGTGTATCGTCTTCTTGGCCATCAATATCTAAGAAGTCATCATCGGTGTCGGTGGCAGATAAGCTACCAAATAAGCTCAGCGTAGGTAAATGACCTGAACTGGCTAAATCGATGCTTTCTTTAGCAATATCCAAGTTCACTTTTTGACCTAGCAATTGTAAATTTTTCGCTTCAGCCAATTTTTGCCATTCGTCAGCATTGCTCGGCGTTGGCGAGTAAGGGCTGAATCGCTCGGTATTCAATACACTTAGGTCACGTGGGTATACACCGGTAATTTCGCGCAGTAATTCTTCTGCAGTATAGACTTGGTTTTCTGCGGCAATTTCATCGGCTACTGCGGTATCAAATTGTGCTTGTGCTTCATGAACATCGGTAATCGCGGTCAAGCCAACGGAGAATCGTTGCTTGGTTTGCTCTAATTGACGTTCGATAGCGGCTTTTTCTGCACGAGCAAATTCTAGGCCATCATAAGCGGCGAGAACGTTAAAGTATGCTTCGGTGACACGTGTGATCAATTGTTGTTTTACAAACTGATAATTAATGTCAAAACGATGCGCGTTCTTCTCGGCAATATCTAGACTCAACCAACTGTTGTGATGATACAGCTGCATATTAAGTTGCAATGCAAGCTCAGTGGTTTCTGGCTCTAGGAAATCTTGGTCATCACGTTCTACTTCAGTTTGTGAGTAGGTGGCGGTGGCATTCAATTGAGGCAGCAAAACAGAGCGAGCCTGCTCAATAGTCTCTTGCGAGGCGTTAAATTGAGCTTGTGCACGAAGTACAGTTGGATCGTTATCTAGCGCTAATTGATAAATTTGTTGTAGGTCTTGCGCGTTAGTAAGTGAACTGAAACCAGCCAATACTAAACCCGCAACAACAGAATTTAATTTTTTTATCATGAGTTTACTTTCCCTTAATTTACCAATGCTGATATTTTATTTGGTAATTGTATCGGTATTTAATGCTATGCTGAACAAAAATAGGGGTATCCAGCCTAGTTAAAGTGTAACAGAAAATTTCTCTAACACATTGTATTCGCTCAAAAGAATTACACAATATGAACAAAGTTTACAAAATCAACCAATTTAACTCTGACGATTATATTGTCGAAGGCCGCGATGTTATGTACCAGGGCTTTTTTCGCATTGATCAATATCAACTTAAGCATAAGTTATTTGCAGGTGGTGAAAGTGCGTTAATACGCCGTGAAGTGTTTGAGCGTGGTGATGCGGTTGTGTTAATTATCTTTGATAAAAAACAACGGCAAGTGTTAATGATTGAGCAATTTCGAGTCGGTGCAATCCGCAGTCAAGATAATCCATGGTTGCTTGAATTTGTTGCTGGCATGTTTGATCAAGGCGAACAACCAATTGATGTCGCCATTCGCGAAGCTAAAGAAGAGGCCAATATTGACATTTCGGCTGACGATTGTCATTTTGTTTGCGAATTTCTGCCGAGCCCAGGTGGTACCTCTGAAAAAATTTATATGTATGTTGCTTATACAGACTTATCAGCCTATCAAGATGGTCAAAGCCATGGCCTTGCTGATGAACATGAAGATATTATGGTGCATAAGCTACCCTTAACTGAGGCGTTGGCGTTGCAAGCACAAGGCAAAGTAAATAACGCCTCCAGCATTATTGGCTTACAATGGTTGGCTCTGCAGTTTGGTGAATAACATTAACTGTCGTATTTAAAATGAAAACACAGGCTGTTTATGGCACGTTATCGTCCTGATATTAAAAACCTCATTAATTTAGCTGAAACCAGCTATATGATGCTTATTCGATTACTTGGTGGTATTGATGAGCAGGGGCAAGTGCGCGAATTTCATATAAGCGAGTCATTGTCTTATCGTATGTCGATATTGGAAAAAACTCGATATACGCAAATGGTTCAGTTTCAACAATTAATTAATGCCAAAGAATCCTTAGCAAGCAAGGTTTATTTGCCCAAGCCGGCAATGACAATCCGTGTTTATCATGATGCTCGTATTGTTGAAGTGGTCGAAAGTCAAAATATGCGACAAATCAAACCACGCTATGATTACCCGAATCAGCGCATGCACCAACCCGATGAAAAACGCCAGACATTGGTGTTTTTAGTTGAATGGCTACAGTTGTGTCTGCAACAAGGTAAAGCCAATGTCACTTTCACAACCAAGTAAAAGGACGCTGTGTTAATGCTAACAATGTCCGTCGCGCAAATCTCAGATTGCCACCTCTATGAAGATAAAAGTGCATTGCATTATGGCGCCAATGTGTTTGACAATTTACAACGTATTCTCGATGAGCTTGGTAAATTAGCGCATTTAGATGCCATCGTCTTTACCGGTGATCTAACCCAAGATCATAGTCTTGGCTCGTATCTATTGTTTAATCAATTAATAATTGATGCCAAGCTATCATGTCCATTGTATGTATTGGCGGGTAATCATGATGATGAGCACGTCATGGCTACGACGTTAACGGCGTCAACGATAAATCATAAAAAACATATTGAGCACGACAACTGGCAGTTATTGCTAACGCGCAGCAAAAGCGAAACGCCGGCAGGTTTTGTCGATAGCCATCATTTACAGCAATTAGCAAATGTTGCTGATAGGGTAGAGCATACGTTGTTATTTATGCATCATCATCCAGTTGATGTGGGGTATTTTATCGACCGTCATGGCCTTAATAATCAAGCTGACTTTTGGCAAGCCGTTGAGGCAAACCAAAGCATAAGAGCTGTTGCTTGTGGTCATATTCATCGCGGCCAGACATACCAAGGCCCTAAAAATATGCATGTGTATGCTTGCCCGGCAACATCGATTCAATTTGATCCAGACTTTGATGGCGTAAAGGCTTTACCGCAAGGCGCAGGCTATCGACAGTTTATGTTGCATCATGATGGCACTATTACCACGACTCTGGTCTATCTGGATTGATGCGCATGCAACGATTGCTAATTATTCATGGTTTTAATAGCTCTCCGGGCTCGATGAAAGCGCAGTTAACTATGGCGTATTTCGACAAACACTTTCCCCAGATTAAAGTGCATGCGCCGCAATTAAAATCGTCGCCGTTACAAGCGTTACAGCAATTACAGGACATCATTGCATCCCAACCAAATGCACACTGGTATATTACCGGTTCATCATTAGGTGGCTTTTTTGCTACCTACTTGAGTGAGCAATATGGCCACAAAGCGGTGTTAATAAACCCAGCGGTTAGGCCGTTTGAGCTGCTGCAAGATGTGATTGGTGAACAAACCAATCCTTATACCAATGAAACCTATCATGTGTTGCCGCAGCATATGCAACAATTGCAAGATATGTATCAAAATCGCATCGACGCTAACAATTATATGGTAATGGTACAAACTGGCGATGAGGTATTGGATTACCGTCAAGCCGTAGAAAAGTACCAGCACAGCCACTTAATTGTGCAGCAAGGAGGCGACCATAGTTTTATCGACTTTGAAAAAATGCTGCCTGTTATTGTTAAATTCTTCCAATTAGAGAATAATGGGCATAGCGAGAGGGCGTAAATCTGATTTATTTTCAGTGTTTAACAACACGCCCCCTGTCATCAAAACGATAAAAACAATAATTCAACTTCTTTCACGATAGACGTTTATGACTGATCAATATAATTCTGAAGCCATTGAAGTATTAAGTGGTCTCGATCCGGTACGCAGACGACCGGGTATGTACACTGACACCATTCGCCCAAACCATTTGGGGCAAGAGGTTATCGACAACTCTGTCGATGAGGCTTTGGCCGGTCATGCCAGTAATATCCAAGTTATTTTACATGAAGATCAGTCACTTGAGGTTATTGATGACGGTCGAGGCATGCCCACTGATATCCACCCTGAAGAAGGGGTGCCTGGGGTTGAACTGATTTTCACTCGATTGCACGCCGGTGGTAAATTCTCAAATAAAAACTATCAATTTTCTGGTGGTTTGCATGGTGTCGGTATTTCTGTTGTCAATGCCTTGTCCAAACGAGTAGAAGTCATTGTTCGTCGTAATCAACAAGTGTTTGAAATGGCATTTGAGAATGGCGAAAAAGTCTCTGATCTCACCGTCACAGGTAGCGTAGGTAAACGAAATACGGGTTCACGAGTGCGATTTTGGCCCGATGGCGGCTATTTCGATTCACATAAGTTTTCAGTGGCTAAAATGGCACACATCCTTAAGGCCAAAGCTGTACTTTGTCCTGGTTTATCGATTAAGTTTCACGATAAAGTCGGTAATGAAAAGTATCAGTGGTGCTATGAAAACGGCCTAGAAGACTATCTAAAAGAAGCGGTAAATAAATTTACCAATCTTCCAGAAGAGCCATTCATTGGCAGTTTTTCATCACAGCATGAAGCCGTCGACTGGGCTGTAACTTGGTTACCAGATGGCGGTGATAATGTTGGTGAGAGCTATGTAAACCTTATCCCGACCATTCAAGGCGGTACCCATGTCAATGGTTTACGTCAGGGATTATTGGATTCCATGCGTGAGTTTTGTGAATTTAGAAACCTTATTCCTCGTGGCGTTAAACTGACGCCCGATGATGTTTGGGATAAGTGTTCTTATATCTTGTCGGTAAAAATTCAAGACCCACAATTTGCCGGACAGACCAAAGAGCGTTTGTCATCAAGGCAGTGTTCAGCGTTTGTGTCTGGTGTGGTCAAAGATTCATTCAGCTTATGGTTGAATGAGCATACTGAAATCGCAGAAGCCTTGGCTGAGTTTTGTATTTCCAATGCACAACGTCGTATGCGTGCCAGCAAAAAAGTGGTCCGTAAAAAGGTCACACAAGGTCCAGCCCTGCCAGGCAAGTTGACCGATTGTGGCTCACAAGAGCCTGAGCGCACCGAATTATTCTTAGTAGAGGGTGACTCTGCTGGTGGTAGTGCTAAACAGGCTCGAGACCGTGACTTTCAGGCGATCATGCCGCTGCGTGGTAAAATCCTAAACTCATGGGAAGTAGAATCAGGACAAATTCTTGCGTCACAGGAAATTCACGATATTTCCGTCGCCTTAGGAATCGATCCTGAGTCTGAAGATTTATCAAGCTTACGTTACGGTAAAATCTGTATCTTGGCGGATGCTGACTCTGATGGTTTGCATATCGCAACCTTACTTTGTGCATTGTTTATGCAGCACTTTTTGCCTTTAGTTCAAGCGGGTCATGTGCATGTAGCTATGCCACCGTTATATCGTATTGATGTCGGTAAAGAAGTATTTTACGCGCTTGATGAGCAGGAAAAAGACGGTGTGTTAGATCGCATAGAAGCGGAAAAACTGCGAGGCAAAGTCAACGTACAGCGCTTCAAAGGTCTGGGTGAAATGAACCCACTGCAACTTCGAGAGACCACCATGGATCCAAATACACGACGTTTGGTGCAGCTAACGGTAGATGAATTTGATACAACGATGGAACTTATGGATATGTTGTTATCGAAAAAACGTGCAGGTGACCGTAAAGAGTGGCTACAAGAAAAAGGTAATTTGGTTAACCTAACCTAATTATTCTTAATAAACCTTTCATATTGACATAGAAAACGCAGTCTTTACTGCGTTTTTTATTACCTTTTGTCCGGGTAACTGGTTGAATCTATGTTAATTTTTTATATCAGGCAATAACTTCAAAATCGCCCTGCAAATAAAAAATATTAGCCTATACTTGAGATAATTCTGTGCAAAAAACTAGAGATAGGTGTCATGAAAAAACTACTGATTGCAATGCTAAGTGTTGTCTTGGTTGCTTGTTCTGCAAGTGGCGATACCCCTGCGCAGCAACGCGCAACAATTGACAATATAAACAATGAAGTTCTTGCCAAAGTCGATAAAGAAAGCCCAGGCGCTGCTGCCAAAGCAAAATCAGCCGCTGGTGGTTATGCGACATTTACAAATGGTCAGGTTAACTTGATATTCTTCGCCGCAGGCAGTGGTTTTGGCGTCGCGACCAGCAGTGGTGGTAAGAAGACCTATATGGATATGTATGAAGGTGGCATTGGTTTAGGTTTAGGTGCAAAAGATTTTGATGTGTTATTTGTCTTTCACACGGCAGAAGCGTTCAATAATTTCGTTGAAAAAGGCTGGGCATTCGGTGCTGAAGCCGATGCTGCGGCAAAAGCGAACGATAAAGGCGGTCAAGCAAGCGGTGGTGTGACCATCGGTGACATCACTGTCTATCAAATGACTGAAGCTGGTTTGGCTCTGCAAGCGACGTTGAAAGGTACAAAATACTCGAAGAATGATGAATTGAATTAATTTGATTTAAACATTCTATTAGTTACTCCCGAAAAGCCCCCTGACTTGTCATCAGGGGCTTTTTTATGCGTGCAGTTTATTGTTACGCTGAGCGATAAAATTTCTACTATGCTAAGTAAATACCTATAAACACCATGTAAACTAATGAGCTAGACATGAAAAATAGCCTCATCTTTCGCAGCTTTTCGGTCATTATTATAATGTGCTTGCTCAGCTCGTGTAGCGCTAGCGTACCGGCGACTCATGTGCGCGCTGAAATCCTAAGCTTGCGTGATCAAACCATTGCCGACATTAGCGAATACGATCATAGCTTTGCCGCATCCATCAAGCGTCAAGCTGGCTATGCAGTGTTTGGCCTTGCCGCAAACGACAAACTACCGTTTCCAAGCGATATGGCTGTTGGCGTATTACGAAATCAGCAAAACAGTGAAAATGTTTTTCTGCTCGCGCAAACACCATCATTAAATGATGTGAGCCAACGCTTACTGATTGTTTTTGACAGTCATAGCAACATGATGGCGTTCATTAGCCAAGCGAAAACATTTGATGACATCGATGACCTGCCAGAGCAACAAAATTATCAGTTTCAACCAGACATTATAAATGCTTATCTCGTTGCAGAAGATGGCAGTTATCAGCCAATTGCTCTCCAGCCAGGTCGCTATTGGCAAAATAATAATTTACACTAGTTTTTTCAATCACCACTCTCGCCACGAGCAATAAACTAGTCATGAATATCAGTGAATCTCAACAACAAGCAAAGACCCTGTGTCATATTTCTGTGGGTACCAACCAATTAACCCAAGCCAGTGAATTTTACGATGCGGTTTTAGCAACATTGAACATTCATCGAGTCACTGAGCACGAGCAATCTGTCGCCTATGGTAAAGGTTACCCTACCTTCTGGTTGCAAATTCCCTTTGATCAAGGTGTGGCAACGGTCGCTAATGGCTCACATATTGGTTTTATGGCAACCAGTAAACAACAAGTTGATGCCTTTTATCGAGTGGCGATAGATCATGGTGCGAGATGCAATGGCAAACCAGGACCGCGTCCTGAATACGGTATCCCATATTATGGTTGCTTTGTTGTGGATTTAGATGGACATCGCATCGAAGCCAGCTTTTGGGACGTAAATTATTCAAAATAGTGGTTAAAATCTTGTAAACCAGAAAAAACAGTTTTTAACTTGCTGTTTTTTCGATATTCTAGAAATCATAATAATAATCATATTTATACAGATACTTTGACGAGTTTTCGTCAGGATTCGGGACCCCATGTATTATGTCTGATGCAATCGAAATGAGTTTAGATGGCGTAGAGCAACTGCCATTAAGACGCTTTACCGAAGATGCTTACCTGAATTATTCCATGTACGTCATTATGGATCGTGCTTTGCCACACATTGGTGATGGTTTGAAGCCGGTACAACGTCGTATTGTTTATGCGATGAGTGAGCTTGGCTTAAATGCTGCGGCGAAATATAAAAAATCAGCCCGTACCGTCGGTGATGTGTTGGGTAAATTTCACCCTCATGGTGATTCAGCCTGTTATGAAGCTATGGTGTTAATGGCACAACCATTCTCTTATCGTTACCCTTTGGTTGATGGTCAAGGTAACTGGGGGGCGCCTGATGATCCTAAGTCATTCGCAGCGATGCGATATACCGAAGCCAAATTATCAAAATTTGCCGAAGTCTTATTATCTGAATTAGGCCAAGGTACGGTGGATTGGTTGCCAAACTTTGACGGCACCATGAAGGAGCCTAAAACCCTTCCAGCGCGTTTGCCGCATATTCTCTTAAACGGCATAACCGGTATCGCAGTTGGTATGGCGACCGATATTCCGCCGCATAATGTGCGTGAATTGGCCGATGCGTGTGTGCATTTAATTGAGCAACCTAAAGCTGAAATAAACGATTTATTGCAGTTCGTAAAGGCACCTGATTACCCAACTGATGCGGAAATCATTACCCCAAGCGAAGAGATTGCGAAGATTTATCAAACCGGTCGCGGCAGTATTAAAATGCGTGCCGTGTACGATATCGAGCAGGGCGACATTGTTATTAGTGCGTTGCCACATCAAGCTTCTGGCGCCAAAATTCTTGAGCAAATCGCGCAGCAAATGCAAGCCAAAAAATTACCTATGGTTGTCGATTTGCGCGATGAGTCAGACCATGAAAACCCGACTCGTTTGGTTGTCGTACCGCGCTCAAACCGAGTTGATGTTGAACAACTGATGGCGCATTTATTTGCCACCACAGATTTGGAAAAAAACTATCGCGTTAACTTAAACATGCTAGGTTTGGATAACCGTCCTGCGGTTAAGAACTTAAAGCAAATCTTGTCGGAATGGTTGGAGTTTAGACGTGAAACCATTCGTCGTCGCTTGCAGTACCGATTAGACAAAGTATTAGCGCGTTTACATATTTTAGATGGCTTATTGATTGCTTATCTAAACATTGATGAAGTCATTGCCATTATACGTGAATACGATGATGCCAAGGGTGAGTTAATGTCGCGCTATGGTTTGAGTAAAATTCAAGCCGACGCCATCCTCGAAATCAAGTTACGTCAACTTGCCAAACTTGAAGAAATTAAGATTCGCGGTGAGCAAGATGAGCTTGCTAAAGAACGCGAACACCTTGAAAAAATTCTTGGTTCAAAAGCACGCCTTAATACGCTCATGAAAAAAGAGATCTTAAAGGCGGCAGAAGACTATGGTGATGACCGACGCTGTATGCTGGTTGAACGTAGTGAAGCTAAAGCATTAAATGAAAAAGACTTGATGCCATCAGAGCCAGTGACGGTTGTGGTCTCTGAGAAAGGCTGGGCAAGGGCTGCAAAAGGCCATGATATCGATGCTGCTGCGTTAAGTTATAAAGCTGGTGACACTTACTTATGCAGTGCCAAAGGCCGCAGTAATAACCCGGCGGTGTTTATTGACTCATCTGGTCGAGCCTTTGCCACCGATGCGCATACCTTGCCATCGGCTCGCTCACAAGGCGAACCGTTAACCGGACGTTTTAATTTGAGCGCCGGTGAAACCTTTACCCAGGTGGTTATGGGTAACGACGAGCAAAAATTCTTACTGTCCTCTGATAGTGGATATGGCTTTATTGGCTCGTTCGCCGATATGGTGTCTCGCAATAAAAACGGCAAAGCCTTACTGAGCTTGCCACAAGGTGCCAAAGTCATCCCACCTTCTGTGGTTGAAAACATTGATGAGCAACTGTGTCTGTCGATCACCACTGAAGGACGCATGCTATTGTTTCCGTTGGCGGATTTACCACAACTAAGCAAAGGTAAAGGTAATAAGATCATTAATATTCCGTCGGCTCGCGCTAAGAGTCGTGAAGAGTTTGTGACAATATTGGCCGTGGTCGATAATGAACAACCGGTGACCTTATTCGCGGGTAAGCGCAAGCTAACCTTAAAACCTGCCGATTTAGAGCATTACCGAGGTGAAAGAGGTCGACGTGGTAACAAATTACCTCGTGGATTACAGCGCGTTGAACGAATAATTGTCGGCGTCGAAGACTGATAAAACACGTCAAGTGAATAAGGGCAGCGTCGCTGCCCTTTTTATTTTGTGCAGCGATTAATCACTAATTGTTAATAGGGTTTCGCAACGAACCCTAAATATGTGTATAATTCGCAACCTGAAATTTAGCTTTTGAGGTTTTTCTGTGCTGGCTGTATTGCGCGTTATCTTTATTTGTATTGCTTTGGTGGTGATTTTCCTTACATCAATGGTGCTGTGTGTTGTTCGTCCTTTTCACCGAAATAACGTTCATGACACCGCATCATTTATCGGCAAAATTGCGATTATTCTTGGTATTAAAGTTGAGATAAGACGACCTAAAAGTCTTGATAAAATCGGTCCGGTTGTTTACGTTGCCAACCATCAAAATTCCTACGATGTGTTTACCGTTAGTGCGTCATTGCCAAAAGGTACGGTGAGTATTGGTAAGAAGAGCCTTAAGTGGATTCCATTATTCGGACAAATGTATTGGTTTACCGGTAACATCTTGATTGATCGTGGTAATCGCTCAAAAGCGCACGGTACGATTGCCTCATCAGCAGAAAAAATTAAAGAACGAAATATCTCTGTATGGTTGTTTCCTGAAGGGACTCGCAGTTACGGTCGCGGTCTACTACCATTTAAAGCGGGCGCATTCCACACAGCGGCTTTAGCGAAGGTGCCTGTGGTGCCAGTATGTGTCAGTAACACCCATGATATGGTTAAACTTAATCGTTGGAATAACGGTAAGATGATCATTGAATTTCAAGAGCCAATCGATGTCGAAGGCAGCCAACGCGAATACATACGCCACTTTGCCAATGACACTCGTGTCTTGATGATGGAACGAATTAAAGAGCTGAGCGTAGAAGCCGGTAACCCATTTGAGAATCTACCCGCGGTAGAGAAAAAAGCAGGATAGTGTAATGAGCGAAACAAGGGTGAATTTAACTGACGAGCAAAAAGCTGAACTGCAAGAATGGTATGCTCATACCGATGCCTTGATTAATGAGCTACTCGAAGATGGCACTAATGATGATGCGGTGCATACCATAGAGCATCACTTTTCCTGTTCAAATTTTGATACCCTAGAAGCAGCAGCTATCAGTGCCTTTAAAGAGGGCATGGAAGTTGAAGAACCGGAAGAAGCGGAGCTTGAAAACGGTGCTCGTGTATTTGCTTTCGATGTGATTACAGAACAATATCTTGATGACGACGTGCTGAAGAAAGAAACACTGCAAATGTTTGAATTCGCCCAACGTTGTAATATTGATTACGATGGCTGGGGCACCTATTTCGAAGAATAATTGTAATCCTAGCATCATTAAAAAGGCTGTTATTACAGCCTTTTTTAATGCTTAGAAATCGTAACTCAAGCCGACAATAAACAGTATGTCGGTTTGTTCAGGTATATTGCCGTCTTCATCTGGGATCGGCTGGTCAACATGATCAACAATGGCCTTTAAATCAATATCAAAATCACTGAGTACTTCTATTTCGATGCCCGTTTCTAAATGATGTATAACTTTACCGGACTCTTCAGAGACAAATTTGGCGCTGTAAATAAATACATATTCAATGTCATCGGTGAGGTCCCGCTCATACATGGTACCAAGCAAAATAACCGGTGAAGTATCATCGTCTTTTTCGCCCTCATCAACTTTATTGAACCGAGTGTACTGGATACTTGGACCGGCATAGATATCCCATTTGAAATCCGCTTCATCATAGAGAATATAACCGGCAGCGACACCGGTGGTTACTTGGTATTCTATGTTTTTAAACTCGTCCGTATAGTATTCGAATGACGGTAAGCGGAAAAAGAATCGGCGCGAATAAAACCAGTCAAATGACGCGTTAAAACGATGATTTTCCTCGGTTTTAACATTGCTGCCGGTGTCGGGGTCTTCGACTTCTGAGAATATGCCGGTATAGGCTAGCAAGGTTCGCGTAATAGAGGTTAAGCGAGTCGCACTGGCTTGCGCTGTGTAGTCAAAGCGCTCCGAGTTACCGCTTTTAAAGTTCATACCGATGCTGATATCGCCATCCCACAAACTATCACCACTCTTCTCAGAAGGGGCTATCGACAGTAACATAATGCGTGGAAAGCTTACGTCAGGTTGATTGATGAATTTGATTTTATCTTCGGTGATCAATAATTGACCGTGGGCGATAAGGCCATCGTCCATACGAATGCTCATGACTGAATTGGTGCGGATTTGCGCAATATCTTTCATCTTGATATTAACGAGACCAACCTCATCACTGTCAAATTCGACGGTGTCTTGATACATGGAAATCAGTTCGCCGCCTAATAGCTCGCCTTTTTTAAGCAGTATCCAGTCCCATTTTTGCGGAATAGTTGGCACATCAATAGGCCAATCTGGTACAACCGGTTTATTGTCGGTTGTCTTTTCTTGGAAAGCGTTTGATGATGGCGAGTTAAGCGCAAATATGATCAGTAACGTACCTAGCAATTTAGCTAAAGCGTTCATACGACAAACTCAGTTATTATATTTTATTATGGTCACTCAATTTAATGTAGCACTTGCTATGGGCAAAAAAAAGTCAGCATATAAAATGCTGACTTTTCAATGTTTGCAATCGCGTTGATGTTACATGTTGGCGATAGACAGCTTTTGTTCTTCAAGCTTGGCCAACGTCGCTTCTGCTTCAGCAAGTTTGTCGCGCTCTTTAGCAATTACCGCTTCAGGTGCTTTACTGACGAAGTTGTCATTGCTTAGTTTGCCGCGTGTGCGCTGAACGTCTTTTTCAATTTTTTCAATTGATTTATTGAGGCGTGCAAGCTCGGCTTCGACATCAATTAAGCCTGCCATCGGAATAAGTACGCTCATCTCACCAACAACAGCCGTTGCTGATGCAGGGCCTTGCTCGTCATCGGCTAGAATATCAATGCTTTCTAGCTTGGCTAAGGCGCTTAAGAATTGGCTGTTTTGTTGCAAGCGGCGCTCATCGTCAGCGTTAACGTTTTTCACCAATACCGGTAATGGCTTGCTTGGCGCAATATCCATTTCACCGCGAATATTACGAATCGCTACGATAAACTGCTTAAGCCACTCAACATCGCTAATCGCTTGCTCATCAACCTGTGCTGCATCAAATTGTGGGTACGCTTGTATCATGATGCTGTCGTCATTAACGTCAGCCTTGGTAAGCGGTGCAACACGTTGCCAAATAGTTTCGGTGATGTATGGCATGATCGGGTGCATAAGACGCAATAACGCTTCTAAGACGTTGACCATGGTATGGCGGGTACCACGTTGCTCGGCTTCACTGCCTTTGAAAATGACCGGTTTGGTTAATTCAAGATACCAATCACAGAACTGGTTCCATGTGAATTCGTATAATGCCTGGGCGGCAATATCAAAACGGAAACTATCAAATGCTTGATGCACGGCTTTTACGGTATTTTCAAACTGGCCAATGATCCAGCGATCCGCTAGTGACAACATCATGTCTTTATTTTCAAGACCACAGTCATGCTCTTCAGTATTCATTAATACATAGCGACTGGCGTTCCACAGCTTGTTGGTAAAGTTACGGTAACCTTCCAAACGTTTCATATCCCAGTTGATGTCACGTCCTGTAGACGCAACCGCAGCTAAGGTGAAACGCAGGGCATCGGTACCATGGGCTTCAATACCAGCAGGGAACTCTTTTTTGGTCAGCTTAGTTATCTTTTCTTTTAACTGTGGCTGCATCATGTTGCCAGTGCGCTTTTCAAGTAGATCATCAAGCTCGATACCATCAATCATATCCAAAGGATCGATTACATTACCTTTTGATTTACTCATCTTGTCGCCGTTCTCATCACGAATAAGACCGGTAACATAGACTTTCTTAAATGGCACTTGCGGTGTACCTTCGTCGTCTTTAACAAAGTGCATGGTCATCATGATCATGCGGGCAACCCAGAAGAAAATAATATCGAAACCGGTTACCAGTACATCCGTTGAGTGGAATTGTTTTAGCGCATCGGTATCTTCAGGCCAGCCTAAGGTTGAGAAGGTCCAAAGTGCTGACGAGAACCAGGTATCCAGAACATCGTCGTCTTGACGCAATACAGCATCAGCAGACAGGTTGTTTTGGCTGCGTACTTCGTCTTCGCTGCGACCAACATAGACATTGCCTTGTTCGTCATACCAAGCCGGAATACGATGACCCCACCACAATTGACGTGAAATACACCAATCTTGAATATCGCGCATCCAAGCAAAATACATATTTTCATATTGCTTAGGTACAAACTCAATATCGCCTTTTTCAACGGCATCTATTGCAGGCTTGGCTAATACATCAGCTCGTACATACCACTGATCAGTCAAAAATGGTTCAATCACAACACCACTGCGGTCACCGTATGGAACCGTCAGATCATGGTCTTTAATTTCATCAAGCAAGCCCAACTGTTCAAATTCGGCAACGATTTGCTTACGCGCTGCAAAGCGATCAAGGCCAGCATAAGATTCTGGTAATGCATCGCTACAAGCGTCCGACGCTTCACCGTTTACATCAAATACTTCAGCTTCGCTCAATATGTTGGCATCAACATCAAAAATATTGATCATTGGTAAGTTATGACGCTTACCGACTTCGTTATCGTTAAAGTCATGGGCAGGGGTGATTTTTACGCAACCTGTGCCCTTGTCCATATCAGCGTGTTCATCACCAACGATTGGAATCAAACGATTAACGATAGGCAATAGGATATTCTTACCGATAAGATCTTTGTAACGCGGATCGTCAGGGTTTACCGCAACACCGGTGTCACCAAGCATGGTTTCTGGTCGCGTTGTTGCAACCACAATGTAGTCTTTGCCATCAGGGGTTATTACGCCATCAGCAAGCGGGTAGCGAAAATGCCACATGTGGCCTTTCTTATCCTTGTTTTCGACTTCTAAATCAGAAATCGCCGTGTGCAATTTGGGGTCCCAGTTGACCAATCGCTTACCACGATAGATTAAATCGTCTTGATAAAGTCGAACAAACACCTCTTGCACAGCATTGCTCATGCCGTCGTCCATGGTAAAGCGTTCACGAGACCAATCGATAGAATTACCTAAGCGACGCATCTGTTGACCAATGGTGCCACCTGAGTGTGCTTTCCAGTCCCAGATTTTATCGATAAAGGCGTCACGTCCATAGTCGTGGCGAGTTTTGTTTTCTTCTGCCGCAATTTTGCGCTCAACCACCATTTGCGTGGCGATGCCGGCGTGATCGGTACCCGATTGCCACAAGGTGTTTTTACCTTGCATGCGCTGATAGCGAATCAATGAGTCCATAATGGTTTGTTGGAAGGCATGGCCCATATGCAGGCTACCAGTAACATTTGGTGGTGGGATAGCAATACAGTAGCCATCACCTTTACCGGTTGGTGCAAAATAACCTTTTTCTTCCCAGGCTGTATACATAGCCTGTTCAATAGCCGAAGGATTAAACGTTTTTTCCATGATTTTCTTACAATTCTTTGCTTGTTAGGCCGACTCAGTTGCCAATTGGCAACCCGCTTGTTGATAGCTGCGATATCGCTGGCGAGCTTGTTGCTTTAAACCATCGTCGGCAGGGACAAAATCTAAAATGTGTTTGAACTGGCCAGCAAACGCGGGAACGTCTGTGGCCAGGTTTACTAATACGTGTCTTTGATTGGTTGGCGCTTGCCAACTGATTTCGACGGGTGAACCAGACTCCAGCCCTTCGCCAGGCAGGTTGTGAGGAACAAAGCTGTCGCTATCAAATGACCACAACAGCTCGTCGATTTTGTGCGCCTCACCTTGTGAGTCACAAAAAATAAACACTCGCTTATTTTGCCTGTAAAGGCTAGCGACTTTTTCACACGCCAGACGCAGGTGATCTTGGGCGCTTGCATCGAGTACGCTAAAGATTACCTGAGTCGTCATATTACTCACCTTGTTCCTGACCGCTGCGGTTTAACAAGAACTGAGTCAACATGCTTACTGGACGACCGGTTGCACCTTTTTTCGCACCACCGCGCCATGCTGTACCAGCAATATCAAGGTGAGCCCAGTTATATTTCTTGGTAAATCGCGCTAAGAAACAAGCGGCAGTAATGGTACCCGCTGCGCGTCCACCTAGGTTGGTGAAATCAGCAAATGGGCTTTCTAACTGTTCTTGGTATTCATCCCATAACGGTAAACGCCATGCTCGATCGCCACTTTGATCCGAAGCGTTAAGCAATTCGTGAGCAAGTGGGTTATGTGTACTCAATAGACCGGTTGCATGGGCACCTAAGGCAATCACACAGGCGCCGGTTAGGGTAGCAACATCGATTACCGTGTCTGGCTCGAAGCGCTCAACATAGGTTAATGCGTCACATAAAACCAAGCGACCTTCAGCATCGGTATTTAACACTTCAACCGTTTGACCAGACATGGTGGTTAAGATGTCACCTGGACGATATGCATTGCCACCAGGCATGTTTTCACAACCAGCCAATACACCAATAACGTTGATTGGCAGGTCAAGTTCGGCCAATGCGTGCATAGCACCTAGTACACCGGCAGCACCGCCCATATCGTACTTCATCTCATCCATTGCCTCACCTGGCTTGATAGAGATACCGCCAGAATCAAAGGTTAGACCTTTACCGACAAGCACAATTGGTTTGCTGTCGTCGTTAGCGCCTTTGTAGTTGATGATGGTCATCAACGATTCATTAACACTGCCACGACCAACGGCTAGGTATGAACCCATACCCAGTTTTTCCATTTGTTGTTCGTCGATAACATCAACGCTGATTTTGTCGTTGATCTGGGTTAACTGCTGACCGCGTTCTGCAAGATACGCAGGATTACAAATGTTTGGTGGCATATTGGCAACATCTTTACATGATGTCATACCTGTAGAGATAGCTAAGCCATGTGCGACTGCGCGTTCACCAATAGGCAATTCGCGACGAGTAGGGACGTTAAAAACGATTTTACGTAGTGGACGACGGGCTTCTTCTTTGCGCGTTTTCAGCTGATTGAAGCTGTACAGACAATCTTGCGTCGCTTCTACGGCTTGGCGTACTTTCCAATAGGTATCACGACCTTTAACATGTAGCTCAGATAAGAAGCAAACCGCTTCCATTGAACCAGTTTCATTCAAGGTGTTGATGGTTTTGCTGATGATTTGGCGATACTGGCGCTCGTCCAATTCACGCTCTTTACCACAGCCAACCAAAAGAACTCGTTCAGACAGGACATTTGGTACTTGGTGTAATAACAACATTTGGCCTGGCTTACCTTCCAGGTCACCGCGGCGTAACAAATTAGAAATGTAGCCACCGCTAATGTCATCTAGTTGCTCAGCAACCGCACTTAGGCGACGTGGCTCGTATACACCGACGACAATACAGGCACTGCGCTGCTTTTCCGGGCTGCCACTTTTTACACTGAACTCCATGAACACTCCTATTTAATGCTTAATTGTTGGTTTTTGACCACTTTTTTGTTTATCAACTTGCTAAAAACAACGTGGAAACGATAGACTATTTAGCGTCATTTTAAATTCTTTGCGCTATTATTAGATCTAGTAATTATAGCTAGATATTACGCGTCTTTATGAATTATTGAGACAACGGCCAAAAACGAATGACTTATAAAAATGAGTAGTTTACTCAAAATTTGAGCGGTTGTCAGAAAAAAACAAAGTTTTTTGGGTTAATTTTGTGATTATTTTTCGATATTTATTAAATGAAGTTGGTCGCACTCAATTGGGTGTGTTTTTTGTATTAATGACCATCTTTATCAGTCAAAAATTTGTACGTATTCTCGACAATGCCTCTGATGGGGATTTTCCTGCAGAGATGATTTTGACTTTCATGGGGCTGACAATTCCGCACTTAATGGGCGTTATGCTGCCTCTTAGTTTGTTTCTTGGTATTTTACTCGCTTATGGGCGTATTTATGCCGAAAATGAAATGACGGTTTTACATGCCTGTGGGGTTAGTGAATGGTATGTGGTTCGCATCACTTTAGTATTGGCGGTGGTGACAAGTTTGGTCACTGGGCTATTTACCTTGTACTTGTCGCCATTAGCGCAAGAAAAGGAATACCAAGTCAAAGAACAGCTGTCTAAAGACATCGGTTTGACCGCGCTGACCGCAGGTCGGTTCCAAAAAACCAGTAACGATGAAGCCGTTGTTTTTATTGAAGATATTAACGATAAAAATGAACTGCGAAATGTATTTGTCGCACAACTGCCAAAAGACGAGAGCGGCAGACAAGACATGATTAACGTTATCTTTGCCAAAACAGGTAAAGTAACCGAAGACGAAACCGGCGCGCAAAAGCTGATCATGAGCGAAGGTAATCGCTACCAAAAAAATAATCTGACGACAGAATTCGAAAGCATGGAATTTGCCGGTTATCAGATGAAAATACAAGACCAAAAAGTCGAAGAAAAACGTCGTAAACTCAGTGCGATTCCAACCTCGGATTTAATCGGTCGCGATGATTTTGAAGCCCAAGCTGAATTGCAATGGCGAATGTCATTTCCAATTACGGTACTGATCTTAACCCTAATCGCGGTGCCTTTAAGTGTGGTCAATCCAAGGCAGGGTAAGTTCGCCAAAATGTTCCCCGCTTTGATGCTGTTTTTGATTTACTATTTGCTACTTACCAGTGCCCGCTCAGCAATGGATGATGGCAAAATTGCTCCGGCAGTCGGTTTGTGGCCAATTCATCTAACGGCGTTGTTTGTTGGTTGGATGTTGTTACTGAAAAGTCGAGGTAGCGGCAAAAAATTAAAAGCTCGATTGAAACGAGGCAACGCATAATGAAGATCCTAGATTTATACATAGGTCGCGTTATTGCCATGACCACGTTTTTAACCTTATCAGTATTGGTCAGTATCAGTGGCATCATCAAGTTTGTTGAACAAATGCGTGCCGTTGGTCGTGGTAATTATGACTTGCTTGATGCGGCATTATTTGCCTTTTATTCAATCCCTCGTGATGTGGAAATCTTCTTTCCAATGGCGGCACTAGTGGGTGGTCTTATCGGTCTTGGTATGATGGCCAGTAATTCAGAGTTGGTGGTTATGCAAGCCGCTGGTTTATCGAAGCTACAAATCATTAAATCGGTGATGAAAAGTGCGGCGGTACTGATTGTATTAAGTATGGCTATTGGTGAGTTTTTAGCGCCGCAGGGTGAAGCCAAAGCTCGTGAAATACGTGCCCAAGCGATATCGGAGGGCAGCCTGATATCGGCGAAAAATGGCGTATGGGCCAAAGATGGCGAGTTCATCGTGCATATTACTGAAGTCGCAGATACCGGCACTTTAAAAAACTTGTCGATGTACAAGTTCAGTGATGAACGCAAGATGGAGCGTTGGTTGAGTGCGAAAAGTGCCAATTGGCTCAATGAACAATGGCAACTTAATGAGGTCGAAGTCTCCACCTTTGGCGAGGAAAAAATTGATACCGAACATATAGACTCTCAAATGTGGCAGTCTAGTTTGACGCCAGAAAAGTTAGGTGTGGTGACGGTAAAACCTGAAGCGTTATCGTTACAAGGCTTAGTTAGCTACCTAGATTATCTAGAAGAAAACAAACAAGATACCAGTCGTTATATGTTGGCATTTTGGCGCAAGTTAATGCAGCCATTTACTGTGGCGGTGATGTTATTGGTTGCCTTGTCGTATATTTTCGGACCATTGCGAAGTGTGTCTATGGGAGCACGTATCATGATGGGTATTGGTACCGGCATCGCATATGACTTTATTAACCGTATGTTTGGCTCGTTTAGTCAAACTTTCAATATGCCACCATTTTTAGGAGCGGTATTACCCAGCTTACTGTTTGTGGTTATTGCCGTATATTTACTGAGGCGAAAAGTGTAGCGCTAGCCGGCATAAGTTAATTGCCTTAACCGACAAAAAAAGACGGCCAATGCCGTCTTTTTTTATGTGCTAAACCAAAGGTTTAGCACATCGTTTGACTAGCCCATAGCCGCGCGATTCGCGTCGACGCTGAGCACGATAACTTCGGTATCAGTCATTCGGTCTTGTAAACTCAATTTGTTTTTACGATCAAATAACACCCAAAAGTTACCGAGCCCTAATAAGGTAAATAACAGACGCTTGCAGCCAGTGGCTTTATTAATTGGCGAACCATCTTGATGTTGTACCAGTAATCGCCATGCACGCATACCTATGGTTTGCCCCGCTTTGGCCCAAAAATAGACAAAAAAGAAGCCCACCCAAAACAACTTCCATGCTTCGTTTAAGGCAACGTAAAACCAATGCGAATTGAGCAAATCAATCGCATGTGTATAGCCTTGCGAGTCAATAATGCCTTGATCAAACAGATACAGATACGGGATAGAGACAATAAACCCTGCCAACATGTAGACGGCAACAGCCATTAAAAAATCATAAATGTAAGAGCCCAGTCGGCGTCTGAAACCTGCCCGTGGAAATGGTTTGCTCATACGGAGTCCATCAATGCATTGTAAAATTGGCGAAAGTGTATCATTGTCTGTAGCAAAGCGAAATATTTGCCGGTGGGCAGATAACAATAAGGACAGATACGATGTTAGAAAAATTAGAATTGAAAGTGCCACCTTTGCTGTTAGTTATAATCTTCCTTCTTGGCATCTATCTATTGCCTCACTCACCGATATTCATTGGACCGGAAGTACATTGGCTACATATAACAGGGTTGGCGTTAACCGCCATAGCGGTGCTACTAGTGTTGTTTGCTGTGTTTGGTTTTAGCAAAGAAAAAACCACCGTTGACCCCATGCACCCGGATAAAACCGACGCCTTGGTGGTTAAAGGCGTGTATCGTATCAGCCGAAACCCTATGTACCTTGGCTTTTTACTGTTGATCGTTGCCTTGGGGCTTGCGCTAAACACGTTATGGTTATTTCCATTAGCCATTGTTTTTATTCTTTACATCAACCGTTTGCAAATTGTTCCGGAAGAGCGTTTTTTGCAGCAAAAATTTGGTGACGCATTTACTTTTTATTGCCAAAAAGTAAGGCGCTGGATATAGAATTGGCCTGTTTGCAATATTCGGCAAACAAAGTAAAGCCGTATTACACTTAACACTCTAATCGGATTTCAGATTAAGGTGTGTTTGTGCACAATTTCAAAGATTTAGGTCAGAGCATCAGACAGCTGTGCATAGCTGGCTTGTTGCTGATTTCGACCAATCTTTACGCCACAGAAATCGGTATGGGCTTGCAGCGTTATGTGCCACTTAATCAAGATATTGAATTTGACGGTCTGATATTTAAAGCTAAATATGATGTGGCTTCACAGTGGCAAGTCTTTGCTGAGTTCGAGTTTTTACAAGAAGAAATTGATGATAACGACTTCACCCTATCAAGGCAGTTATGGGGTGTCAGCTATCATTTCGACTGGCCCACCGCGCTAACCTGGACCTTATCTATTGGTGGTCATCATCAGCAGTTGGATTTCGACGGCGTTGAGTTCGACAGTGAACAAAGCGACTCTTCTTTTCTTGGTCAAATAAACGGTGAATATGCGTTTACCGATAGCCACTATGCTGGGCTGAGGTTTCGTTACTATCAGATATACGATAATGATAGATACGATGTCGGCTTATATTATCAATACCAAATGAACCATCATTGGCGATTATTATTGTTAACCGATTTGGGCTATGACAGTAAATTCAATCATGATGTCAATCGTTATAACATCGAATTGAATTACCGTTTTTAAAAGGCCATGGTTAATGGCTAAGAGTGAACATATAATCCGGATTGCTGTTCACCAAGGGAATAATCCATATGTTTTCTTGTTGTACATACAGTGCAAAACCGCCGGCTTCTGAGCGAGCATAGACACTGTCTTTACCACAATCGATATCGCGCAATGTTTTTCCCGCCGCACCGCTGATAACAAATTGCGGTAACTTGCCTTTAACCAGATATTCCAGACTATGATCGTGACCGGCAAGATACAGCTCGGCTTGATACTCTTTTAACATGTCGTAAAAAATACCGAGTAAAGCATCGTTATTACCATGCGAACCATTGGAATACATAGGGTGGTGACCAAACACAAAAACCACGGACTCTTGCGTATTAACCGTAGCAAAGGTATCCGCGAGCCAACTGATTTGCTCTGCCTGAACCACACCTTTAATAACCGGATCTGTATCCAGAGCAACAAGCTCGAGATTAATACCTTCGATACTTATTTGTTGGTGATAATAATTGTTTGGATAAATCAGGTGGTCATATTCAGCAAAAAAGCCTTTTAACGCCGAAATGCTACCGTCATAGTCGTGATTACCCGCCACCATATACCAAGGCAACTGTCCGTAAGCTTTATCAAAATAAATATCTTTAAAGCGAGTTTGTGTATATGGGTGGTCACTCGATGAAATACCGTCGGGATAAAAAACATCGCCAGTATGTATGATGGCGTCAAATGGATAGTTTAAGTGGAAGTCTTCAAATAATTGGGCGGCATGTTTTTGTTGATCAGAGCCGGTGCCAGTGTCGCCCATAACCAGTAAGTGAATGCCAGGTTGCTGGTAAATACTGGCATCAAATGTCTGGCCTTGATTTAGTTCAAGGTTTTCGCACAGACCATTGTCTCGTTGTTTGGTTGGTAAGTTATCATTACTTGAATCTGAGCCGCAGGATAACAAAAGCCATAACAAGGCAATGACAAAGACATATTGGATTCGCATACCTCAAGTGTAGTCCCGGACCGGCTTACGGGGAAATGCGAATCCTTAACAAAGGCAATATAAGATTAACGCTTATCCGTTCTTTCGGTTACCTGGGCAATAATTTGACCGTCATTAACTTGCACCGAAATAGCATCGCCTGTGTTGATTTGTTCAATGCTGCGGATAACCTTGCCATCATTGTCTCGACTGATACTGTATCCTCGACCTATGGTCGCCAACGGGCTGACCAAATTTAGGCTCTGCGCCAACATCGCCAGACGCATGTGTTTATTATCTTTGCTATGCAGCATGGCTTTTTTAAGACGAGTGCTTAAATCAGCAAGGTGCGTAGCGTGCAGAGGTAATTGTCTTGCTGGCGTGGCCGAGCTTAGTCGTTGTGCCAACAATTGTTGCTGATTAATACGCTGTTGGTGTTGCTCTTTCAGGCAATTAATTAAGCGAATTTGTAAATCATCGGATTTTTGTTGTTGCAAGCGTAATTGTGCAACCGGGCTTTGCATCGACAGACGCTGCAATAATTGTTGCTGTCGATGACGCAAGCGATGCACGATGGCACTGGCGTTTAAGCGCAACGCTTGATTCATTGCTTGAATTTGACGGCGTTGGATACCTGTATCTTTCGATAAAATTTCGGCAGCGGCCGATGGTGTAGGGGCACGCATATCGGCAACATAGTCGGATAAACTGGTGTCCACTTCATGACCCACAGCGCTGATAATGGGGATGTCACAATCGAAAATAGCACGCACTACCGCTTCTTCATTAAATGACCATAAATCTTCTAATGAACCACCACCGCGACCAACAATTAAGGCGTCTACTTCGTCACGCTCATAAGCCGTATAAATGGCATCGGCGATTTGCTCACTGGCGCCTTCACCTTGCACCAGAGTAGGGTATATGATGACTTTAATGCCCGGGTTTCGGCGATTAAGTACATTAAGGATATCGTGAACCGCGGCGCCTGTTGGCGAGGTGACCACACCAATGGTTTGCACATACTCTGGAATCGGTTGTTTGTAGCGTTGCTCAAATAAGCCTTCGGCTTGCAGTTGTGCTTTGAGTTGCTCGTATTTTTGTTGCAGTACGCCTTCACCCGCGTCTTGCATTTGCTCAATAATCAGTTGAAAGTCACCGCGAGGCTCATACAGTGACACCCGCGCTTTCACCAGCACTTGTTTCCCGTTTGCAGGCTTAATGCGCACGCTACGGTTATTGCCTTTAAACATCGCACAGCGGACTTGAGATTTTGCATCTTTTAGCGATAAATACCAGTGACCGGAGCTTGCGGCGATAAAATTCGATATTTCACCACATAACCATACGACAGAGAGCTCAGATTCGAGAATATAACGTACTTTTTTAGTAAGCTCGCTGACCTGTAATATATGCTGTTTGGGGTTATTAAACATGTTTATTCTTTCGCTGATGTTAATTTTTCATAAAAAACGCAAGTTTTTCGCAAATTTCGGTTTACCTTAGATAACAAAGGCGATAAAATCCGACCGCAATATTTACTACTCCCACATAAGCGAGAATGTTGCCATGTTAAGAATAGCTCAAGAAGCCTTAACCTTTGATGATGTACTACTAGTACCTGCCCACTCGACAGTGTTACCTCACACTGCAGATATAAAAACCAAACTGACTAGCAAAATTCAATTGAATGTGCCAATTCTGTCTGCCTCTATGGATACCGTGACAGAAGCGCGCCTTGCTATTGCTCTTGCGCAAGAAGGTGGCCTTGGTTTTATTCACAAAAATATGACCGCTGCAGAGCAAGCGGCAAATGTACGTCAAGTTAAGAAATTTGAGTCTGGCATTGTGACAGATCCAGTAACTGTTCGTCCAGACGTTAGTATTCTAGAAGTATTGAAACTAGCTGACGAACTTAAGTTCTCAGGCTTCCCCGTTGTCGATAATACCGACAGTTTGGTTGGCATTATCACCTCTCGTGATCTGCGCTTTGAAACAGACTTAAATAAGAAAGTATCTGAGTTGATGACTGGCAAAGACAAGCTAGTAACCGTGACGCAAGGTACCAGTCGTGAAGATATTCTTAACCTAATGCATGAAAACCGCATTGAGAAAATCCTCCAGGTTGATGAGAATTTTGCCTTGCAAGGTATGATCACCGTAAAAGATTTCCAAAAAGCTGAAAGCAAACCAAATGCTTGTAAAGACGAGTTCGGTCGTTTACGCGTTGGTGCGGCAGTAGGTGTTGGTGCAGGTACCGATGAACGCATTGATGCCCTGGTTGCAGCTGGCGTTGATATTCTGCTTATCGATACCTCTCACGGTCACTCTCAAGGTGTACTTGATCGCGTTAAAGAAACTCGCGCTAAGTACCCTGAGTTGCAAATTGTTGCCGGTAACATCGCTACAGCTGAAGGCGCAAAAGCGCTAGCAGAAGCGGGTGCTAACGCCGTTAAAGTTGGTATCGGCCCAGGCTCTATTTGTACCACGCGTATCGTAACCGGTTGTGGTGTTCCGCAAATTACCGCTATCTCTGAAGCAGTAAAAGGCACACAAGGTATGGACGTCACCATTATTGCCGATGGTGGTATTCGTTTCTCTGGTGATATCGTTAAAGCCCTAGTCGCAGGCGCTCACTGTGTCATGGTGGGTTCAATGCTTGCTGGTACTGAAGAAGCACCAGGTGAAGTTGAACTGTACCAAGGTCGTTACTACAAATCATATCGTGGTATGGGTAGCTTAGGTGCGATGAGCCAAAAAGAAGGTTCATCAGATCGCTACTTCCAGAAAAGTGATGGCGAAGCCGACAAATTGGTACCAGAAGGTATCGAAGGCCGTGTTGCTTATAAAGGTCCAATCTCAAATATTATCCATCAACAACTCGGTGGTATTCGCAGTGCTATGGGTCTAACCGGTTCTGCTGATATTGAGACATTGCGCACTAAGCCACAGTTTGTTCGCGTAACCAGTGCAGGTATGGGTGAGTCTCACGTACATGATGTGACCATCACCAAAGAAGCACCAAACTATCGTTTAGGTTAACCTGTCGTTAGTTTTTATTGGTTTAAAATATATAAGCATGGCCTATATGAAGGCGGTGCTTCTTAGCAAAGAGAAAAGATAATGAGCAGAGACATTCATGACAGTCGAATTCTAATTTTAGATTTCGGTTCTCAATACACCCAACTTATCGCCCGTCGCGTTCGTGAAATAGGTGTTTACTGTGAACTGTGGGCATGGGACGTAAGCGAAGAGCAAATCAAAGAATTTGCCCCTAGCGGTATTATCCTTGCTGGTGGTCCAGAATCTGTAACCGAAGACAACTCGCCTCGTGCACCACAATATGTATTTGATGCTGGTGTACCGGTTTTAGGTGTTTGTTACGGTATGCAAACCATGGCCGAGCAACTTGGCGGCAGTGTACAAAGCTCTGAGCACAAAGAGTTTGGTTATGCAGCGGTTGAAGTGATTAAAAAATCAGAATTGTTCAAAAACATCGAAGATGCGATTGCCGCTAACGGTAATGCAACGTTAGATGTTTGGATGAGTCACGGTGATAAAGTTGCGACGATTCCAGCTGGTTTTAGCACCATCGCACAAACGTCAAGCTGTGCACATGCAGCAATGGCCAATGAAGAAAAGCAATTCTACGGTGTTCAGTTCCACCCTGAAGTAACCCATACCAAACAAGGTATGCGTATGCTTGAGCATTTTGTTATTGATATTTGTCAGTGTGAAAAACTTTGGACATCAGCATCAATTATTGAAGATGCCATTGCCAAAATGAAACAGCAAGTAGGCGACGATGAAGTTGTGCTTGGTCTATCTGGTGGTGTTGACTCGTCTGTTGTTGCCATGCTTTTACACCGCGCAATTGGTGACAAGCTTACTTGTGTATTCGTCGATAACGGTTTATTGCGTTTAGACGAAGGTAAGCAAGTAATGGAAATGTTTGGTGACCATTTCGGTCTAAATATTATCCACGTTAATGCTGAAGATCGTTTCTTAGATCGCCTTAAGGGTGAAAATGATCCTGAAGCGAAACGTAAAATCATTGGTAATGTGTTCGTTGAAATCTTTGACGAAGAAGCGAGCAAATTAACCAATGCTAAGTGGTTAGCACAAGGTACCATTTACCCAGATGTTATCGAATCTGCGGCATCTGCTACAGGTAAAGCCCACGTTATTAAATCACACCATAACGTTGGTGGTCTGCCTGAAGATATGGAGCTAGGTCTTGTTGAACCGCTTCGTGAATTATTTAAAGATGAAGTACGTAAGATTGGTTTGGAGCTAGGTTTGCCTTACAACATGCTATACCGTCACCCGTTCCCGGGTCCTGGTTTAGGTGTTCGTATTTTAGGTGAAGTGAAGAAAGAGTACGCCGATTTACTACGTCGCGCCGACGCTATCTTTATCGAAGAGTTGCACAACCACGACTTATACAACAAAACCAGCCAAGCATTTACCGTATTCTTACCTGTACGTTCAGTAGGTGTTATGGGTGACGGTCGTAAATACGACTGGGTTGTATCACTTCGTGCCGTTGAAACCATTGACTTTATGACCGCTCACTGGGCACATTTGCCTTACGATTTCCTAGGTTTGGTATCTAACCGAATCATCAACGAAATCGACGGCATCTCACGCGTTGTTTACGATATCTCTGGT
>NZ_JABBXG010000030.1:0-367 GCF_012932945.1 Thalassotalea sp. Y01
TCCCCACTGCTGCCTCCCGTAGGAGTCTGGGCCGTGTCTCAGTCCCAGTGTGGCTGATCATCCTCTCAAACCAGCTAGAGATCGTCGTCTTGGTAGGCCATTACCCCACCAACTAACTAATCTCACTTGGGCTAATCTAAAGGCGAAAGGTCCGAAGATCCCCTCCTTTGGTCCGTAGACATTATGCGGTATTAGCAGTCGTTTCCAACTGTTGTCCCCCACCTCAAGGCATATTCCCAAGCATTACTCACCCGTCCGCCGCTCGACGCCAGAGTAGCAAGCTACTCTTCGTTTCCGCTCGACTTGCATGTGTTAAGCCTGCCGCCAGCGTTCAATCTGAGCCATGATCAAACTCTTCAATTAAAAA
>NZ_JABBXG010000031.1:0-329 GCF_012932945.1 Thalassotalea sp. Y01
TAGATAAACCATTCGGACGCGGGATGGAGCAGCCTGGTAGCTCGTCGGGCTCATAACCCGAAGGTCGTCAGTTCAAATCTGGCTCCCGCAACCAACTCTCTATATGTGTATTTATATATCTAGAGATAGTGAGAAAACTAGATATGTTAGTTACTGACGAGTCAGTTCGCTAATTTAACTCTAGGGCTCCCACAAGCAATTCTTACCAAATAGAATGAAAACAATTTGGGGCTTGTTTATCATTAGATAAACCATTCGGACGCGGGATGGAGCAGCCTGGTAGCTCGTCGGGCTCATAACCCGAAGGTCGTCAGTTCAAATCTGGCTCC
>NZ_JABBXG010000032.1:0-314 GCF_012932945.1 Thalassotalea sp. Y01
TAGCGCCGATGGTAGTGTGGGAGTTCCCATGTGAGAGTAGGTCATCGCCAGGCTCCTATTTAGAAAAGCCCGCTCATTAGAGCGGGCTTTTTACTCTAAGTTTTAAGCTAAATTGATTTTTGAAATCTATTTATCTTAGCGTTTAGAACCTGAAGAGTTATAGCTTCAGGAGACCCTGAACTCAATTTGGGGCGGTTCTAACGAAACAGTTTTTATCTAGCGACAATAGCGCTTTGGAACCACCTGATCCCATGCCGAACTCAGAAGTGAAACGAAGTAGCGCCGATGGTAGTGTGGGAGTTCCCATGTGAGAG
>NZ_JABBXG010000033.1:0-313 GCF_012932945.1 Thalassotalea sp. Y01
CTTTAAGCACTTAAAAAAGTGGCATCCCGTAGGGGATTCGAACCCCTGTTACCGCCGTGAAAGGGCGGTGTCCTAGGCCTCTAGACGAACGGGACGCAAAATTGCTTGTTGTGTGAATATTTAACCTCTCAAAGAAAGATCAAACACTAACACCTTATGCAACAATCGCTTTGTTCAAAAAGCGGAGTATTCTCAAAGAGAATACTGAAACCTAAGATTTAAAAAAGTGGCATCCCGTAGGGGATTCGAACCCCTGTTACCGCCGTGAAAGGGCGGTGTCCTAGGCCTCTAGACGAACGGGACACAGAAATCG
>NZ_JABBXG010000034.1:0-309 GCF_012932945.1 Thalassotalea sp. Y01
CGCTGTTTTTCAGACATAAAAAAAGCTTTAAAGGATATTTCTAATGAAACACGCTTTAAAGCTTTCTATACATCGCCATTAATTAAAATGGTGCGCGTGAAGTTTTGCAGAGACTTGAAAGTTCAAGTCTATCCGCGCTGTTTTTCAGGCATAAAAAAAGCTTTAAAGGATATTTCTAATGAAACACGCTTTAAAGCTTTCGATACATCGCCACTAATTAAAATGGTGCGCGTGAGGTTTTGCAGAGACTTGAAAGTTCAAGTCTAGCCACGCTGTTTTTCAGGCATAAAAAAAGCTTTAAAGGATATT
>NZ_JABBXG010000035.1:0-307 GCF_012932945.1 Thalassotalea sp. Y01
TTCGTAAAGCGATTTCTGTGTCCCGTTCGTCTAGAGGCCTAGGACACCGCCCTTTCACGGCGGTAACAGGGGTTCGAATCCCCTACGGGATGCCAATTTATTTTGTCAACTAAAAGTGAACAAGTTCTTAGTGCCCGGCTTAAATGCCAGACACATAGCATTGCAGTGTAGGATGAATCAAATTTTACGTAGAAAAATTTGACTGCTTACATAAAAATACGAATCAACGATTCGTAAAGCGATTTCTGTGTCCCGTTCGTCTAGAGGCCTAGGACACCGCCCTTTCACGGCGGTAACAGGGGTTCGA
>NZ_JABBXG010000036.1:0-303 GCF_012932945.1 Thalassotalea sp. Y01
GCGAGGGTCACTGGTTCGAGCCCAGTACCGTCCACCATATTTCTTTAATATTCAAATCAATTAAAAGCAGTAATCGAATTAGTTCGATAATTTCGCGTATCTGACATTCAGTGAAGAGCATCGCCGTCACCGATAAAGTACATTTTTCCATGAATATATCGGCATTTGCACGTCCTTGTGCTTTATTCCGTCATGTTTTAGGACGGAACCTCGCTACAGTAAAAAGATTGCTAATAGAACGGATACTATTTGATAATTTCATTCGTCTGAAATTTGCTATCAGTGCGATGAGCATCGCCTGCT
>NZ_JABBXG010000037.1:0-303 GCF_012932945.1 Thalassotalea sp. Y01
GAGTTAAAAAACTCAAACATAAACGTTACCGCTTATGTTTGAGTTTTCAGAGAAGTGCAAAATTGGTAGGTCTGAGTAGACTTGAACTACCGACCTCACCCTTATCAGGGGTGCGCTCTAACCAGCTGAGCTACAGACCTACTGTTTTGGTTCAGTAAATGGTGGAGCTAAGCAGGATCGAACTGCTGACCTCCTGCGTGCAAGGCAGGCGCTCTCCCAGCTGAGCTATAGCCCCACTACTGAGATACTTCTCTTCTAATTCGTTATCGATGCAATTTGTGTGAACACTCGACGACCTACAAG
>NZ_JABBXG010000004.1:0-378518 GCF_012932945.1 Thalassotalea sp. Y01
ATGACCACCACGGATGGTGGAAACACAATTAATGCAGGAGCAATTAATTGTTAGTCGATGATTTTAGATACAACACCAGCACCTACTGTACGGCCACCTTCACGGATAGCGAAGCGTAAACCTTCGTCCATCGCGATTGGGTTGATAAGCTCAACAACAAACTTCAAGTTGTCGCCTGGCATTACCATTTCTACACCTTCTGGAAGCTCTACTGCACCAGTGATGTCTGTCGTACGGAAGTAAAACTGTGGACGGTAACCTTTAAAGAATGGCGTGTGACGACCACCTTCATCTTTGGTTAGTACGTATACTTCTGATTCGAACTTAGTGTGAGGAGTGATTGAACCTGGCTTAGCAAGTACTTGACCACGTTGAACTTCATCACGCTTAGTACCACGTAGAAGAACACCACAGTTCTCACCAGCACGACCTTCGTCTAGAAGCTTACGGAACATCTCTACACCAGTACAAGTTGTCGTCGTCGTTTCTTTAATACCAACGATTTCTACGTCTTCACCAACTTTGATGATACCGCGCTCAACACGACCAGTAACAACTGTACCACGACCTTGGATTGAGAATACATCTTCGATTGGAAGAATGAAGTCACCGTCAATCGCACGCTCTGGCTCTGGAATGTAAGTATCTAGTGCTTCTGCAAGTTCTAGTATTTTCGCTTCCCAATTAGCTTCGCCGTTCAATGCACCTAGTGCTGAACCTTGGATAACTGGTAGGTCATCACCTGGGAAGTCATATTCTGAAAGAAGTTCACGAACTTCCATCTCTACTAGCTCAAGTAGCTCTTCGTCATCAACCATGTCACATTTGTTCATGAATACGATGATGAAAGGTACACCAACCTGACGTGAAAGAAGGATGTGCTCACGTGTTTGTGGCATTGGACCATCTGTCGCTGCAACTACTAGAATCGCGCCGTCCATTTGTGCCGCACCTGTGATCATGTTTTTAACGTAATCGGCGTGACCAGGACAGTCTACGTGTGCGTAGTGACGAGTCTCTGTATCGTACTCAATGTGAGAAGTGTTGATTGTGATACCACGCTCACGCTCTTCTGGAGCGTTATCGATTTGAGCGAAATCACGTACTTCACCACCGTGAGTTTTAGTTAGAACTGCAGAGATTGCAGCCGTTAGAGTTGTCTTACCGTGGTCAACGTGGCCAATAGTACCAACGTTAACGTGCGGTTTCGAACGTTCAAATTTTTCTTTTGCCATTTTCAATTACCTTTATGTACAAAACAGTATTTTGCAGAGCGTGTGATATTTTTACACCATTTTTGCAGGTCGAAAATTCACGCCGATTTATATATTCAGGTCTGCACTGATCAGCAGATACAATGCAGCATGCTACACGATCTAAGAATCAACAGTTCCTAAAAATTCACGATGAAAATAAATGGTAGACGGAGAAGGAAGGTTCTTCATTAGGGATAATCAGGAGTGGTGCTAATGGGGAGATTCGAACTCCCGACCTCACCCTTACCAAGGGTGCGCTCTACCAACTGAGCTACATCAGCATCCTGATATCCAAATGGAGCGGGTGACGGGAATCGAACCCGTTTCTCTAGCTTGGAAGGCTAGGGTAATAGCCAGTATACGACACCCGCGCGTCTCACAGCTATTTCAGCGAAAATTGGTGGAGGGAGGTGGATTCGAACCACCGAAGGCGGAGCCGTCAGATTTACAGTCTGATCCCTTTGGCCACTCGGGAACCCCTCCAAAAAATTCTTTTTTTACCACAACTTAACGAAGTGGAATTAATGGTGCCGTCTGCCGGAGTCGAACTGGCGACCTACTGATTACAAGTCAGTTGCTCTACCAACTGAGCTAAGACGGCACTGCATTAAGTGGAGCGAATTCTAGAGTAATGTTTTGCGCCTTGCAACCGAAAATTAAAAAAAAATTCCACTTTTTTATCGATTGTCGTTTTTTCAGTCAAAATTGTTAGAAATTCATTGCCAATGATGGTTTTTATAATCAATTTTTAACATCTTAACTGCCATCTATAAAACGCGCGATTCCCTGAAACACAAGATTTTCAACGGTTTCACCATTAAATTTCCCTGCCTTTTTAAGGCTATCGCCATAACCACCGGTAAAAACCAAAATAACGTCATCCAATTGCTGCTGTTTGCATAAACTAATGGCCTGATTAACCAAGCCAATGTTAATCGCCCAAACGCCCATATTGACGTTATCTGGCGTGCTGCTACCAAATTCCAATTTCTCTATCGCGCTTACCTCACCAAATACTTTATCGGTGTTGCTAAATAAGCTATTCGCCATCAAGTCGATACCTGGTACGATCCAGCCACCTTGATGTTGTTTGTCTGCAGATAACACATCAATGGTGGTCGCCGTTCCAGAATCAATTACGATTAGATTACGATTCGGATAGAGTTGCTCTGCACCAATCACCGCAAGCCAGCGATCAATGCCCATGGTATGGTAATTTGCATAACTGTTTTTGATGGCAAATGACTCAGCTTGGGTCACAAGATGCTGACAGACGATGTTGTTGTCTTTGGCCCACTGACAAATACTGTCAGCAAAGGTATCGTTAGCCACGCTGGCCACTAATATTTGTTGTACATTTTCAAAGCGAGGCAATAACTGCAAAAATCGCTCATTGGAGGTGCGCTCAATTAAGCCCATCTCCCCTAAGTGCGACTGCATATATTTAACTTGGGTATTTCCCGTATCAATCAACAAATACATTATATTATCCGGCCCGTAAGCTGACTTCACCGCCATATACTGGCTGCAATTTACCATCAATTTCCAATAATAGTGCACCGCTTTGGTTAATGCCTTTGCAAATACCTCGCGTGGTTTTATCGCCGGCCAGCAACAACACATTTTTATTATAAAAGTAATCTTGTTTTTGCCAATCGTCTAACATCGGCGCTAAACCAAATTGATGGTGCTGCTTTAATCGTTTGCTGATTTGCGCGATCAATTGCGCGGTTAATAAATTACGGTCAATATTGTCGGTTAATTCACGACTTAGGTCAGTCCAAGATTGGTCGATTTCTGCGGCGCTGTTGTCTGGCATTTGTACATTCAAGCCAAGGCCAATAACACAATGACCGGGGCCAATGCTTTGCCCTTCTAACTCAACTAAAATACCAGCAAGCTTGGCGCCATCAACGTATATATCGTTCGGCCACTTCAATTGCACAGGTAAGCCATAAATACCTTTAAGTACATCGGCTACGGCAATACCAACAACAATGGAAATGCCCATCGCTGCCGCCATACCTTGTTCTAAATACCAATACATCGACATATATAGATGAGAGCCTAATGGTGACTGCCATTGTTTACCGCGACGACCGCGACCTGCCGATTGATATTCAGAGATACATACTTGGCCGTGAGTGACCTGATTCGGTAATCGACGCATCAAATACGAATTGGTTGAATCAATGATGGTGTGCACTTCGACGTTATTTTGTGCACCCAAAGTCTGAAGATGTTGGCTTATTTGCTGCTGCTCTAACAGTTGCATTGGGTGGGCAAGTTTGTAACCTTTGCCTTGTACCGAGAAGATATCTAACCCCATCTCGCCGAGCGCTTTAACATGTTTGGAAATCGCAGCTCGGGAAACCCCTAAATGCTCAGCCAGAAACTGCCCAGAAACAAATTGTCCTGATGCTAACTGCCTGATAAGTTCTTCGCGTACTACTTTTGCCAATGTGCTATCTCTCTATACAAATTGCTCTAAGGTCATCTCGCCTTGTTGGCCGATAAACCGAACTTCTGGCTGCAATTGAATCGCAAATTTGTTAACGACCATTTGCTGTACGTACTTGGCCAGCTCGATAATATCGCGACCTTTCGCGTTATCTTTGTTGATAAGCACTAACGCTTGCTTAACATGCACTGCCGCACCACCTATTTGATGCCCTTTTAACTGACATTGGTCGATTAACCAACCTGCGGCAATCTTTACCGAGCCATCGGCTTGTGGGTAAGCCGGTATATCTTTAAACTGAGCCTGTAATCTTTGGTATGTATTATTATCAACAACAGGGTTTTTGAAAAAGCTACCGGTATTTGGGGTTTGCGCAGGATCAGGAAGTTTACTCTGACGAATTCGCACTACAGCATCAAACACCTGGTGTGCCGTTGCTTCACTGCCAAGTTCTTTTAGACCAGCGTAAGCAATCTTCGCTTGCCAAGCTTTGCTTAATTTAAGACCGATGGCAGTGATAATGCCTTTGCCCTTTAATGCACCTTTAAAAATACTATTACGATAACCAAATTGGCATGCATCGACCGACATTCTGACCACTTCAGCTTTGTCAAAATCATACCAGTCAACGTAGTCACAGACATCGCTCAACTCGACACCATAAGCACCGATATTTTGAATCGGAGCCGCGCCACAGTTACCGGGAATAAGGGCTAAATTTTCCAGGCCATACATACCTTGCACTAAGCAATGCTCAACAAGCTGATGCCAATTTTCGCCACTACCTACATGCAAATGAAAATGCTCAGCGGTTGTGGTTACCTCAATGCCTTTTAATTCAGGGCATATTAGTGCGCCAGCATAATCCTCAACAAAAATAGTATTGCTGCCGCCGCCAAGAATATAAAACGACTCAGGTAAATTGGTTGCAAGCGCCTGAACATCTGCCAAAGATTGCAAATGAATAACGTTTTCACCAAAGCTCTCGATGGCAAAGGTAGACAGAGTTTTCAATGATTGAGTCAAAGTTTGCATGGTACGGAGATTATTTTATTAATAGCAGGTATTAAACCGCATTTATGGGCAACAAACAATAAAGGGGCATCTGCCCCTTTATTGTTTGTCGTTGTACGCTGCTTATCGATGATATTGTTTACTGTACTTGTGCACGGCATCGATAAAGTAACCTGCATGTTCTGGGTTCACATCTGGGTGAATACCATGACCTAGGTTAAATACGTGACCTGTGCCCTTGTGACCAAAGCCATTAAGAATGCGTTGTACTTCATCTTCAATACGCTCTTTTGGTGCATATAACATTGATGGGTCCATATTACCTTGTAAGGCAACTTTATCACCAACACGAGCAACCGCATCTTCAATATTAATGGTCCAATCAAGACCAACCGCATCACAACCTGTTGCAGCGATTGATTCTAACCACATACCACCGTTCTTAGTGAATAAGGTTACTGGCACTTTACGGCCTTCGTTCTCACGATTTAGACCATCAACGATTTTCGCCATGTATTGCAAAGAAAACTCTTTGTACATGCCTGGGCTAAGTACCCCACCCCAGGTATCAAATACCATGATCGATTGTGCACCAGCCGCAATTTGCGCATTCAAGTATGAAATTACTGAATCAGCCAACTTGTCTAATAACAAGTGCAAAGTTTGCGGCTCAGCAAACATCATTTTTTTGATTTTGGTAAAGGCTTTAGAGCTGCCGCCTTCAACCATATAAGTTGCTAATGTCCATGGGCTACCAGAAAAACCAATTAGTGGTACTTTGCCATCAAGTTCTTTACGAATTGAACGAACCGCATTCATAACGTATTGCAATTCACCTTCTGGATCTGGGTGACCGATTTTTTGTACATCGGCGGCACAACTAATTGGGCGTTCAAATTTTGGACCTTCACCGGTTTCAAAATATAAACCTAACCCCATGGCATCCGGAATGGTTAGAATGTCACTGAATAAAATAGCGGCATCCAAATCAAAACGACGTAAAGGCTGAATGGTCACTTCAGTTGCTAATTCGGTATTGCGACACAGTGACATAAAGTCACCGGCGTCTTTACGGGTTTCTTTATACTCAGGTAAATAGCGTCCAGCTTGGCGCATCATCCATACAGGAGTGTAATCAACCGGCTCACCTAATAGAGCACGAAGGTAGGTATCATTTTTTAATTCGGTCATCGTTTTTTGTAGCCCTGGAAAAAATTGCCGACATTCTACCCAAAACGCACCACAGATACTATGTTTTAAGGCAAACAAAACTCAAATTACTGACAAAAAACTGCATAACATTCCGACAATTGTGATAAAAAGTGAAATAAATTTGTAAAAAAATGTTGCGTAAGCGCCGATGCTTTGTTATAAAATTTACCAAGCTTAAGAATAACTAATAAGAAGCTAGTTTAACTAGACCATACAGCGAGCATTTCAGGCCTTAACTTTGTTAAGGCCTTTTTATTTTGTGCGGTCCCTGCACAAACCCTTCGGGTAGTTTCGCTAAAGAAAATTTGCTCCTGACAAATTTTTATTTTGTGCTCTCTGTTATCAACAAACACAATCCATTCGGGTAACTTCTCCATCATCATATACATACTTAACGCCATAGAAGCAGCTTCGACTTTGCTATTTTCAATGGCTATGTAACACTTTGAATGGTTAATATTGTTTTGAGTTCATCATATATGCGTCAGCTGTTTGCGTTGCTACTGATTAGTCTATCGTTCAACACCTTAGCTTTAGGTAAAGACGGCCATGTATTGGTATGCGAATCGACTTGGCAGCAGCTTGCTCAAGACGACAGACAAAAAATACGCGCGATCCTAAAGACTGTCCCCAGTAAAGAAAAACAACGCATAAATCGCTACCTCAATTTACCAAGCCAACAAGCTCTTACTTTTGCCAATGGCTGTAATTGGCCAGATGCGATAAAGCGTGACAAGCTTTATGACCAATACAAACCATGGCATTACATTAACGTAAAACGCAATCATACCCGTGTTAGCAAAGATAGCTGCTCGGCCAACAAGCCTTGTATTACCTATGCCATACATACCCACTTGCAACACTTAAAAGCAGCGTTTAATGAGCAACAATTATGGCAAGCATTATTCTTTCTCGGTCATTGGTTAGGTGATATTCACCAACCACTGCATGTTAGTTTTTCCTCTGATAGAGGTGGCAACCAAGTAAAAACATCAAGTTTCTACCGCCATTGCGATAACCTGCATGCGGTGTGGGACTACTGTTTACTCGATGGCAAAAGCAATAAAAAATGGCTGCAGATCATGCAGCAAAAAATGCCCGACTATAGCACCGAACAGGCCATTGATATTACGCGCTGGGCGAATGAATCGTTGCAAATCAGCCGCTTGCCAACTACTGGCTACTGCCAATTAAAAGGCGAATTATGTCAATCACTTAGCCATCCAACGGTGATTGATCCACTCTATGTAAAGACCAATCAACAGATTCTGCTGCAGCAAATGAGTAAGGCTGCACAACGATTAAAAATAATCCTCAAAAAATACTTGTAATTACTGTCCTAGGACTATACTTAATTTAATCGATTGCTGCTTCCCAACAGACAAAATCGAATTCTAAATAACTTATAATCAAGCATAAAAAAGTGTTGCATTTGTGTTAGAAATTCAGTCTTATATAGATTATCTCACAAGCATCACACTAATGATGGAGGGAACATGCTTACACGTTTAGAACAAGCACAGCAACAATGGGGCGGTTCACATACCGCGATTGATAATTGGCTGGCTGAACGACAGGCTGTTTTAGTGGGATATTGCCAACTGGCAAGCTTACCGCCTTATGATCAAGCTGACCGAGCTTTACCAACAAAAACCGAACTTCAATCGTTTTGCCAATTGCTAATGGATTACATATCCGCAGGCCACTTTGAGGTGTTCGACCAACTCGTTGCCCAATGCAAGAAAAATGGTCCTGATTCTGTTGCCCTCGCCGCCCGCATCTACCCTGAAATCTCTAAATCAACGGATGTCGCTCTGAACTTCAATGACAAATACGCTGAAGTGGCAGAAGACGACACCTTAGAAGGGTTCGATATTAATTTATCTGCCTTAGGGCAATTATTGGAAGAGCGTTTCGAGATGGAAGATATCCTTATTGAAGAGCTATTTACCAAGCATAGGTAGACCGCTTTTTAACCGTCTTATACAAAAAAAACGCCGGACATTGTCCGGCGTTTTTCATACTAGCTATCAGACCAAGAATTAAGACGCAGTCTCTGCATCTGTTGCTGGCTTGACGATTTCAATAAGCTCTACTTCGAAAACCAAAGTTGCATTGCCCGGAATTGGACCTGTACCTTGTTCACCGTAAGCAAGCTCTGATGGGATAACAAATTTGTAATGAGAACCTGGGCTCATTAATTGTACGCCTTCAGTCCAACCTTTGATTACACGGTTAAGTGGGAACTCAATTGGTTGGTTACGCTTGTATGAGCTATCAAATTCAGTACCGTCGATTAAAGTACCTTTATAGTGAACTTTAACGGTATCAGTAGCAGCAGGCTTGTCACCTTCGCCTTCTTTAATAACTTGGTATTGAAGACCAGACTCGGTTACTACAACACCTTCAAGTTTTGCATTTTCAGTCAAAAAAGTTTGACCGTCTGCAAGTGCTTTCTCACGATCAGCGTTTGCTAATGCATCACGCTTTTCACGAACACGTTGGTCAAGAGCCATCAGCATTTCTTGCATTTTTTGCTCGTCAAACTGGCCTTCACCGTTAAGGGTTTCTTGGAAACCAGCTAAAATCAATTCTTTGTCTAAGTTGATTTCAAGCTTTTCATTTTCAGTTAGGTTGTTGCTCATGTAGTTACCGATAGAAGCACCTAAAGCATACGCTTGCTTTTGATCATCAGTTTCAAGAGTAGCGGCTTTCTTCTCAGTTTGAGGTTCGTTACAACCAATAAGAGCCAATACGGCTACGGCAACCATGGTTGGCTTTGTAATAAATTTCATCTCTTTCTCCAAAACATCGTATGTAAGAAAGCACCTCATATACAATGTTTAATTTTTAATTTCACCCAATACTAGCTATAAAAACTCGTAATGCATAGGCTTTATTTGTTGTTTTATTCAACAAAAGTGTTGATAAATGCAGATATGGGGTCAAAAAGCGCTTTTTAAACCCTAGTACTAATAAAAGGTTTACTTCATGCGCGCTTTGGCGATAATGAGCAAAATTTATTACAGGTTAGTCCAATGACTGAGAACACTTTACTCATTGAGCAATTACAAGACCGCATTGACAACCTAGAAGCCAAAATTGCTTTTCAGGACGATGTGATCGAACAGCTCAACATCGAAATCACCGCGCATCAAGAAAGCATCAGCCATTTAAAAGATCAGCTGAACTTGGTTGTCGACAAGGTAAAAAGCATGAACGCTTCGCAAATTGCGAACCCAGAAGATGAAGCGCCGCCTCCACATTACTAAGCAGCAGTGGGCTATAACGCTGAAAGAGTTAATGGCCTTCGTGAGATCTTAAGCAGACTCTGAAGAGTTAAGGCTTGAATACGCCAATTACGGTTTCGTCACCACGTACTTCAGGCGCTACCTTCTCGTCCGGTTGGGTCATTAACATGCCACAGGAAACACAGGTTACTTTTTCAACGCCGTCTTCTTTATATAAGGCTAAGGTATCCATAGCATTGCATTCTGGACATTTGGCACCGGCGATAAATCGTTTTTTCATAATAAAAACAGCTAAAATTGCTCAATTAGGGCGTTATTTTATCGCGTTTCCCTACAGAGAAAAAGGAAAGAAGTTTGATTAAAGCATCGCAAATCACTTTAGATAGGGGCTTAAAGACCCTTATTGAAGACTCTAGCTTCACCATTTACCCTGGTCATAAAGTTGGTTTGGTTGGTAAAAATGGTTGTGGCAAGTCGTCTCTTTTTGCAGCGCTGTTAGGGCAATTACAAATCGATAAAGGCAATTTAGATATGCCGCGCAACTGGGATATCGCCACTGTAAAACAAGAAACCCCTGCACTAACTAAAAGCGCACTTGAATACGTTAAAGACGGCGACCGTCAGTTCCGCCAATTAGAACAGCAACTGCAAGTTGCTCGAGATAACAACAATGGTAATGAAGAAGCCAACATTCTCGATCAAATTGATGCCATCAACGGCTACTCATTGCCAGCCAGGGCCGGTGAACTACTGCATGGTTTGGGCTTTAGTCAACAGCAACTGAGCTTAAGCGTTGGTAGCTTCTCTGGTGGTTGGCGTATGCGCTTAAACCTCGCACAAGCATTAATCAGTCGTGCTGATTTGATGCTGCTCGATGAGCCAACCAACCATTTAGACTTAGACGCGGTGTTATGGCTACAACGTTGGTTAAAACGATACACCGGCACCTTAGTGTTGATTTCCCACGATAGAGATTTTCTCGATGACGTAATCGATGAAATTTTGCATATTGAACAAGGAAAGGCCAAGCTCTACAGTGGCAATTATTCCTCGTTTGAGCGTCAACGCGCCGAGCATTTAGCGCAACAAGAAGCAATGTTTCAAAAGCAACAAAAAGAGGTCAAACACCTGACCTCATTTGTTGATCGATTTCGCGCTAAAGCGTCGAAAGCAAAACAGGCTCAAAGCCGCTTAAAACGACTTGAAAAACTACCTGACTTGATGCCGGCGCATGTAGATAGTCAATTCAGTTTTGAATTCAGCAATCCAGAGCATATGCCCTACCCATTACTGTCTGTGCAAGCGAGTGACTGTGGCTATGGTGAAGGCGCGAAAATCCTTAGCCAAGTGAACATGGATTTGGTACCTGGCAGTCGCATTGGTTTATTGGGTCGCAACGGCGCTGGTAAATCTACGCTGATAAAGTCTTTGGCAGGCGAATTGGCGCTTATGTCGGGTGAGCGGTTTAGCGCTCAAGAACTTAATATTGGGTATTTCTCTCAGCACCAACTTGAACAGTTGCGTATGGATGATACCGCTGTGAATCAGGTGCTATTAGCGCACCCGGAATTTACCGAGCTGCAAGGCCGTAATCACCTTGGTCGCTTTGGCTTTAGTGGTGATCAAGCCTTGAATGTCATCAATACAATGTCAGGTGGTGAAAAAGCTCGCTTGGTGTTAGCGCTTATCGTGCTGCAAAAGCCGCAATTGTTGTTACTCGATGAACCGACTAACCATCTCGATTTAGAAATGCGCCAAGCATTGGTTATGGCATTGCAAAACTTTGAAGGTGCAATCATCCTTATTGCCCATGACCGTTATTTGCTAGAGTCTTGTGTAGACGAGTTTTATCTTGTCGGCCAAGGTCACGTCACAGAATTTAAAGGCGATATCGATGACTATCAAAAGTGGCTAGACGACGATAAAAAAGCCGCGAGTAAAGCCGCAAATACCAACGACTCGCAAAGTAGCGAAAAAGTCGATAAAAAAGAGCAACGCCGTGCGCAAGCAGAGCTTCGCAAAAAAGCCGCGCCATTAAAAAAACAGGCTGATAAGCTCGAGCAGCAAATTGAAAAATGGCAAGCGACACTCGATGGAGTCGAACAACAAATGGCCGACCCTGCAACTTATGAAGAGCAAAATAAAGCCAAGTTAAATGAATTGCTATCAGCGCAATCTGATCTCAAACCTAAGTTGGAAGACGCTGAAGAGCAGTGGATGATGTTGCTAGAACAAATAGAAGAGATTATGGCGGCAGAATAACCCGACGAGAGATCTCTGACTTCTATAAAAAGGGCATTACGTTAATAAAGTAGCGCCCTTTTCAATTCATCTGAAAAGGGCAATTAAACATATAACACCGAATGGTTTGGTATTACATCTTCTTAGTGTAAGCTGCAATAATGACGATGCGGGTACCATTTACACGACCTTCAATATGTAATGGGTTGGAGCTAAGTGAGATGCCACGAACGGCCGTACCGCGCTTGGCGGTGAAGTTTGCGCCTTTAACGACCAAATCTTTTACTAGCACAACATTATCACCAGCTTGCAAGTGAGCACCATTGACATCAAGGGTTGGATCTTCGGCCTCCGGCGCATCGCCAGCAGCAGAGTCTGCCCACTGTTTGACGTCGTCATCCATATATATCATATCGAGTAGGTCTTGTGCCCAACCTTCAGAGTCAAGGCGCTTTAACATACGATATGCCATGACTTGCACTGCCGGTACTTGCGACCACATACTGTCGTTAAGGCAGCGCCAGTGATTGGTGTCATAATCGCTGTCGGTTTGGTTTATCTGCGCGCTACAATGCGCACATAATAAAACGCTCTTATCTGAGTTTGGCTCGGCGACCGGCGGAACTTCATAGACAGTTAAGTTGTCTGTAGCACTACATAGTTCACATTTGTTTTCACTGCGGTCACGCAACGTTTGTTCGATTGACATGGTTTATTCTCAATAGATAAGCAAATTAACATCGATTATATCAGAGCGTTGTTCGCTTCGCTCGAATTGCACCTTAATTAGCTCGGCATTTATGGTGCAAAACATCTATCCTTAAAACACAGTTCTTATGGAGTGCAATAATGAAAAAAATACTCACTATCATCTTTCCTGCGATATTTATCGGTCTTGCTGGCTGCCAGTCTGCGCCACAAGCAGAGACCCCAGATGTCACCGTTGATCTGCTTGGTCAGCCATGGAACCTGACCATGCTCGCAGGTAAAAAGGTCGCCTTAGGTGAGAATCAAAAGGCCATTTTTATTCAATTTTCACAAGACCCGCAAAACTTTACTGGCTTTGCCGGTTGCAATAACTACTCTGGTCGTTTTGAAATGACCGAAACCACCTTAGAGTTAGGCCCAGCGATGGCGACCCGCAAAATGTGTCAAGCAGGCATGCAACAAGAACAAGGTCTGTTTAAAGCCTTTAGTGAAACCGATTTATATCAAATCGACGCCAACACGCTCACCCTAATGGATGACGCCAATCAACCATTAGCAACATTTATCGCCGTTACAAAAAAAAGCAGTAAAAAATAGGCCTTGGTTAAAATTTGTCAAAGGGAATGTTTAAGCAACACAAATAGCGCTATAATCGCCGTGATTTAATAAATAATTAGCGCACTAACTTGCAATGATAATAAACAGTAACTTCCGACCAGCGTGGTGGATTAGCAACTGCCATTTACAAACAATGGCGGGTAAGCTTCTTCGTAAAAACCTACAACTCGACATCATTACTGAGACCGTTGAAATACCGGATGGTGATTTTGTTGATCTTGCTTGGACCGAAGACCCTGCTGTCGCACCAGACAAACCTATCGTCTTTGTTTTACATGGCTTAGAAGGTTCGATTGATAGCCATTACGCCAAGGGCATGATGATGGCCATCAAACAGCGTGGTTGGATTGGCCTATTAATGCACTTTAGAGGCTGCTCAGGCAAGCCCAATCGCCACGGCCCGAGTTACCACAGTGGTGATACCTTTGATATTCATTATTGTGTCGAACACCTCAAGCAACAGTTTGCTAATCGTAAGCTTGCCATATTGGGTTTTTCGCTCGGCGGTAATGTATTGGCGAACTACCTAGTGGAAGATAAAAACCACCCATTTGCTGCAGCAGCAATCATTTGTGCACCTTTGCATTTAAGCAGCTGTAGTCAGCGCATCTCCCAAGGTTTTTCGCGTATTTATCAAAAATACCTAGTTGATATGCTAAAAGACAGCACTCAGCAAAAGATGGAGTTGGGTTTAATTGACCATATAGAAAAGAGTGAACTTAGCACTATTCGGGAGCTGTGGCAGTTTGACGATAAGATCACCGCACCTATCAATGGCTTTGATAATGCAAGCGACTATTATGAAAAAGTCAGTGGTATCTATCAGCTAGAGCACATCACCACATCGACGCTGGTCCTACATGCGCTGGATGACCCGTTTTTATGCCATAAATTTATCGAGCAACTGCCCAACAATGATAAGCTGACCTATGAACTGAGCCAGCACGGCGGACATGTTGGCTTTATCGGCGGTAGCAATCCATTCAAACCTGAATACTTTATTGAACAACGGGTGTTGGATTATTTTTCTGAGGCTTGGCGCTAACCAGTACCGTTATCGACAACAGGCTTATTATGATCATTCCATTACAACAACTTAACAGTGATGTGCTCGACAACATTATCGAATCATTCGTTTTGCGCGAGGGAACCGATTATGGCTTTGAAGAGATCTCGCTAGACGATAAAAAACAGCAAGTAAAAGACAAACTGTTGTGTGGAGAATGGGTCATCGTTTATTCAGAATTGCACGAAACCGTCAACATCATGGAACGACACTTATTCGAACAAGGTGAGCAACCGTCTAGCGACTAAGTTTGATATTTGCTGGGTCGCACCCTAGTTATTAATTTACAAACAAAAAAGCCAGGCTCTGCGAGACTGGCTTTTTTAGCGTAGTTAATACTTACTTACGAGTAAAGGTTAGTACAAAAGATACCGGCACGGCCTTTGAAATACTTGGCAGACCCGCAACCTCTGTCAATTTAGCGATTCCTTCATCAAAACCAAAATCACTGGCATTGATAATTACTGGGTGGATACTTGAGATAAGAATGTTGTCTTTATCGTAGCTGATAATGGTTGTTGCAACATGAAAGCTTTTGGTAACGCCATGCATCTCGATGCTACCTTGGATGGTTTTAGGGTATGGCTTACCCTGCTCCATTTCCATCATGAACATACGGCCAACATCAACGTTAATGATGGCTTTACCAAACCGTTCGGTTTCAAACAGCATTTCTTTCATGCGCGTATCACGCACTTCGATACCGGTATTAACGCTTGCCAAGTCAATCACAACCTCACCTCGACCATGCTCAATCAGTCGGCCTTTAAGGTTAGCAAAACGATGCAACTCAGCAATATCCTGTTTTTTAATGCTTACGAAGTTGATACTCGATTGGTTATTATTCAGTAACCATTCTGCCGTCGCATTAAAGCTACAACAGGTTAATATCACACTCAATAGGGTTAAAACGCGTTTCATAATTAAATCCTCTAATAATCTCGGCTGCATCGATGTGGAATAATCACTTTTTGCCAATCAATTTTAGTATTTCCCAAACCGATAAAATCTGGGTTCATCAAACTTTCACGACGGTTGTAACTTAATTCATTCATCTCGCTATCGACAATATTACCACCCGCTTCTTGCAGGATAATTTGGCTGGCGCCAGTATCCCATTCGCCAGTTGGGCCAATACGCAAATAGCAATCCGTTGAGCCTTCAGCAATTTGACAACTTTTTAGTGAACAACTGCCTAGCGGGATATGTTGATAGCTATAGTCTTTACTTAAATATTGCTCTATTACCGCCACGTTTTGTCGACGAGAAACACCAACGTTAAGCGCTCTTGAACCATCATAATCAGCAACCTGAATGGCGTTTACGTGTTTACCATCGTCTTTAAACGCGCCATCCCCTTTACTCGCGTAATAGGTAACGCCATGTGCTGGTGCATGTATTACGCCGATGGTTGGCCAGTTATTTTCGACTAAGGCAATGTTAACCGCAAAGTCGCCACTGCCAGCGATAAACTCGCCAGTACCGTCGATAGGATCGAGTAACCAGTAACGAGGCCAATTACGTCGTTGTTGAAACTCTATATTGGTACTTTCTTCGGAGATAATTGGAATGTCAGGGGTAAGGCGAGTTAATTCATCGACCAACAGTTTATTTGCCGCTAAATCGGCACTGGTTACCGGTGAATCGTCCGCTTTATGATATTCTTCGAAATTACCCTGTTGGTAAAATCGCATAACGTCTTCACCAGCGAGTTTGGCGAGCTTGATAGCAATTTCTAACAACATCGATTGCTTCATTATTAGCCTTTTATTCTATCTAAAAGTAGCATCAACGCAGTGATACTGCGTGCTTCGGTGAAATCTGGTTGTGCCAGTAATTGTTGATAATCTTTTAGTTTCCAATGCACCACTTGCAATGGCTCAGGTTCATCACCTTGTAAACGACTTTCGTACAATCCTCGGGCGACAAATAGCTCCATAGTGGCATTAAAAAACGCCGGCGCTAGGCTTACCTTATGAATATAGTCGATTTCGGTCGCCGCAAAGCCTATTTCTTCTTGCAACTCACGATTTGCCGCTTCACTGGCTTGCTCACCTGGGTCAATCAGGCCTTTAGGAAAGCCCAGTTGATATGAGTGGGTTCCTGCGCAATATTCGCGTATCAAAATAATCGTTTCATCATCGAGCATAGGCACAATCAGTACCGCTCCTCGACCAGCGCCTTTAATTTTTTCGTAAGTGCGTAATTCACCGTTACTGAACTTGAGGTCAATCGCCTCGACCGTCACCAAGCGGCTTTTAGCTACATCCTGACTTTTCAGGATTTCAGGCAAAACCAGTTTTGTATCGTTATCCATGGAACTTCAACGTATCAGTGCATTTGAGGAATGAGGTCAAACAACATACTTGCCTGAATAATATAACCAAGTTAATGTCTAATTAAGCATAGCAAATCGTTGCCAATTTCTTAATAATATACTTAATTGGTTAACGTATTGATAGGATTAATAATGCTGGACTGGGCAAATATCAACACCGTTCTACTGGATATGGATGGAACCATTCTTGATTTGCATTTTGATAACTATTTTTGGCAACAACATTTGCCCAAAAGGTATGCACAATCACAAGGAATTAGCGTCAGTGCCGCACAAGATTTTCTGGCGCAAAAATATTGTGATGTAGAAGGCACCATTTCTTGGTACTGCCTCGATTACTGGGCTGAGCAAATTAATATGCCGATCACCGACATAAAACGGGAGGTTGACCATTTAATACGCCTTCGAGATGATGCTCATGACTTTATGCAAGCGCTGAGAAAATCGGGGCGACGCGTTATATTAGTCACCAATGCACATCCAGGTAGCTTGAGTCTGAAAGTCGAAAAAACCGCCCTTGATAAATACTTTGATAGGTTAATCTCATGTCACCAATATGGTGTCAGTAAAGAATCGCAAAGTTTATGGCAACAGTTGCAACAAGACGTCGGCTTTGACAAGCAACACACCCTTTTTGTCGACGATAGCACACCAATTCTTGATGCTGCAAAAACCTTTGGCATAGGTCATTTATTAGCTGTCGCTAACCCGGATAGTAAGCAAGCGAGTAGGCAAATCGATGATTACCCATTTATCACCGACTACCGAGTATTGCTCGACGATATATTGCAGTCCCACGCTTAATTTTAAGCAATAAAAAAGCCACTACACAGCAAGCTATTTACCTTTCGTGGACCTGAGCAAAAGCGTCAAATCTTTTTGGATTTGGCGCTTTTTTATTAATAACTCTTTACAAGGTGCTTTCAATCCTTAGGATGAATACAGGTGAGCGGAAAACTTCCGCTTTGAGCGAGCAGCGGACGCACACAAGCAAGAAAATTTAAAACAGGTTTACCATTTTCAAAAACGTCGTTGAATCCCATGAATACAGAAGAATATATAACTAAATTATTTGTCGATGCTGGGTGGTATAAGGGACGACAAATTAAAAGTACAAGCCAAACCTTAGACTCACCGAATAAAGCTCATGAAAATGCACTTGCAGTGCTAACTGAGTTCGGCGGCTTAAATGTTGGGGAAGTTGGTGCCGGACGAGAAATTTCTGCAAGCGACGTATCGTTCAAAAGCGATGCAGTTAACTTTGGAGGGATGATAGGTAACTGTTGGCAAGATATAGATGTATCTCTCTTCGCCTTTGCATCGGCACATCACGACCATATGATACTGCTAGTAGACGATAATAATTGCTTTTACATATTTACTGATCCGGATGAGCAACTCTACAAAATTGGAAATTTCGAAGAAACAATGAGAAGAGTATTGTTAGGTATCGATTATGGTATTGCTCTAGAAAAGAACAGATAACCAAATGCTATTCTATTACTTTTGAATGGTTAGCTATTGGTGCAAAGTTGACGTTTAATCATTGAAAAAGTTAATGTCTCTTAAAAGCGATAAACGGCAATGTGTTTTAACAAAATAAAGGATTATTATGAAAAAATTGATCGCTTTTTTAGTCACTGTAATTTTCTCCTCGAATATATTTGCATGCTCTTGTGGTGGTAGCGCGACTTTAGAATCTAGCTATGAGCATTATCCGTTTGTAGCGGTTGTTGAGTTACAATCATTGCAGCTAGAAACAGAGGAAAGAGAGTCTTTGAACCTTAAAACAGATAGGTGGAACACCAGCGTCGAAAAGTATGTAGTAGGTCAAAACTAGTTGACCACTACAAGATGAGGTTTTGGAAATTGATGAAGGTTCTATTGACGATGGTGTAGCTATAGAAGCACCTACTATTAGTGCTAAAAAGGCGCTCGTAAAAATAATCTTGGACATGTATATAACTCTTAGAACTATCAATCATCCCTAATCCATTGGTTTATATTTAAAATAGAATAGTAGGCAGGTTCTGATAAATCAAAGTTCTAAGCTGGTGTTTTACTTGCTAATTTTTATAGGATTTCTACTGTAACAGTAAACCAACTTGGCATTTATGAGGTTTAGCTTGGATAAGTAAATTAGAAGTAACTAAACACCTTGTGATTGGTCATTTTGATAACACGTCTAACACCTTGATGCTCAGCATTGCTGGCTAGCGCATTTGGCGTGAAGGGTTTTTATCACTTGCTATGAGTTAAAGGACATTACTGTACTTCGCTTTTTTCTGTTAAAAGTTCTTTGTAGTATTATAAACGCAAATAATTACCTTTTATAATTTTTTCGATATGACGAAGGTGTCGTACTGAAATATTTTTTAAATGCCCTACTAAAATGGCTTACATGTTTATACCCTAACTGCTGCGAAATATTTTCTACTGAAAATTCGTCATTTTTCATAAGCACTGCGGCGTTGAGCATCTTAATTTCTTGAATTATTTCTATATAGGAGGAGTTAGCTTTTGATAACTCTCTTTGTAGAGTTCTTGTTGAGCACTCTTCCATTTCTGCAATGATATTGACTGGCGGAAGTTGCGATACATCATAATTTAATAAAATTAACCTTAAACGCTCAAGGGGAGCACAACTTCTATAATTAAGTAATTGACTGTCTTCTGTATCTTCAACTTCATTTTCGTTGAAATTATGCTTTTTTTGTAAATTAGGAAGTTCCAACATCCTTTTAGGGATTAAAAATGATAAATAGGCTTGGCAGTCGCGAATCTCTTTCATTGGAATATAATGAGAAGCCTTACTTCTAATCTTTGCACAAAATAAATCTATTTTTTCACCGGTAATTATGCTTATAAATTGTTTAAAAAAGCCAAGTAAAAACAACTCCAGTTCAAGGTAGCCTTTGTTAAGTTTATTTACTCCACCTTTGTGACAAAATTCAATTGTATCCTTGTGTTCTGTTATAAAAAAATTAGCATGAGAGGACCCCTTAGGAGATTGATTCACGAATTCTTTTATTACCTCCCCTAAATTGCTTTTTTCAGCGGCACGGAGGCTTATTTTAGCTAATCCATCTAGGGAGCTATTATTTCCAACCACCCAGCCAAATCCTCTTAGCCCTTCTTTACAGCCGATGTCTTCAAACATTCTATAAATTAATGGCGTCGAAACAATCACATTTTTATTCATTATTATAAATTTGTTAGGCAAATAATTTTGACTTAAGTATAAATCGACATTTACCCCTTTAGAGTCAAAATAATTAATAAAAGCTCTTAACAAGAGCGACGATGTCGTTGCGAATTTCATATAGGTGAAAAGTAGTGGCGCATAATGGTAAATTATAGGTATCGTATCGATTATGCTCAACTACAATTTACAGAAAAACAATAACTTAAATTTAAAAGGGATTATTCTTGAAAATTACTATAAAAAAGCGCTCTGTGTTTTACCTATTTTTATAATCGCGCATTCGCCTATCGCTTTGGCAGACAAAAATGCTTCCGCTGATGAGGCTGCTAAAGAGCTTGCCAATCCGAATACCGCGTTTGCTAGTTTAGCGTTCAAAAACCAATATAAATCTTTTGAAGATGATACTGAATTAACGCAGACGCTTTTCCAACCAGTGTTGCCTTTCATTTTATCTGGCGGTGATAAAATAATTTTTCGTCCAGCTTTACCTATTATTTATGATAGCCGAGGTGAAGAGTCAGGCTTAGGCGACCTTAGTTATGATTTGGTATATGCTTTTGGTGATGTAACCCCAGGAACATTGTTAGCTGTAGGTATAGTAGGAACACTGCCTTCAGGTGATAGTGAAGTAGGAGGAGGGGAAATAACAGGCTTTGGCCCCAGCATTTTTTATGGAAAATTAGATAAAACAGGCTTGTTAGGCGCATATACATCTCATATTCAAAGCACCGACGAAGGAGATTTAGGGGAAGCAGGAAAACTAAGCGTTACTTCTTCTCAATTGATGTGGGTCAATTTTGCTTCTGGGGGTTGGACTTGGGGAAGTACCCCTAAAGTTGAATATAACCATGAGGCTGATGAACAAGAATGGACAATTCCACTAAATATTAATATTAGTAAAACGACAATATTAAATTCCCGACCATGGAAATTTGGTTTTGAATTCGATTACTACATTGAAAAAGATGAAGACTTTGGCCCTGAATTTATGGTGACCTTTTCGATAACCCCTGTTGTCGAAAATGTTCTAAATACTTGGCTGAACAACTAATTACTACATAAACTTTTAATAGCATAAGGATTAATAGATGAAAAAGTTAAAATTAAGTATAGCGATTGGTATCTGTACCACACTAATGACTAGTTCAGTAATGGCTGGGCAAGTGTTATTTAAAAATGTTGACGTCTTTAATGGTACCGACAATAAACTATATGAAGATCTCAATGTACTAGTTGATGGTAATAAAATTGCTCGTATTTCAGAAAAAGACATCGAAGCGGCACAAGATGCGACCGTTATTGATGGTACAGGCAAAACATTAACACCAGGCTTTATTGAAAACCATGCGCATTTAATGCTTATGGGGCCTACGTTACCAGCAATGGAAGCAAATACGACTTGGGAAGATTTTGCTATTCATGGCACTCGTATGGCTGAAATGTATTTAATGCAGGGGTTTACCACTGTGCGTGATGCTGGTGGTGCTAATGGCGGCTTAAGAAGAGCCATCGATTCAGGGCAAATTAAAGGTCCTCGCTTTTATCCTTCTGGTGCTTTTTTAAGTGCTCGTGGCGGCCATGCTGATTTTGCCGACTATTCGGCACCAGTTGGTGCCCAAACAAACATGGGACGATTAAACCTAGCACAAGAGGCTGATAGCGTTGCTGAAATTAACAAATACGGTCGAAACAATTTTCGTATGGGGGCGACTCAGCTGAAATACATGCAATCAGGTGGGGTTGTTTCAGCATTTGATCCATGGCAATTACTAGCGGGTTCAAAAGAAGAGTTAGAAGCTGCAGTAGCTGTAGCAGATAGCTATGGTTCTTATGTTATGGCTCATTCATACCGTAAAGAAGCAATTATCAATGCTCTTAATGCTGGTGTTAAAACTATTGAACATGGCTTTATGTTTGATTGTGAAATCGCTGAATTAATGAAAGAGAAAGGTGCATATATAACGACTAACATTACTGCTTTTGATCCAGGCTTACTAGATATTCCAGCAGTTAAAAATGTACCTTCAAGTTTGCGCAAGGCGAAATCTGCAACGGCGGCATTTGTAAGTTATATGCCTAGCATGACAAAAGAATGCCCAGTAAAACGTGGATTCCAAACAGACTGTGTAGGATCGGTTGATGCATGTAACATTCAAATTGCATATGAAAAACATTTGAATAATCATTTCTTTGGCCCTTATGAATCGCTGAAGACATTAACGTCTATTGGTGGTGAGATTGCTGCGTTAACAGGCGATTACTGGAACCCATACCCAGAAGGTAAGCTTGGTGTTATTGAAGTTGGTGCTTATGCAGATATCCTACTTCTAGACGGCAACCCATTAAAAGACTTCTCTATTGTTGGTACTGGCGATAAATGGTTTGGCGCAGAAAAACGCCCAGATAGCCCTGAAACAATTAAACTTATCATGAAAGATGGTGTAATTTATAAAAATACGCTTTAATACACTATGGCTCGAAGTTCATTTGCAACTTCGAGCCTCTTTTATCTTAATAGAGATACTGTTTTGCTAAAATTTCTTCCCTTAATCATTTTTTTCCTTGTATTAATCAATTCAGCCTTCGCATCAGAAACAATTGAGTGGGACCAATTGAAACCTCCCCCCCCGAAGAGCGATATTGTTCTACCTAATTTGACTGATTCACAACTAAGAAAGATACAAGAAATATTTTGGTTAACTCATTCCAAAGAGAGTGAAATCTCTCAAAAAATAGAAAAGATAAAATTGGAGTTAAAAAAGGAAGGTGTTGACGCCGATGAAGTTTTTCGTATACGAGAAGAATACATCGCTCATAAAAAAAGTGAAGCTGAAACAGTAAATCATGACATTGATGGCAAAGTAGTTCGCATGTCAGGTTTTTTAATACCTACAAAGTTTAAAGAGAATATAATTGTATCTGAGTTTTTACTCGTACCTTCGGTAGGCGCTTCTATTCATATGCCTCTTCCACAGCCTAATCAAATTGTACGAGTTTCATTTCCCAAAGGTTTCACTGTTAAAACATTAAGACAACCCGTGCTGGTCGAAGGAATCATCAATTCTAATTTACATTCTGATAATCTACACATCATCGATGGTAATAAACTTGTTACAATGGGCTACAGTTTAAGAGCGGTCCACGTTAGCGACTTATAGAGAAACGTTTACTGTTTCTGGGCAAGTATTAGGAATGCAATAAGATAAAGTTTATTAGTTGTTTTTGAATAGATAATCATGGTCAACTTGCGCAATCGATTTAGCTCCCATTAATGCCATTGTTCTTTCAACTTCTGATTTCAACATAGATAAAGCAAGTTCGACACCTTGTTGCCCCCCAGCAGCTAGGCCATACAAATATGGTCTTCCAATTGAACAAGCGTTTGCTCCAGCTGCTAGTGCTTTGACGATATCACTGCCTCTTCGTATACCCCCATCAACAATTAACTCCAGATCCTCACCAACCGCGTCACGAATGCCTTTGATGCAATCTATAGGAGCGGGAGAACAATCTAGCTGCCGCCCACCATGATTTGATATCATCATCGCACTAGCGCCAGAATTGATTGCAAGTTTTGCATCATTACCAGATTGGCACCCTTTAATAACAATAGGCCCATCCCATTGCTCTGCTAACCAACTAACATCATCCCAATTAATCGTTTGATCAAACTGGCTATTGATATAATTAATCATCCCTGCAGTGCCCGTTTTAAAATCTTTAATTCTGTGAGCAATATTGGCAAATATAAATTCAGGATCTCTTAAAAAATTAACTCCCCAATGCCAACTTGTCATATAACTAATTGCTGAACGCGCGGTAAATCTAGGTGGAATTGTCATACCGTAAACAATATCCCTTTCTCTATTCCCTGCTACAGGCGTAGATGGTGTATTCATGGAGTATGTCGATAATTCAAAAGAACTACTTTTCTTTTTAAGGGATAACGTCGTCAAACGTGTAGACCTGCATTCCAATGCCTAGCCTATTGCTATAAATATTGAATAGTATATTAGCAAATGCTAAAGGTCAGCTAATGGCACAAAACGGCCCCTCAAAGCCACCTCGAAACGAAGGGAGATCCCATCCAAAGGCATGATGGGATGACGGTGAATTCTTTCTATATATGAACGACTCCAAATGGCACAAAGCGGTCGCATCCCTCTACAAGTCAAGCAAAAAAATACTCAGACAAATATTTGTCTGAGTATTAATCTCTGCACCCTAAGCTTTTCCTGCCTTGGACGGAATTCTAGGTCCACAAAAGGTAAATAGCTTAACTACACAGTAGCTTTTTTAGTTAATCTTCGGCGTAATTTAGGCTTCTGGAATATTCGCCAATACTGCGGTTAACAACTGCCAGTATTCACCAACGGTCTTAACTTCCACTTTTTCATCTGGAGAATGCGGGAATTTAATTGTTGGACCAATCGATACCATATCAAGATGTGGGTATTCGGTTTTAAACAAGCCACACTCTAAGCCAGCATGGATGACCATGATCTCGGGCGTTTTATCGAAGTTATCTTGGTAAGTTTCACGCACTAAATTCATGATCTGTGAATCAGTACTTGGCTTCCAACCTGGGTAGGCACCAGAAAACTCAACCTTAGCGCCCGCTAGTGAATATACTGACTCAATCATTTCTTCGGTTTCTATACGACCATCGTCATGCAAAGAACGAATTAAATTAAGTGCAACAAATTTAGGTCCTTTACAGCGTAAGACACCCATATTGATCGAGGTTTCAACAACCCCTTCAATATCATCACTCATGCGCAATACACCATTAGGTGCACCATTAAGTGACGCTAGAATGTTGCTTTGACAAGCACGTGACCACATTAGGTCAAATTCTTCTGGCTGAATCAGCATCATAGAAAGATCCGGTTCAACAGCATGCAAGTTTTGTTTGATTTGCGCTAAGTAATCGTTAAATGCTGTTGTTAATGCCTCAATGTGCTGTTTGGCAACAACAAAGCTTGCGTTTGCTTCACGAGGAATAGCATTGCGCAGGCTACCACCATTAAGCTCGGTTAGCTGAATAGCAAATTGCTTGCTCGCTTGTAATAAAAAGCGCACTAGAAGCTTATTGGCATTGCCACGACCTAAGTGAATATCAACACCAGAGTGACCACCTTTTAAGCCAGAAATTGAAATATTAAACGATTCCCAATCTTGTGGTACCGCTTCAGTTTCAAGCATATACGTCGCAGTAGCATCAACACCACCAGCGCAGCCCATGTAGACTTCACCTTCTTGCTCAGAATCGGTATTAATTAAAATTTCACCGTCTAACCAACCCGGCTTAAGGCCAAACGCACCACTCATGCCAGCTTCTTCATCAATGGTTACTAGTACTTCTAATGGACCATGAACAACATCATCACTCGCTAACACCGCCATCGCTGACGCTAAGCCAATACCATTATCAGCACCTAACGTGGTGCCATCTGCAGTGACCCACTCGCCATCAATGTATGGACGAATCGGATCGGTCAGGAAGTCATGGTCTGTACCACTATTTTTTTGCGGCACCATATCCATATGCGCTTGCAGAATAACACCTTTACGGTTTTCCATGCCTGCTGTTGCTGGCTTCTTCAAAAATAGGTTACCAACTTCATCTTCTTTGCATTCAATGCCAAGATCCGCTGCCCATTGTTGTATCCATGCTGAGATTTTTTGTTCGTGTTTTGATGGATGCGGAATCGCACAGATATTGGCGAAAATAGACCACAATGAGGATGGATGTAATTGATTTAATTCATTCATAATAGGCTCTTTTAGATATAGGAAAGCCAGCAATGGTCTGCACCTTCACTGGCTGAACTGTTTTATGTCATTAAATATGGGGACGATTTAAGCGCTTAACAAGCCGCGGTAATGAATTGCCATTGTTCAGTAAAGCTTTCACTTGGCTTTTTACTAAAACCAGAGCGCACGTAAGCACCTATTTTACCTTCACAGTAACTTAGTAAGGTATTAGCCAATGCCCCCTCAGCGATAGGAAAACCTTTACCTTCGCGCAATTTGCGTTCGCGTAGAATTTGTTTGTATTGGGTTTCAAGCTTTTCAAATAATTGATGCACTCTGGCCCGTAGACGTTCGTTTTCACCAACCAACGCATCACCAGCAAGAATTCGACACATACCCGGATTGCGTTCAGCGAACATCAAAATAACATGGGTAATATGGTGACAACGTACCATGGTTTCTTTTTGATCTGCCAAAATCATATTGATGCGTGAAAACAACGCCTCTTCGATATATTCAATCAGACCTTCGAACATGCGGGCTTTTGATGGGAAGTGGCGGTACAACGCCGCTTCAGAGAAACCGACTTGTGCAGCTAACTTAGCGGTTGTTATACGCTGCCCAGGACTGGTTTCCAGCATATGAGCTAAGCATTCTAGTATTTGCTGTCGTCTATTTGGTTTTTGATTTTCAGACATGTAATTATTCTTCTTTATTCGACTTCTTTATATTGCCGCAAATAGCTTTGCTTAATACACCACACAGCTAATTGGCACGATACGATTATTCATTGGACATGCGTTGTTTAACTAACAACACCAGCTGCCTTGCCAAAGATTGTTTATCCATTAATGGCAGTTGCTGATCACCACCTTGCCAAAATACACTAAGCGCGTTGTCATCACTATTAAAGCCTTGGCCTTGTTTTGACACATCATTGGCGGCAATCATATCTAGATTCTTGCGCTGCAATTTTGCTTTGGCGTAGCTTTCAACATCTTGGGTTTCAGCCGCAAACCCCACAGTAAAGGGCTTGTCTGGTCGTGCCGCAACACTGGCGACAATATCAGGGTTTTTCACCAGCTCTATCGCCATCTGTTGATTATCGCTGGTTTTCTTGATTTTCTGATCGCTGACGTTCGCGACCTTATAATCAGCAACCGCTGCACAAGCAACAAACACATCTGTTTGCTCAACGCCGTTCATTACCGCTTGATACATATCATCAGCGCTTTGTACGCACACGCACTGACACCCTGCTGGTGCGGGCAAATTTACTGGACCGGAAACCAATGTGACTTTTGCGCCAAGTTGGCGCGCAGCATCAGCAATGGCATAGCCCATTTTTCCAGATGAATGATTGGAAATATAACGCACAGGATCAATCGCTTCTCGCGTCGGTCCTGCCGTTATAAGCCAGTGCTGTCCCTGTAATTCTTGGCTCTGTTCTAGCGCACTAAAGTGCTCTAGGGTGTGTTGAACCAACTGATCAGGTTCTAACATACGGCCATAACCGACGTCACCACAGGCTTGTTCACCTGCTGCTGGCCCCCAGATTTTGACGCCACGTGATATTAATGTCGAAAGGTTTTGTTGGGTTGCTGCTGCTGCCCACATTTGCTGATTCATCGCCGGTGCAATGGCAATCGGCGCTGCCGTTGCCAAAACAATGGTCATTAGCAAATCATCGGCCATACCGGCAGACATGCGCGCTAAAGTATTTGCAGATGCTGGAGCAATCAACACTAAGTCAGCCCATTTGGCTAACTCAATATGTCCCATTGCCGCTTCAGCGGCAGGATCTAGTAGACTGTCAGCGACTGGATTACCAGAAACCGCTTGTAAGGTAAGAGGGGTAATAAAGGCTTTGCCGCCATTGGTCATTACCACGCGAATATTGGCGCCATGATCTTTTAAACGGCGAACCAGTTCGGCGCATTTATAAGCAGCAATACCGCCGGTTACGCCCAAAACGATATTTTTATTCTGTAAAAACATCTCGTCCTGCTAAAATTAGTGACACAGATTACGTACTGTGTATAACAATTGTGGCGATAAGATAACATGTATTTAAATGGATATTAAATAGTTATCTTCAGATTAGTAAGTATTCACATTCAGCTAATTGACCGTAATACGCCACCAATACATTAAAGCAAGGAGTGCAAATATGTTATTAGATTGGCCTGCAAGCGAGCGCCCTCGCGAAAAATTACTCAACCTAGGGGTACAAAACCTCAGTGATGCCGAATTATTGGCGATTTTTTTGCGAACCGGCATTAAAGGTCTTGATGCTGTGGCTCTAGGTCGACTGCTATTACAACGTTTTGGCAATTTGCATAATCTCTGCACCGCCGATCTCGAATCCTTTTGTCAACAGCCCGGTCTTGGGCAAGCCAAGTTTGTGCAACTACAAGCGTGTTTAGAAATGTCACGCCGTTTTCTTGCCGCCAAACTAGAATCCGGTGTTAACTTAACCTCGTCGCATCAAACTCGACAATATTTAATCAGTCAATTAAAGCATGAACCGCATGAAGTGTTTGCGGTGTTATTTCTTGATAACCAACACAAGGTTATTTGCTACAAAAAAATGTTCTTTGGCACCATAGATGCCGCCACCGTCTATCCACGCGTTGTCGTAGAGGCAGCTTTGAAGTATCGCGCCGCAGCGATTATTTTATCGCACAACCACCCGTCAGGGATTGCCGAACCTAGCCTTGCTGACAAACAAATAACCCAGAAATTAATCAAGGCGCTGGCACTTATTGATATAAGGGTGCTCGATCACATTATCATCGCCGGTCATTTAACCTGTTCGTTAGCCGAACGCGGCGACATGTGATCATGCGGCGTCTATAAGTTAGCACCGCCAAAGGTATTGCATTGCAAATAGTCGCCACTATCAAAGCCGCGACGGAACCAACGTACCCGTTGCTCTGAACTACCATGGGTGAAACTATCGGGCGTCACACGCCCTTGTGCCTGTTTTTGTAGTCTGTCATCGCCAATTGCCGCCGCGGCGGTTAGCGCTTCTTCTAAATCGCCAGCTTCGAGCATGTCGCGCTCGTTATGAGCATAGTAACCCCACACACCGGCATAGCAATCCGCCTGCAATTCTAATTTCACCGACAATTTATTGGCTTCGGTTTTACTCACCCCTTGTTGCGCCTGTCTAACTTTGGTTGTTGTACCGAGCACTTTTTGCAAATGATGACCCACTTCATGGGCGATGACGTAGGCTTGGGCAAAATCGCCAGGCGCACCATGACGGGTTTTCAAATCTTCATAAAATGACAAATCTATATATAGTTGTTCATCACCTGGGCAATAAAATGGTCCCACCGCAGCACTTGCTGTGCCGCACGCTGACTGCACTGCCTGCGTAAATAACACTAATACCGGCTCGCGATAGCTTTTCTGCTGTTGTTGTAGCAATTTGTGCCAAGTATCTTCGGTGTCCGCTAAAATCACCGCGACAAACTCTCCTAAATGCTGTTGCTGCTCGGTTAATTGCGTATTTGCCGGGATTTGTTGCTCTGAACTTTGCTGCGGTGCGATATTCACGCCCAGCATTTGTGCGCCAAAATAACCGACAACACCAACAATAAGTAATATGCGGCCTATTTTGGTTTGCAGTAAAAAAGGCAGAAAACGCATTAATAAGGTGGCAATTCCCCCCCCACCACCAGCCGACACTCTCTGGCCGCGGCGGTCTTCGACATTCGAGCTTCTTCGTTTACCTTGCCAACGCATAACCCACCTCGTATTGCTTACTATCCCTAAAATTTAGCAGCGATCTGCGTTGAATCCCAATTTGCCGTGGCTATTGAAGGATAAAAATACTTACCGCTTGAAAACCTTTGATTAACAGAACCGTACTATTTTTATACATATGTCGTAATAAAAGCGATTTTGGCGGTAATTTCTGTTGGGTTTTTCAGCAAATACACGTATAATCGCGCCCATTAAGAACATCAGCTTAATTAGTAGCCGATAAAGCTTGATCATTTAAAAGGACGTCTATATAATTTGCGACCTTTTTCAGGCTCCTATGGGCGACGGCCTGAGGAGTTGATATCGGATCAATCGTCAATGCGCACCAGTGTGCTTTGCTACTGAATCGATATAATAAACAAGCTCGAGCTGAAAATTATTTATTGGAGTGACTCACATGTCTAAAGTTTGCCAAGTTACAGGCAAAAAACCGATGGTAGGTAACAACCGTTCACACGCGTTGAATGCTACCCGTCGTCGTTTTTTACCAAACCTTCAAACACACCGTTTTTGGGTTGAAAGCGAAAATCGTTTCGTTAAATTACGTACTACTCCTAAGGGAATGCGTATCATCGACAAGAAAGGTATTGATGCTGTATTAACAGACATCCGTGCCCGTGGCGAAAAAGTCTAAGGAATTGAACAATGCGTGATAAAATTCGTTTAGTTTCATCTGCTGGTACTGGTCATTTTTATACTACTGACAAGAATAAAAAGACCATGCCTGAAAAGATGGAAATCAAAAAGTTTGATCCGAAAGCTCGCAAGCACGTGATCTACAAAGAAGCTAAAATCAAGTAATTGGTTTACTGCTTTCTTAAAAAACCCGGTTTATCCGGGTTTTTTTATACCTAAAATTCCCTTGCTGTGATTATTGCCCCAATCATTGCCCCTAATTTTTATCGAAATTCGCCTTATCTAGAAACATTTACTCCTTGCAGCTAACCAAAGCAACCGATACATTAAGGGCATTGCAACATCAATTTAACACTAGGAGCGCCTGTGAGTATCACTACAATCGTATTTTGGGTTGTTGTTTTTATTGCTATTTTTTACGTTATTGGCATTTATAACCAACTCGTTGCCTTAAAGAATCGCTATAAAAATGCCTTTGCTCAAATTGAAGTTCAACTAAAGCGTCGTTATGACTTAATACCGAACTTGGTTGAAACCGCTAAAGCTTATATGAGCCACGAACGAGAAACATTGGAAGCGGTAATCAGTGCTCGTAACAGCGCAGCCAAAGGCTTAGAAGCTGCTGCGGCACAACCTGGCAATGCGCAAGCGATGCAATCGTTAATGGGCGCGGAAGGTGCTTTGGTTGGCGCCTTGGATAAACTTAATTTTGTTATGGAAGATTATCCAGAGCTGAAAGCCAATGAAAACATGATGCAGCTTAACGAAGAGCTGGTCAGTACCGAGAACCGTGTTAGTTTTGCGCGTCAAGCGTTTAACGATCAGGTCATGGCATACAACACCTATAAACAGAGTTTTCCACAAACTGTATTTGCCGGTGCATTCGGTCATGGTCCAGATGCTAGCCTACTTGAGTTTGAGGATTCTCAACAAATCCAGCAAGCACCAAAAGTGTCTTTTAAATAAGCGCTATTTAAGGCTTTCAATTAATGGATTTTTTTCAGGCCCAACAAAACGCCAGACGCAACACCTGGCGTTTAGGCGTTTTATTTTTAGCGGCTGTATTTAGTCTTATCGCCATGACCTACCTTCTGGTTATGGCACTACAAGCGTACTTGGCACTCGATCCAGACCAAGCATTGAGCATGTCCTTGATGACTCAGCAATTTGAATGGCGAACCGCCATTTTTGTTGCCTGTATCGTCGCCGTGGTTATCTTCTCAGGCAGTGCCTATAAAAGTATTAGTTTGGGCTCCGGTGGTAAAAAAATAGCCGAGCTGCTCGGGGGCCAACGCGTCACCCATGACAGCAAAGACGCCAATGAAAAAATGCTGCTTAATGTCGTTGAGGAAATGGCCATTGCTTCAGGCACGCCGGTGCCAGGTGTCTACATACTTGCGCATGAACCTGCAATTAATGCCTTTGCCGCCGGCTATAACAGCTCGGACGCTGTCATTGGTGTCACTCGTGGTTGCATTGAGCGCTTGTCACGAGAAGAACTTCAAGGGGTTGTCGCCCACGAATTCAGTCATTTGCTAAACGGTGATACACGCTTAAATATGCGCTTGATTGGCGTCTTGCACGGCATCCTGATTATCGGTTATATCGGTTACTATATTTTACGCACAGTACGCGGTAACAATAAAAATACCGGAGCGTTCTTAGCATTAGGTTTAGGGTTAATCGTCATTGGTTTTAGTGGTAACTTTTTTGGCGGTTTGATCAAAGCAGGGGTCAGTCGACAACGGGAATATTTGGCCGATGCCAGCGCCGTCCAGTTTACCCGCAGTAAAGAAGGTATTGCCGGTGCCTTATATAAAATAGGTCACTCAGATCATGGCTCACTATTAGATACACCTTTGGCGCCGCAAATGAGTCACGCCTACTTTAGCTCTGGCGTAAGTTCTTTTGTCGAATCGATGTTTGCCACCCATCCGCCATTAGATAAGCGCATTGAACGTATATCGCCGCACTTTAAATTGCAGCGCAAAATCAATGAGCAACAACGTGAAGATGAACTAAAGAAACAACAACGCCAACAAGCGAAAGAGCAAAAACAAGCTAAAAAAGAGCAGTTTGCAAAAACCTTGACGTCTGCGGTTGTGGCGCAAAAAGCCATTGAAAGTGTTGGTAAAATCAGTGACAACAACATCGATTATGCGCAACAATTATTGCTTGAGATGCCCGTTAATGTGATTGATGCGGTCCGCACCCCACATGGTGCCCAAGCGTTTGTGTATGCCTTAATACTAGAAGCTGATGAATCCTTATTAAAGGCACAACTGAGCCACTTAAAAGAGCATTGCCCAACCGATGTGCTCGATAACGTGTTCGCATTACGCATTACCGTTGGCAAGTTACAACGTCGCTTCCGCCTGCCATTAATTGACATGAGCGTACCGCTTCTGCAATCCATGGACGAATCTCAATATAAGAAATTTACCGATAATATTCAGGTACTTATTGACATTGACCAGCACATCAGTTTGTTCGAATGGATATTGCAAAAAATCATCACCCGACATGTTGGCTCATCATTTTCTCGTGCCAACAAACTGCACAAACAACGTCGCCTTCAGCAATGCTATGCCGCAGTCGAAGTTTTGTTTAGCACTTTATTACACCAATTGGTCAGCGATGACGATGAGAAACAGCGCTTACTGCCATTAGTTAGGCAAGTCAGTGACATGAGCGAGTTACGTTTATTATCTGCAGATAAGTGTCAATTTAGTGATCTAGACGGCGCGCTGCAAACGTTAGTCGAGTTGCAGGTAAAAGAGAAACCTAGGATACTTAGGGCCTGTTTATTGATTGCAACCGGTGACAAGAGCTTTACACACCAAGAAATGGAGTTAGTGAGGGCGATTGCAGATACGCTGGACTGCCCAATGCCACCTAACCTTGTTGCAAGCTAACTTAGTTGCCAACCACTACAGCCTGTTAATGAATTATCATGCCTGAATTACCTGAAGTAGAAACATGCCGACGCGGCATAACCCCACATATCGTTAATCACACTGTCAAAGAAGTTGTGGTTCGAAATGCCAATATGCGCTGGCCGATTACCGATACCATTGATGATATCCAAGGCCAAGTGATCGACAGCGTTACTCGACGCGCTAAATACCTGTTGCTCAAAACCCATAAAGGCACCTTGTTATTGCATTTAGGCATGTCTGGGACGCTACGAGTTATCCCTGAACATACCGAAGTCAGTAAGCACGATCATTTTGATTTGGTGTTTGATAACGGCCTCACTTTGCGCCTCAATGATCCAAGACGGTTTGGTGCGGTATTGTGGCTTACCGGTGACGTTTACCAACATCCGCTGTTGGCAAGCCAAGGGCCAGAACCGTTATCCGAGCAATTTGATGGACAGTATTTATATGAAAAATCTCGCAATAAAACCGTGGCGATAAAAACCTTCATTATGAATAATCATATCGTGGTTGGTGTGGGTAACATTTACGCTAATGAAAGCCTATTTCAAGCCGGTATCAACCCCAAAAAAGCCGCGGGCAAGATTTCGAAAAAACGCTTTATCGATTTAGCAAAGAGAATTAAAAAGGTATTACAACAAGCCATAGAACAAGGCGGAACCACCCTAAAAGACTTTACTCAAGCCGATGGTCGACCGGGTTATTTTGCCCAATCATTGATGGTCTATGGTCGCAAAGATCAGCCCTGTTTTCTCTGTGAAACCCCGTTAAAAGAAATTAAACAAGGTGGACGGGCGACAACATTTTGCCCTCGTTGCCAAAAAAATTAACCGCATCGAACGCGGTGCATTAGTTCTGTAGCTTGTATAAATAGCGGATTTAAAAACTAAAAAGCTGGCATTGGCCAGCTTTTTTAATTTGCCTTGATGGGCTGCTCAATTAGCTTTGATTGGCTTTATTAAACACGGTTTTATCAAGAATTTGTTTAACATGCGGATGCACAAACTCAGATACATCACCACCATGTAAGGACACTTCTTTAACCAGTGTCGATGAGATAAAGGAGTTTTCCTCAGCAGGTGTTAAGAAAACACTCTCCAGCTCGGGATATAATCGACGGTTCATGTTGGCCAATTGAAATTCATATTCAAAATCAGAAACCGCGCGCAAGCCACGAATCAGCACTTTAGCATTTTGCTCTTTGGCAAAGTCTACCAATAAACCGGAAAAACCAACCACAGTGACATTATCTAAGTGAGTGGTGATCTCAGTGATCATATCGACGCGTTGTTGTAAGTCATAACGAGGCTTTTTGCTAGGACTCGCAGCAACCCCAACCACAACCTGATCGCACAATGTAGCCGCTCGCTCAATCAAATCCAAGTGACCATTGGTTACCGGGTCAAACGTGCCCGGGTATATCGCCTTATTTTTCATAAATAGCTATTAACAAATCATTTTCTGCCATTTTAGCTTGTGCTGCACACAAAGCAAATACGGCGTGCTGATTAGCCATCTAAAGTAAATACTCAAAAAACTTCCTTTTTCAGTTAATTTGATAGTATGATGGTGAGTAATATCTACCTTACCTGGATAAATATGCTTATCGGGCCAGGCATTAAATAAGAGTTTCGGAAGAAATGAAAACAAGAGATAAGATCATTCACGCCAGCATAGAGCTGTTTAATGAAAAAGGTGAGCGCAATATCACCACTAACCATATTGCCGCACACTTGGGTATTAGCCCTGGTAACCTGTATTACCATTTTCGTAATAAAGAAGACATCATCAATACCATATACAGTGAATATGCGGATGATTTAATTTCTGAATTTCAACACTTACGGGAAACTGAAGACCCATTAGACAGCATTTTGTTGTATATGGATATCGTCTTTCAGCTTATTTCCAAATTCCGTTTTTTCTATTCCAACTTACCGGTTTTGTTAGCGAAAAACCCGGCATTAAAAAAACGTTACAGTGAAATTCAACGACAAATTAAACAGCGTGTATTACACATGCTGCACTCGTTAAGCGATGCTGGCATTCTATCCATTCAGGATGATGAATATGAAGATTTAACCTGTTTGTTGCGCCTAACCACGACCTTTTGGTTAAGCTACTTGCAAACACAGGTTGATGAAGAACCAGATATTAATGATGAAAGTATTTACGATGGTCTATTAAAGATTTTCGCATTGCTAAGCCCTTACGTTACCAGCGATGCTAGAGATGCATTTGAAACCGCTCGTGACAAATACAAGACGCTACAGCAACAAGCTATGACCGAGACTGCCGAAGCGTAATAAGTTAGCTCGAATAGCCTTGCAATAATGATTGCCAGTTTTCCTCACTAAAATGGAACACTGGCAATTTTTTTTGCTCTTTTAAAAATGAGCGTTGCAGACGTTGCAAATTTTGTTGCTGCCATGGCCCTTCGCTGGCCATTTGTTTACCTTGGTCAAAATCAATTAGCCAAATTTTATTGTCGCTATCCAACATAATGTTATGGGCGTTAAGATCATGATGATAGATGCGCTGCTGATGAAAGGCTTTTATACAAGCACCTATCTGCTGCCAGCTTTGCTCTGGCAATTCAGTTTGCGTCAATAACGCCACCAAATCATTTGCACCAGGAATAAGCTCAATTAAAATATCGGCGTTATAGGTCAATCCTTGACGCTCAATTTTAAGGGCGACAGGTTTTGGTGCAGGTAATCCCATCAGTTGCATGTCTGACAACAGAATAAATTCTTTCGCGGCGCGCGTATTCATAAAGCCGGTATAGAAATAACTATCATTGATCAGCTTGCCAATCAAGCCGCCACGATAATAATGACGCAGTACCATTTTCACTTGAGGGTGCTGTACAAACCATGCAGTGCCGCGGCCAGTAGAGGAACCCAGTACCGCGTTTTGTTGTTGCCAGTAGCTCGAATCAAACATTTCAACACTAAAATCATTGAGCAGATCGGCATCATATAAACAACGAATATTGCCTTCTTGAAAAAGATTTATGTTTGAATGTTTTACAAATCTCGATAGGTTCAAGATAATAAGCCTTTATATAGGGGCTATTGATAACGTCACGGCAAACAATGTTTGCGGCGATTGCATCAATAAGCACATGGTTATAACTATTATTGTGGTGAATCCTTTATGCCGGGTCAAACCTCTCTTGAGCCAAAATCTCTTTGTATTTTAAGACTTTCAGCTATAGGCGATGTTTGCCACGCGGTAGCCATGGTACAACAAATCCAAAAGCAATATCCACAAACAAAGATCACTTGGGTCATTGGTAAAGTCGAACACATGTTGCTCAAAGGCTTACCTGGTGTTGAATTTGTGGTGTTTGATAAGTCTTTAGGCTGGCAAGGCTACATGCAATTACGTCAACATATGAAAGGACGTGACTTTGATGTTCTATTACATATGCAAGTTGCCTTAAGAGCCAGTATTGCCAGTTTATTCATTCCCGCCAAAGTCAAAGTTGGTTTCGACAAGCAACGTGCCAAAGAAGGCCAATGGTTGTTTACTAATAAAAAAATAGCTCCACAAGCTGAGCCACATGTGCTCGATGGTTTCATGAATTTCGCCAAAGCCATTGGGGTTAATGTCGAAGCGCCAAGCTGGTTGATGCCGTTCGGTCAACAAGAACGAGACTGGGCGCATGACAATATTGACCAAAGCAAACTGTATTGCGTTATCTCAGCTGCCGCCAGTAAAGCCGAGCGCAATTGGCATGCTAAAGGCTATGCTGAGGTTGCTGAACACCTCACCGCCAAGGGATATCAGGTGGTGTTATGCGGTGGCCCGGCGCAATTGGAAATCAACCTTGCTAATGACATTGAAAAGCACGCTAACTGTGCTCTGACCAATCTGGTTAGTAAAACCAATTTAAAACAAATGTTAGCGGTGCTTGAGTCAGCTAAATTAGTAATCGCCCCAGATACCGGCCCGGCGCATATGGCAACCACAGTATCGACGCCAGTTGTTGGTCTTTATGCCCATTCAAACCCACAACGCACAGGCCCATACAATAGCCTAGATTTTGTCGTCAGTGTTTACCCCCAATGTGTATTAGAGCAACACAGCAAACAGGTTGCGCAGTTGCCTTGGGGCACCCGGGCTAAAGGCGAATTAATGGATCGCATTAGTGTTGCTATGGTCACCAACAGTATTGATAAGATCCTATAAGCCCATTATGCTACTTTATTGACCAACCATGCGCTGTTGGTTATCATGCTACTTGCTATATTACATGGAAGTAATGCTTGTTAGTGATCGCTTACCTCCTCAAAAAGCGAGATAATAATGAGAAATAACATTCTGCTTGTGGCCATACTTTCTATTGGCTTATTGACTTCCTGCGCCACCAAAGTCTCTAGCATCAAAGACGACATTGACAATAAACTCGACAAAGAAGAGGGTTACTTATTACTCGCCGTCGATACTAACCGTCCATTACGGGAAATCCTTATCAGTGGCACCAAGCTGATTAAGCTGACATCAGATGATCTGCAAAAAGGTAGCAACTATATTCTCATCAATTTACCCGCGGGTGATTACACTATCGACGAAGTCAAAATCAATTTCAATGCGCATATTCGCGGGTTCGAAGATGAGCTTTGGCAGTTTTCAGTTGAGAAAGACAAAATCAGTTACGTAGGTCACCTCAACGCTACGACATACACATACTGGTACTACGCCGGTGGCCGATTTGAATTACTTAATAAATCATCGGTTGCCCTTGAATATATGGAAGAGAACTTTCCACAAATTCTTGCCGGTCGAGACATGGTATATCACGGTGTCGGTGAGGATTCGTTTTTTGAATTGGTCGCAGAAACTCAACGCATGGAGCAAGAGCAACCGCAAACACCGTTTATCGCAGAGTCAGCAGACAAGGGGACTGTCAATGCCAAATAAGTTAATCATCAGTTGTATCTTCGCACTGGTCAGCTTTAGCAGCACTGCCGGCGAACCATTACATGCAGAAGAGCTGTATAAAAATTCCGATCATTACAAAATTGCAATGCGCCCTGATGGTAAATACATCGTCTCTTATGACAGAGATGATGATTATGACGTGATTGAATTGATTGATCCTAACAATGAAACTAGCAGCAAATTAATTGAAGTTGAACACAATTCGAAAACTCGTATTTCTGATTTAAATTGGATAGACAACCAAAGTATTTTTGTCTCCTTTGCCTCACGTCGCAACGGTATTATTAAAATTGATTATAGTGACGGCAAGACCAAAGCCAAATGGCGATTATTAGAACCAGAGGGTAGGCTTGTTGACAGCCTGCCGAACATTGAAGACGAGGTATTGTTTGCCCATAAAGGCGACGCACGACGTGATGATTTAACCGTATATAAAATCAATATCAAAGACTTATATGCAGGTAATTTCGATAGCAATTTTGAGTTTATCGAGCCACTGGACGACGCTTTATATTATCGTTACGACAGACAATTCAATGCTATGTTTTCAGCGACCTTTGATGATGATGAAGTCACGCAATGGTATTTTAAAATTGATGACCAAGATGGCGAATGGATTGATTACAACAGCTATGAATTAGGCGAAAAGTTCACACCAGCTATTGGCTTTATCTCTGACAGTAAAATTGCGGTATTAAGCAACGAGATCACGGATTTAGTGTCGTTAGTGGAGTTTGATTTACATAGCCAAGAATTTGGCGAGGTGTTGTTTCAGCATAACCGCTATGATCTAACCGATGCCGGTCTTAACCCTGACGGTTCTATCGCTTACGTCACCTATTTCTCTCATGGTTTACCGACCAATCAGTATTTCCACTCTGCGCACATTCGTCTTCATAAATCATTGAAAAAATCTTTTCCTGAACAGTCGGTTTCGGTGGTGCAAGCAAGTCTAGATGATAATGCCTTATTGGTGTCGGTCAGAGGCTCAGACAACCCAGGGCAGTTTTATTATTATGATGTGAGTGCCAAAAAACTCACCTTGATACGCAATCGCTACGAAGTGCAACAGGATGTGGTCTACGCAAGGGCAAAATCCTTTGACGTTAAAATTGATGACGAAACCTATATTGAAGCAATTCTTACTTTACCAACCGGTAACGACAATGGTGTGCTAATTGTTAACCCACACGGAGGCCCGGTCGGTGTTCGTGACTATGCGATATTTAATCGCAACAATCAGTACCTTGCCAGTCGAGGTTACGCGGTATTAAATGTTAACTTTCGTGGCTCTTCAGGCTTTGGTAAAGAGTTTTTGCAACGTGGTAAAGAGCAATTTGGTCAACTCATTGAGCAAGACATCTCAGCCGTTGTGAGCAAAGTGGAGCAAGAGCACAATTTTGAACGAATGTGTTCAATGGGCTCCAGTTATGGTGGTTATTCGGCAATGATGTTAGCCATCTACCACCCAGACAAATACGAATGCGTTATCTCCAATTTCGGGATTTATGATCTACCCCATTTGTTTAATGCCAGTAATTTAAAAACACAGCAAGAGTTTCAAGAAAAAGTTGCCGAAATTGTGGGGGATTTTGACGAATCATTAAAGGATGTTTCACCTATATTCTTTGCCGAAAAATTGCAAGCGCCAGTCTTGTTGATGGCCGGTGAAAAAGACACCATTGCCGACTTTGAACAAGCGAACCGCATGAAGTATCGCTTAAAGCAGCTCGGCAAAGATATGGAATATTTGTTCTATGCCAATACCGGACATGGCCACAAATATTGGAGTGGTGACCGCCACGAAATCGCTTATATCGATGACTTTATTCGCCGTAAGCTGGATTTACCATTACCAGAGGCGTCAAAAGACAATGACGCATTGGCCTATGACAAAGTTGTCATCGCCGATGCGTTTGAGTTTGATGACAATGTTGCCAATGATGAACACAAAGCCGCCAAATACTATCAACAAGCGGCGGATTTAGGGCATGCCAGAGCAATGTTCAATATTGGCAGTTATTATCACCGTGGTATTGTTTATCAAGAAGACATAGAACAAGCCGTGAATTGGTACCAAAAGTCATCTGATGCCGGTCGTGCCAGTGCCTCGATTCGTCTTGGCGATATCTATCAACAAGGCCAATATGTAGAAAAAGATTACGATAAATCCTATCAATACTACCAACAGGCTTATCAGCAAGAGGCTCACTATGGCCAACTCTATATGGCGCAAGCGCAATGTTTAGGGCAAGGGGTCGAGTTTGACTTTGAGCAATGTATGGCGCAATTGTTCTACCAAGATCTACCTGAACATGAACGCCGTTGGGTAGAGAAAAAATACCTAGGTACTCAGCGTTCGGTGATCAGCACCATCCTTTGGCAGGCTCAGTTTAATGACCAACAGCTAGAGAAAATACAACAGAAGATTAAACAAAAGTACAAATTGGACATCGTCGATGTTGCTGTCGATAAAGTTGAGTCAGGTGTTTTTAAGCCGGAGTATTATCGTGGCGATTACCAATACTCAAAAATCGAAGATGGCACAACACGCTTCAATGTTGAGAAAGATGTTCGTTTTGGTACCACCATAACCCTTGCAGCCAATGAAGATTTGAAGAGCAAATATAAGAGCAATACCATGCTCGTCGTGCGCTGGTTACCACCTAAAGAAATCAATGAGTATGAAAGCTTATTTTTGGTGAATACAGATTTGCAAAGGCGGTTACACCTAGATAAAAAGCTGACCAAAGAGGACGTATTAATACCTGGTGATTGGATCTTAGAAGTAAGAAGTTTAACAGGCACAGTACTGCATACTCAGACATTTAATTTAACCGCTATTGCAGATACTGACGAGTCTGGCGCGCTACATAGCAATATTAGCGAATAACGATTGCTGCTAGATACAACATAGACGCTCTCTCTCGCCTGTGTTGTATCTTAATATCATCATCAATGAGTTAAAGAGTTTGCCAGCGTATCTATGCTAAGTTGAGTGGCGCCTTGATTTTCAAGGATCACCTGCTCTGCATTTTTACCAATATCACTGATTAGCTGCTCATCGAGTAGTAAGTTAAACAGGGTGTTAGACAATTCTTCGTTATGGTCTAGCTGAATAATACCGCGGCCATCAACAAGCTTTTGGTTCATGTCTTTAAAGTTTGCCATATTAGGACCAACCACAATCGGCTTGGCGAACACTGCGGCTTCTAATGGGTTATGACCACCAACATCAGAAAAGCTACCGGCGATGATACTGATATCACTGATCGCATAACAGGCGACCAATTCCCCTAAACTATCAATCAGCCAAACATCATCATCCGTTGTTACTGGTTTAGATTCGCTGCGACGAACCAAGTTTAATTGCTGTTTAAGTACCAATTGTGCAACGCCATCAAACCGCTCTGGATGGCGCGGAACGATAATCAGTAGCAAATCATTAAACCTTTCTTTCAATGTTCGATACGCTACCAACGCGACGTCTTCTTCACCTTGATGGCTGCTGCCTAACACCAATACTTTACGTTGCTTTGTGTCAACAAATTGACTTAGCTCAGCAATTTTTTCGCGCAACGAATCGGTAATATCAATGTCATATTTTAAGTTTCCACTGACGGATACTTTGTCGCTATTAGCGCCTAAGCGCATAAAGTGTTCGGCGTTATCTTGGCTTTGACACATGATTGCCGAAAGCTTATTTAACGCTGGGGTAATCAACCAAGTTAATTTTTGATAATGCGCTAACGACTTTTCAGATAGGCGTGCATTAATGAGCACTAAGGGAATGTTGGATTTATAACACCGTTGAATAATGGTTGGCCAAATTTCAGTCTCCATGAGCACCATCGCTTGTGGTCGCATTAATTTATAAAATAAATGCACACAAAACGATATATCAAGCGGTAAGTAACAATGCTGAACTCTATTATGAAACGACTTAACCACTTGCGCTGAGCCCGTTGGCGTAAACGTGGTAACCGTTATCGGCAGTTCAGGAAAACGCAGCAATAGGCCTTCTACAAACGGTTTAATGGCAATGACCTCACCAACACTGGCTGCATGCACTATAATGCCACCGGGTTGCATGTTGCTGCTGACCCAGCCAAAACGCTCGCGCATTCGTTGTCGATACTCTTTATGGTTAATCGAACGCAACAAAAATATCAGTACCAACAAAGGTGTGAGTAGTAAAATCAACACTTGGTACAGGCGCAAACTTAGCTTGTATCGGTTCAAATTTGAGACCCGTTTATAAAACAATGGCTTAAGTATACCCATCAGTCCGTCATTTTTAAATTAGCAATTACAACTCAAGCACAAACCAACGATGTCATAAGCCTTGTTTTAACTCTGGTCTATAATCATCCTATTCCCTAGCCTACAGCAGCTCTATGCCTAGCCGTAAACTGGAATATAAACTTGCCAGTTTTCCCCTGTCTAGCTTTTGTTAACAAGTGCAAATTGGGCTAGGCACTGATGGTTTAAAAGCGTACAATGGCGCGCAAAATTAACAGGGTACGAAATCACAATTCGCGCCGTTATTACAACAACTTACTGAGGTTGATATGTCAGCAAATTTCCTCAACCACCTGCAACAACAAATTGAGCAGGTTAAAGAAGAAGGTCTATACAAATCTGAGCGTGTTATTACCACGGCGCAAAAAGCCGATATTGCGGTAAATACTGGTGAAGAAGTTATTAATTTTTGTGCGAACAATTATTTGGGTCTGGCGAATCACCCAGAACTGATCAAGGCCGCTAAAGCCGGTTTAGATGATCACGGTTTTGGTATGGCATCAGTACGCTTTATCTGTGGTACCCAAGACATTCATAAAACGTTAGAGAATAAACTGAGTGCTTTTTTGGGTATGGAAGATACCATTCTTTATTCGTCATGTTTCGATGCCAACGCCGGTTTGTTCGAAACCATTCTTGGTGCAGAAGATGCAATCATCTCTGATGCCTTGAATCACGCTTCAATTATTGATGGCGTACGTCTTTGTAAAGCGAAACGTTTTCGTTATGCCAACAACAACATGGAAGACTTGGAAGCACAGCTTATCGCGGCCACTGAAGCCGGTGCTCGCTTTAAGTTAATTGCTACCGATGGCGTATTTTCAATGGACGGCGTAATTGCCAACCTTAAAGGGGTTTGTGATTTAGCCGACAAATACGATGCGATGGTTATGGTTGATGACTCCCATGCGGTTGGTTTTGTTGGTGAAGATGGTCGTGGTTCTCACGAATACTGCGAAGTCATGGATCGTGTTGATATTATTACCGGTACCCTAGGTAAAGCCATGGGTGGTGCATCTGGTGGTTACACATCTGGTAAAAAAGAGATCGTCGAATGGTTGCGTCAGCGTTCACGTCCATATTTGTTCTCGAACTCTTTAGCTCCGGCTATTGTTAGTGCCTCTATCCGCGTTATTGATATGCTTGCTGATGGTGGCGAATTACGTACAACTTTAAAAGATAATGCCGCTTACTTCCGCAATAAAATGGAAGCTGCAGGCTTTACCTGTGCCGGTGCTGACCACGCTATCGTACCTGTGATGTTAGGCGATGCTAAAATTGCAGCTGAAATGGCCGATCGCTTATTAGCACAAGGGATTTATGTTATTGGTTTCTCTTTCCCAGTCGTACCGAAAGGCCAAGCACGTATTCGTACACAAATTTCTGCAGCGCATAGTAAGGCGCAATTGGACAAAGCCATCGATGCGTTCATTCGTATCGGTAAAGAAATGGGCGTGATCTAATTTAAGGCAAGAGCATGAGATCTTTAGCAAAATTAAAACCAGAAACCGGCATTTGGATGACAGACTCACCAATGCCAGAAGTAGGTCCAAACGATCTACTGATTAAAATTAAGAAAACCGCTATTTGTGGTACTGACATTCACATTTACAACTGGGATGAATGGTCACAAAAGACCGTTCCAGTGCCTATGGTTGTTGGTCATGAATACGCCGGTGTCGTGATTGGTATGGGCAGTGAAGTAAAAGGCTTTGCTGAAGGTGATCGCGTTTCTGGCGAAGGTCATATTACCTGTGGGCATTGTCGTAACTGTCGTGCTGGTCGTACCCACTTATGTAACAACACCATAGGTGTTGGTGTCGATCGCACAGGCTGTTTTGCCGAGTACTTGGTGATTCCAGCCTTTAATGCCTTTAAATTACCTGACGAAGTACCAGATGAATTGGCATCAATTTTTGACCCATTTGGTAACGCCGTACATACTGCGTTGTCATTTGATTTGGTCGGTGAAGATGTGTTAATCACAGGCGCTGGTCCAATCGGCATTATGGCAGCCGCGGTTGCCAAACACGTTGGTGCACGCCATGTAGTGATCACCGATATCAATGAATACCGTCTTGATTTGGCCCGTAAAATGGGCGCAACACGCGCCGTAAATGTTGCCAATGAAAACTTGCCAGATGTTATGAAAGAACTCGGCATGACCGAAGGTTTTGACGTCGCATTAGAAATGTCTGGTGTGCCATCAGCGTTCCACGCCATGCTCGATAGCATGAACAATGGTGGTAAGATTGCCATGCTAGGTATTCCGGGTCAGGATATGGCTATCGACTGGGCTAAAGTGATATTCAAAGGTTTGGTTATCAAAGGCATTTACGGTCGTGAAATGTTTGAAACCTGGTACAAAATGGCGAGCTTGATCCAATCTGGTTTGGACATCAGCCCTATCATTACCCACGAGTTTGGCATTGACGAATTCCAGCAAGGCTTTGATGCCATGCTGTCGGGTAATTCCGGTAAAGTTATTCTTAACTGGGATTAATCCCTCAGCGTCTTAAACGCATATAATACAAGGTCGAAACCATCATGTTTCGGCCTTTTTTACTTTTATAATCCGTTATCGATTGTGAATCTACGAGGCTTTATACAGAGTTTTGTTAGGTTGTTTCAACACAGCCAAGCTGTGATACAATCGACACAAATGTTCTAAAGGAAATCAACCGTGCACGGCGAACAAAGCAGTTTTAAACATTTGCATATTGATGATGTCTATAACACCTTAGACACAGACAAATTTGTCATTGTCGATATCCGCGACCCACAGTCATTTACCAATGGTCGAATCCCCGGTGCTATCCAATTAAGTAATGAAAATCTTGGTGATTTTTTACGTGATGCAGATTTTGACGCGCCAACCGTTGTCTGTTGCTACCATGGCATTTCTAGCCAACAAGCAGCACAATTTTTAATTGGCCACGATTTCAGTGACGTGTATTCATTAGATGGTGGCTTTGATTTATGGTCACGTAGCTACCCAGATAAAGTTGAGCGCTAAATAAAATCAATGCAGCCGTTTGTTAATATCAATCATCAAGCCATGGCAAAAATATTTGCCAGTTACCTAAATAGCCTAGGTATTGCCACGCGTGTCACCGATGCGCAAGACGATAATGGCCAACGTGATGGTTATACCCTATGGTGTGAAGAGCAGCACATGGCGCGAGCGCGCATTGAGTTTGAACAATTCAGACAAAATCCTGGGGCCAGTAAATACCAATCATCGGCTTGGAATAGTGGCGCATCGGTATCATTGCCATCAAGTGGCAGCTGGCTAACCCTCAAAAACAGTTTTATTGCCAACGCCGGCCCTCTCAGCTTGATTATTTTTGCCATCTGTTGGTTGGTATATATCGCCACCTTCGTCGTTTTTGGTGACAGCCTGTATCAACTGGTGCTATTCAATCAGTTCGGTGACATTGAGCAAACGATTTCTCAGCCTTGGCGATTTATCACCCCAGCGCTGTTTCATTACGGCTTATTGCATATTGCTTTTAACACCATGTGGTGGTGGCAACTTGGCGGTCAAATTGAAAAACAACTGGGCAGTCGCTGGTTGTTGGCGATTTTTATAATCTCCGCCATCGTTTCTAACGTCAGTCAATTTTATGTCTCCGGCCCTAATTTTGGTGGCTTGTCGGGTGTGGTTTACGCCGTATTTGGTTTTGTCTGGTGGTTTGGTTACTTAAATCCAGGGCGCGGCATAGGTATATCTCAGTCGCTGATTGGCTTTATGCTATTTTGGCTGGTGCTTGGTTTTACCGATTTTATGCCAATTAATGTTGCCAATACAGCTCACCTAATGGGCTTGATCAGTGGCTCATTACTGGCCTTTGTGTATAACTATCAGCACTCTAAAGCGAGATAACCTATGCAGCGTTTAAAGCAAGAGTTTCCGATAGGTCTAGATGTCAACTGGGTCAGTGCTGAACATGCACCAACAACCTCCACACTTAATGATTGGTTGCTAGACCCAACCTCATTAACCGCTCGGCTTAAAGCACAATGCGTTGATTTTAAAGTAGAACTGTTAGGGCAAAGAATAGAAGCTTGTCAGCCCCATGAGGCCAATGCTGATATTGAGCAAGGTGAGCAAGTGCTGGTGCGTGAAGTGGTGTTGTTTTGCGATGCTGTGCCCCACGTATTTGCCCGCAGCCTTTTACCACTCAAGATTTTAACCGGCGATCAACAGCAATTAGCCAACCTTGGTGAGCAACCGTTGGGGCAAGTCTTATTCAATAACCCCAAATTGCATCGTGAAGTGGTTCAAGTCGCAGAAATAGCACCGAGTCTGCGGGTATGTGAACTCGCTAACATGCTCAATTTAAGCGTTGACCATAACCTTTGGGGGCGCAGAAGTTTATTCTATATCGAGCACAAGCCGTTAATGGTTGCTGAAGTCTTCCTACCCGGTGCCAGAGCTTATAAAAAAGCTTAATAAAAGCTAATGATAAACTGAGAACAAACCAATAATCATATGATTTTAAAGCGAAATTAAAGCGATATCTTTTAATCTTATTATCCTTACATCGCACCCTATACTCCTGCCTATAATGTTACGTGACGGAATCGACTGGAGAAAATCATGAAGATTACACCCTTAACTATTGGCTCACTGCTTACCACCTCTTTATTTTGCCTCAACAGCATGGCAGCTAATGTAACCTTCGTTGCGAAAGACAATTCAATCGCGACCAAGTTATGTGTACATGCAGTCAACAATGATGTTTCCGCCATGAAGACCTATTTACGTCGTAATGCCGCGAATTCGGTGCGCGATTTAAGTGGTCAAGCTCGCATGGCTGCATCACAAATAAAGTGCAATAACACCAATTTGGTTGAATTCACCGCGCAATACGGTGCAGATAATACCTTTAACTATCTCAACCGACGAGCAAGATCTAAATATCGAATAGACAATAATGTGGAAATCATTGATTTGAGTAAAACATTGGCGCCAAATACTGTGATCGTGGTTAGTGCCAACTAAAACGGTTCACTAGCTAAAAGGCGTATGTACTTTTTACAAGTACTCTTAACAAGTATCCTTAACAAGTACTGAAAGTAAGCAGTGAAAGTACGTAGTTACATTATGTAAGTAAATTAAATGGATAAAGTAAGTTTATAAACTTACTAAAAAATGGCTAAGTCAGATTTCTTAGCCATTTTTTCTGCATGGTGCGCCAGCCAAACAGCAATAACTTGCACACTTCTTCTGAATAGGCCGCCAGTGCCACATAAAACATTGGCAGTTGCCAGTAAAATGCCACCAGCATTGTCAGCGGAATACTGATTAACCACATGCCAATCGTATCAATATACAAACAGGCTTTGGTTTCACCGCCGGCACGTAACACCCCCATCGCTAGGGTCATATTGCTGATTTTTATCCATGCGCCAAGGGCAATCAACACAAAAATATTTGACGCCAAAGCCAAGGTGCTTTCAGGCATATCATTAAATGGCAGGAAAATAATAGGTTCAAGAATCAACATCACGGTCCCTAAAATAAGGGCGACCACAGGAGCTATGGTGATAAATGAGCGAGCTATCGACCAAGCCTGATCAAATTGGTTGGCGCCCAATCGCTGCCCGACCATAATCGCACATGCTGACGCGAAACCAAAAAACACCGAAATGAACATGCCTTCAACCGGAGCCAATAGACTGATTACCGCCAACTCAGTGGTGCCCATTCGGCCGTAAATTACCTGATAAACAAAGGTTCCCACCGACCAAACACCGAAACTAAACATCAATGGCAAAACCAACATCACCAGTTTTTTCCAGGGCTGAAACTGATTAAGACTTTTTATATCGGCGCTTGATGGTCGAAGAAAATGGCGAATATGTATTAGTACCGCGATCAACAGCAGCATATGGAAGAAACGACTCACCGTGGTGGCAATTGCGGCGCCATCGACGCCTAACGCAGCGACACCAAGTCCACCATTGATTAACCAATAGTTAAGCACGATATTAAGTACAATCGCGACCACACTGAGCAACATGGGCAGTTTTACTTCGCTGGTACTGCGCAATGCATTTTCAAATACCATGCTCACCGTAACGAACAATAAGCTTGGCATGGTGATCCATAAATAGCGTTCACCAATGGCGATAACACTCGCATCTTTGCTGCCAATTGCCATAATACCGTCGGCATAGATCACGCTGGCAATTATGATCGGACTCAGCGCGACAATGCCAAGCACAATACCCATCAAGATAGAGCGGCGTATTTTTTGCTGATTGCCTGCGCCATAGTATTGCGCCGCTAAAATGCCAACGCCCCAAGACAAGCCAGTTACTAAGATCAAAATAACGAATTGAATGCGATTACCTAAGCCAACAGCGGCAACCGAGGCATTCCCTAAATGACTCACCATCATTACATCGATCATGCTTAGCATGGTCACCAATGTATTTTGCAGGGATATCGGCCAAGCCAGCTTAAAACTGGACTTCAGCGCCGGTTTATTTAAAAAGGTCATCTGGGTTTATTCGCATTACGGGTTACGTTAATATAGGTAAAAATTTATGGTAAATCAGGGTTCATTTTACCCATTGCAGCAGTAATGCACTTAGTGAATACGTATGTAGACTAAGCAGATTCAATCCATATTTATAATGACAATAATAATGATTCTCTGAATCCTAGATATATATGACAGATTTGACACAAAAATGGCAGGCAGTGAAGCTCATAACTCGCATGGATAAGCCAATTGGCACCTACTTATTGTTGTGGCCGACGTTTTGGGCGTTGCTGGTTGCTGCAGATGGTTTCCCTGGCTGGCATTTAACCTTAGTCTTTGCAGCCGGTGTTTTTATCATGCGCAGTGCCGGTTGTGTGATCAATGATTTTGCAGACAGAAACGTTGATGGCCATGTAAAACGCACCGCGCAGCGGCCGTTAGTCAGTGGCCTAATTACTGAAAAACAAGCCATTGCATTGTTTATTGGATTATTGCTCATCGCCTTGATGTTGGTACTTACCTTGTCTTGGCAAACCATTCAATTGTCATTCGTTGCGCTATTGCTCGCCGCCAGTTACCCCTACATGAAACGCTTCACTCACCTACCGCAGGTGGTCCTCGGTGCGGCATTTAGTTGGGGCATGATCATGGCATTTAGTGAAATTAACGGCTCAGTCCCAATCGTTGCTTGGTTACTTTTTTTCGCCAACTTATTTTGGACCGTAGCATACGATACCATGTACGCGATGGTGGACAGAGACGACGATAAAAAAATCGGGGTCAAGTCAACCGCCATTTTATTTGGTCGATTCGACAAAATGGCGATTGCTTTTCTGCAGCTTTTAACCCTGACTTTGTTGTTTAAAGTTGGGCAACTTCAACAGTTTAATGCATTTTACTATTTGGCACTTATATACGTCACTTTAAGCTTTGCCTACCAGCATCACCTGATTCAGCGGAGAGAGCGTGACAACTGTTTTAAAGCATTTTTAAATAATCACTATGGATTACTGGTGGTTTTATTTGGCATCATCTGTCAGTTTGTGTTTTAACCCTTTTTAAAATTCTCTGCTAGGCTAATAAATAATCACTTATATGTAATAACAATAATAGGGATTGTTGGAACATGGCCAAAGCAAAAATAATTTGCCCTTTTCTCTATCTAATACTCGTCTCAACGTTAACTGCCTGTGGCGGTGGCGGCGGTGGCGGCGGTGGAGGCGGCGGTAACAGTAACACTGCTAATTTAAGTATTGCTAACGACTCAATAACCGGTATTCCTGGTCGTAAGGGTGCAAACAGTCTTAGTATCATTGGTAATGATACACTTGATAGTAAAAACCTTTCGCTTGACGATGTCACCGTGACAGTAAGTTCGGCGCAGGACCCCTTATCCTTAAACAGTAACGCCACCCTAAATGTTAAACCAATGACCTCCGCTGGTGAATATCAGATGGTGTATGAGGTTTGTCTGAAAAGCGACAGCAGTAAATGTGCGCGTGGCGTGGTTACGGTTGAAGTTATCCCTGCGGTGTTTAGTTTAAATTCCGATCAGGCAGACGATCTCGATGGTGCCTACCCAATCAATAACGTCGTTGATTTGCTCGCCAATGATCAAATCGACGGTGACACCATTGACCCTAATGAAGTAAGCATGAATCTGGTTGTCCCAGATTTTGACGAATTCTTTCAAATACAATCGAACGGTAGGTTGAACTCCCTAGGCGATGTGCCATTAGGCAACCTTGATGTTCGCTATCAAGTCTGTGAAGTCATAAACCCTGAAAACTGTGCCGCAGATAGTGCATTGTTAGGTTTTAACAAAGGCATCTTTATGGATGGCAATGTCGAAGGTATTTGTTACGAAAAATCAAACGGCGAAACCGGTTGTATCGATGGTACCGGACGCTTTACCTGCGAACCGGGCGAGACCATTGCCTTTTTTATTGGTTCAGTACAGCTTGGCGATAGCATTCCTTGTGAAGGTCGAATTAGCCCTTATGACATGGCACCTGAATCGTTTTTACCGGTAAGCCTTGTTGAAGTAAGACGCTTTTGGAACGGTTATGCCAACGACAGTTTTCCAGGTCGTGGCTTTAACATTGCGTCAGTTATTTATTCAGTCGATTCTGATCAAAACCCAGAAAACGGTGTCCTTATAACACCCGCGACACACACCAGTTGGCAAAATATCACCCTCGATTTGTTCAAACCGATGGAAAATTTTTATCGTGACAATGCTTGGCAAAATGCCCGCAACAAGTTAGTTGAAGACAACATTTTAGCCAATGCCAGCGTGGTTCATTACATGCGCTCTGTTGATATTCTCTTAGACAGTGAATCAGAACAAAGCAGCAATTTTGTTGCGACGCAGGTTGAGCAAGATAACGATGGCGATAACACCGTTGATTCACGAGTTTCTTTTGATATTAATAACGGCGGTAAATTTGTCGGCCTTTCCGTACAAACCTTGCAAAGCGGCAGCGTCACCGAGCAAGATACCGAAACGGTAAACTTTGATAACAATGGTAATTTATTGGCCGCTACTTATACCAATCTTGAAGCTGGTGGTACGATATTGGAAGAGATCCAATCTAACTTTAATGCCGACGGCAATCTAACCCGCTTTGTGAAAAAAGAAAGTGGCGTCACCTTTACCAAAAGGTACACATATAACGCAAAAGGCTATTTAACTAGAGCGATTGAAGACGTTAACACTGACGGTGAAGACGATTATCAGGAAATCTACAATCGCGACAGTTTTGGTAATGCGTTATCGGTTACTGCAGAATTCATCGATCCCGGTACTAATACCATCGACTATGTCAAAACCTCGACTTTCGACAGCAATAATCGCATGACAAAAGAAGTGTTTGATCACAAGTTCTTGGCGTTTAGAGACTACACCTCGGAGTACAGTTATAACAACCTAGGTTTAGTATCAGCTTATAGTTTTGATCAACTCAGCGACGGTGTCATTGATGATTCTCGTGCTCAGATCCGCTACGATAGTCAACGCCGTATTATCGAAGAGTTGCAAACGCATACCGACCCGCAAATACGCATTGCCTATAACTACGTCGGTAATCTGTTAGCGTCAATTCATGAAGACTTTAATGACGACGGCTCAATAGAACTAGATACCCAGTTTAGCTACGATGACAATGGCTTCATTAGTGGCTTCAGATCATTTGATAATGGTAATTTGGTGAGTTTAGCCAATTATATTAACGATGAATTTGGTAATGCGATTACCGCTGATTTGGATATCCAAGGTGATGGCGTACTCGATAGACGCTCAACCACGGTAAACGAGAGAGGCTTAGTCAGTAAAACCGAAATAGACTTTGATGCCAATGATGTTATCGATATGAGCATTATGTCGAGCTATGACAATGTCAGCTTTATGACCCGTTACTTAATGGCAACCTATGAGTCGCTATCTAACTAAACGCAACAAACAGCATCAGCGTTAAGCGCTGATATTTTCCTCGATCAATTGCATAAATGGCCTGCCATAGCGGGCCAATTTTGTTTCCCCTACGCCACTAATCGATAAAAATGCAGTGCTATTGGTAGGCTTGTACTTGGCCATTTCAATCAAGGTTGCGTCATTGAAAACGATAAACGGCGCAATATCTTCGGCATCGGCAATCTCTTTGCGCAATGTACGAAGCTTTTTAAATAAGCTTTTATCGTAGCTGACTTTCGCTTTACTTTGCTGCCAGTAACTCTGACTTTGCAATCGCGGTCTGGCCATCATCAGTGCTGTTTCGCCTTTCAATATCGACCGTGATGCGTTGGTCAATTGCAGCGCTGATTGTTTTTCAATATCCTGCTGCAGCATACCGAGATGGATAAGTTGGCGGATGACGTTAAACCAATAACCACGGGTTTTATCTTTACCAATACCGAACGTTGATACTTGATGATGTTTATTGTTGCTCACTTTGTCATTATCGCGACCACGTAGCACATCAATAAGATAATGAATGTCACCGCTTTGCCCTATACGATAGACACAAGATAACACCTTTTGTGCATCCACCGTGCCGTCATAGGTACTTGGCGGATCAAGGCAAATGTCACAATTACCGCAAGCTTGTTCGGTATATTCCGCAAAGTAATTTAATAACACCTGACGACGACAAGTCTGAGCTTCGGCGAAACCCGCCATCGAGGCAAAGCGTTGCAACTCAACATTGACTCTGTGGTCATTGTCATTCTGCATAATGCGCTTTTTCACCTTATCGATATCTTGATTATCAAAAAGAAACAGTGCTTCTGCCGGTAAACCATCACGTCCGGCACGACCCGTTTCTTGATAAAAAGCTTCTAAGGTACGCGGTGTATCGTAGTGAATCACAAAGCGCACATTAGGCTTATTAATACCTAAGCCAAAGGCAACGGTTGCCACCACAACCCGAATGTTATCTTTAGTGAAACCATCTTGAATAACATGTCGAACCTCAGTTTCCATGCCCGCATGATAGCCGGCACAGTTAACCCCTTGTTGCGCTAGCTTTTTGCACAAATTGTCGACTTGCCAGCGACTCGAGCAATAAATAATGCCGCTGTCATCTGGATTTTGGTTTAAGTATTCGAGAATCTGGCGCTCGCCATTGTAACGTTCGGTTAGGGTGTAGCGAATGTTGGGACGGTCAAAACTATCTAAATGCACATAAGGGTTTTGTAAGCGTAACTGGGTAAGGATATCCTTACGGGTAGTCACATCCGCGGTCGCTGTTAGTGCAATGACAGGGGTATAAGGGAAATGCTCTTTAATGCGACCTAATTGGGTATAGGATGGCCTAAAGTCGTGCCCCCACTGAGAAATACAATGCGCCTCGTCAATGGCAAAAAAAGCGATGTGCATGCTTGCCAATGCCTGTAAAAAATAATGGCTAAGCAATCGTTCCGGTGCCACATACAAAATCTTAATCTCACCACTGGCAATACGCTGCATGGTGTTATTAATTTCTTGTTGTGACAACGATGAATTAATGTACGCAGCACCGATGCCTTGGCGCACCAAGCCGTCGACCTGGTCTTTCATCAACGCAATCAATGGTGACACCACCACCGTAAGGCCCGGTAATATGGCGGCGGGTAATTGATAACACAGCGACTTACCACCGCCGGTCGGCATCAAAACCAAACAATCTCTACCACTGATTAATTGCTCGATTACCTGCTGCTGACCCATACGAAAACTGTCGAAGCCAAAATACTGGCTTAACATGCTTTGCAGGTCTATTTCATTGTACTGAGTTGATGATGACTGTGGAATCAAAGGAGCATTATTGTTATTGCTTGTATCGCTATTTTACTTAACTGATAGATGCTAAGGTAGGCTTTTTTGAAGTTTATTTTTTTAGCTTTCGTATTAATGAGTTAGCCCATGCAATTAACAGATATTTTTAACGAAGTCACCGCCATCTGGAACCAACATATTGCCTTTAATCGCTTGCTTGGCTTTAACATTGTCGCCATGCGTGAAGATTACGCCGAGATCCACTTTGATTGGGACGACAAGCTTATGGGTAATCCGGTGCAAAAAATTCTCCATGGTGGCGTTACCGCATCAGTGCTGGATATGGTCGGTGGCGTTGTTGTCGCGGCGAACTTAATCAGCAATATAAAACAACCGAGTAAAGAAAAAATTCACGACAAATTGACGCGTATGGCAACCATTGATTTACGTACCGATTATTTGCGTCCCGGTCGTGGTAAATCCTTTATCGCCACCGCACGTATTATCCGCCATGGCAGTAAAGTCGCCGTAGCCCGAATGGAGCTGCACAATGAGCGTAATGAGCACATCGCATTCGGCACCGGTACTTACATGGTTTAAACTATTATTGGTGGTTATACAGCCACTTATGCTACACTTCGCGCCCCTTAAAAACACGCACACGGCAATGCACTAATGCAAGCAGCAAACGAAACCAAAAAAGGTGTGATAAACGCCTTATGCGCCTACACCCTTTGGGGTATAGCGCCTATTTATTTCAAACTATTATCTATGGTACCTGCCATGGAAATTTTGGTGCACCGAATCGTTTGGTCATTTGTGTTATTGGTCGCTATTGTCTTGCTCATGGGCAATTGGTCTAAAGTCAGAGCGATTTATCGAGATCGTAAAAAGCTCGCTTGGCTTTTTTTCACCAGTCTTATTTTAGCGGCCAATTGGTTATTGTTTATTTGGGCGGTGAATAACGACTACATTCTAGAAGCCAGTCTGGGCTACTATATCAACCCGCTATTTAGCGTTGCCTTGGCCATGCTGTTTCTCGGCGAGCGACTCAGCCGATGGCAGCTAGTTGCGGTTGCATTGGCCATGATTGGTGTATTTATTCAACTGTTCAGTTTAGGCAGCGTACCTTATGTTGCTCTCGGTTTAGCCACATCGTTTGGTGTTTACGGCTTATTGCGCAAAAAAATGCCGGTTGATTCCTTACCAGGGTTATTAATAGAGTCGTTCTGGATGTTACCGCTGGGTCTATTGTATTGGGCATTTTTTGCCGAATCAGCAACGTCCAATATGATGCTCAATGACATGTCGTTAAACATCACCCTTATCGCCGCCGGCTTGGTAACAACAGCACCCTTGCTGTTTTTTACCGCCGCAGCCAAACGCTTGCCGTTAACCACCATGGGCTTTTTCCAATACGTCGGCCCGAGTATCATGTTCGTATTGGCAATCACTGTCTATAACGAGCAACTCATTTTCGAGAAAATGCTAACCTTCGCGTTTATCTGGAGCGCCTTGGTAATCTATAGCATCGACTCATTAAAAAGACGTCGTCAACGCCAGCGTCAAGCCAACAGTTAAGGTGACACACGGTTAGGTCATACCGTGTGTCAATCTAGCTTGGTCAATCGCATATCGGTACGCCGAGTTAGCAATTTAATGTATTTATTCTGGCATAAAAAAAGCTCCTGTTTAAAGGAGCTTTTTACTATGTAGAAATCGGATGCTAGTGAGGTGAGACTACACGGCCAGCACCGTGAACGTCATCATTACCTGGCTTACCAAGATCGTCCGCTAAACGACGCATTTCTTTCTCAACGTCATTTGGCGACATATCATCACCATTTGCACTGATGATAAGAGCTGCAACACCAGCGGCGTGAGGCGATGCCATTGACGTACCGACAGACCAGTACCATGAACCATTACCGCCGGTGCTAAAAACGAAGTCAAACACATAACAAGGACGGGTAATAAAACCAACAGTACAATCATCAAAACCACCTGGCATAAACGCACTGCTGTAATCGCCGCCTGGAGCAGAGAAATCAACCAATGATTGACCATAGTTCGTGTAAATCGCTTTGTGATCCAAGTTGGTGTATGAATCCATTGCCCACATCATAGGACCTGTTGCCGAGATGCTTAATACCGCAGGAAGCTCTGCCGGTAGTGCAATCAACGAGTCAGCATGGTCATAATCAACACCATCATTACCCGCAGCAGCAATTAAGATAACACCGTTGTTACGAGCGTATTTTGCCGCTTTGCCGTATGCATTCTTAAATTGGGCAATACCGTCTTTACCACCTGGTGCAAAACGGATGTCATCGCTGATGTCTTCTGGCGTGCCTTCAACATCGTAATAACCATTTTTACGGATACTCAAACCCAAGCTCATGTTGATAACATCAACATCGTTTTGCGCTGCGTAAACCATTGCCGCCATAGTGCCATAACTGTCACCTGAGCCAGTGTATGCTGATAATACTTTTAAAATCACCAATTCAGCTTCCGGTGCAACACCTATGGTACCAAAACCATTATCAGCTGCAGCGATCGTACCTGCAACGTGGGTACCGTGGTTACCGACTTCACCGGCGTAATCAAACCAGTCTTCACCGGCAATAAATGAACGGCTAAGGCTGTAATTGATATTAGGTGATAAATCTGGGTGTGACGCGTCAGCGCCAGAATCTAGAACCGCAACTCGTACACCTTGACCTCGGTGACCCGCTGCCCAAGCTTGTTGAGCCGACACCGCATCATGACCCCATTGCAAACCGAAAAAGAAGTCATCTTCTTGTTGTTGTATATCCATCGCTTCATTAGACGTTAAAGTCATATCAGCCACAGGTAAAGACGAGGTGTCCATCTTTGGTACGAAGGTAGATACATTTGGCACTAAACCTAAATCCGCATCCATTGCTTGTTGGTGTGTATCAAACAAGACCTTACAAACACCAATTTCTGGCAAACAATCAACAACCTGACCACCTTTGGCAGCGACTTGTTTTTCAACCTTGTTGGCATCGAAGTGTTTGTTGGTAGAGTATAGGTAAGAGCCTGCAATAGACGGCGTAGACACAGCCGCTAGCATAGCTATCGAGATAATCTTAGTTTTCATTTTAACTTCCCTAATATTGTTATTTTCAACGAATAATGAATCACCACCACTGAATCAATTAGACCTATAAATTCAGTATCTTACGATGTTCGTTGGGTTTTATTTGTTTGCTAAATTAACACCTGTTGTTGTGAGATATTACTTTTGCAAAGGTATTGGTATAACAAATAAAGCGAAGAGAAGTGAAAAATCGATTAAATATTGCACAAAAATCCTAACCAGACTTTCGTAACATTCTATTTACAAATTAGACAGACGATGACATAACTTATAACTAAAATGGTGGCGCATTACATTCTTGACCATAATTCAAGATACATAGCCACGAGGCTCTTCAATGCCATCAAGAATCGCCTGCTGTTGTTCTGTTAGCTGCATTGTTGTTGCTCACTCACATAGGGTTGCCCGTGGCCATGCTTGAATTCAAAACAGCTACCGGCCGGTAAATCAAGTTGAAACTGTGCACAGCGCGTTAAGTTATTTGCTAGAGGGCTAAATTGCTCAATATCAAGCATTAAAATGTTGCTTGGTTTGGCTAAAAACTCACCGGTTTCGTCGCTGGTAAATACTCGCCAGCCACTGTCTTGATTAGAAAAGGGCTTTTCACGATACGCAAGTCGCGCAACATTGTCATTGCTGACCAATTTCGAGATCAAAAAAACTGCTGGGGCATTATCTATCCTCATTACGCTGTCGTTGCATGCGTCCCGGCAAAGGCTTGGCTTTGTGTTGTGACATAATCGACCAACGGTGCTGTAAACGTACTTGATCATTCTTACGACGTAACAGCAAAATATCGCCAAACTGCAACAATACCGCTTCACTTTGGCTTGGCCTAAAAAATACAAAATCATCAACATCAATTGGCTGTTTGCTATCGACCATCATAAATTGTTGATTTGAGCTCAAGCCATATAAGTAATTGCGCATCAGATTTGGATACACCGCTTTAGCAAGCCAGCGACCACCGTACAAAAACAAAGTATCTTTGTATTTTTGCGTCCATTGACAATACTTGTCAGGTACAAAAGGAATGCTGATGCCTTTTAATCGCTTTAACACCTGAGTAGCAATAAAACAGGCACATTGATACTGGCGCAGTCCAGCCAAATCAAAGTCTGTCGGTTTCAAAAAAATCGAACCAACCGATATTTCATTGGTACACGATTGTTGATGCATAGCATGAGTGGTACTGCCGCCGCCATTGAATATCAGCTCTTCGCCATTGAGCTGCAAGGCATCAATAAATTGTTGATATCGTTGTTCTGCTTGAGCGAATGCTTTTTCTACAGACATAAACGGTCGAGGCGCTTTTACCACATGCGCATCATAGCCCATCAAGGCGGTGAGTTTGACGTGCTTCTTATTTTGATTCACAAACGCCTGCAATTGTTGCAGTTGCTCAGGTTCACCAAGACCACCACGATGCATGCCAACATCAATTTCGATGGCAATTTTAAAGCACACATTGTACTTACGACCTAGCATCAATAGCTGATCAAGACGCTGCTTACTGTCTATCAACCATTGGATTTGCGCCAGCTTTGACAACTGCTCATGTTGTGCCAAGTATTTAATGATGTGCTCGACACTATTACTTGGCAATGGCTTACCCATCAAGATATCGGCATTTTCAAAAGCGTCGAGAACTTCCAATACAAATGGGGTGTGAAAACACATAAAGCGGCGACACTCGAGTTGTTCACTCAAATACGCTAACAAATCCAGACATGGTAATGACTTAACCACCAATCGTAAATCTTTGCCATAAGTGGCGGCACGTACTTTTTCAACGTTAGCATCAAGGACATCCAAATCAATGAACAAACTCGGGCTATTTACCGCCGCCACTTTAAGACATTTTTCATACTGTTGATATTGATTACTCATACCCACTCTTCTCAGGCCAACAACATATCATTGGTTCACTGGTTAAATATTAGACCACACATAATTGCACATATATACAATTTAAGATTGACTTATCTCGAACAATAGTTCAATTTACTTTGCAACAGCTTAGCCTTCTTACTTATAACAGACGAGCTTTTTGTTGAAGCAAAAAGTTATAAAAATTGGGCTTGTGTACAAATTCATATTCGGTCACTATGCGCCAATCACCACCGTTAACATTTTATTAACATAGCGGAAATTTACGGAGTTTTAAATGAAGTTTCCAGAACAAGGTCAAGACACAGGAACAGTACTTACTAAATTAGAGTTAATGAAGAGTGAAGACCTGCCTTGGGAAGAAGGCAAAGTATTCGCCTATGTATATGACGCTGGCCCGCAAGCGATGAAGCTTATAAAAAACTCGTTTAGCCTGTTTTTAACCGAAAATGGTCTAGACCCAACGGCGTTTCCAAGCGCTATGCAACTAGAGAAAGAAGTTATCGGTATGGCCATTGATTTGATTAATGGTGGCGATAAAGCCGAGGGCAGTTTTACCTCCGGTGGTACTGAATCAATTATATTAGCGATCAAATCTGCGCGAGACTTTGCCAACGCAGAACGCAACATTAGCGAACCGGAGTTGCTATTACCGGAAACCGCTCACCCAGCCTTCACTAAGGCCTGTCAGTACCTAAAAATTAAGCCGGTCGTTGTTAAAGTTAATGAGCAAAACTTTCAAGCCATTGGCTGCGAAATGGAACAAGCAATTAACGATAACACCATCATGATGGTGGCGTCGGCACCGGGTTATGGTCATGGTATTATTGATCCCATAAGTGAGTTAGGTCAGATCGCTCTCAAGCACGACATTCTATTTCACGTCGACAGCTGCGTTGGCGGTATGTACTTACCGTTTGCTAAACAATTAGGCTTCGATATTCCCGACTTTGATTTATCGGTGCCAGGAGTAACGTCAATTTCCATGGATTTTCATAAGTGGGGATATGCGGCAAAAGGTGCATCCGCGGTGATCTACAAAGACGGTGCCAAGATGCGCAGCTATCAAATTTTTGCTTGGTCAGGCTGGACCGGTTACTCGGTGATAAATCCAACGGTGATGTCAACCAAATCCGCCGGACCGATCGCTGCGTGTTGGGCAATTCTCAACCATATGGGCAAGCAAGGTTACTTAGATTTAGTGCAAAAGAGCCAAACCGCTGCCAACAAAATCATGGACGCCATTACCAACGACATTGAACCACTGCGACTTATGGGTGAGCCGAAAGCAAATTTATTTGCCATCACATCGGACACTGTCGATATATTCGCTCTCGCAGATGAAATGAAAACTCGAGGTTGGTACATTCAACCCCAGTTTGGTTTCTCATCATCTAAGGGCAACGTACACCTGTCGGTAGGCGCGCATAATGCAGATAAAGCCGATGAATTTATTAGCGATCTGAAAATGATGACAGCCAAGCTGGTGACCGAACAAAAAGGCCCATCAATGCAACAGTTACCCGATGACATCGCCGAGCTGGTGGCTAACCCTGATGAAAGATTACTGGAAAAGCTTAGTGAACTTCTTGGCTCAGACGGCACCAACTTACCGGAGCGCATGGATGCGGTAAATAACGTGCTAAACCTTATGGAGCCAAAGCTTAGAGATAAACTGCTGGCAGACTTTCTTAACCAACTGTATTCAAGCGCCGACAAGAGTGTATTTGAAGGAGTGAAAATTCCTAAGATTTATCGCCTTTACCGTTATTTCAAAAAACTGTTAGGCTACAGTGATAAATAATAACAAGACGTCATCATGCAATATTTGAAAGAAAACTATCGTTGGCGAATATGTCTGGTGCTGTTCGTCACCGTGTTGGTTGGTTTTTACGACCGCTTAAATATCACCTTTGCCATTCCCTTAATGGCGCAAGAATATGGATGGAGCGATCAGCAAGTTCGCGATAACGGCTCTTTGCTTATGGGCATATTCTATTTAGGTTATGGCTTAGCCAATATCTTTTTAACCCCAATTGCCAGCCGTTTCGGCCCACGCAAAACCCTACTGGTGGTTATTGTTTTATGGAGCCTGTTTACTGCGTTGGGCGCGTGGGTAAGCCAATTTATGATGCTGCTCATCGCCACTCGAGTATTGCTTGGCCTCAGTGAAGGTGTGCATTTTCCGATGATGGCGCAACTCACCAAAAACTGGTTCACGTTGCATGAGCGTGCCAAGGCGAACAGCATATGGGTCAGTGGTATATTCGTCGCGGTATTGACCGCACCGCTGTTATTGGTTCCCATGATGGCCAATTTTGGCTGGCGTTCGGGCTTTGTCGTCTTGGCCTTAATCGGCCTAGTGGTTTCCTTACCATTGGTTTACCTAACCATACATGACAAACCCGAGCAACATAACAAAGTCTCATCACAAGAACGGCAATACCTTGCCGACCACCATGATTACGAAGGTGGACTAACCGACAATTCGCTGCTCTGGCAGGTCATGACCAAACCTGGTTTTTTGTTATTGATGGCGATAGGTATCTGCAACAATATTGTCGCGCTCGGCGTCTCAAGTTGGTTACCGACCTATTTTGCCACCGAAAAAGGCATCCCATATAATGACATCGCTTGGTTAGTTGCCACCCCCTATGTATTTTCATTGTTCGGTATTGCGCTATGGTCTTACCTTGGCGACAAGCACAATAAACGCACCATAGTAGCCGGTGTTGGTTATTTTATGTGTGGAATCATGCTGTCTTTGGCCTTAGACAGTGACACCATATGGCAAGTGGCGTTATTGTTTTCTGCTGCGGTATTTTTTATCTCGTCGTACAACGCCTGCGAATTTGCCATGGTACAACGGCTGTTACCTAAACATAAGGTTGCCACAGGCGCTGGTATTTATAACGGCTTAACCACCATGATTGGTGGTGGCTTAGGACCGGTCATTGTCTCGCCAATCATAGGCGATGGCGAAGGCACTTGGATTGTATCTGTGGTGTGTGCCATTAACGCCTTGATGCTCATCGCCGTTTATCGCACAGTGAAATATTAAGGCACAGCCATGCCACGTATCATCTATCCACAAACCAACCCTAATGAAACCGAACAATTAATCATTAGCCGCGGCCAAGGTGCGTATGTCTATGATGATAAAGGCAAGCAATACATCGAAGGACTTGCTGGTTTATGGTCAACATCTTTGGGTTATGGCAACGAAGAGCTTATTGAGGTTGCCAATCAACAAATGCGCGAGATAGCCTATACGCCGATGTTTGCCGGAAAAAGCCATATCATAGGCATTGAGCTCGCTGAAACACTCTCAGACATGCTACCGATGGACGATGCGCGGATATTTTTTGGTAACAGCGGAAGCGATACCAATGACACTCATTTAAAATTATTACGATATTATTTTAATGTCATCGGCAAGCCAGAAAAGAAAAAGGTGATATCACGGCATCGTGCCTATCATGGTGTCACTATGGCCGCCTCATGTTTAACCGGCTTACCGGCGTTTCATCAGCATTTTAATTTGCCCATTGACGAGCTCAATATCTTGCACATCGATTGCCCACATTATTATCGTAATGGCTTGCCCGATGAATCCGAAGCTCAATTTTGCCAGTCGTGCCTTTGACATTGATGCTGACATGATGACCTTTGCCAAAGCCTTATCCTCGTCATACTTACCTATTAGCGCCGCTTCCGTGAGCGCTAATATTCACGAAACAATTCGCGAGCCGGCTAGCAAAGTTGGCGCATTTGCCCATGGATATACCTATTCTGGTCACCCTGTTTGTGCAGCAGTTGCATTAAAAACCTTGCAAATTTACGAACGTGATCAATTATTTATACATGCAGGACAATTAGGGTGCTATTTTCAACAACGCCTAAACGAGCTCATAAAATTTGAGTGTGTTGGCGAAATCCGTGGTATGGGATTAATCGCCGGGCTAGAAATTGTCAGTGACAAAGCGAACAAAACTGCCTGTGCAGAACTCGCCGCTAACATCGCTGCCAGATGTCTTGAAAATGGTCTGATCCTGCGACAAGTATACGGTAATACGCTGGCTTTATGCCCGCCTTTGATCATCAACAAATCACAGGCGGATGAGATTGTCGATAAGTTAACGTTGTCAATTGAACAAACGTTAATTCATCGCTAACTGGCCAGCATGGTATAACGCTACCGTACAAAAATAATTGGTATCAGACATAAAGGAATTGTCATGAAAACCTTGTTAAAGTTACTGCTTGCGATCATGATCATGTTGGTCATCAGCACCTTATCAGTATCGAACGTGAAACTTGACGGTATCGAATTAGTAAAAGGTGCAAAGCAGGATATTGAGATCCAATTTGATGCGGCGCAACGACCATTCGTTTACGCTGACTCTCTCGACGACGCCCTGTTTGCAGAGGGGTACTTGCATGCTGCCAATCGCCTTTGGCAAATGGAGATGTTTCGCCGCGCAGGCTCTGGTCGTCTAAGCGAACTGTTTGGTAAGGATATGATCGCCACCGACATCGAATTGTGGCGCCTTGGTATTCCTAAATTAGCACAAAAATTACAAGCCAACGCCAGTGATGTGATGCAACAGCGTGTGCAAGATTACATCAGCGGTATCAACAACTTTATTTATGCTAACCCAATTCTGCCACCCGAGCTTTTATTGCTTGGCTCAAAGGTATCTCCATGGCAAGCGGAAGATGTCTATGCAGTCGGCGCGTTAATGGCATTTCAAAGCGGTAATAATTTTCGCAACGAGTTGTTGCGCATGGCCATATACAATGAAGTGCAACCCGAGCTTGCGCGGATGTTCCTCACCCATGACGGCAACAAGCAAGAATTCCCATATGTTATGCCATTACCCGCAGCCAATCATAACATCGTAGATACGGTCGCCAGACTTGATAACACTGATGCCAACGAAAACCACTTAATGCCAAGGTTTGCTTTTGGCTCAAATGGCTGGGTGGTTAGTCCCGAGAAAACCGAAAATAAACGAGCATTATTTGCCTTTGATTCTCATGATGCCTTGGGGCTACCGAACTTATTTTATGAAGTGCATTTATTTTTTAACCTCAATAACCAGCCTCGACAAATACGGGGTTGGTCTGTAGCAGGGCTGCCAGGGGTGATTAATGGCTTTAATGAACACATCGCTTGGGGCTTTACTAATATTGGTGATACCCAAGACGTATTTGTCGAAACTCCGCATCCAGAACAAGCCTTTACCTACAAAGATGGAGAAACTTGGTATAAAGCCGACACCGAGCAAGTCAGTATCAAGGTCAAAGGCGAACAGAAGCCAACCAAGGTGACGTTAGTCAATACCTTAAACGGCGTGTTAATCGCCGAAAACCCGTCGTTGTCATTACGCTGGACCATACAAGATATTGGTGACAAAGGCTTGGACGCTATTTTACAGTTTAACCTTGCTCGTGACTGGCAGGAGTTTAACAAGGCCTTAGATCAGTTAGCCGCACCATCGTTAAATGCCACGTATGCCGATACCAAGGGCAACATAGGTTTTCGTACCGCTGGTGTATTGCCACTTAGAGGCGAAGGGGTTGGCTTAGTGCCACTCGCTGGCGACATCGCCGAAAATCGCTGGCAAGGCATGGTAAACGAACGCGATATGCCACGTATTTATAACCCCAAAGCCGGATTTATTGCGGCCGCCAATGCTAGGGTTAATGCCGAAGGTCAAGGTGTCTTAGTATCAGCAGATAACGCCGCACCGTATCGCATTCAGCGTATACAATCGGTATTGCAGGATAAACAGCAGCTCACTTTAACCGATATGCAAACACTGCAAGTTGATTACTTTGATACGCAAGCACAATTATTGTTACCAACCATGCTTGCCGACCTCACACCGAGTAGGTCTACCGCTCATATTGGCGCGCAACGGCTATTAAAACGATGGCTAGAACAGCCCATTGCTGATAAAAACAGTGGCGCCGCATTGGTGTTTCAGCTTTGGTATAAGCAACTCGCTAACGATTTATTAGCAAGCCGATTACCAAAACCACTACTCAATAAAGTATTAAAGAAAAGTTATTTGGTAAATCACACTCTGGATCAATTGCTACTATCTGAGACAGAGCATTTATGGTGGCAAGATAAGCGTAAAAAGTTTATATCTGATGCATTCACTAAAGCGGTTAAAAGCCTAGTCAAGACACAGGGCCAAGATCCACTTAAGTGGCGTTTGGGTAATATGCATACCGTAAAGCTTAACCACGAATTAGGTAAAGCGATATCCGTTTTAGACCCCATGTTTAATTCTGACAGCCAGCCAATGTCCGGCTCAACCAGTACCGTTGGCCGAGCCAATTATGATTATTTAGGCGACCTTAAAGTCAAGCATGGTGCCACCGTCCGGGTTATTGCCGAAATGACTGATGACATTACCGTCAAATCAATCATGCCCGGTGGCCAAAACGGTCATCCCATGTCAGCACATTATGATGATCAATTTACTTCATGGTTGAATGGCAAGTTGACGGTTATTGAAGAGCCTCAGCAACAAGCATCAATGAGCTTATTGCTTAAGGCATACAACTAATTTAATCCATTAGACGGTAAAGACTAAACGCTAATAGGTTTGTTTTTCAGCGGCGCGTTTGGCCTTATTAATACGTTCGATTAATGCTGGGTGAGTACTGAAGTACTTGCCCAAGTTATCCTCATCAGCAGCATCGCCCTGTTGCTCAAATAAGCCTTGCATCGCTTTAGCAAAATCATCCGCCGAGCGATCCAGTCGGTCTAGTCCTTCAAGGGCAAAGTCATCGGCTTCGGCTTCTAAGTCACGAGAAAAGTTATTCTGAATTACCGTTAATGCGGTACCCGAGAATAATTCAGCCATGCCTTGTAGATCACCAAAGAAATACGATAACAACAAGGTGGTCGCTAACGATTCAGCCATCGCTTGCATACCATGACGATGTTCAACATGAGCAATTTCATGCAACAATATCGCCGAGATAACTTGCGGTTGTTCTGCAAATAAATTAACCAAGTCATCAGTAACAACGATGGTGCCACCAGGTAAAGCAAAGGCATTTGCACCAAACGCTTCACTTTTGTAAAAGCGCAAATCATAAGGGTATTGATTCAGCTGCAATCGCTGCAACATATAATCAAAATCATCGCTTATAAGCCGCTGTGTTTGCTCGCTGATTTCAGTTTCATCAAGAACGTGTTCGGCAATAAACTCTATCGACTCTTGGTCAACATTGTGTAAGAACGACACCGGTAAAATATGCGCCACCGAACGCGCCGCGCCTGGTACCACAACATTTATCAACAGATAAAATAATATCGGCACCAAAACAAGCGCCGGCAGCCAATATCGCTTGCTACGTTCGAGTTTATCAACCAGGTGAAATACGCTGTTTTTTTGCTCGAGTAAAAAACGGCACACTGGATCGTCTCTATCCAAGCTAATGTGATTGCCATCACTCAACAGCACATCACAAGGAATGCTGCCAAGCGGCTGTGATACCTTCAGGTTTTGATATTCGCTTTGATAAATCGTCTCGCTATTGTTCGCATCTAAGATAAATAATTGCTCATCTTCAATGCGTACCTTAACGTCGCGCACAGCATCCTGTCCGCGACTCATTAATTTACCGTTGCCGTGCAATTGCATCGTTAACCTAACGCAACATCAACATCAAAAACATTGGCAACTTCATCACCAATAGCGGTGGTTTGTTCGCCAATTTCATCAATGACTTCGCTACGGTTGTCTACCGCCATGATGCCGGTGTTATCGATGGCATAGTTAACCATACGGATTTTGGTCCAAGGATAAGCCAAGCCAAAGCTACAGATTAAAGCAATGATATTGGTTAGATAGATATAGCACAGGCCATTAAAGCTAAAAGTAGAGCTAAAGTTAGCAACGCCTTGCAAGAAGGTACTTTCAAAAATATGGTTACGTACACGAGCCTTATAGAAGGCACGCACAATGGTAAACGCCAACAGGTATACGGCAAACGTAGCAAACGTCATGATACTCATCGCTTGCTCGCTGACACTGGCATCTGGTGTCACGGTGCTAATCACAAACATTGCCACAGCAAAAATGATGGCAAATAAAATACCCGAGATAAAACTGGCGACAAAATATATTTCGCCAGACAATTCGGTACTAAATGCTTTGTTGCCGTATTTGGTGTTATTGACTATGTATTGATCCATATTCTTCAATACCCACGGCATTGCCAGATACAAGGTAAATATCGACGCAAATGGCAACACCACAAAATACAGCAAAGTTTGCCAATAGGTGCCGGTGTAATCGAAACGCACATTACGATAACTGGTCATGCGCATTTTAAAACGCAAACTTGAGCAAATTAGAAACGGCGTTAAAAACACCATCACCGCCATAAAACCAAACATAAATTCAGGTGACTGCATACTTAGCCAGTAATACGCGGCGAACAAAATCACCGCCAGTATGCGCCCTTTAAGGATCTGCATTGGCTCAGCTAAGTAGTTAAAACGATGACCATCTAATTCGGTACTACCATACAGGTAACGAAAGGTACGAACTTTGGCCCAAGCAGAATATATCCCCAAAGTAATAATACTGAGCAGGACATTGACGATCCAAATGCCGAAAAATTCTTTTGATTTGCCGTGAAAACGAAAGTCCACCGGTGACAGGCTCATTAACGCAGGTGACGAAGACTTAGTCTCGTCCTTGTGTTCGTGTTCCATATTTTATCCTTGTTTTAAAACCTAATTATTATTATTCCTAGTGAGATCAGAATGCCAATAAATTGAGTTCTGATCCATCAGAGGCTCATTATGTTAATAAAACAATAAGGATTGCAAGTGGGTAATAACAAAGGCTAAACACTGCTAGGTGCTTAGCCCTAATTGACTATATCGCTTGTAGGTTTGCGTAGGCGACAACCAACCATTTACTGCCCGATTGCTCAAAGTTAACCTGCACTCGAGCTTGCTTACCTGCGCCTTCAAAATTCAATACCACCCCTTCACCAAACTTGTTGTGCTTTACACGTTGGCCAAGTTTAAAGCCGGTATTTTCAAATGTTTCTAAGCTAATGGTATTGCTAAAACGGCCGGTGGTTTTCGGCTTACTGACTTGGTTGCGCATACGAATTTCTTGCAGAAATTGATCCGGTATTTCTTTTAAGAATCGACTTTGGCGATGATACTTTTCTTGACCGTATAAGCGACGTGTTTCCGCATGGGTTAAAAACAGCTTTTGCATGGCACGGGTCATCCCGACATAACATAAACGGCGCTCTTCCTCGAGACGGACAATGTCTTCAGCCGATTGTTGTGACGGAAACATGCCCTCTTCCATACCCACCATAAACACCATTGGAAACTCCAAGCCTTTGGCGGAGTGTAAAGTCATTAGTTGCACCGCGGCTTCGTATTCATCGGCTTGCGACTCACCCGCTTCCAACGCTGCATGGGTTAAAAACGCTGTTAAAGGCGTCATGTCTTCAACCTCATCGTTCACCTCAAATGTTGAGCAAGCGGTCACCAGTTCATTAAGGTTTTCGATACGCGCGGCAGCACGTTCACCTTTTTCCGCCTGATACATTGCATGCAAGCCAGTATAGTGAATGACTTTTTTCGCCTGCTCATCAAGGTTAAGCTCGATAATGTCGTCTTCGAGTTGGTCAATTAACTCAACAAAGCCTTGTACGGCGTTCTTTGCTCGACCACTTAATTCATCGTGTTTCAACAAATGGCGACAGGCATCCCAGAGCGTCGCACCATGACTGCGCGCCGCATCACGAATGTAGGTCAACGCCTTATTACCAATGCCGCGGGTTGGGGTATTAATAATTCGCTCAAATGAGGCATCGTCATTACGATTGTTGATCAGTCGCAGATAGGCCAATGCATCTTTAATTTCTTGGCGTTCGAAGAAGCGCAAACCGCCGTAAATGCGATATGGGATCTGCCCCTGCAATAACGCTTCTTCAAGTAAGCGCGATTGCGCATTTGAACGATACAGTAAGGCGACGTCATCTAGGCTATTGCCCTCTTCAACCCATTGTTTTATGCGTGAGGCAACAAATCGAGCTTCATCTAATTCATTAAAAGCGGTGTACACAGAAATGGCTTCACCATCAACGCCGTCAGTCCACAAATCTTTACCTAAGCGATTGTTATTGTTATCGATTAGTGCATTAGCGGCATTAAGAATATTTTTTGTCGAACGATAATTTTGCTCAAGACGAATGGTTTCGGCGTCAAAGTCTTTACTGAAGCTTTGGATGTTCTCAATACGTGCACCACGCCAACCGTAAATGGATTGGTCATCATCGCCAACAATCATCATGTTGCCGTGTTTTTGCCCAAGCAAACTTAACCAGGCATATTGAATGGCATTGGTATCTTGGAATTCGTCGACCAAGATACGGGTGAATCGTTGTTGATAATGCTCAAGCAAAATTGGGTTATTTAACCATAACTCATGAGCGCGTAATAGTAACTCAGCGAAATCAACTAAACCGGCGCGATCACAGGTCTCTTGATACACTTGATAAATCTTAATGTAGGTGGCTTCTGTTGGATCATATTGGTTATCAATGTGCTTAGGACGTAAGCCTTCATCTTTTTTGCCATTGATGTACCACATTGCTTGTTTCGCCGGCCACTTCTTCTCATCGAGCTGTAACGAACGAATCACTCGCTTGATCAATCTCAGCTGATCATCAGAATCAAGTACCTGAAAGCTTTGTGGTAATTTTGCTTCTTGAAAGTGCATGCGCAATAAACGATGAGCCAAACCATGGAAAGTACCAACCCACATGCCATGAACATTACCGCCAACCGCTTGCTCAACACGACCACGCATTTCTGCTGCGGCTTTGTTGGTAAAGGTTACTGCCAATATACTGTGTGAGGATACGTCTTCGACTTGCATTAACCAAGCGATACGATGCACTAATACTCGAGTTTTACCCGACCCGGCACCGGCCAATACCAATAAGTTTTTACTCGGTGCAGCAACCGCTTCCCGTTGCTTATCATTTAACGAATCGAGGAGTTCTGATACATCCATAGTGCTGATATTTTGCCAATGCCAATAAGATTTTGCTTTAGTATAACGCAGTCACTGTATGTAAAAACAGTAAAAAATTAAAAATCATTAAAAAGGGGAGCTAATGCTCCCTTATCATTGTTTTATTAGACTGCAAACCATGGCCATTTAGTACTTAGCGGCCTGCTCTTTCGCTGGAATGGAGTCTTTAATAAATTGACGTAAGTCGTCATTAGATTGCTTTAAGTCATCATGACGCAAGTACATCATGTGACCGCTGCGGTAGCCTTTAAAGCTCAAACGCTGCTTCATCTTAGAACTTGGGTCGAGCTGCCACATGGTATATTTGGCATCAAAGTAATTGGTCGCGCCATCGTAATAGCCAGCTTGCACCATAACATTTAGATATGGGTTTTGTGCCATCGCTTGGCGCAAGTTTTCACCGGTGTTATTGTTGTTACGATCCCAAGGGTGAACATTACCAAACATATTGTATTTAACGTCGGTTTTATAGTTCAACTCTTCGCGGATATAGTAATTAATAGCAGGCGTAAATGAGTGCAACCATGAAGTCAGCTCGGCGTTGTAATCTGGGCTGTCACCAACATCTTTCTTGTCGATACCTAAGTAACGAGAATCAAGTCGGCCAACGGTTTGACCGCGATCGCGCAATAACTCTTTCCAGAAAAAGCGAGTATCGACATCTAAGTTAGAGCGCAATACTACTTGCTCACTAAGACCGGCGTATTCGGCAACTTTCGCGGCAATACGCGCTTTATGTTCAGGCGAGATAAAACCGCCCATCGCCAATGCCGGTAAATATTCATTAATGGTGAAGTCTTCAACTTCAGGTAAGAACTCCAATAAGTCCATGTTTTGATACTTGTCAGCTAAGGCTTTGTGATACCACGCCGTTGCCGCAAAGTAAGGTAAACGGTTGGCTGCTTTGACCGGACCTTTACGGTCGATACCAATGTCAGTCGGTGATACCAACACCACACCATTTAGGTACATCCATTGGCGATTCTGCAGCTCTAGTGCCAAACCTGATACACGGGTTGTACCATAGCTTTCACCAATCAGATATTTAGGTGAGCGCCAGCGATTATTGCGGGTAACAAAGGTATTTACCCAATCAGCCAAATATTTAACATCGGCATTAACGCCAAAGAACATTTTCTGTTGTTCTTCTTTTGTCGGCATTTTACCGTCTTTATTTGGTAGCACGCGCGAATAGCCCGTATTAACTGGGTTCACAAACACGATATCTGCGGTATCTAGTACTGAATATGGGTTGGTTTTCACCCCATACGGTTGTAACGGATAACCTTCATCATCGACATTTAACACGCGTGGACCGGTATATGCGACGTGCATCCATACCGACGCTGAGCCTGGACCACCATTAAAAGAGATTAATAAAGGTCTTGATGCTCTGTCTTTAACGTCATCACGTTGATAATAGGTGTAGTACAAGGTGGCAACAGCGTCACCATTGTCATTCCATACCGGCTGTGTACCTGTGGTTGCGGTGTACTCAAAACGCTCACCATTAACCTTGGTTTTATGTTCACTAACAACGCTTGAGTCGATGTCAATTTTACGACCAAAATCTTGGTCTGCGGCAATTGATGCATGACTAACAAGGGCCATTACAGTAAAAATTAGGCTTGTTATTTTCATTTAATTATCTGATTTTGTATGCAAAGAGTAATCAAACCATTAAAAATCGTTTGCCTTTAAGGCGCAACATAAATTGGTTGATTAACCGGAATTATAGGTTAAATGGAAGTATAGCTGTAGATAAGATGAACAATTGGCCAATTAATAAAACATCGCCAGCTGTTCAACATGGTCGAATTCGGCATTTGGTAACACTTTCAATGGCTTTTTACGAATGCCAAATTCATCGTTGTTGATCCAAATTGTTTGGCAACCCGCTGACAGCGCACCGTAAATATCGGCATGGGTGCAATCACCAATATGCAGCAAATCTTTGCGCTCAATCGACAAGGCTTGACTCGCCTGCTCAAACATATCCGCTTCTGGTTTTTGCAAATTACCGTCACCGGCAAAAAAGCTGTGACTGAAATAGTCACTGATACCGATCTCTTCGATACTGACATTACCGTTTGAGATGGCCACTAATGGGTACTTTTCGCTTAAGCCGTGCAACAGTGCTTTTACTCGATCTGGCACTTGCAGATTATTACGATGACTTAAAAAGTAATCAAACGCACTTTGCGCTTTTTGCTTTGCCTCTAGCTCACTGTAACCAAGGGCTTCAATACCCGCTTGCATACAGGCTAAGCGCAGCGCAGTGACGTCGTGACATAACTCAGGCTGATTGGTTAAACAGACGTTCCGATGTTGCCACCAAAACTCACGGCCCAAATTGGCACACTCTGGCGCAATCTGTTGCAAATGCGACTGCAGTTCAGCCTCAGCTTTGGTTATTACAGGATGGTTGTCATAAAGAGTGTCATCTAAATCAAAGCTAATCGCCTTGAACGATGACAACCTTTTGTAGAATCGCACCGTTATAAACCTACTTTTAATAACTGTTGTATTAATAGTTTAGCAATCAATGTGCGAAATTGGTTTAATAACAGGGTATCCATTGTTGGATGAAAATGTTCGGCATCTTGTGAACTGATGGCGATAAAACCAAGCACCTTTTCACGCTCCGTTAATTTCACCAATACTACTGAGCCGACGTCTGTTGATGCAAACACGCTCTCTTGTTCTGATTTTTGGATACGACCAAAGTAATATTCTTTATCACCAAGGCGATTTTCAAGGATGTCAGAGCAGTCGGTTTTAACGATAGTTGGATGACCAATCTCAAAATCTTTGTTGGTCAAATACAGTTTAAAGCCAGCAAGATTAAGTAGTTGCGTCGTGGTTAATTGCAGTTTACTTAGAAAGTCAGACAAATCTGGGCTTTCAATCAAACTCAAATACAAGTCGTTATAGACCGTGAATAATTGCTCGTTGTAATTGGCAACCGTCAACAATTGGGTAATTTCTTCTTCTAACGCATGAATTTTTTGGCGCTGAATTTGTTGTTGGCGCTCTACTAATGAGACCACGCCACGCTTGTTATCGCTAAAACGAATTGACGCCAGCAATTGCGGATTGCGTGCGAAAAAATCTGGGTTATCTTGTAAGTAAGTGGCGATCAACTCATCATTAAGCAGTTGGGTTTCTTCGTTCACATTGATATCAGTATTATTGTTGTTATTCAAAATGGTATCCAAGATTCGGTTTTAAAGATGTAAATGGCCGTCAAAAACATGATCTGCAGGACCGGTCATTTTTACCGGGTGGCCTGGGCCTTTCCAGAATATTTTAAGTTTGCCACCAGGCAGTTCAACGGTCACGTTATTAGCAAGTTTCTTTTGCGTTATGCCAACAACGACAGCACCACATGCACCACTACCACAGGCTAATGTCTCTGCCGCACCACGTTCGTATACGCGCAATTTAATGTGCTTTGGTGAGACAACTTCCATGAAACCAATATTCGCGCCTTCGGGGAAACGTTCATGCACTGCCAACTCAGCACCTAAGGTGCCAACCGGCGCATCTTGCACCGAATCGACGGTAAGTACGCAATGAGGGTTGCCCATAGAAACAGTGCCGCATAATACGGTTTGCTGCTCTGTGCGAATAATATAAGTGCCTTCAACTTTTTGCGCATTGAAGGGGATTTTTGCCGGCTCAAGTTCTGGCACAGGCATGGTCACCGTCACTTGTCCATCACGCTCAATGTGCAAGGTCATTTTACCGGAAGCGGTTGATACTTTGACTTTGTTTTTATTGGTTAGGCCTTTCATTTTCACGAAGCGGGCAAAACAACGGGCACCGTTACCACATTGATTCACTTCACTGCCATCGGCATTATAAATGCGATAATGAAAGTCTAAATCCGGGTCATATGGTGGCTCAACAATCAACAGTTGATCAAAGCCTACGCCAAAATTGCGATCCGCCAGACGGCGAATTTGCTCATTCGACAAAAAGATGTTTTGGGTAACGTTATCCAATACTAAGAAGTCGTTACCTAAACCGTGCATTTTAGAAAAATTCATTAACATGTAAAGGTCTACTCGTCAGCTTGCTCTATGGCAAGACCTGTTCACCCATCCAAAGGGACTCAATGCTTTCTCGTTGGCGAATCAAGTGATGTTGATCACCGTCGACCATGACTTCAGCCACGCGCGGACGAGAATTATAATTCGAGCTCATGGTAAAACCATAAGCACCAGCGCTGCGAACAGCAAGCAGGTCGCCGGCAGAAATTGCCAAGCTACGCTCTTTACCAAGAAAATCACCGGTTTCACAAACCGGACCAACCACATCATACAATTTTTCTTCTACCGAGTGATTGTTTTGTACTGGCACGATTTCCTGCCACGCCTGATATAACGAAGGACGTATTAAATCATTCATCGCACCATCGACGATAGCAAAATGTTTGTCTTCATTGGTTTTTAAAAATTCAACTTCGGTAACCAGAATGCCGGCATTGGCCATAATTGCTCGTCCTGGTTCATAAATCAGCTGCAAATCATAGCCTTGCATCTTATCAGCAATGGCTTTGGCATATTCACTCGGATGTGGTGGTGTTTCACCTTGATAAGGCACACCTAAACCACCACCAACATCAAGATGGCTTAATTTAATACCGTGCTGCGCTAGGCTATCAACCAATAACAATACTCGGTCAAGTGCATCAAGGAATGGCTGCACTTCGGTAAGCTGTGAACCAATATGGCAATCGACACCTTTGATAACTAAATGTGGCATCGCCGCAGCTTTTTGATAGACCTCGATGGCAGAATCAATGGCAATACCAAACTTGTTGTCTTTTAAGCCTGTCGAGATATACGGGTGCGTGCCCGCATCGACATCTGGATTAACGCGCAATGAAATTGGCGCTTTCAAGCCCATTTTCCCAGCAACGTCATTAATACGAGATAACTCTGCTTCCGATTCTACATTGAAGCAATGGATGCCCTTTTCTAACGCATAGGCTATTTCATCGGCTTTTTTACCAACACCAGAAAACACCACTTTAGCGGGATCGCCACCAGCTTGTATGACTCGCGCCAACTCACCTTTAGAGACGATATCAAAACCGCTTCCTAAACGAGCTAACACATTTAGAATAGCAATATTAGAGCTGGCTTTTACCGCATAACAAATTAAGTGTTCTGTTGCCGCAGCAGCTTGATCAAAGGCGTGCCAATGACGCTCTATGGTTGCTCGAGAATAGACATATAAGGGAGTTTGATATTTGCCAGCCAAGTCTTTGACTGAACATTGTTCCGCATACAAAACATCGTCTTGACGATTGAAAAAATCCACGCTTTAAATCCTGAAAATTAACTGCTTGTAATAACTGTTGAGAGCCGCCGTGTGTGTCACAAAACCGTTAGGATTTTGCTTCCGGTTGCTCTTGTTCTTGCTGTTTATTGCTCGCTTCTGGCTGTTCTTCATACAATGGCCCTTTCTGGCCACAAGCCGCCAAGGTAAATGTAAGCGAGGTTAATACAATAACTAACAGTTTTTTATTAAGCATTTTATTGATCGCATTGATGAGATAATAGCATTATAATCGCACTTAACCGCTAAAATACCAAGCCAAAAAAGCGTTAAAAATTGTGATTTTAGCGTTCAATTACCAAATTAATCATTGGTATAATGAAAATATGTCCGACTTGACAATAAATAAGGTTTCCAGATGAACGACAGCCAGTACAACCTAATGGCCGATGAACTCTTGCTCGCGGTAGAAGAAGCCATAGATGAATGTGATCATGATATCGATTACGAGTCTGCCGGTGGGCTGTTAACTTTAGCCTTTGTAAATGGCACAAAAATTATCATTAACAAACAAGCACCGCTGCATGAAATTTGGGTCGCGACCAAATTTAATGGTCACCATTTTGCTTATACTGACGAGCAATGGGTAGACAAACGTGGCGGTGATGAATTCTGGCAATTCTTATCAAACGCGGTCAGCGTTCAAGCGGATGCAACCGTCACTCTGGCTGCACAATAATTGCCACAACATAAAGACCAAGGTCATGACTGAACAAACGTTAAAAATTGCCACTCGTAAAAGTGCTTTAGCCATGTGGCAGGCAGAATATGTAAAAGCACGACTGGAACACTTTCACCCAGAGCTTACCGTCGAACTGTTGCCTATGGTGACCAAGGGCGACATTATTCTTGACTCGCCACTGTCAAAAGTGGGCGGCAAAGGCTTGTTTGTCAAAGAACTCGAAGTGGCCATGCTCGAAGGCCGTGCCGACATCGCCGTGCACTCCATGAAAGATGTGCCGGTTGAGTTCCCTGAAGGTTTAGGCCTAAACGTTATCTGTGAACGTGAAGATCCACGTGATGCTTTTGTTTCTAACAGCATCAACAGTTTTGCCGAGCTACCACAAGGTGCCGTCGTTGGCACCTCAAGTTTGCGTCGCCAATGCCAAATCAAAGCCATGCGTCCAGATCTGCAAGTGCGCGATCTGCGCGGTAACGTAAATACTCGCTTAGCAAAGCTTGATGATGGTCAATATGATGCCATCATTCTTGCAGCAGCAGGCTTAATTCGCTTAGAGATGCCAGAGCGTATCCGTGAGTTTATTGAACCAGAAGTGATGTTGCCTGCCAATGGTCAAGGTGCCGTTGGTATCGAATGTCGCAACCAAGATGAACGTGTCAAAGCGTTGTTGGCACCACTTGAGCACAGCGAAACGCGTCACCGCGTTATTGCCGAACGCGCCATGAATAGAAAACTTCAAGGTGGTTGTCAGGTACCGATTGGCAGTTACGCAACGATAGAAGGCGAGCACTTGTATTTGCGTGGCCTTGTCGGCGCCACTGACGGTAGCACGATTTTACACGATGAAATATCGGGTCATATCGAGCAAGGCGAAGTATTAGGCCAACAATTGGCGCAACGTCTGCTTGATAAAGGCGCTGAGAAAATCCTCAAGCAGGTTTATGGCGACTAATCCGCTTAATATCCTGCTTACCAGGCCTCAACCCAAATCTCAGGAGCTAGCGACTGTGCTAGCTCCGATCGTCAACCACATCGAAATTTGCCCTTTATTTGAATACGCTGCGTCTGAGCAGGCGTTGACTTATCATAGCCAGTTTAGTGACATCGCCGCTGATATTATTATTTTTGTCAGCCCAGCGGCTGTTGAGTACGCCTTAAAAACCATAACCATTGAGATGCTGAGCTGCACACAGGTATTTGCCGTCGGTTACGCAACAGCCAAGCAATTGCAGCACCGTGGTTTTAGCAATATTGGCGTGCCTGAGCGAGAAACCAGTGAAGGTTTACTGCAGCTTGTGGCACTGCAACACGTTAAAGATAAACGGGTTATGATTGTGCGTGGTAATGGTGGTCGAGAGCATCTTGCGCAAGAGTTGACTAATCGCGGCGCAATTGTCACCTATAATGAAGTATATAAACGCCATTGGTTGCCGCTAAATGCAGAGCAAACCATTGAAAAATGGCGAAAACAACAAATTAATTGTATTGTAGTGACATCCACTCAAATTCTTGAAAAGCTGTTTGCGCTCATTGATGATTTGCACTTTGCCAATCAATGTACCTGGTTGGTAGTCAGTGAACGCACACGACAAAATGCCCATGCCCTTGGTTTAACCAAGGTCATCAATTGCCAGGGAGCAAGTCATCAACACATTCTGGCGAGCATAAAAGCACAGTTAATGGAAAACTAGCATGACTGAAAAAGACGACAAAAAGCAGCCTACAGCCGATAACAAACAACAAAATAAGACGGTTAGCGCAGCAGACGCGGCAAAAATAGCAGCACAGGCAAAATCAAACCTGAGCAGCAATAATGATGCAAAACCTGCTGAACAGACGAGTCCGAAAGCTGCAGATAAAACAACGGCGAAAAAGGCCAGCAAAGCAAGCGAGAAATTGACTGCAAAAGAAACTGAGCAAGCTGCTAGCGCAGGCAAAACAAAAGTAACATCGCCGCCAGTTAAAAAATCACCGACTCGACCTACAGCAAGCAATAGCAATGCTGGCAAGCCAGGCATTTCCAAAACGGCGGTATTAGCCTTGCTACTGGCCATTGGCGCCGGTGCGGCGGTAGGCTATTTATATCAATATCAAAACACCACATTGGCACAACAAGGCCAACAACTGAATCAACAAACCAAACAAAGTTTGGCTGAATTGGATCAGCACCTGCAAAAACAAATTTCCGATTTACAAAGCACACAGCAAAAGCGTGTCAGCGAAGTCATTGAGCAATTTGAACAACGCAATAAAAGTAAAATTGCCGAGCTTGAAGGCGAAATAAAACAACTGCTTGAGCGTCAACCACAAAACTGGCAGATAACCGAAGCAGAGTATTTGACTCGCATGGCTGGACGCGTACTTTGGTTAGAGAAAGATACACAAACAGCGATCAGCCTATTACACGATGCCGATGCCCGTATTAAAGAATTAAAAGACCCACGACTACTGGCTATTCGTGAGATGATCCACCAAGACATTGAATCACTGAAAACATTGCCGAAATTAGAACGCCAAGACATTATTTTGTCGCTTATGGCGCTCAGTCAACAAGTCGACAAATTGCCATTATCCTCCGTGCAAATCCCGGAGCCAATTGAAGTGACCGAAAGTAACGCACTGAGTGAAGACATTGGCGACTGGAAACAAAACTTGGCCAAATCATGGCGCAAATTCAAAGACGAATTTATAACGGTGCGCTATCGCACAGCAAACGTCGAACCTTTAATGGCCCCAGATCAGGAGCAAAACTTACTGCAAAATATGCGTCTTAAGTTTCAACTGGCACAGTGGGCAGTAAGCAAGGGTGAAAGCGAGCTATACGTTGAAAGCATGAACGATATTAGCCAATGGCTAAACGATTATTTTGATATGACTGAGGCTGCGACGCAGAAGTTTAATATGCGTTTGTCCCAGCTGCGTATAAAGCCGGTTGATGTTGACTACCCTCAGCAAATGCAATCGCAACAAGCGTTACGAAAAATGCTTGATAATAAAAGCTATGATCAACGACCGTCAACAAAGTCGCCAAGCCAGCCAAAGGATGAACCGAAAGATAACGCGTCGGAGACAACAGAGGGTAACGTTTAATGAAAAAAACTCTGTTAGTTATCGCGGTATTGATTAGTATCGCTATAGCGCCTTTTCTTATTGACGAAAAAGGCTACATACTGATCGCCATGGGCGACCTAACCCTGGAAATGACGGTTGTAAGTGCCTTGCTGATGTTAGTCATCGCCGGCTTTATTGGTATCTTGATATATTGGATGGTGCGCCTTGGATTTCGCCTAACCTCTAGCACTTGGCGCAAAATGTTGTTTGCCAGTAAAGCCAGAGCCAAACGGGAATTCCAACAAGGTTTGGGGGCATTTTTGCTTGGTGATTACCAGCGTGCAGAAAAACTTTTGGCCAGCAGCGCCGAAAACAGCGAACTAAGCAACAGCGCTTGGTTGCTCGCGGCAAAAGCTAGTCACCAAATTGGCGACAGCGCCAGCACGCAAAACTTTCTGCAATTGGTTGATGAGCATCCAGCGGCCAAACAAAACTTTAGTTTTGAAACCCTATTACTCGCCGCTCGATTGCAAATGCAAACTGGTCATTTAGATAAAGCCCGTCGTTTGCTTGATGATCATCACACCTTGATTGGCCATGACGCGCGATTAATAGCCCTAGATTGCGAAGTGAATATCGACTTAGATAAATATGATGCCGCTATCGAAGGCCTTAAACGTTTACGTAAACAAAAAAACGCTGATGCCGATGTATTATATACGCTAGAGTTTGACGCCTACCGTGGCCTATACCAACAGCTGGCGCGCAGCAAAAGCATCGATGCGGTTGGTAAGCATTACAAAGGTCTGTCTCGTAAAGAGAAGCAAAGCGAAGGCCTTATTATCGCCTACGCCGACACATTAATGGCCAATGGCTTGACCGAAAACTTTGAGAACTTGGTTTTGCCACGCATTAATGCCAAGTCATCAGCAAGCTTTATCAATGCCGTTAAGCAGTTACCGATAAGTAATGCGCAACATATTATTGACGCTATTCAAAAAATATTACAAAAAGACCCGCAAAATATCATGTGGTTGAGTGCCTTGGCGCATATTTGTTATGCAGACAATCAAACGGAAAAAGCCCACAAAGCCTTTATCAGTTTGTTTAAAATTGAAAAGCACAAGGATGACTTACTAACCTACGCACACCTATTAGAAGACATGGGTGAATACCAACAAGCAAACCGGGTTTATCAGGAAATCGTATAAGTGTTAAAGTTTTTCGCAACGGCACTGTGTCTATTCAGTGCCAGCTGTTTTGCCAGCTCCGCCAAGTTTGTCTTAGAAGCGAATCCACAGCTTGGACAAATGCAACTGCAAAAAACCAGTGACCTGTGTTACGTCGCTGAAAACACCCACAAATATCTCAGCGATCCGCAGCTAAGTCAGACTGATAAACAAGCTATTCAAGCCGGTAAGGTGTTTGATAAAAGCATCACGCTGGATAGAGTTAAGCAAACCTTAACGTTTCTCTGCAAGGTCTACCGCGAAGACGTGCGAGCAAACAGACAAAGCCGTTTACACGACAGTGACTTTGTAAAACAGCACTTTGATTTTTATCGCTGGTCCCCAGACAAACTCAAAGCTGACAGCATTGCCGACAACAGCAGCAATGAAGTCAAACAAAGACTCCTAAAACAAATCCCAGAAGAAAAGCTGTTTATCACCAAATACTATACCAAGCGATTACAGGCCAGCACGGTAAAAACTGCGCAGCATAATCAAGCCTTGTATGCATTACCCTTTGATGAGCAAGGGATGACTAAAGAGCAGGCGTTAGAAAAGAAAAACTTACTGACCCGTTTCAAATATACCCGTCAAGACATCATCAATGGTGCCTTAGATAAACAAAATTTAGCCAAGCCATTGGTATGGTTAAGCGAAGATGCTTTGCATGACGTGTTACTGCAAGGCACTGGAGTACTCGACGTCGATGGCAAAATCCGCTATTTCAATGTTCATCGTAACAATGGTATTAGCTATGATTATGCGTTAGGGAAAACCGAACAAAAACGTTATTGGTACTTTGCTGAAGTGCCGGGCATCATGGGCTACGGAGAGAAAATTGAGCAAAAAATCGCGGTTCGCCCACACGTGACCTTTGCTGGCAACGTCAACGATTTAGGCTTAGGCAAGCTTATTATGATCAGCTACCCGCTCAACCAACAACAGACCAGTCAATTAGCGATATTAGCCGATACCGGTGGCGCCTTTGATAACAACTTATTCCAACTCGACTTGTTGGTTGACAGTTACTTTGGTTGGCAAGATTACCACGCCGCCAACAAACACTTACCGGATTACGCAAACGCCTGGATCATGCTGCTTAAGCAGTAGTCTTTGTACAGTAGTTAATACACACCGTTACAAATATACAACCTTGATCAGCTTTAAGATGAAATTGAAGGGCAGCTTTGTGCCATTCTCAGAAGTAGAAAAAGAGCGCCGTGCTTCAAGGGGTCAGATCACTTGAAAATAGTTATTTCCGTTTAGTGCCAAAATAGGTCATTCACTTTACCTATTATTTTTTACCGTCATTGCGGCAAAGGCCCCACCCCCTATGACTATTCTATAAGTAAAACATTTATTCGCACAAAGCGTATGTTATTTCATTTTAGTAAAGTTTGTATTCTATTTGTTAAAAACACCTGTCAGTTTTAAGCTAAATGAATTTAATAAAGACATTTTAAATGCCCGTTACAACTTCTCTGCATTAGGTGTACTTATATGTGACAACTGAAACATTGACAGGTAAAAATATTTTGCCGAAATCCATGTCCTCAGAAATCCAAATTGACTTTACTTAGATTGGTTTTTACTAATGAGCGTATCTGCTCTGCTAATTGTCTATAAAAACTGCGATTGGGCGAATTTATTCGCCATGCCAAGACATGAGTGCGATAGAGTTGTAATTGCTCTACTTTTCTAACGCTCAGATTTTGTAGGTGGTGTATTTCAGAATGGATGTAAAGCTCGGGTAGAAAGGTTATTCCCATTTTCATCATCACCATTTGACGTAAAGCATCCAGGCTGGTGCCCTCGTAATCTCTGGCAATATTGGCGCCTAACTCTCTGCACAAAAACTCTATTTGGTGGTAGCTACTATATTCTTCTTCCAGCGTCAGTATATTCTGCCCGTTGAGGTGGTGGGTTTGGATTTTCTTTAACTTAGCCAGTTGATGATCCTCAGGGATAGTTAATTGAAGCGGTTCATGAAATAGCACTTCGGTCGTCAAGCGGGAGTTGCTAAAAGGCAGAGGAATCATTACCAAATCCAGACGCCCTTCCAATAGGTCGAGTTCTAATTTTTTTGGCATATTTTCCCGGACATAGAGTTTCAATGATGAGTAGGCATCTTGTAGGCCGGGCAAAATATGTGGCAGCAAGTAGGGCCCAACCGTGGGGGATACACCAACACGGAATGTGCCTCCTGGCCCGCGATTAATCATATCCGCTTGATCCATAAATCCACGCATTTGCTCAATAACTTGTCGAGCATTACTCAATAAATCTTTACCTGCTGGGGTTAAGGTCGCGCCGCTGCGACTACGCTCAATCAAGGTTAGATTTAGCGTTTTTTCCAAGCTATAGATTTGAGCTGTCAGAGTCGGCTGGCTGATATTCAGGCGCTCTGCTGCACCACGGAAAGTAGTCGATTCTGCCAGGCTGACAAAGTATTTCAGCTGCTTAATTGTCGGGGTGTTGAGCGCCATTCTAATACCTATTCCACGTAAATTTCACCTACAGGTGATAGATAAATACTATCAATAAAATGTAATAAGTTCTATTGTCCTATCATAGCTTGCTCTTCATAGTAAACTTTGTACTAACTTTGAAGATGATTAGGAAACGACCATTATTCAACTGGTTAAAGGCGTTCAGAAGTTCCTGCATTAAGCCTTTGCCCAGTACTATAGAACTGAGTAATTTTACTTTTTATTGTTATTGTTATTGTTATTGTTTGGGAGTGTGATTATGAGCCAATTATTTGTCGTCATCCTAATTAAGGGGCTTTGCACGTGAGCAAATCAATACTTGTCGTTGCAGACGAACATGACAACTTACCTATCAAAAAAGCTAAGAGTATAGCTGATTCACTAGATGTAACATTAGAAATCGTGCGTTTCTTAACCGACCTAGATCCTGAAGACGAAAGCCAACGTCAGCAAGCTCTAAGTGAAGCTAAACAAATTCTGATTGATGACACTTCCAACATTTGTGGTGAACACACTAAAGTAACTTGTGATGTAATCGCCACCGATGATATTGCCGATTGGATGGTGAACGCATGTAAGCAAAAGAAGTATGAATTTGTAGTCAAAGCTAGGCATCAAACAGAAAGCCTTTTTGACACTTCATTGGATTCGCTCCTGATGCAAAAACTTCCATGTCCTATATTTATAGCAAGCGATCGCAAATGGAAAAGCAAACCAGTGATCGTAGCAGCCGTTGACTTGTCAACAAAAGCAAAGCTGAAAAAAGATTACAATAATATAGTATTAAAGTGGACAGCACTGCTGTCTAATGTTTTTAATTATGAAGCACATATTATTTATAGCATTCCCGTTGCAAGGCCCTTATTAGAATTTGACGTTGTTGATAAACAAGAAGTTCTAATAAATAAACAGCCTGAAGCAGAACAAAACCTGTTATCGCTGACAACGAATTTTAATTTAGGTGATGCTCATACCCACATCACAATAGGCCCTGCGGAAAAAAACATTCCATCTATTGCTAACAAAGTAAAAGCTGATTTAGTCATCATGGGGTGTGTTGGACAAAAAGGGCTGAAAGATTTTCTATTCGGTAAAACCGCAGAAAATACCTTACATCATTTACGCACCGACATCCTAATATGTAGAGGCCGACGAGCCAAAACGAGAAAATAGATTTTGGCATCGTATGCTAGGAGTATTTATGAAACAAAGTCAAAAGCGCGTTACTAAAGGCTTTGCAGGTCTATTAATCCCTGCTAGCCATAATTTGCATGATAATGAAATCGGTTCTTATTAATGTATCTGACTAAATGGGCAATATTACTGTCAATGTTCTGGCTGTTGCTTTCAGGCTACATCCAACCTTTGATGCTTGGTTTCGGCGCCGCATCGGTCGCTGTCGTACTTGTGATCTTAAAGCGCATGGATGACATTGATAAAGAGACACAGCAAAACGGTACAGGCCTGCAAATTATTCGCTACCTTCCGTTCTTGATCGGACAAATTATTCGCTCTAGCATTCAGGTAACTCAACTCATTTGGAGATCACCAGTGACGTTGACGCCAGCCTTGGCCAAAGTAAAAACGAAACATGTTCCTCGACACAAGCGTGTTCTCTATGCAAATTCCATAACACTGACTCCCGGCACATTGGCCGTGGATTTGGTTGATGACGAATTAACAGTTCATGCGCTGCAAGAGTCATCGATTGATGAACTAACGGAAGGCGAGATGGAAAAGAAGATCGCTAGCATATGGGGTAAAAACAAATGACTATAGTTTATGCCGTGGTATGTATTGCCATTTTGGTTGTTATGGCAATAGCGCTAGCAAGAGCGTTTATCGCGCCAACCGTGTATGACCGTATTTTAGGTGTCAATATGTTTGGCACAAAAACAGTGTTGTTTATCGCTGCTCTTGGTTACCTGATGGGACGCCCTGAATTTCTCGATATTGCTATTGTTTATGCACTTATCAACTTTATAGGAATGGTCGCGGTACTGCGTTTTTTTGAGGATACGACACCTGTTGAATAGGTACCTTACTAATAAGGATGAATATGCTTTTTTTAGACATTGTCAGTAGTATCCTGCTAATTGCAGGCGTATTTTTTGGCTTGAGTGGAGCGATGGGGATTTTCAAATTCCCTGATTTTTTCACGCGCATTCACGCTGCAAGTATTACTGACTCGATCGCCACTATATTGATTATTAGCGGATTACTGCTGCAAACCTCTTTCGACTTAAACACGGCAAAGCTTTTGTTTATTTTAGTGTTTCTAATGATCACTAGCCCTACTGCTTCTCATGCTCTTGCTAAATCCGCCCGCCATGGAGGTTTACTCACACTTGCGGAAGCTAAAGAGAAACAACAGGAGAAAACGCGTTAATGGATGAGCTGATTAATTTAGTGTTGCTAGCAATGCTGGCACTGACCGCTTTACGGATTATATTCTTAAAAGATTTATTTGCCGTAGTCATGCTGTTCGGTATTTTTAGCTTTTTATCTGCGTTGATATTCATAAACCTTGATGCTGTTGATGTTGCCTTTACCGAAGCGGCAGTGGGAGCAGGCATTTCGACCGTTTTGATGATAGGGACTTTGACCCTAACTGGCCGGAAGGAAAAAGAAAACTCTCACTCTTCGATATTACCTTTACTGGTTGTATGTGTCACTGGCGCCGCACTGATATACGGCACACTCGACATGCCCGCTTTCGGCGACTTTGATAACCCCATACATCAACATGTTGCCCCTCGATATATCGAAGAATCACCAAAAGAAGTTGGATTACCCAATATGGTGACCTCCGTTTTAGCCAGTTACCGTGGTTTTGATACCCTTGGCGAAGTAGTGGTTGTATTTGCCGCCCTCATTGCCGTACTTTCTTTGTTAAGCGTTAGAAGGGAAAATAAGAAAGATGCTGCTGAGTCGGGCTTAACGAGCCATCACGTACTGCACGTCGTCGCCAAACTGATTATTCCCCTTATCATTCTTTTCGCGCTTTATGTACAGTTTCATGGTGATTTTGGTCCCGGTGGCGGCTTCCAGGCTGGAGTAATAGCGGCTGCCGCACTTATTTTATACGCCCTTGTTTTCGGCTTACCCAATGCATTCGCCGTGATCGGACCCAAATTTTTGCATTTTATGGCCTCCGCGGGCGTTTTACTGTACGCAAGCGTGGGGTTGTTCAGCATGTACAAAGGCGGCAACTTTTTGGATTACGACAAACTCTCAACGCAGCCATTAGCGGGTCAACACTACGGCATTATCATTATTGAGCTAGGGGTTGGTATTACAGTTTTTGCCGTTATGCTAAGTATTTTCTATGCCTTTAGTAGCCAGGTAGAGAGGTCAAACATCAAGTGAATTTTATTCTCGATCATTATAACTACTGGATCGTCGTGTTTTTAATGATGACTGGTTTTTACATCGTTATTTCTGCAAGTAACCTTGTTAAAAAAATTGTTGGTTTGAATGTATTTCAAGTTTCTGTGTTCATGTTTTATATCACTATGGGCAACGTCAGTGATGGCACAGCGCCTATTGTTGTTGACGGGGCAACACATTATTCCAACCCGCTACCTCATGTACTTATTCTTACTGCGATTGTTGTAGGTGTAGCCACAACCGCGGTCGGACTAGCACTCATTGTTAGAATCAAACGCGCTTATGGCACCGTTGAAGAAAATGAATTTAAAGATCAGAGTGACACCATATAATGCTTGAACAACATTTAGCTGCACTACCTATAATAATTCCATTAATTGCAGCACCTATCACATTAGTTATGGGTCGCTCATTGTTTACGTGGCTTTTTGCAACGTCAATCAGTGCATTAGCCTGTTTTTTCTCTTGGCAATTGTTAGTTACTGCGTTATCTGATGGCGTGCTAAGTTATGCACTTGGTGGTTGGCCGCCGCCATGGGGTATCGAGTTACGTGTCGACGCTGCCAATGCCTTTGTGCTGTTAGCTGTGTCTGCACTTTCAACGCTGGTATTGCTTTATTCAAAAGACAGCATTGAAAAAGAAATCGAGTCATCCAAACATACCTTGTACTACACGGCACATTTACTTTGTCTTGCAGGCCTTTCAGGAATGTTGTTAACAGGCGATGCTTTTAATCTTTTCGTTTTCTTAGAGATTTCCTCACTAGCAACTTACACGCTGGTTAGCCTAGCATCTGATCGTCGTTGTCTAACTGCTGCATTCCGTTATCTGGTGATGGGGACCATTGGCGCCACCTTTATTTTGATTGGTGTCGGCATGCTCTACATGATGACTGGAACTCTAAATATGCTCGATCTGGCGAGCAGAATAGATATCTACGAAAGCAGCCGCACGATCAACACTGGCTTGGCGTTTATTATGGTTGGCGTCAGTATTAAGCTTGCATTATTCCCCCTACATATGTGGCTACCCTCTGCTTATACCCACGCACCGTCTGCCGTTACGGCTTTTTTAGCCAGTACTGCGACTAAGGTTGCTGTATACGTAATGATTCGTTTTGTCTTCACGGTCTTTGGGGTGGAACATGTGTTTGAAGAAATGAGGATGGACCTGATTTTGATGGTGTTGGCCATTGTTGCTATCTTCAAATCTTCATATACGGCAATCGTACAAAGTAACATCAAAACCTTGCTTGCCTACAGTAGTGTCGCTCAGATTGGTTACATGATTCTCGGCCTTAGTCTCGTCAGCGTAACAGGGCTGATGGCTAGCTTTATCCATATATTTAACCACGCACTTATGAAAGGCGCGTTGTTTATGGCCGTTGGCGCGGTGTTTTATCGTGTTGGCTCCGTTGATATAAAAGCATTCAGGGGATTAGGGAAGCAAATGCCCCTCACTATGGCAGCATTTACCATCGCTGGTCTCAGTATTATAGGTGTACCTCTGACTGTTGGTTTTGTGAGTAAATGGTACTTAGTCACCGCAGCACTAGAGCAAAACCATTGGGTGGTAGCGGCTCTAGTTTTGGCAGGTTCACTATTGGCAGTCGTTTATATCGGTCGCGTGTTAGAGGCAGCCTATTTTCAGAAGTTACCTGAATCGCAAGCCCCAGATAAGGTCAAGGAAGTCTCTTGGCTTATGCTGGCTCCAATGTGGATATTGGTGTTAGCCAACATTTATTTTGGCATTGACACAAGCCTGACTACCGAAGCCGCTAGTACTGCATCTAAGTGGCTCTTCCAAAACACAGACCTGGTAACTAGCAGCCAGGAGATGCTCAAATGAATCTCTGGCAGGGCGTAGAACCTTCACAACTGATCAGTCTGTCCATTTTGGTGCCGTTGGTAGGTGCATTACTTGTTATCTCGACTGGCAAGATACCGAACCTAAGAGAAGCCGTAACCTTAACAACGGCAACTATCTTATTTACTATTGTATTGGCCATCACAGACTTTACCTTCCAGGGTGTAGAGATGCATTTGCAGTTGGTAGAGATATTTCCGGGGCTAGGCATTAGCTTTGATGTTGAGCCCCTTGGCGTGCTGTTCGCGCTGGTGGCGAGTTTCTTGTGGATTATTACCAGCATCTACGCCATTGGCTACATGCGGGGACACAATGAGCAAAATCAAACACGATTTTTCTGTTGCTTTGCACTGGCGATTAGCTCCGTTATGGCGATTTGTTTTTCAGGCAACTTGCTAACCCTATTCATATTTTATGAAGTGCTGACCCTTTCGACTTACCCACTTGTGACCCATGCCGGAAACGAGGCAGCGAAAAAAGGTGGTCGAGTTTATCTGGGTATTTTACTCGGTACGTCAATCGCTTTTTTACTCTTTGCGGTACTCGCTACCTACAGTCTAACTGGAACCTTAGATTTTCGTGCTGGTGGAATTTTTGATGACTCCCACAACAAAGTCATTCTTGGTGCCCTGCTTGTTTTATTTTGCTACGGCATTGGTAAGGCAGCAATTATGCCCTTCCATCGTTGGTTACCTGCGGCGATGGTTGCACCGACCCCAGTGAGCGCACTGTTGCATGCGGTAGCGGTGGTCAAAGCCGGCGTGTTTAGTATCTTAAAAGTTGTTATCTATATCTTTGGTTTGGATGAGCTTAAAAACCTCGCGACAACTGATATCATGCTTTATATCGGCGCCGCGACCATACTACTCTCTTCTTGCATTGCAATGACCAAAGATAACCTTAAGGCGCGCCTAGCGTACTCTACCGTCAGTCAGTTGAGCTATATTGTTGTTGGCGCATTGCTGGCGTCTTCGGTGGCGAGTGCTGGTGCGGCATTACACATCGCAACGCACGCTGTGGGTAAAATCACGCTGTTCTTTTGTGCTGGCGCGATCATGGTTGCAAGTCACAAAAAAAATATCAGTGAGATGGTTGGTTTGGGAAGACAGATGCCGATCACCATGATTGCTTTTGCTATCGGCGCCATCAGTATCATTGGCTTACCCCCGATGGCCGGAACCTGGAGTAAGTGGTACCTCACCATAGGCGCACTTGAAGCAGATAAACTATTTATTGTCGCCACATTGATGATCAGCTCGCTGCTTAATATTGCTTATCTGCTACCCATTCCTATCAAAGGTTTTTTCATTACCTCGGCTGGAGAATCAAAACCCTGGTCATGGGCAGATACCAAGGAAGCTCCTCTGCCAATGTTGATTGCACTTAGTGTGACTTCTCTGGGTTGCCTTGTGTTGTTTTTCTATCCTCAGCCCTTGATCGACTTAATTAATCTGATTCCGGGTGTTTCGACCGAAGTTGAGATTGCTAACAATTTAAATGGAGAGGGCTAAATGGCTGAACAGCATGAACCCAGCGGCTTCTTCGACAAGCCTGAAAACATTAAGAAAATGCTAATCGTTTTCTATGTAATCTGCGGCCTTTTAGTTGTCGCCGACTTTATTGTCCATCGCCATATTTATCATGACTGGGAAAATATTCCCGCTTTCTACGCTATCTATGGCTTTGTGGGCTGTGTCGTTCTGGTTTTAATCGCCAAAGAAATGCGAAAAGTGATAATGCGTGGGGAAGATTATTACGATGAATAGTGTCATACCATTTCTTCCTTTGATGGTCGGAGCTTTTGCTGCGATTCTGTTACGAGGTTGGGCGCGTAATATCATCATGTTGGTTGCTCCCATAGCCGGCGCTTTAAACCTATTAGGCATAGAGCATGGTGTGTTTTGGGGCATGGAGTTTATGAGCTACAGCCTTGAACCAGTGAAGGTAGATAAGCTCAGCTTGATGTTTGGTTATCTCTTCCATCTAGCAGCTTTGATCGCCGTCATATACGCCTTACATGTTAAAGATACGGTTCAACATGTGGCGGGCTTGGCTTACGCAGGCAGCGCGGTAGGCGCCGTGTTTGCGGGAGATTTACTGAGCTTATTTGTTTTTTGGGAGCTGTTAGCCCTAACTTCAGTATTCCTCATTTGGGCTCGTCGAACTGATCGAGCTTATGCCGCGGGCCTGCGCTACTTGATCATTCAGGTGCTGTCTGGGGTGCTATTACTGGCAGGTTTACTGATATTTGCCCAAGTGAATAACAGCCTGCTATTCACCCATATTGGCTTGGCCCATGATGGTCTTGCTGAAGTTGGCGCATGGTTAATATTTGCCGCTTTTGGTATCAAGTGTGCCTTCCCATTTGTGCATAACTGGCTTACCGATTCGTATCCAGAATCAACCCCATCAGGCACCATCTTCTTAGCGTCCTTCACGACTAAAGTTGCTGTCTACGCATTTGCTCGAGGTTTCCCGGGTGAAGAAATCCTTGTTTGGATTGGCGTGACCATGGCGTGTTTCCCAATTTTCTTTGCGGTTATCGAAAACGACCTTCGTCGAGTGTTGGCTTACAGTTTGATTAACCAAATCGGATTTATGATCGTTGGTATAGGTATTGGTACCGCTATCGCATTAAATGGTGCCGTTGCTCATGCCTTTAACGACGTTATATTTAAAGGCCTGCTGATGATGACAATGGGAGCCGTGTTGCACATGACCGGCAAGATTAATGGATCCGAGCTCGGTGGGTTGTATAAGAGTATGCCCAAAACCACCATACTCTGTATTGTCGGCGCCGCTTCCATCTCAGCATTCCCTCTTTTCAGCGGCTTTGTATCGAAGTCGATGATCATGGCTGCCGCGGTTGCAGAAGGCTATGACGTCGTTTGGTTATTATTACTGTTTGCTGCCGCAGGTGTATTCCACCACGCCGGTATTAAAATTCCGTTTTTCGCATTTTTCGCCCATGATTCTGGCATTCGCACAACAGAGCCTCCTAAGAACATGCTTATTGCCATGACCTTAGCTGCAATTGCGTGCGTTGTAATAGGTAGTTTCCCAGCACAAACGGTTTACGCCCTATTGCCTTGGGAGCATAACTATCAACCCTATGATGTCACTCACATTTTAACCCAGCTGCAGTTGCTATTCTTCTCAGCACTCGCTTTTGTGTGGCTAAACCAACGCAATATGTACCCACCTGAGTTGCCATCAACTAATCTCGATGCTGACTGGTTCTATCGTAAGCTAGCGCCTAACATTGTGCGAAATATTGCCTGTAAAACCTACGGCGCCTACGAGAAACTGGAGATGTTTGCGATTATTTCGATCAAGCAAATGATCCAGAATTCATATGATTCGGAGTTAGGTAAACCAAAAGGGTACTTCGCAAAACTTTGGCCTATCGAAACCATGGTCGTTTGGGTGGCGGGATTACTAGCGATCTATTTAATGCTCTACTACATGCTTGATCTGCTTTGATCACACGGAGTAATGCATTAGCTAATGTTCGCTACACTGTTTAGTCATTTACAGACTAATATCTACAAGTCAAAGCAAATGCATTGAGCGACAATCTAACTAAACAGCACTAGAAAAAAGGAGGCTTAGCGCCTCCTTTTTTGTTTATCGTCGTAAGGTTATTGCTATTCGCTCTGTTGCTTGTCTTGCGTGTCTTGTTTGTCTTGTTTGTCTTGTATTAGTGTCGTTGCAACTTTCTTCTTAGGTTGTTGCATACTCCACTGCCACAGCCATTTACCTTGCTGTAATACGCGACTAACGTCTCGTGGTAACAACCAGCCACTTTTTACACTCTTATCAGACATATTTTTAAGGTGATTTTGATACGCTTTTTCGTCGCTGTAGCGTTGCAAGATCTTGTCCTTACTCCAACGTAAAGTTGCACCACGAAAATCACTGATTTCATTACTGGCGAACTTATTGTATCGCAAGCTCCATGGCATAAAGGTCGCAATCGGTGCTTGAATCAAAGGGTGCTTAATACCGCCCAGCTCATGACCGTTATTATCGACCTTAGGCACCGCTGGCATGATTTCAGCCAATATCACCGGTGGTTGATTATCGATAATGCCTTGTTGCCAATGATCGCCGTAATCGACTTCATAGGCGGTATGAGGCTTATATGGTTTATCAATAGGTAACCAAGGTGGTAATTGAAAGTGTGAAAACGTGATAAGGGTTTGGTTGGCAAACCTTGGAAACGCACTACGCGGTGGCGCGTTTTCTTTTACAACCCAATTAGCAAGGTGCGCCAACAAGGCACGTAATTGCACGCGAAAATCGATTGGATTGCCTTGAAATAAGTTATCAACCTGACTTATTGCATTTAAATTTTGATGACCCTCTACATAGTGTTGCGCAGAGGCTAAGTGATAAATACGTTCGTTTTTCTTTGGTTCAACATCATAAATATCATGGGTATGAATTAGCGCTGCAGCTCGGCCCCAATACTCATAGCCCGTATTGGTATAAAAGATGTTCGGGTAAAAGTCTTCGTGATGACGTTTTAACAAGCCCTCTTTCTTATTGGTAATCGACGAGCGCACACGTTCACTGGTAAACGGGAATATATCGGTTGGGTAAAAGAAGGCGGTCATGCGATGGCCGTCGCGAGACGGTTGGGCAAATCGGTGATTAAAACTGCCTCGGCCGGCGCCAGCGGTATGGATAAACATACCATCAAAAGCTTTTTCTCCGCCCTCTGTTTCATTGAAACCTTGGTATAAGAAATGACGTAAAAAGCGGCCAGTTTGTGATACCCCAAAGGCGATGGTTTTATCAACTTGATATGGGCTGTCGGCTTGTTTTACGTAATCGGCGGTATCACGCAATATCGCTAAACCAACACCAGCAACGAGTGGGTCTTTGGTTGGGTATACTAATTCATAAATGCCTGGCTCAAAGTTGCCCGCAATCGACTTGCCGTCGGAACTAAATTGCCAACTGTCGCGTGGCACCACGCTTTTCAAACTGTCACGCCCCATACGACGCGTCAGCCACGCTTGAGATTCTTTACTAAATTCGACGGGATAAACTGTATCTATTTGTGGGCGATGAGCAAGGGACAATAACGATTTTGGCGTATCTACCGTCCAGTCGCTGCGAGCCCAACCGGCTTGGCCTAATGCTTTGGGTAATTGCGCACGTAAAACATGCTCACCGGCATTCAAATCGCCTTGCCAACCAACCCAGATCATCGACATTCCCATCTCTTGAATCAAACCATCACCAAGATGTGATGCTTGAGTTGGCATGGCGCTGCGGGGGGCAAAATTGAAATAGCGTAGCGAGGCTTTCGAGCCACGGTTAGACACTTCAATTAATGCGCCGTTGCGCAGTTTAGGATCTTGGTGCTGAATGACCACGTAGTTGGCTTTCGCACGCACCATACCGTCGCTGTCTTTGCTGGCATGCTGCAAATCAACAATCGCTGTATTGGCAGCATTTAATGGGTCGAGCGCAAATTCAAATTCACCACTGATGATCTCCAGCGATTGACCTTTGAAATTGATTTGTTTGGTCGTTTTTACGGAGTTGGCAACAATTTTTGCCTGAGCCGTTAATGGTAGCACCACCAAAAGTGTCGCTACAGCTAGCCTGGTCACATTCGCCGTCGCTTTAATAAGCCCGGCATACAATTGCCCTAACATAAACCCTTACCCTTTTTCTTGTTATCAATTCGATATTAACCTTGCGACAGCGAAATGCAAGGAATAAGCCGATATGTTGCGTATATCGCGGCTATTTTAGAAGGGTTTGCTGCAAATATTGATTAACATAAGAAAAAGCGATGCCACAAAGCCTTTAGAGAAAGGTCATGCATTGACATCGCCAAAAATTAATTTACCCGAGGGAGATAAATTATGTGTTAATAAGAGAATTACAAATCACTGTTTATGTGTTTTATAAAAAAGTACACGTAGTAGCTGCAAATAACCAATACGGTTGTTAATCCAATAGCTGAGATCCAGACGATAGGATCGTTTAGTAGAAAGCTTAAATTGTCCATGACTCTCTCCTGTGTTATCCCGTTTATTTAAACTAACTAAAGCATAGGAGATGGCCACAGGATTGATACTGATCCAGATCAACAAATATTTAAAAAATGTTAGATGATGTTGTTTACGGTAATGGAGTGTTATCTGACCATATCGTGACTTGATTTAAGACTTGCTGATTGGTTGTCATACCGCCAATGGTAAGCAATTGATCATTAAGCTTAATTAAGCCTCGATGGTCCATTGTTAGGTACTCTGTTGATATTACCTGCCAGCTATTATCGCTTGGCTCAAACAACCATAATTTAGCGTCAGGCTCAGATGGCTCGCCATTATAACCAACACCATTGTAGTTATATGGGTTACTTGAACCACCAACAAAGGCAATTTTACCAGCCACATCTATGGCCGCCATTCGATAGCGCCCTTGACCGGTAGGATGTGCAACCAATTGCCAATCAATCTTAGCTGGGTTTTTCTCATCTATACTGCCTTTAAGACATTGTGTTGCCATGGCATAGCTGCGTCTTTTTAACAGGTTAGCCTGAACTTTTACGCCATCACACACCAGCATAACGTTATCGACCAAGCCCGCCGCTTGACCAAAAACAGGCTCTCCTAAAAATGGTGCGCCTTGTTGCCAGCTATCGGTCTTGGTGTCGTAAATTTGCACTAAGTTGACATTGCCCGCGTTGTGCCAGCCACTGATCAGATAAATATAACGCTGCTGATACACCAACGCGACACTGTCATCGACTGGCACCGGCATAGGTGCGATCGATTCATAACGGTCGTGAATAACGTCATAGCGAAAGCTATCAGGTGAGGAGATTTCCGAATGGTCTTTAGCAACTGTATAGCCACCAAAGATATAAGCCTTATCGTTAATACCAACCGCAATTGCCGCCAAACGCCCTTTTAGCGGTAAGCTTGAAGGTACTGGTGTTTTCGCTTGCCAAGCGTCACTACCCACTTGCCATGCCCATACCTTGTTGTGCACATCTTGATATGTCTTACCGGCCGCCAAGCCCATAAAGCTAATAATAAACTCACCTTGCTTGGTTTGCACTTTAGCGACGGCATTATTGCTGACCGGCTCCGGCAGCGCAGGAACATCAACAGACGGCTGTGCTGCCTGAGCAACAAGTGGCAAAAATAAAGTAAATAATAAGGCTAAACGCATAACAATGGCTTTAATAAAGTGATTTGCCACAAACGTTAGCATGTTGACAAAAAGATACCAAAATTTAATGGCTAATTAAGCTGCAAACGGACACAAAAAAGGCCGGTATCTACCAGCCTTTTGTCATTTGCTTCCATTAGGTATGCAAAATACTTTGCAATACATCTGGCTCAATCAAATGCTCTAGGGTTTCATCTAGGCTGGCCAATTTATCGGTTTTGATAAAGCTACCAGTATCATCGGTTTCAATATAACCATAATCACGTAAGGCATTAACCACGGCGGTTTGCGCCTTGCGATCGATAAACTCAGGTGCATTGATGTTATGCAACTTGGACATGCGCTCTGCCAACGTTGTGGCATCGCTTTCTAACGCTGAGCGAGCAATTGGTGACGAGCTATTGACGATATTCAAAACAATAGTGTAACGCTGTACCGTTTCACTGATGCACGATGACATTAGGTTAAGCATATGGCTGCTTTTGTTCTCGGCATTAATGCTCCAGTAACCCGCTTTACTTTGCTTAATCAATTGCTGCTGTTCAAAGTACTTAAGTATCGTCTCTGTTTGTTCAACAATGTCATCATGGCTATGCCATAAGAACAACTCAGCCTTAATTAGCTGCATTAATTGTTCTACTTTAGTGTCAATTTCTTCGGTGGTTAATTTGTCGTAGGTGTTTAATAAACGACAGACCACTGACGGCAACATATAGGTGTGCAAGATATTGTTACGGTAATAACTCATCTCTAAACAAGCTTGATCAGTTAACGAGATTAATTGCCCCATTTTATCGTCAGTCACATCAACTTTATTAAGGCTGATAACCGAGTCGACTAACTCTTTACCGGATTCATGCGGAATATACACTTCCTTACTGAAAGGTGCGGCTTTTTGCACCTCAATAAAGAAATCTAGTTGCGCTTCTAACTCTTTACGCGTGAGCGCTTTGTTCTCAGACGTTAATAAAATAAGCGCCGTTAAGGTTACCGAATTCAATGCCGCGGCTTTGTTAATTTCGGTCATGACTTGATCTGCTAAGCCATTTACCGTTGGTGTTAACCATTTTGGTTTAGGCGGGTCGATAGGATCGATGCTTTCTTTCCATTCCGGCACATTGCTGTCTAAGTAATCATTGATACTGATCGGCTCACCAAAGTTGACGTAACCTTTACCATAGTTACGCAACTTGCGAATCGCTTTAATAATACCGAATATCGACTCTTTCTGTTTGCCGCTGCCTTTCAGTTCCTTGTGGTAACTGGCAACTTCCATAACGTGCTCATAACCAAGATAAACAGGCACCAAGGTTAATGGACGTTCGATGCCTTTAAGCATACTTTGCACCGTCATCGCGATCATACCGGTTTTTGGTTGCAGTAAACGACCGGTGCGGCTGCGACCACCTTCGGTGTAGTACTTAACGGGGTAACCAAGGGTAAACAGTAAGCCTAAATATTCACGAAAAATCGTTGAATATAAGCGGTTGCCACGAAAACTACGACGAATAAAGAATGCCCCCGCTTTACGGAAAATAGGCCCTGCTGGCCAAAAGTTAAGATTGATACCCGCGGCGATTCGCGGTGTAGCGACTGCCTGATGATAGATTACATAGGTCAGTAATAAGTAATCCATATGTGAGCGATGACACGGTACATAAATGATTTCATGGCCGGCTTGTGATAACTCACGCAAACGGTCGCCATTTTTCACTTCGATACCGTTGTATAAACGATTCCATAACCAGGTCAAAACACGGTCACCAAGTCGTATGGTTACCGGACGATAATCCGCGGCGATTTCTTTCATCATTCCGCGCGCCTGTTTTTTGATCTCTTCTTCGCTCTTACCTTTGGATTTTGCTTCCTCTTTAATCAAACGCTTGATCGCCGGATTGGCAAACAAGGCGGTAAACTTTTGGTGCAAATCCATTAAACGTGGGCCGGTCGTCGCCACCGATTGGCGATGAAAATGAATACGCGCCATGCGTATCAATTTTCGTGCGGCGATGTCGTCACTGCCTTGCGTATCGACCACTTGACGTAATGATACGGGCTCGCTAAAACGCACTAAGGCATCACGCCCCAAAAACAAAACGATAAAGAACTTACGTAAAAAGTTAGGAGAGGTCTCATCGGCAATCATGTCGCTGACATTGACTTTGGCTTTGCCCGGTTTACGTCCCCACAACAAGTTCGCTGGAATAAGCTTAGCGTTGCGCTCATGATCTTTTTGATGCGCCTTAAGTAACGCCGACCCTGAACTCATAGCGCGCGTTTTTCCAGGTTTCATCCAAGGAAAAATAGAGCTTGGTTTTTCCAAACAAATGCAACGATCCATTTGTTGGCCATCTACGACAACGCTTTCTAATGGATCAGGCATGTTTAGTGACTTACAGGCCATTTGCAATGCCAATAAGTCACTCGCCGATTGATGACGGACAATATAAAACACGTCTTTGTTGTCGCCCAACTCGAACGTTTCAGCGTTATCAGGAATTACCTTACACTTAACCAACAAGCGTACAGGTAAAGACAATAAAAAATAGAACAAGGCTCTCATTTTGTATTTAAAATCCTTGGCGGATTAATCACTTAAAAATTTGCGGCAATTCTACCATTATTATCGATGCTGTTGCTACATTCGCCACTATTTGAGCACAAATATCGCTAAAAAGACTGCAATATAGCGAATTAAAACGTGCGTGAAGCAACACAATTGCGACTCACTAGAGAAAAGCCAATCACTACATCGGCCAAAATCAGCAAATGCTTGCGAGTTATTAAACGCCAGTATTGGGCAATCCCAACAGCAGCAAAAACGCCCCCTTCCTTATTAGCACAAATAGCGAAAGTTCCGCCGCCAAATGTAAAGCAACGTAAAGTTTTAAGCTGCTTCGTAAAGTACTGTAAATACACGTTACCCAAGTGAACAATTTGTTAATACCGTTATCTATTTTGGGTGTTGCCATATCGACAATATGGCTTGTTCGTTTTTTAATTTAATAGGGTAGGAACCATGAATTTACATAATAAGACACTCTCTTTAAACACCATAAAACCTGTGCTTTGCGCCAGTGTATTCGCCAGTTTATTGACCGCGTGCAGTTCAGACGATGAACAGAGCGATTCTGACAATGCCTTTGTGCAGTTTTACAACGCCTCAAACAACGCACCTAGCATTTACTTTACCGTCGATGAAAACCTCGACGAAGATGACGATGACGACGATTTCGAAATCACCTTTTCACCGTTAGCATTTGCTGATGCAAACAACCGTTACGAGCTCGAAGCTGACGACTATTATGTGGAGCTTGCTTGGCAAGATGATGCTGATAGCAGCAGTCGCGAAGATCTACAAATCATCTATCAACAAAACCATAAATTCAGTAAAGACAGCATTCAATTTTTTGCCCTAACAGGTGACGTACAAGCGCCGCAAGTGATGTCCTTTGATATTCCAGTCATTGATGATGATAACGACAATGACGAAGAGCTGTTTAATATCCGCCTGCTCAACTTACATGAAGCAATGCAAGATATTGATGTCTACATGTCGAAAACCGATGAAACCTTTAATGAGGCGATTGCGCTTGAACAACTTAATTACGGGGTCATCAGTGATAATCAAAAACACGATCAAGACGATTATACCTTTTATATTACCCAAGCTGGCAGTGACCAAGTGTTATTTCAATCGACCCAAGCGCCTATGCAATACACCTCGCAATATATCGTCGTGGTACGACAAAACCAAGGTGCAGGCTCTTCGCCGTTTGCCATCGACATGATTTCAAAATACGACTTTATGACATTACAAAGTGAAGGGGATGATTCAAAACTGCGACTGTTCAACAGCATTACAGAGCACGATTTATTACCTGATTATGACCATTCTATAGATGCCACCTTACGTTCAATTAAGGAAACCATTGCTATCGACAACATCAGTTTTGGTCAATACAGTGACACCTATATTGTCAGCCAAGGCGACTACAGCATTGATTTGCTCAGCTCGTCGCAACAACACCCCTTGCTATCCAATCATTTGTTGACCCTAGCTGAAAACGAAGAGAAAACCATCTTCTTTTACCTCAGCGAAGAAAACGTTGATCATGATGGCGACGGCGATGTGGATGAAGATGGCGATGGACTGGTCGATGAAGTTGAAATAAAAATCAATTCATTAGCGGTTAAAACCAGCCAAAGTAACAGTATTTATAGTCACAAAATTGAAATCATAAACCTTGTTGAAGATGACAATTTCAATAGCGTCAGTGTCTACTTTGTGCAAAATGATGAGTTGATCGAAACTTCAACTAATTATCGCCATATCAGTTACGCAAACGCCAGTAATATCGAGCTGTTAAACAATACCTACACAGTATATGCCGTTGCCAAGCGCGACAGCAGCGAGATACTGCTCGCCTCACAAGCAATTAACTTAGACGAGTCCAGCCAAGCCATGTTCTTGTTACTGCAACAAAATGAGCAATCGGCTAGCGGCTACGACATGACATTTGCAAACCAAAAAGAAAGCAACTAACCACACACATTGCTGCCACTCTAGAGAGTTGGATCACGGTAGTTTGTCGTGACTTTTTTGCAGATAACCAGTCATAGCTCGGTGGTAGCAATGTATTAAGTGATCTTCTGGCAACGAATTACCGTAAGAACTCCATCACTATCAACGTCAAAATAAACAGAGGAACACTATGATGAATACGGTAATGAGTTCATTAACAAAAACCATTGCAACACTATCTGTTGCGACTTTTTTAAGTGCATCGGCTTACGCAGCAAAACCCAAGTGGGCGGAAAAATCCGATGTAAGTATCGTCGATTTTGCTGTTGCCGCGTCTGGCGAACCATTTGATTTTGACAGCAATGGCGAAGATTTTGACGTATTAGTCGCCGCGCTGATCGCAACCGGCACCGTCGCCGCGTTCGATGGCAGCGATTTGACCGTATTTGCGCCTAATGACAACGCCTTCTACATGCTCACCAACACCACCAATGATGCCGATGCGTTTAATGCCGCTGTGAGTTTACTGGGCGCTGATGGCGTTGCTGATGTATTGAAATACCATGTTACCGAAGGCGTGCGCAATTCACGCTCTGTGACCCGTGCGAAAATGGTTGAGATGCTTGATGGCAACAGCATTTATTACGACGATGGCCTGATTATTGCCGAAAAATCAGAAGCGAAGATCATCAGCGAAGATAATCGCTTATCAGATGGCATGGTGCATATCATCGATACAGTATTAGAACCTTAATCACAACCGTACCTGAACAACATAATGCTCGTTTAAACGCCCTTAATGAGGGCGTTTTTTATGTGCAAAAAAATATCTAGGTTAGTTTTGTCGATTCAATACGGATTCATGCTTTAAGTATTAGCTGGCGCTTGAAACACAGGGTCAACACTCAAGAAACGACCAAGGTTATAGTCATACACCCGTCCGTTCATATGAATCAATTCAGCGTCATCCACTAAAACCATCATATCTAGAATCAAAAAAAAGCGAATTTATTTCATAATTTATTTGCGTTGGAACGAATTTAGTTTTGAACTGGAACCTACACATATCTTGTAAAACAATAATTTATTGGTTGCGATTCTTATCAAGCTGTATATACTGACAGTTACTGTACAGATAAACAGGCTGTAAAAATATCATGCGAGCATTGACTGCCAGACAACAACAAATCTTTGATTTGATAAAAGAAAAAATAAACGAAACCGGCATGCCACCGACACGAGCGGAAATTGCCAACTTTTTTGGTTTTAAATCAGCAAATGCTGCGGAAGAGCATTTAAAAGCGCTGGCCAAAAAGGGCTTTATTGAAATGCTACCGGGCACCTCCCGTGGTATCAAATTAGCCGAAGAGCATGTTGAAGAAGAAGGCTTGCCATTAATTGGTCGAGTTGCGGCAGGTGAACCTATTCTTGCCCAAGAGCACGTTGAAGACAGATACAAGATCGATGGTAGTTTGTTTCACCCTGCTGCCGATTACTTATTGCGCGTTAATGGCGATAGCATGAAAGACATCGGTATTCTCGATGGAGATTTGCTGGCTGTGCACCAATCGACAGACATTCATAACGGTCAGGTTGTGGTGGCACGAGTAGAGGATGACGTCACCGTCAAACGCTATAAACGAGAAGGTAACGTTGTCTATTTACACGCTGAAAACGAAGCATTCTCGCCGATTGTTGTCGATTTAACCAATACACCTTTTAATATTGAAGGAATCGCCGTCGGTGTGGTTCGCAATGCTGACTGGATGTAGCCCAGCAAAACTGTACAAACTTTAAGCAGCCAAATATCCTCTAGAAAGCGCCCAAGTTAGGGCGTTTTTTGTATCATAAAAAAACCTCCATCGCCTTGTCTTGTCTATAACCCATTAAAACACAAGAGTATTTACTCTAGTCCCATTTGTAATCTGGATTGTAAAAAAGATTTACAAATTTCTAACAAAGCGCTTTACCTTGTATAAAAATTAGGTAATTCTAGAGCATGAAATAAACAAAAACAGGCCGATTGTTTGCCACCTGGTGACACCAGCCGATTACAACAATAAGAGAATACGCTAAATCTACCACGTCAAAACTAAACGTAGATTTGCAGTACGTAAATGGCCGAGTTAATCATTTAACCGGTATAAAACAATAACAATAATTTACGGAAATTTGCGACATCGAATGAAGATGTATCTTGTCCCTTTTTCTGTATTTTCTTTGGCTTAGCAAGCAGAAGGAGATGTCGAGTGAAAAGACGTAACCTGGGTTGGCTGTTGTTGGCAAGTACGTTTGCCAGTTCAGCTTGGGCAGAATCGCAATTGAATTTGACTAAAGGTGTGACGGATGTCAGCCAAAATGTCTATGATTTGCATATGTTGGTTCTATGGATTTGTACCGTCATTGGTATCGTAGTATTCGGTGCTATGTTCTGGTCCATGATCTTCCACCGTAAATCGAAAGGCGTAAAGCCAGCCGATTTTCATGAAAGCACTAAAGTAGAAATACTTTGGACCGCTATTCCTATTCTTATTCTGATTGGTATGGCATGGCCAGCAACCACGGCCTTGATTGATATGGAGGATAACTCCAATTCCGACATAACCATTCAGGTCACCGGTTCCCAATGGAAGTGGCATTACAAATATTTTGATCAAGGCATCGAATATTACAGTGTGCTGTCTACCCCACGCGAACAATTTGATAATCGCGAAGGTGACGGTGAAGCAAAAGGTGAAAACTACTTACTTGAAGTAGATAAGCCTTTAGTAATTCCGGTTAACCGTAAAGTACGCTTTCTAATTACCTCAGATGACGTAATTCACTCTTGGTGGGTTCCAGCGTTTGCCGTCAAGCAAGACGCAAACCCGGGCTTTATCAATGAAGCTTGGACCAATGTCAATGAGCCAGGTATTTACCGTGGCCGTTGTGCCGAGCTATGTGGTAAAGACCACGGCTACATGCCAATCGTTGTCGATGTGCGCAGTGAAGAAGACTATGAGCTTTGGATCAACGAACAGAAGATTGCCATGACCAAAGCCAAGCAAGCAGAAGCTGCCTCGCTTAATGCTGAAATGTCTATGGACGATTTGATGACATTGGGTGAAACAACCTATACCGCGCACTGTGCCGCTTGTCACCAACCAAATGGTCAAGGCCTACCGCCTGCATTCCCTGCACTCGCAGGTTCAGGTATCGCTGTGGATGCTGAAAAAATGGCTGAACACATCAGTGTGGTATTCAATGGTCGTGCTGGAACCGGTATGCAAGGTTACGGCAAGCAACTTAGCTTGAAAGAGATAGCTGCTGTTGTTACCTATGAGCGTAATGCTTGGGGCAATAATATGGGTCAAACCGTACAAGCCAAAGACGTTCAAGAAATTGGTCAAGGTGTAAGTGGCGCCAGTACTGAACCGGTTGCACCAGATGGCGCAAGCGACAGTGCAGCAACCACACCTGAAGCAGAACCTGTACCAGCGGCTGAAGTGAACATGGACGATTTGGACATGGCTCAACTTATGGAGCTCGGCGAGCAAGTATATGTTGCTAAATGTGCCGCTTGTCATCAAGTAAATGGTGAAGGTATGCCGCCAGCATTCCCTGGTCTAAAAGGCAGCGCTATGGCCACCGGTGATATCGCCGCTCATATTGACATGGTTGCTAACGGCAAACCAGGTACCGCTATGCTAGGTTTTGCCGCTCAGCTAACGCCACAAGAGATGGCCGCAGTGGTTACCTACGAGCGCAACGCCTGGGGTAACGATACCGGCGATGCTGTGCAAGCCAAAGATGTAGTCAAATAAGGGGGAATGATTATGAGTACAGCTACAGAAACATTAGATCATCATGATGATCACCATGATCATAAAATGACCGGCCTGAAGCGCTGGTTATACACCACTAACCATAAGGATATTGGTACCCTTTATCTTTGGTTCAGTTTCATCATGCTACTTACCGGTGGTGCGATGGCTATGGTCATTCGCGCCGAGCTATTCCAGCCAGGTTTGCAAATTGTTGAACCAGACTTCTTCAACCAAATGACCACAGTACACGGTCTTATCATGGTATTTGGTGCCATCATGCCTGCCTTTACGGGTTTGGCAAACTGGATGATACCGATGATGGTCGGTGCACCAGATATGGCGCTACCACGATTGAATAACTGGTCATTCTGGATTTTGCCATTTGCGTTCAGCATCTTATTGGCATCATTGTTTATGGAAGGCGGTGGTCCTAACTTCGGTTGGACATTCTATGCGCCATTATCGACAACCTACTCAAATGGTAGTACTGCATTCTTCGTGTTTGCCGTCCATATTATGGGTATTTCATCGATTATGGGTGCGATTAATATCATCGTTACCATCATGAACATGCGTGCACCGGGTATGACCTACATGAAGATGCCATTATTTGTATGGACATTCTTCATCACCGCTTACCTGTTGATTGCGGTTATGCCGGTTCTCGCCGGTGCGGTTACCATGGTGTTAACCGATACCTATTTTGGTACCTCATTCTTTAATGCCGCCGGTGGTGGTGACCCGGTCATGTTCCAGCATATATTCTGGTTCTTCGGTCACCCTGAAGTGTACATTATGATCTTACCGGCATTCGGTATTGTATCAACCACCATCCCAGCCTTTACCCGTAAAAAACTGTTTGGTTACAGCTCTATGGTTTACGCGACCGCATCTATAGCGTTCTTATCGTTTATCGTTTGGGCGCACCACATGTTTACCACGGGCATGCCGTTAGCGGGTGAGTTGTTCTTTATGTACTGCACCATGCTAATAGCCGTACCAACAGGGGTTAAGGTGTTTAACTGGGTTGCAACCATGTGGCAAGGAGCAATGACCTTTGAGACACCAATGTTGTTCTCAATTGCCTTTGTTATTTTGTTTACCATTGGTGGGTTCAGTGGTCTGATGCTGGCGATGACGCCGGTTGATTTCCAATATCATGATACCTACTTTGTTGTTGCTCACTTCCATTATGTACTGGTTACCGGTTCGCTGTTCTCATTATTCGCAGCCGCCTATTACTGGTTACCAAAATGGACTGGCCACATGTATGACGAGAAAATCGGTAAGATACACTTTTGGTGTTCACTGATTTCTGTCAACGTTCTGTTCTTCCCTATGCACTTTATCGGTCTAGCTGGTATGCCGCGTCGAGTACCGGATTATGCCCTACAGTTTGCCGACTTTAATAAGTGGATCAGTATTGGTGGTTTCGCCTTTGGTTTATCACAGCTGATTTTCTTATACGTGGTTATCAAGTGTATTCGCGGTGGCGAAAAAGCCGAAGCGAAATGTTGGGAAGGTGCCGAAGGATTAGAATGGACTGTGCCGTCGCCAGCGCCATATCACACCTTTGAAACACCACCAGAAATAAAATAGGCAGCACACCATATGAGTACAGAGCAACAACAAAACGAGCCGCAAACTCAAACAGCAGAAGCAAACACCAATCACCAAAAAAAGGTGAAAAAAAGTGTCGGCAAGTTGGTGTTTACCGTGTTTGCCATGTTCGCCTTTGGATTTGCTCTAGTGCCTCTTTATGACGTGTTTTGTGATATCACCGGGTTAAATGGCAAAACGGCCAATACCGCTGCCGAGGTTAATGACAGCGGCATCGATACCTCACGTACCATTAAGGTTCAATTTCTTAGTCGCACCGCACAAGGTGCGCCATGGAAGTTTGAACCTGAGATGAACTTTATTGAGGTTCACCCGGGAGAAATGAAGTTTGTAAAATTTTACGCCAAGAATCAATCAGGCCGCTATGCTGTTGCCCAAGCTGTACCTTCGGTATCGCCTGGACAAGCGGCAAATTACTTTCAAAAGATTGAGTGTTTTTGCTTTAACCAGCAGCCGCTGGAAGCAGACAATGATGTTTGGATGCCATTGCAGTTTTATGTCGATGTCGATTTACCCGAACACATTGAAGAGCTGACATTGTCATATACCTTGTATGACATCACTGACAACAGCTAAGCACAAAGAAAGATTGGCCTTGAGTTAAGAATCAGGTGTAGAGGAAAACACTATGAGTACAACAAAAGAATACGAAACCTATTATGTGCCAGCGCAAAGTCACTGGCCAATAGTCGGCGCGATTGCGCTGTTTATGATTGCCGTTGGCGCTGGTAGCTATGTGGCAAATCTTGATACTGGAGAAGGCTTTGGTGGCTGGGTGTTACTGGCTGGTATTGCGCTGATCATCTATATGGTGATTGGTTGGTTTTCCAATGTTATTGACGAGTCAATGGCTGGCAAATACTCCGGGCAAATGGACAATTCATTCCGCCAAGGTATGAGCTGGTTTATTTTCTCTGAGGTGATGTTTTTCGCCGCCTTCTTCGGTGCCCTGCTATACGCTCGCGTATTTTCCGTGCCGTGGTTAGGAGGTGAAGGTAATAATCTCGAGACGATGCAAGTATTGTGGCCTCAGTTTCAGGCGGCATGGCCATTAACGGTTACCCCAGATAACACCGAAACTACCGCTATGGGTTGGTATGGTTTACCTCTTATCAACACCTTGTTGCTTTTAACCTCTTCGTTTACAGCGCATTTTGCTCACGTAGCATTAGAGCAAAACAAACGTAAAGCATTAAAAGTTTGGTTGGCAGTTACCATTCTACTTGGCTTGGTGTTCCTTGGCTTGCAGGTTGAAGAATACATCATTGCCTATACGCAAATGGGTTTGACCTTAGCAAGTGGTATCTACGGTAACACTTTCTTTATGCTGACCGGCTTTCACGGCTTACACGTAACCTTAGGTGCGATCATGCTTATCGTTATGTTCTTCCGCGTATTGAAAGGACATTTTAGCCCAGATAATCATTTCGCGTTCCAGGCAGCAAGTTGGTACTGGCACTTTGTTGATGTGGTTTGGGTACTGCTGTTTCTCTTTGTCTATATTTTGTAGCAAAAGATAGGAAATTTCGGTGTTGTCGGCTTTTAAGCACGCTTTAAAAGACGATAACACCAACTTCCGATTAATCCTTTAACGCTTTAATTAGTGTTAAGCAAAGGCGTTAAAGGATTAAAAAGGTTTCGGATTTGGGGTAATTAACCCAGTTAAGATGCCGATCGCCATAAGCAGTACAATCAAGCCTGAGATAATCACTCGGCGACCAATGTACTTAGACATGGGTGGTTTGTTTTTTTCGTTTTTATTCATCATATAACCGGCTCGAAACAAGTTATAGATCATTAAAAACGCCAACACCACCAAGACAACTTTAAAAATTATTTCAAACAAGGAACGCTCCGTTTTTACCAATTGTGTAGTACAGGTAATCGATGACCCGCGTTAATAAAAACACACATATTATTCAATACTTAGCCAGCTTTAAGTTGGCCTGGATAGTTATTACCTTGGCGGTATTTTGTGCATTAATCAAGCTAAGTTTTTGGCAATATGAACGTGGTGTTGAAAAACAGCTTCGCGTTGACCGCATTGCCGAATTGGGTAATCAACAAGCCATCCCTCTAGCCACCCTACTTAAGCAAGTAGGCGACAGTGACAACGGCTTTGTCGACGTTAATGATATTGCCGTTAGTGTAATTGGTGAGTTTGTCCAACCTATGGTGTTTTTATTAGATAACCAGGTCGACAGTGGCAAAACCGGTTACAAAGTGTTTGCGGTGTTCAACGACCAATCAAGTGGTCGTCAATTGCTAGTCAATTTAGGTTGGGTGGTCGGTTCGTTAGACCGCAGTTACATTCCCGAGATAAGCATACCAAAAGGCCAATTAGAGCTTAGCGGAAGAGTACGTTTAGATAGCCAAGGTATTGTATTACAACAACAAGTTTTCGATGAACTTAACTGGCCAATTCGAGTGCAACAAATAGACAGTGAAAAATTTTCACAACTAATTAACACTCCCCTCTTGCCCTTTAGTCTTATCTTGGATAAAAAAGAATCTATCGGTTATAAAAAAAGCTGGCAACCGATAGTGATGCCACCAGAGAAACACTTTGGTTATGCAACACAATGGGGACTACTAGCCCTTGCCTGGCTCAGCCTAATGCTAGTCGCCAGTTATACGTCTTTTAAGCGCCAAAATAATAATAATTTTCAAGACGCCAACAGCCAACACAATACAGATAATAAAGGCATGTTATGACAAGTGAAGTAAACAAAAACCGCCGTAGCCTTATCCTGCTGCTACTCGTATTCGTTGTTCCGGTAATTCTCGCCAAACTGGCTCTGGACAATCAATGGTTTAATTATGGGGTAACCAATCAAGGGCAATTGCTTAACAATAAGCTCACCTTGGCAGATATTGGTCTGAGTAAAGATGACAACAAACAATGGTTGGTGATCTATTCGATGCCAGACAATTGCGATCAGCAATGCCAATTCACCTTATCGGGCATTGAAAGTACCTATATGGCATTGGGCAAAGAAACACCACGAGTGACGCCTGTAGCCATTAGCATATCGCCATTTAATGCCGAACAATTAAAGTTAGTAAATGAAAACCATTGGCGCATCGTCAGCAAAGCGGAACAAGCAGCAGACGACTCGGCTTCTTTTTTATCGCCGTTAAAAATCTATATTGCCGACCCACTTGGAAATATCGTCTTAACCTATGACCAACCACATCAAGCAGACGCGGTGCCAGCCTTTGGCAAATCCATGTTGAGTGACTTGAAGAAGATGTTGAAGTACTCGAGGATTGGCTAATGAACAGTACCCGTAGACTGGTTTTTATTGCCATTTTATTGGCTATTACGGTTATTACCCTAGGTGCGTATACCCGATTAACCCATGCTGGTTTGGGCTGCCCAGACTGGCCTGGTTGCTATGGCTTTATTGATGTACCACAAACATCAACCGAAATTGAAAAAGCCGAAGCCGCGTTTCCACAGCGCCCTGTCGAAGTACAAAAAGCTTGGAACGAAATGATCCATCGCTACTTCGCCGGCACACTGGGTTTATTGATTGCGGCAATTTTTATTCTCGCCTTTAAAAATCGCGACAAAGGCATGCCACTGTTTTTACCGATAATACTGGTCGCGACGGTGATATTTCAGGCCGCGCTGGGAGCATGGACAGTCACCATGAAACTTATGCCAGTGGTGGTTATGGGGCACTTATTAGGTGGCTTTGTGACCTTATGTCTGCTCTATTTATTGTATTTGCGGCTTACCCCCTATCGCGTACCCGGCGGTGATTTTAGTCTACGCAAATACCGCGCCTATGCGTTATTTGGTATTTTCATCCTGACCCTACAGATTGCACTGGGTGGATGGACATCAAGTAACTATGCGGCGCTAGTATGTACTGAGTTGCCAATATGTCAGGACGGTTGGGCTGCACAGTTAACTTTTAGCAATTCATTTGATTTGATCCCGCCAGAGCGAGAGACTTACGAGTTTGGTTTCTTAACCCATGCCGAACGCGTCACCATTCATGCGGTTCACCGTATCGGTGCCATCGTCACTGCCTTGTACTTAGGCTGGTTAGCGATATCGATAATGATGAAAGCACAATCAAAGTTTTTCCGTCGCAATGCAAGCCTGATATTGGTCATTCTTGGCGTTCAGGTTGGTTTAGGCGTAAGCAACATCGTGTTTAACTTACCTTTACCTGTCGCGGTTGCCCACAACGTCGTCGCCGCGGTGTTAATGCTTTCTCTTATCACCCTCACATACAGCTTGCGCCGCAAGATTTAGGAGACTGTTATGGCCAAATCTTCAGCACCATCTATCGCTCTTGAGCAAGACTCACCGGTTAGTTGGCGAGAATATTATGAAATCACCAAGCCAAGAGTCGTCGCGTTACTGGTACTCACCGCACTGGTTGGCATGAGCTTATCCGTGCCTGGCGCGATTCCATGGCAGATATTGATTCCAGCCATGCTAGGTATCGGTTTACTATCGTCGGCGTCGGCCGCCATTAATCATATTGTTGACCAACGTATCGATGCGGTTATGGCTCGAACCCATAATCGCCCATTACCTAACGGTCGCATTAGTAACAGTAAAGCCATCGCCTTTGCTGCATCATTAGCACTGATAGGCTTCGTGATGTTGTATGGGTTAGTTAACCCGCTTACCGCGTGGTTAACCCTATCAGGCTTGGTTGGTTACTCGGTGGTTTACACCATGTACCTTAAACGCGCAACACCGCAAAACATTACCATAGGCGGCTTAGCCGGTGCCATTCCACCATTGCTTGGTTGGACGGCGATGACCAATGAAATTCATCCTCATGCATTGTTATTGGTATTGCTGGTCTTTACCTGGACACCACCGCACTTTTGGGCGCTGGCTATTCATCGTCGTGACGATTACGCTAAAGTAAATATCCCAATGCTGCCGGTTACCCATGGTATCGAGTTCACTAAAACGCAAATCCTGTTGTATACCATCTTGTTATTTGTAGTCGGCTTGATCCCATATTTGGTAGGTATGAGTGGTTGGATTTATCTAATTGGCGCTTGTGCATTAAATATTATTTTCTTTGCTTATAGCTGGAAATTGAAGTTTAATGCCGACAAACAAACGGCGATGCAAACATTTCGCTTTTCCATCGTCCACTTAATGTTGTTGTTTATAGTGTTATTGGTTGATCACTACGCCCTTCCGGCGGTGTGATCATCATTTGCAGATAAGAAGTAGCAAAGATGAATAAAGTTTTAGTCGTTATAATTGCCGTTATTGCTGCTGCAATGGGGGCATTTCTCTACCAAAGTCAACGCCAAATGGCAGAGCCTAAACACGCCCTGTTGTATCAGCAGCCGCGATCTATCGCTAACTTTAATCTTACCGATCATAACGGTGAGCAATTTGATAACAGCAATTTGCAAGGCAAATGGAGCTTATTCTTCTTTGGCTATACCTCGTGTCCTGATGTATGCCCGATGACATTGCAAGAGCTTAACTACATCTATCCACAGATGCAGGAAATAACCGGCAATCGAGTACAAGTTGCCATGGTCACCGCCGATCCAAAACGCGATACCGTTGAACAGTTAAATAATTACATTAATTATTTTAATGATGACTTTATTGCGTTGCGCGGTGGTCACGATACGCTGTTTCCGTTTTCCCGCAGTCTTGGCTTGATGTATGCCATTACTGAGGATACCAACCAAGAGTTTTACTTGGTTAATCACAGTGCGTCTATTGTTATGACCAATCCGCAAGGGCAAATCCAAGCCATTTTTAAGCCAATTCAAGGTGAGCCCGGCACCGTGCCGGCGATTGATTCTGAGCGAATGCTGGAAGATTTTAAGCTTATTTATTCGCAAGTTAATTAGTCTCATTTGTGGCTAAGCATTGAAATTATACAAAATACCCTCATTTAATTGATATCGAACAAGTAGAGTCACAATTGTGGCTCTACACAGCAACGTCAATCCTTGCTAAAATTGGCGCAAATGAATTCAAACGAAGAGACATGACTAATGGGTAGAGCGTTCCAAAACCGTAAAGAGTCTATGGCGAAAACCGCCGGCCAAAAGACCAAAGTGTATTCAAAATACGGTAAAGAAATCTATGTGTGTGCAAAAAACGGTGGTCTTGACCCTGATGGCAACCTAGCATTGCGTCGTCTGATCGATAAAGCCAAAAAAGATCAAGTACCAACACACGTTATCGACAAAGCAATCGACAAAGCCAGTGGTGCCGGTGGTGAAAACTACGAACCAGCTCGCTACGAAGGTTTTGGCCCTGGCGGCTTTATGGTGATTGTTGACTGTCTAACCGACAACCCAAACCGTACCATCAAAGATGTGCGTATTGCGTTCACTAAGACCGACTCAAAAATTGGTGCTCAAGGCTCTGCTGCGTTCATGTTTGACCACGTTGCGCTATTCTGTTTCGCCGGTGATGACGATGAAGCCATTTTCGAAGCCCTAATGATGGCTGACGTAGATGTGACTAACGTTGAGAAAGAAGACGGTATCATTACCGTAACCGCGCCACATACTGAATACTTCAATACTAAAAATGCATTAGCTGAAGAACTTGGTGATGTTGAATTTGAAGTCGATGAGATCACGTGGATCCCGCAAGATTACAAAGAAATCAGCGAAGAAGACGACATCAAGATGTTCGACAAGTTTATGGACATGCTGAACGACAGCGATGATGTGCAAAACATCTACCATAACGCAGAAGTTAAACGCTAACGACTCTTCAAGGGGTCAGATCACTTGAAATGACATTGAACTTTCAAGTGATCTGACCCCTTGAAAAGGTTACAGCAATTCTTTTACTATCAGCTTCAGTAAAAACGTTTCCCGTTCAATCGACATCCCCTTTTTCTCACTGTTGGCCATGGTATGTTCATTGTGGGCAATGGCTTGATGAATATTGATCCACACCGGATGCATACCATTGGCGATTTCGTGGGCTTCCAGTTCGGTGTTCGCTAACTCATCGTCAATCTCACAGGTATAACAAAACGATTCCATATGCATGATGTCATAGTCGGCTTTGTACCAAGGTCGGAACTCTTCATAACGGCCAAACGCTTGCACATTGCGAATATTTTGCGCACCGGTTTCTTCTTTTAGTTCGCGCACTAAGCCTTGCTCTAAATCTTCACCTTCATCAACCCCACCGCCTGGCAAGGTGTAGTCATGATAGCGTTCGGTATACAGCAATAAAATCTGCTCACCACGAACAATAATGGCGCGTGCCGCTTGGCGATGAAAACGGCTAGCACAAAGGTTGTTGATATCAGGATGAGTGGTACTTCGTAAAAGACGCATGAGGATAAGTTGAACGTTAAAAGTGGGGCAAGCCTACTGACTTTGCCCCGAAATAGCAATTAAATTGGTAAGCCCCAGTCACGCAATATTTGCTCTTCTTCAGCAATCAGCGTGGCGAATATATCGCTGGCGAATACTCGGCCAATATAGGCCGCGGTTTTCGGCCATTTGCTGGCATCGCAACTGACTTTACAATGACGCATTAAGACAAACATCGAGCACACAGACAAATCGCCATAGCTCATAGTATTCCCCACCAAGTAATCATCATTTAACTCAGATTCGAGGTAATCAAATATCGCGGGGATCTCTTTGCTGATCGCCAAATCAATTTCATCTTGTGCCGGCGGGCGATTAAAAAATGCTTCGGCGAGATACATCTCTGCAAATAAGTGACCACCAATCGCTGCCACCATCACCGTGGTTGAATAGGTCGCAAACCATTCACTGCGGGCTGCTAATAAGTTGTCTTCGGGCAATAGTGCTGGCTGTGGGTACTGGCGGTCGAGAAATCGTATGATCACTTCAGAGTCACTAATATAATCTCCGTCATGACATAACAAAGGGATTTTCCCGGTCGGACTGTTATCGACAAATTCCGCTGGTTTTTCGGGTGCAAATGGAAATACCACCTGCTGTGTATACTCAAGCCCTTTAAATGCTAACGCCAAACGTACGCGGCGCACGTATGGCGATGGTTGGGCACCATAAAGTGTTATCTCTGCCATATCAAATTCCTTAATTGTTATACCAACTACCGTCTTTTTTCGGTACAAACCAAGCGCGTGAGTACCAGTAAAAACGACCAGGTTTGGAAATACTCGGTGCCGTACAATTGGCGCGGTTTCGTCCCGGATTGAAGTTACTATCAAAAACCATAGTAAAGCTTTTCTTGTCTTGCCATTGTATTTGCGCCTTACCTTTGCCCGCAATAAAGCACGCTAGCATGTTGGCGTAAAAGTCGGTGCTGTTTAATGTGACTAAAGTGTCAGGCTGTGCCGCAAACGGCACAATTGTCTCGGCGCGTTGACTGCTCGTGGTTAAATCAAAAGCCAAGGCATTAAGCTTATCCTTTAATGCCGCGAGTTTATCGTATGGCATAGACGCCGGAAATCTGGGCACGGCAGTCAAGTCCGTGCTCGCACCAACCGCGCCAGATTGCTGGGTAAAGACCACAAAGCCTAGCTTTTCTAATTTTTGCTGTGCTTGCGGCGTATATTCGCCATATGGCAAAGCAAAGTAGCGCCAGCTCTGGCCGGTGTGTTGTTCGATAACTTTTTCAGATTTGACCAGCTCCGCCAATTTATTGTCAAGCCACGTATTTTCGCTCACACCTTTAGGCACCTTAACCAGTGAATCATGCAGATAGCCATGATTGCCAATAAGCACACCGTCATCGGACATCGCCTTAATTTGCAGCCAAGTTAAATACATACCGGCTTTGTTCGGTACCGTGGCGGGATTAATAAACATGGTATACGGGTAACCGTACCTTTTTAGCAGCGGATGGCCATTTTCAAGAATATCGCTGTAGCCATCATCAAAGGTAATCACCACGGTTTTATCGATCAGTGGTTGGTTGTTCTTAATACGCTCAACCACCTCATTTAAAGCCACGACTTTGTAGTCATTTTGTTGTAAATATTGCAGATGTTTTTCAAACTGTTGCGGTGTTATGGAAGTACTTTTTGGCGTTTTTTCAGAGACATGATGATAGACCAAAATCACCGTTGCAAAACTTGGTAAAGAGCAACACATCAATATAACTGATAATAAAATAACGAGTTTTTTCATATCTCAGAGCTAAATAATCGGATATTATCTAAGATTATCACAGTGCTAAGTAACGAATAAAGGAAAGCCTCTCGTTGAACGCCCGCCTTAAAGAACGCAGTGCCCTTTTTGCCTTGGCATTGCCCATGATCTTATCCAATATCACTGTCCCATTATTGGGGCTGGTGGATACCGGCGTGATTGGCCATTTAGGTGAGCCTTATTACCTAGGCGCCACCGCCGTTGGCTCGATGATCATCACCTTTGTGACTTGGTTTTGTGGCTTTTTACGGATGTCGACTACCGGGCTTGCTGCCCAAGCCTTTGGCAGTCAAGACCAGCAACAAGTTTTACTGGTACTCAGTCGTGGCTTGCTCGTTGCCTTTGCCATAGGCATCAGTTTTGTGTTGCTGCAAAGCCTGTATGTAGATTCGGCGCTGTATTTAAGTGGCGGCAGTGAAAAGGTGCTCGAGTACGCCAAGCAATACTGTGAGATCCGCATATGGGGCTTACCTGCCGCGTTAGCGAATCTGGTGTTGCTCGGTTGGTTATTGGGTATGCACAAAGCCAAGTATGCGATGTGGCTACTGATCATTACCAACAGCGTTAACTTAAGTTTAGATTTGCTGTTCGTCTTAGTGTTTGAATGGGGCGTTGCCGGTGTGGCTTGGGCGACACTTATTGCCGAATATAGCTGCTTATTTATTGGTTTAGCGATGGCGGCAAGCACCTTACAAACCAGTAAAAGCGCGTTATTAAAACCGCTATTTGCGGCACCGAAGCAATTTTTTGCGCGCGAATCATTTTTCCCTTTCCTCGCCCTTAACCGCGATATCGTCATTCGCACCTTGTGTTTAGAAATCTGCTTCGTGTTTATCACATTTATGGGGGCGCGACTCGGTGATACTGTGGTTGCCGCCAACGCGATCTTATTAAACTTCTTGCTGCTTATTTCTTTCGGTTTAGATGGCATTGCCTATGGCGCCGAAGCGCGTGTCGGCAGAGCAAAAGGCGCTAAAGACAGCGACGCAATGCAATTATCGGTGAGTGTCGCTAATCGCTTCAACATCGTTTTAGCGATTGGTTACTCGCTGCTGTTTTTACTGTTTGGCCAATATTTCATTCAAATGCTGACCAATATCGATGCTATCGTCACCTATGCAACAGAATTCTTGCCTTGGATTATCGCTCTGCCTGTTATTGCTTGTTGGTGTTATCTCTACGACGGTGTCTATATAGGCCTGACGCAAGGGGCAACCATGCGCAACTCAATGGTCATATCCACCTTCTTAGTGTTCTTCCCTACCTGGTTTTTGCTTAAAGACTTTGGTAACCATGGCCTTTGGGCTGCGTTTTGCTTTTTTATGGCGGCGCGTGGCATCACCCTTTATTGGCATTACAAACGCAATTATGCCAACGCAAACTGGACCGATTAATCGATGAATATGACCTTAGTAGGTATCGTGCTGGCGATGCTGGCCGCCATTTGGGTGTTGATAAAGGTATTTGGCTACCCGCGCAATATTTGGGTGCTGTTTGTCACCATGCCGATGTTGATGTGCATCAGCTCTACCATCACCTTTATTGGCGGATTGTTGGCAACAAAAATTGCCCCAGATCCCACATTAGCTACCATGCCATTAACAACGATGATTATCGGCACGGCTTTGGCGACATTATTTATTTCAAAATTAAACCAACGCTTTGGCCGTAAAATTGCCACCAACATTGGCTTTGTTATGGCGATTATAGGTGCCAGCTTAGCCTGTATTGCCGCAATGAACGGCTCGTTCGGTTTATTATTGTTAGCGACCATGATCATGGGCTCGAGCTTGGCATTTGCACAACAAATGCGTTTCGCGGCGATTGAAAGCGTTACCGCCGAGCAAGCCCCCAAAGTGCTATCCGCATTGATGTTATCCGGTGTTTACGCCGCCATGCTGGGACCAGAAGTGGCATTTCTCGGCAAAGATTGGATAGCCTCTGAACACGGCTATGCGGGGTCATTTCTCGGTTTAGCACTAGTGGTTGCCTTGGCAATGGGGCTGTTTCAATTATTCAGTAACCCTAGCGTCAAAGAAGAGAGCCAAGTGCACGGCGATGCTCGTGGTTTATCGGTCATCATAAAACAACCGATATTTATGATTGCGCTGCTATCAGCGGCGATTGGCTATGGTTTGATGAGCTTTATCATGACCGCAACGCCATTGAGCATGCACGACATGAACGGTCACTCATTGCATGATACAAAGTGGGTTATTCAAAGCCATGTGATTGCCATGTTTTTGCCATCACTGCTAACCGGTTGGCTCATTAAAAAGTATCATTCGGTATGGGTATTGAGCGCCGGACTTGCTGCTTATGCGTTAGTCGCTATTATCGCCTTAAGTGGCCAGCATGTGATTCATTATTGGTGGGCATTGGTACTATTAGGCATCGGTTGGAATTTTCTGTTTATTACCGGCACGGTATTATTGCCACAAAGTTATCAAAACAATGAACGATTTAAGGTTCAAGCGGCCAATGACTTTGTCATCTTTGTCACTCAAGCGTTAGCGTCTTTATTGGCGGGTTGGTTGTTATTTAAAAGCAGCTGGACAATGGTGGTGCTGTCTATGGTGCCATTTATTATCATTATGTTTTTTGTTATCCGCTGGCACAACAAAGATCGCAAGCATCAAATTTAAACGCAAAATGTCGCAATGATTTATTGCTGTCATAACCGCATGTCATAACCTCGAGTCATAAGCGCGTTGCTCGCAAGCCGCGCACAAAAAAGCCGGCATCAGCCGGCTTTATAACTTATTGTGTCAGCAACTGACTAGTAGTAAGAGTGCTCACCACGCTGATGTTCAGTCACATCGCGTACACCTTTGATCTCACCAGCCATGATATCAACCAATTGTTTTTCAACACCGTCTTTTACGGTTAAATCAATTTGCGAACAACCGTTACAGCCACCACCAAATTGCAAGATAGCAATACCGTCATCGGTAATTTCAACCAACTGACAGTTACCGCCGTGACCAGCAAGTTGTGGATTAACTTCTGACTCGATAAAGTAATTTACGCGCTCAAATAACGGCGCATCTTCGTTCACTTTACGAAGCTTAGCGTTTGGTGCCTTTAAGGTTAACTGTGAGCCCATTTGGTCGGTTACGAAATCAACCTCGGCATCTTCAAGGTACTTTTCACTGTCTTTATCAACCAAGGCAGCAAAACCATTATATTCGATGCGAATATCGTCAGCTTCAATCGCTTCAACAGGGCAGTATGAAACACCACACTCAGCTTGGGCTGTGCCTGGGTTTACTACAAATACGCGAATACAGGTGCCTTCAGCTTGTTGTGAAAGCAGTTTTACAAAATGCTGCTGCGCAGTTTCGGAAATATTAATCATAGGTGTCTCGCTAAATGCTCACTTCGACATTTAAGGTCAGGATAATTCCCGACTATTTAACTCAAGTATGGGGCCTATAATACGCTTCTCAAGGGGAAAACTCCAAATAACTTTTTAATTTTGTCTATGCTTAAACAACCCCTGTTCTGAAAATAGCTGCAACTTTGCTAGTCATTTTTGCTAAAGTATTAAAAATAATCATGTTTTATACGTTTTTTCATTAATGGAGTGCATTTTGTTGTCATTGCCACGATTTTTTCTCGCTGTTTGCGCCTGTATGTCTTTATCTCTCGCTGCAGAGCCACTCTCCTATTACTTCCCTGATCAGTCAGACTACGAGCAACAGATACCAACGCCAAAACAAGTGTTTGGCTTTGAGGTAGGTGATCGCCACCTTCGTCACGACCAATTAATAGATTATTTCAAACAGTTAGCGCAAGCCAGTGACAAAGTACAAATCACTGAAATGGGCTACAGTCACGAATATCGTAAGCAAATAATTGCCACCATTAGCAGCAAAGAGAACCTTGAAAATCTCGATGACATCCTCGCCCAACGTCGCAAATCTGGCAAACAAGCAGACGATGCACCAGCGGTTGTTTGGCTTGGATATAGTATTCACGGTAATGAAATTTCTGGCTCAAATGCCTCGGTATTGGTTGCCTATTATTTAGCGGCAGCAGAAAACGGTGATGTTGAAGATATACTCGACGACTTGATCATTGTTATCGAGCCTAGCATGAACCCTGATGGCATGGACCGATTCACCACGTACGCCAATGCTAATCGCAATGTCAGCCTAAACACCGATCCCAACCATCGTGAACACCATTTTCAATGGCCGTGGAGTCGCACCAATCACTTTGTGTTTGATTTAAACCGCGACTGGTTGCCATTGACGCAAATCGAAAGCCAAAACCGTGTACGTCAGTATCATTATTACAAACCGAATGTCCTCGGCGATTTTCATGAGATGGGTCACAACAGCAGTTATTTTTTCCAACCGGGCGTACCGAGTCGTAATAACCCGATTACACCAAAAGAAAACTTAGAGATGACCCGACTGTTCGCCACCTATCATGCCAAAGCATTGGATAAGGACAATAGCCTGTATTACGCCGAAGAAGACTTCGACGATTTTTTCTATGGCAAAGGCTCGACCTACCCAGATATTAACGGCACCGTAGGCATTTTATTTGAACAGGCAAGTTCACGTGGTTACGCGCAAGACACCATCAATGGCGTATTGACCTTCCCTTATAGCGTTAAAAACCATGTTGTGACCTCCTTTTCAACCTTAACCGCAGCACAAGAGAACAAGCAGCGATTACACGATTATCGCGCCAATTTTTATGATGATATTGAAGATCTTGCCGATAACGAAAGTTTTGCCGGATACCTGTTTACCGAACAGCATGACCAGACTCGCTTAAATATGTTTTTAGAGCTGTTGAATCAACATGAGATTCAAGCGTTCCCGTTAAGCAGAACCTATAACGGCAAAGAAGTCGATTACAAGGCCGGTTCAAGTTACTTTGTGCCGCTAAAACAAAACCAATACCGTGTGATTAAAACCATTTTTGATCAGGTTGTCAGCTTTGAAGACAAGACCTTTTATGATGTGTCTGGCTGGACCATGCCACTGGCCTTTAATATTCAATTTGCCAAAGTTGAAATTAGCCGCGGTTTGTCGATATCGTCATCACCGTGGCAACCCAAAGAGAAACAGTTAGCGCCGTTCAGCCGCGATGCTTATGCCTATGCGTTTCGTTGGGATGATTATCTCGCACCAAAATTTTTGAATAAGTTGCTAGAGCAAGGCATCAAAGCGCGAGTGGCCAACCAAGCCTTTACCGCCAGCGTTAACAATGAAGCGGTTCGTTTTGACAAGGGCACGGTGATCATCCCCGCCTATGTGCAAGATAAAAGCAGTTGGGTTGATATCTTGGTCAGTATTCAAAAAGACATCCACATAGATGTCTTCGATTTACAAACCGGCCTTAATGCTGGTATCGATATAGGCAGTCCGTCGATTGTGCCAATAAACCCAGTCAAAGTATTGATGATTGGCGGGCGCGGCGTATCGGAAGCCGAAGTCGGCCATATGATGTTTTATCTCGACGGGCAAATGAACATCCCGGTGTCGGTGGTCGATATATATCGCCTAAATAGCATCGATTTTAACGACTACACCCACATTATGTTGATGGATGGTAAATACAATAATTTCCCGCAAGGCACAGGCAAGCGCTTGCTCGCCTTTGCTGAACAAGGTGGCACCATCTATGGTCAAAAACGGGCGATGAAGTATCTTGCCAGTAAGAACATTTTGCAAGCCAGCTTTACCAGTAAAAGTGAGATTAATCGCGCCTTTGACACCCGAGATTTAGCTTATGATGACAAGCAAGACCTAACCGCCAATAAGCGTATTGCTGGCACCATCTTTAATAGCAAGCTTGATACCAGCCATCCATTGGCTTACGGCTTTAATAAAGACGACTTGGCTTTGTTTAAAAACTCCACCGACATTATTGAAATGCCGTCTAAGCCATTTATCACCTTGGCCCGATACACCTCAGCACCATTGATGAGCGGATATGCGGCAGAAGAGTTGATTGATTTGGTCTCCGGTAACGCGGCTATCATTGCTCATAACGTCGGCAAAGGTCGCGTGGTGGTCAGCGATTCCAACTTAGTGTTTCGTGGCTATTGGCCAGGGCCTGCGAAAATCATTGCCAACACCTTGTTTTTTTCTAAAGCTTTTAGCGTCAAGGTAAGCGACTAGTATTAAGCGATTAACCTTAAGCGATTAACCTTAAACGATTAACCTAAAGCGAATAAAAGATTCAGCTTATTTTATTTAGGCTGAGCACTTAACGCATTGCCATACAAGGCAACACTGATACTGAGCACGGTGACTCTTGCAGCACCGTGCTTTTTTAGTAGCTTGGCAATGGTATTTACCGTCGTACCTGTAGTCACCACATCATCAATCAGCAACACATGTTTACCCTTAAGCTGCATATCACCACCGGTCACATAAAACGCTTTGCTCAATGCTCGTCGTCGCTGCGCACCGCTTTTACCAACCTGACGACGCACGCTTTGCTGGCGCCGAAGATAATGATAGTCACATGAAATAGCACTGTATTTGGCCAAAGCTTTGGCAAGCAATACCGTTTGGTTAAATTGTCGCCAGCGCAAACGCGCATAGGATAACGGCACCGGCAGCATAATATCGGCGGTTACGTTTGTCGCTTGTATTTGTTGATACATCAAGTGAGCCAGCATGGTTGCTAACTCAAAACGCCGAGCGTATTTAAGCTGAGCTATCCAGTCACTAAACGGGCGCATATGCGGCGCCACGGCTATTAACGCTTCGTAATGCTGATGACTAAGGTACCGAGCAATCGCAGGCGTATGCAATAAGTTATTGCTGCAATGTGACCAATCAAACGCCGCCAAAGTTTGCTGGCAATCGATGCACAACAATGGCTGGTTATGACTTGCTTGGTGACATAAATCACAATGGTAATCCTGGCTAAAAGCGCCACTAACCGTGTGTTTTAGAGTGGCAATGGCGTTGGTTATTGTCTTCATATTCATCCTTGAGTCGTCAATAAAACTACATCTGGGCACTGGTTCGGGCTAGAATAGCGCCATCAACTACAGTTATTAGCTTAGAACAAAATGAACAACGCAATGCGATATCAAAGTCAGGGTGATGGCACACCTGTGGTTTTTATTCACGGTTGGGGACTTAACAGCGCGATATTCAGTCCTCTGGCAGAAATGTTAGAGAATGAACACCGGGTGACGTTAATCGACTTACCGGGCTTTGGTGACAACCATGAAAACATCCCAGCAAGCTATGACATTGCATCGATTACCCACATGGTTGCCGATTGCATCGATCAACCGAGCATCATCGTTGGCTGGTCATTAGGTGGTCTGGTGGCAACCGAATTGGCGCTGCAACACAGTGACTTGGTAAAAGCGGTGGTGACGGTTACCTCAAGCCCGTATTTTGTTGAGCAAGACAATTGGCCAGGCATAAAACCAGAATTGCTCAAGTCTTTTCATCAACAATTGGCGGTCAATAGCGATAAAACCATTGCCAACTTTTTAAAAATTCAGGCTATGGGCTCTGAACATGTGCGCCAAGACATAAAAGAGATAAAGAGTCTTATCGACTCTCGGCCGAAAGCGAATATCGACATATTAGACGCTTCACTGTCATTGCTAGAAAACGTCGATTTACGGCGACAAGTTGGTGATTTACAGGTACCTTTATTGCGCTTGTATGGTCGCTTAGACTCGCTGGTGCCCAAAGCGGTTATCGAGCGTATGGATGAGTTGGTACCGCAATCGGACAGCTTTATGTTTCATCGAGCCTCGCATGCGCCTTTTATTTCCCATAAAGACGAGTTTTATCGGGTGTTAAGAGATTGGATTCAAGGTATAATCGCTAACTAATTACGTCTTTTCACCGAATTTCGCCGCATTTAATAACAATTAATTAACAAAGCGGCACAAGTTAAATATTTTAGGAAACACAGTTAATGTCACCTTTAGCACAATCATTAACGCTGCCATGTGGCGCCGTTATTAACAATCGACTTGGCAAAAGCGCCATGACCGAAGGTCTTGCCGACGCCCACGACCGACCAACAGAACAGCACAATACCTTGTATCGTACCTGGTCATTAGGCGGCACTGGTGTACACATTACCGGTAACGTGATGATCGACCGACGCTACTTAGAGCGCGCCGGCAATGTGGTTCTTGAAAATGACTCGGCCATCGACAAGTTTAAAGCTTGGGCTGCGGCGGGTACCGAAGGTGGTAACCACTTATGGATGCAGATTTCTCACCCTGGACGTCAATGTCCGTCTTTGGTCAATGCCGAGCCGTTGTCGCCATCAGATGTGCATTTAAAAATGCTTGGTTCATTTTCTAAGCCACGGGCGCTAACGCAACTAGAAATCGAAGATATTATCCAACGCTATGCCAATACCGCCGCATTAGCGAAAGAAGCAGGCTTTACTGGTGTGCAAGTACATTGTGCGCACGGATACTTGATCAGCCAATTTTTATCACCAAAAACCAATCGTCGCCAAGATCAATGGGGCGGCAGTTTAGAAAATCGTGCTCGATTCGCCCGCCATGTTGTCCGTGCCGTGCGTGCTGCAGTTGGTCCTGAGTTTCCGGTCGCGGTTAAGCTTAACTCAGCAGACTTTCAAAAAGGTGGTTTTTCACTAGACGATTGTGTGCAAGTTGCCGGTTGGTTAGCCGAAGACGGTATCGATTTACTTGAGATCTCGGGCGGCACCTACGAGCAGTTGTCATTAATGGGTGTTGAAGCGACTGAAGTTAGAGAAAGTACCCGCCGCCGTGAAGCGTATTTCCTTGAGTATGCACAAGCGATTAAAGCCAATGCTAAGGTGCCATTAATGATCACCGGTGGCTTTCGCTCTCGTGAGGTGATGGAACAAGCGGTTGCCAGTGGTGAAATTGATATGGTCGGCTTAGCGAGACCACTATGTACCATGCCCGCGGTATCTGCTAAATTAATAGAGCAAAGCATTGACAGTGTTGATGATTTTGAAACGAGTTTAAAAATAGGTGATGGCTTTTGGGGCAATAACAGTCCGTTGGCGTTAATTAAATCAATGAACAGCGTCGGCCAAGTAAGCTTTTATTATCAGCAGATAATACGTTTATCAAAAAATGAAAAAGTAGATACTAGCCTTAAAGTCGCTCCATTATTTTTCAAGCACTTATACAACGATACCTGTTTGAATTTGCGACGCAAAAAAGCGCAAAATAAGCGTTTGATATCAAAAGATTAAAACCATAAGAAACACAAAGGGTTGGCTATGGAAAACCTCATGCAACAACTAAGGCATTACCTTGGCTTTATCGGCGATAATTTATTCCTACAAGCCGGGATAGTTGTTCTTGCCTCGTTTCTCTTCGCCTGGATATTAGACAAAGTCGTTATATCTTGGGTAAGACGCATGACGGAGCGCACCGACGGCAAGTTCGATGACCAATTAATTGAGCTGCTGCATCAACCCTTATTTTATTCTGTTGTTGTATTCGGCATCTCCGTCGCATCTAAGATAATTCAGTTGCCTGAACATGTTGGCGGCTACATATTCCCAGTTTTGTATACATTCTTGTTAGTGCTGTGGACCATGTTCTTTATTAGAATTACCCGCATCATACTGCGTCGCACAGCAGAAAATGAGAAGCATTTCAAAGTCTTGCATATGCAAACTTTGCCACTGTTCGAAAACCTTGCGTTGATCATTATCATTGTCCTATCGATATACTACATATTATCGACGTGGAAAATCGATATGTCGGCTTGGTTGGCCTCGGCGGGTATTGTTGGTATCGCCGTGGGTTTTGCCGCAAAAGACACCTTAGCAAACCTGTTTTCAGGGGTGTTTATCATGGCTGATGCGCCATACAAGATTAAAGATTATATCGTCCTTGAAACAGGCGAGCGTGGCGAAGTCACCAATATAGGTTTGCGTAGTACCCGTATTCTTACCCGTGATCATATTGAGATTACTGTACCGAACTCGGTTATGGGTAACACCAAAATCATTAATGAATCAGCTGGCCCAAGCACCAAGTCTCGTATTCGAGCCAAGATTGGCTGTTCTTACGACAGTGATATCGATTTGGTGCAAAAGGTGTTGATGGAAGTCGCACAAGAAGAAAACGAGTTATGCCGTTATCCAGCACCGATTATTCGTTTTCGTAATTTTGGTGCATCGAGCCTTGATTTTGAATTAATGGGTTGGATAGACCTACCGGCCAATCGTGGCCGGATATTGCACCAAATCAATAACGCTATTTATAACAAATTTGCTGAAAACAACATTGAAATTCCTTATTCGAAACAAGATTTATACATCAAGGAATTACCGCCCTCATTAATGAAGGGCACAAGCGATGACAAAGACAGCGAACAACCAAGCTAATGATCCACTGGCCAGCACTTATAAAGCATGATGGTGAAGATGAACTGATATTCATTGAAAACCGTGATGCGTGGCGCAATGATGAAGAAATGCTATTGTATTTGTTCACCGAGTCCGATGTGCTTGTCGACAGCACAGGCCAAATATTTAGCCTGCCCGATTTACAAAATAACCTAGATAGCGAGCAAGTTTTAGGACAAGCGAGCTTAGACAATGTCATCGAATTGGTCGCCAACCATGCCGTAGTTTGCAACATCTGTTGCGCCGAAAAAATCAATGCAAAAAATATCTTGGAAGCCGTTGAACTAGTCGCTAGTATGAAAGACTAAATAAAAAATGCGCTAACACCTCTGCAAACCTAAATAAACATAGTGTTAACAAACTCACACAACATAAAAATGTCAGGTTTGTAGAATAAAGCCTCAAATTCCTAATGGTTTTTCGTATGAGACTTATCGCCGCTCTGATGCTGGTTTTTATCTGTAGTTTATTGTTTATGGCCAATACCGGTCAGGACAACCTGTTTTTTGAATTTAAGCGCGGTATTCCTTTTGGCGATAAAGTCGGCCACTTTATGTTATTTGGCAGCCTTGCCATGTTTGCCAATTTCGCCTTCAGGTTTCGTCATCTCGCGAAAACATCTGTACTTCAATACGGTGCCTTGCTGGTATTATCCCTATCAACAATAGAAGAGTTTAGTCAGATTTTTATCAGCACCCGTACCTTTAGCTTTTATGATCTTGCCGCCAATTTTCTTGGCATAAGCCTATTCACCATCTTATCGATAGGTTTAGGTAAACTGATCCCTCGCTATAATCGGCGTTTACTGAAAAGCGCTTAACCTACAACCCTTGCAAACTGTCATTCAATAAGGTTTTAAACCAGTTATGTACTTTGCTTTGCTCATTGCGTTTATGGCGGATAAGGTAAAACTTCATTTTTTGTTCATCGGTTAAATTAAAATGATATACAGGCGCAATGTGGTCTTTCAAACTGTGACTGGCGATAAGAGACCTAGGACCAATAAACAAGGCATTACTGCTATTTAACACCTCCATGACTGACGACAGTTGGCCGCTAGAGAAAATAATGGAGCGCTTTACATTTAATGAATTTAACAGGTTATCAACGGGGTGAACGAACGACGTTCGAGCGCTTTTATCAACCATCAAGTTAACGAATCCATAACCTAAACATTGGCCAAGGGTGGCTTGCTTAGAGGCTAAGGGATGGCGCTTACTAGCGTAAATCGATAAGTCAGCACTACCGATTAAACTTACCTCAAAATCCTCGTTAAAATTGGCGTTAGGGTGTATGGCAAAATCTATCTCACCGGTTTCCAACGCGACCGATGGGTCACTGACCGGTGGGTGTTCTTCAATGACCACGCTAGGTGCAAGCTGCGCGACTTGGGTAAACAGCCCCAGTAAACAGCCTTGCCCAATCAATGGCGGAATAGACAAGGTAAATACTTGCTCTATGGTGCTCGGCGAAAATTCTTCTTCACCAACAATCGATAAGGCTTGCTGTAAAAATACTGGTAACTGTCGGCCAATCTGTTTCGCTCGCTCAGTTGGCATCATGCCTTGTGAAGTGCGATACAAAATATCGTCGTTAAAGGTATCGCGCAAACGCGCCAGGGTTTTACTCATCGCCGGTTGACTGACAAATAACGTTTGTGCCGCGCGGCTGATATTGCGTTCCCTCAACAATACACTCAAGGCCACCAGCAAATTTAAATCAATTCGATGCAGTTGCTGTTCTGTAATCACCACTATTCCAAATAGTTATGCACTTGTATAAATTTTATTCATTTTAAGAATAGTAATTAAACAACTAAACTACAATCCATCAACACATTAATTCGTTTATAAAACCTTTGGAGTAAATGAGATGAGATTTACAATATCAAAAGCCATGCTAACTACCGCAATGATTGCCGCAAGCAGTATTGCCCTTGCAGGTACTGCAACCTATCAGGCCGAGGTGCCAAAATCGATCATTACCGCCAATCAAGTTGAGTCAAAATATCTTGGCGACTTGTCTTATACCGACGGTGCTCCAAGCTTAAATACCCACCATAAAGCCCGTGATTTTGTTGATACCGCCGATGCCGTACGAGTGTTCTTGTCAGGCATCCCAGTCGCCTCGATTCAGGGCTTATTAGCCGGCCATCAAAGCATTGGCATGAAGCCAAACCAAACCATCGGCATTTCCGAAGGCTTATTAAATGCGAAAAGTATTTGGTTAACAGCCAATACCACCACCCCATATGTAACCGGTGAATTGGACGTTAAACATGGCCCAGTCGTTCTTGAAGTGGGCACGCCTATTCTTGGCTTAGTTGACAATGCCGCCTTCAAATTTGTTTCACGTGTTGGTGTAACTCACCCAGAAGATAAAGGTAAAGGTGGTAAATACTTCTTCTATCACAGCTCATACAAGGGTGAACTACCAGAAGGCTATATCCATGTGAAAACCGACGGTTATCGTCATTGGTTGCTATTTCGCATCATTACCAAGCCAGATACCATGAAAGCCGATATCGCCAAGCTAAAACAAACTATGAAGCTATACCCCTATGGCAAACAAGATCGAACCAACTTTGTTAACTTTACCGATGTGAAGTACAACACGGTTCATGCCATGGACGAAACCTTCTATAACGAGGTCAATAACCTGATTCAATACGAGCCAGCGGCTATATTTGATGCGGAGTGGTTATCAATTGCCAAACGTCTTGGCATTGAGAAAGGTAAAGAATTCAAGCCAGATGCGCGTATGCAAGGCATCTTAAAAGAAGCCTCTAAGATTGCGACTGCAGAAGCTCGTAGTTATTACTTCCACCCGGATGCATCGGTAACGACTTATGATGACCGCAAATGGTTTACACCACTGATTAACGGCCACAAGTTCATTGATAACGAGCACGGTGTGGTTAATGCCGATGACAGAGCCATGTTTCATTTTATGGCAACGGGCATCACCCCAGATATGGTAACCAAAACCGTTGGTGCCGGTTCAGACTACCGTTTAGCAACTCGTGATATCGACAATAAATTATTGGATGGCTCGAAGCATTACACGGTTACCTTGCCAGCCAATGCACCGGTTACCAAGTTCTGGTCATTTATGATTTATGACAATCAAACACGTTCAATGCTGGAAACCGATCAAGCGGCGGCAGGTATTGATGGTCTGAACAAAGGCGTGAAGAAAAATGCCGATGGTTCAACCACCATTCACTTTGTTCCAGAAGCGCCTAAAGGTGCTGAAGGTAACTGGGTACAAACCACAGAAGGTAAAGGCTTTAATGTTATCTTTAGAGTCTATGGACCAACCGAAGCTTGGTTTGCTGAAAGCTGGAAGCCAAGTGACTTCGTTGAAGTAAAATAAGACTTGCTTTAATACAAACAAAAAAGCCGCTCTAATGAGCGGCTTTTTTTTGTTCGATAACGGCGGTTATTCGATGCCGTATTCGGCGCGATAGGCTTTAACCGCATCAAGATGCTCAGCCATATCACCGTTTTCAGTTAAGTAGCTGATCACATCATTTAGGCTAACAATAGAAATAACCTTGGTGCCAAAATCGCGCTCGACTTCTTGAATAGCCGACAGCTCACCTTGACCTTTTTCTTGACGATCAAGAGCGATAAGAACACCAGAAAGTTCGGCGCCATTGGCTTTGATGATTTCCATTGATTCACGAATTGCAGTACCTGCGGTGATCACATCATCGACCAACATGACTTTACCTTCTAGTGCAGAGCCAACTAAGTTGCCTCCTTCACCATGGGTTTTCGCTTCTTTGCGGTTAAAGCAATAAGGTACGTCGGCATCATGATGATCAGCCAAGGCAACCGCGGTGGTTGTCGCAATTGGAATACCTTTGTACGCTGGGCCAAACAGTAAGTCGTAATCAATACCTGAATCAACTAGCGCAGCGGCATAGAAGCGGCCTAAACGAGCCAAATCACGACCTGTGTTAAATAAGCCAGCATTGAAAAAATATGGGCTAGTACGACCTGACTTTAAGGTAAATTCGCCAAATCGTAGTACTTGTTTCTCAAGAGCAAATTCAATAAATTCGCGTTGATAATCTTTCATTGTTGTTCCAATAAATGCGTTTAGTTTAGCGCTGCTTTTTGCGCATCAAATAGTTCATTAATGCCCGCTTTTGCTAGCTGCATCATATCGTTCATTTCATCAAAGCTAAACGGCTCTTCTTCCGCCGTGCCTTGTACTTCGATAAGCTTACCGGTGTCGGTCATAACCACGTTCATGTCGGTTTCAGCGGCGCTGTCTTCTGGGTAATCCAAATCAGCAACCGCCGTGCCTTTGTATATACCAACCGATACAGCAGCGATCATGTGCTTAAGTGGGTTGGTTTTTAACAAACCTTTGGCGCGCATGTAATCAAGCGCATCAACTAATGCCACGCAAGCACCAGTGATAGAAGCGGTACGTGTACCACCATCGGCTTGGATAACGTCGCAATCTACGGTTACGGTATTTTCACCAAGTGCCGCTAAGTCAACGGCGGCACGCAATGAACGAGCAATTAAGCGAGAGATTTCTAATGTACGACCACTTTGCTTACCAGCAGCGGCTTCACGGCGCATGCGGGTGTGCGTAGAACGCGGCAACATGCCGTATTCAGCGGTGATCCAACCTTTGCCCTGGCCCTTCAAAAATCTTGGTACACCTTCTTCTACGGTTGCTGTACAGATTACTTTGGTATCGCCAAACTCGATTAGAATTGAGCCTTCCGCATGAGCGGTAAATTGACGGGTAATGGTTACTGGGCGAATTTGCCCTGCACTTCTGCCACTTGGTCGCATAGTCTATCCTACATTTAAATTTTTACTGGCGCGCATTATAAAGCTTATCCACTGAGTTTAATAGAGAAAGTGTCGACTGCTTAGCCAATTATGGCACCAGGTGCAAGTTGTTGAAATTTAGTTAATACTAAAGAGGTCACATTAATAGTGTAGAGAAAGTGTAGACCAAAAAATATGATGAAAAGCTGTAAAAACATAATTTTAGCGGTATTGGTAAGTCTATTTAGCTGGCCGTTAATCGGCCTAGCTGACAATGTCAGTGACAGCACCAATACCAAAGCGGTGGCCAATGCCAGCATTGAAAATGCGCTGCCTTTATACTCGAAAGTATATGATCCTAAACGTGATCCATTTCAAGATGCCAAAGACGCGATTAAACTCGCTAATGAGTCTGAGCGTAATGTATTGATAGAAATTGGTGGTGACTGGTGTACCTGGTGCCACAAAATTGATGCCTTTTTGGCGGCGAACCCCGATATTTATAAGCAACTGCATGACACATTTGTCTTACTTAAGATTAATGTCAGTGACGTAAATGAGAACGCCGATTTTATGGCCGGCTTTCCCAAGGTTCTTGGTTACCCGCATATGTACGTGTCCACAGGACAAGGCAAGGTCATATTATCAAAAGATACGGCAGAATTTCTCGACAACTCTGGTGTTGCCTATTCACGTGAAGCCTGGCTTGAATTTATCGACACCTTCAACGCAGAAAATAACAAAACCAATTTACGTAAGTTTGAAATAGACAAACTCACCCAGCGTCAAGGCGACCAAGGTTAACAACTCACGTAACTAATTTAACTAAATAGTTGAAGCAAATGACTAGGGCGAATAATTAAGGTAGTGCTATGAATTCTTTTTTTGATAAAGAGTATCACCCCCCAAAAGCCATACTGACCCGCATTTCCCGCCGGCAGTTTTTAAAGTCTGCGGCAATGAGCAGCGCGATATCGATGGCACCGGTTAGCTTAGCCTTTGCTAACAATGCCGGCAAAGTCGACACCAGCCAAGATCCATGGCTAACCTTAGATATAACGATGCAACATTTACTGCCAAGCTCAGATACTGGCCCTGGCGCCAAAGAGTTTCAGGCCATCAACTATCTGGTTAATCTGCTTGAAGAGCAACCCATTGACGAAGAAGAAAAGCAGTTTGTACGCAATGGCATTGGTTGGCTCAATGGTTACACACAAAAACATTACCAACAGCCATTTAGCAAACTAACCCACGACGATAAAGAAAAAGCGCTGCGGGCGATTAGCAAATCTCGCGCCGGTGAAAACTGGCTGAGCACCTTGATAAGTTATGTCTTTGAAGCCATGTTGGCGCCGAGCAGTTACGGCGGCAATCCAGATGGTATTGGCTGGCAATGGCTGCAACATAAAGCGGGTTTTCCGATGCCCGAAAAGGGTAAACGTTATTACGAGCTCACCGCCTATGGCAATATCGATGTGAAGCAAGAACCACAACAAGATAAAGATAATAAGGCGCGCTAATGAAAACAGAATTTGATGCAGTAATCGTTGGCAGCGGTGCAGGGGCATCGCCTGTAGCTTACACCCTGGCGAAAGCTGGTAAAAAAGTCTTGGTGTTAGAAAAAGGCCCATGGCTAACCGAAGAAGACTTTTATAAAGACGAGCTTGCCTGTTGCCGCCGAACCACTTATTCACCAAAGCTTGAAGACGAGCAACACGTTATCGAAGAAGAATACGAAGATAACGACGGCAACAGCTACTGGCAGGGTGAAGCGACCAGCGAGTCTGGGTGGGATTTTTGGAACGGCAATATGGTGGGTGGTTCATCTAACCTAATGAGTGGTTATTTTCATCGTTTAAAACCTATGGATTTTCGCTTAAAGTCTGAATTTGGCGGCATAGACGGTGCCAACATTGTTGATTGGCCAATCAGCTACGATGACATGGAACCATTTTATGACATGGTCGATAACGTTGTTGGTGTTTCTGGCAAAGTGGTTGAACACCCTCATTTAGAGCCGCACAAATCGGATTACCCATTTCCACCAACGGCCGAACACCCAATATCCGCTTGGATTGACGACGCCGCGAAACAAATCGGTTACCACAGTTTTCCTGTGCCGCGTGCGGTATTATCGCGCCCAGCGATGGGCAGACGTAGCTGCGAATATTCCGGTTACTGCTCAAACTATGGTTGTTCTTCCGGTGCCAAAGGTAGCGGCCGTGCAGCTTTACTAAACCATGCAGTAGCAAGCGGTAATTGCACCATAAAACCACACAGCAAAGTGTTCAAACTGGAATCAGATGATAATGGTGATGTCACTGGCGTGTGGTTTTATGACAAACACAATCGCAAACACAAAGTCACCGGTAAAACCTACGTGATTGCTTGTCAGGCCATCGAAACCTCGCGTTTGTTGTTGGCTTCTACGGGGCCAAAACACCCGAATGGTTTAGCCAATAACCAACAACAAGTCGGTAAAAATATGATCTTCTCCGCCGGAGGCACTGGCCGTGGTGATTTTATCTTTAAAGACATAGATAAAGACAAAGAAAACCAATTGCGCGTGGTTGGCCCGTTTATTAACCGCGCCTTGCAAGACTGGTACAAAATAGACGATAAAGCCTTTGGCAAAGCCGCTAAAGGTGGCACCATTGATTTCTTGTTTCATCAAAACCCTATTTCCAAAGCCGGCTCAACCAAATGGGACGATGACGATCAATTGGTGTGGGGCGAACCGTTAAAAAGTAATCTGCAAGATGCCTTTAACTTTGGCAAAACATTACGCTTTGAAGTATTTAATGACTGGCTACCCACCGACAACTGCTTTGTTGAGTTAGACAGCGAGGCCACCGATAAATGGGGTGATCCTGTCGCCAAAATACGCATAGGCGCCCACCCACACGACATTAAAGTAGGCGAGTACATAAGTGCCAAAGCTGAAGCCCTACTCGAAGCCATGGGCGCGACCAATATTAGCTCATCAGTAAGTAGTTACCCACCGCCGAATCTGCAAGCTGGTGGCTGTCGCTTTGGTGATGACCCAAAAACCTCGGTGTTAGATAAGAACTGCAAAGCGCATGATGTCAGTAACCTGTATGTCACCGATGGCTCGTTTATGCCAACCGGTGGTAGCGTACCGTATACCTACACCATTTACGCCAACGCATTTCGGGTTGCCGAGCACATAAAGCAGCAATTGAGCGGCTAGCCGACCGCAATCATAAGTACAATCACCGACAATTTCGTCTGTTTTTCGCAAGAAATTGTCCCGATTGGCTATTCCCTAAGCAATTGAGCCAACACAAGTTTGCTCAATGCCAACCCTTGTAGCATAATTTGAGTTAGCAATTGGCACAGATATAGAGAAAGAGAAAGTGTGCCGATTGCCCTTTAAAATTTAAACAACAATACAAGGGTAATTTTATGATCCACAGCATGACTGCGTTCGCTCGTCACGAAGTAAAAAGTGACTGGGGTAACGCCATTTGGGAAATCCGCTCGGTAAATCAACGCTTCCTTGAAACCTACTTTCGCCTACCAGAACAGTTTCGTGGGTTAGAGCCGGTTCTACGTGAACGCTTTCGCAAGCAACTAAACCGCGGCAAGGTCGAATGTAGCTTACGCTTTAACGCCAACCCGGCAGCAAAAAGCAATTTGTCAATTAATGAAAAACTGGCCGAACAACTGATTGCCAGCGCCCAATGGATAAATGACAAAGCCAACAACTCAACACTAAACCCAGTTGAAATTATGCGCTGGCCTGGCGTTATGGAAGCAGAAGAAGCCGATATGGACACAATTTCAGCAGAACTATTAGCCGGCTTTGATAAAGCATTAGGTGACTTTAAAGCCGCTCGCGCCAGCGAAGGTAAAAACATGGCAGCATTGATTGTTGAACGCCTTGAAGGCATCGTCACACAAGCAGAGCAAGTAAAGGCACAAATGCCAGACATTGTGAAATGGCAACGTGAACGCATCATCGAAAAATTCAATGACGCCAACATCGAACCAGACTCAGGCCGACTAGAACAAGAGTTGGTATTACTGGCGCAAAAAATGGACGTTGATGAAGAAATCGACCGCCTATTCAGTCACGTAAAAGAGACCAATAAGATCCTCAAAAAAGGCGGCGCTCAAGGCCGACGCTTAGACTTTATGATGCAAGAGTTTAACCGCGAAGCAAACACCCTAGGTTCAAAATCTATTAATACCGACATCACTGCTGCTGCAGTTGAGTTAAAAGTATTGATTGAGCAGATGCGTGAGCAGATCCAAAATATAGAGTAACGTTCACTGGCTTCCGGTAATGTGTAGTAGGCATCATTATTAAACAATAAAGCGACATGGTAATGAGGTACAGCAGAGTCGTGCTGCTCTTTAGCCCAAATATAGCGGAGTGTGTTGGGGTGGACTCGCTTACCAGCCCGAAGACTTCTTTCTTGTTGCGCCCGCAGCTGGGATTTTAGCGACTCAATAAACCGAGTGATTGCCTCAGTATTAAAGTCAGAAGGAAAATCTGGGCAAGCCAAAATCTTAGGTAAGTGCAAATCGAATCGAACCAAAAAGGTTCTAGGGTGCTGCTGCAATGACTTATTTAATACGCTTTGTATTTTACTGAGATATTCTTGGCTTAACTGATAATTGGTTAACACATCCCAGTCATTGAACTTAGGTTCATGATGAATTGTTAAGTTTCTATTGGTTGAATGCCTTGTCATGATTGGCTCCTATTGATTAAGTATCAAGAGAAGTAATCGTTAAGTAATTTTAAGATGTATTGATTTTATATATTAACAATCAGACACTGAGCCGCCGGTAATGAACAGCCATAGCTATGGGTAAAAAATTTGAAGGCTAGCTTTACAGTGGTTTAGCAACGAGCAAGCTACTCTGATAACAAATGCAAAGCCCTATTTCTAATCAACGAATGCTGAATCAGTCTCACTTTCCAATCCCATATAACTAAAGCCTTGTTGACGTTTTATAGAATTGTCGCCCAAACTCGAACCCCTTGATTTTAAAGGCTTGTAGGGTTAACCGTCTACCAAGCTATCCGAAACGGCGTTTCACAATAAAAAGTCGAGTTGGGTCTGACCTAGCGAGTACACAAACGATCACCGCAAATAATCAATGCTGTACAGCTTTCTGGCAGTAAGCAAGAAATCGCTCAAGAGGCACAAATGTTTCTCGGCGTTGGTTACTGCGCTTTACCTGACTGTTTAAGTACATAGACAGCTCTTCCGACAGTTCATAAGGCAAAACATCAAGGCCTCTATCTCTGAGTGTATCTGTAACCCACAGAGCTGCATCGGTAATATGGCCATTTATACTGAGGTCGGTGTTTTTACGCCACTGGATTTCAAACGGCAAACTATCAAGTTTGCTCAAGAGAAAGACTGCATCGCTGTTTGGCATTAGCACAGGTAAGAAACAAGTGAATCGGCTGAATGCCTCTGTGGCAATGATCGTTTTTTCAAATGACCGGTAACGGTTGTCAACGATATGCAACTGCCAACTTAGGGTACACTCATCCGAGAAAATCGGATTGCGTCCTTTCTGTGGCCCTTCCAGACTTGGGAGATCCGCTTTAAGCCATTTATCGAGCGCTTTGCTTGTTGAATACAATAACCGCATTTAATTCACCAATTCCGGCCATTGAATACTAGATTTATCTTTACCATTTCGACAGCTGAACTCCTCGTTCCCTTTGTAGTTTCTGCACCCCCAAAACTCACCTTTAGGGCCATTCCTCAGGGCCATTTCAGCCCCGCATTTTTCACAAACAGGTACTATATGGTTACAGCCATTGTTAATACATAGCTTAAACCCAGTGTAACGGGTTCGTGTCATAGGGCTCTCGCATTGGCTACAAGGCTTCTCAACATGCCCACAACGGGGAAACATAGAACATGAGTAGAATGCCCCAAAACGACCGTCTCTCTTTTTTAGAGTGCCGGTGTCACAACGCATGCAATTTATATCCTGCACAAAAATTTGATCGCATTCACTGATAAACTCGTCAGTCTCAATTTCGTGGTCTGCAATGAGTTCATTCACAAAACAGCTAGCATTGGCCATATCAGCAATAATATAAGCTCTGTGCTTCGCTCGCGTGAGAGCTACGTAGAAAAGGCGTCTTTCCTCAGCATGAGCAAAAGCCTCTTTTTGCGGCAACATTGCATCTAGTATCGGCGGGGTTGCTTTCTCACAGGGGAAACCGTGTTTTCCCTTTTGCATACCTAAGACAATAACATAGTCTGCCTCTTTCCCTTTTGACGCATGAAAAGACTGAGTATCTATCTTCAGCAAGGGATACTTTGCACACAAAGCCTTCACATCAGCTTTGTTAGGTAGCTGAAACCAAAAACGCGCCAGCAGGTATACAGTGACTGATTTTGTCACCCTAGTTGATATCGATTGCAACACATCATCAATCGCGCCATTCGATAGTTCCATCAGCGGGCTTTGATAGTAATTGCCGGTTGCACCACTTCCCCTTCTTAAAAGGGATATTGCAGGCGTTGATTCCTGCCTCAGTGATGATATTTCCTTGTCTATCTGATCGGGGTTTTGCCCTATAAACTCAGAGGCTACCTGGCCTATCTTATTATTAAAGCGGAAAGTTAAATTAAGTGCGGTCTGAGTGGTAAAGCCAAAGTATTGCTCGAACTGAGTAGTCAGCCGGATATCAGCACCGCTAAAACGATAAATCGCCTGCCAGTCATCTCCGACCGCAAACACTGAGCAACCTCGATGGGAATTTCGGAGTGCTTTCACTAACCGGGCTCTAGGCTCAGAGATATCCTGGAATTCATCAACCATAATGTATTTCCAAGGGGATACGAAACGACCTGACTCAACGTAATCGATTGCTTTCACAATCATATCTTCGAAATCGATCTCTTCACGATCGCGTAAATGCTGGTTGTACTGCGATAGGATTGGTTTAAGCAGTTCTAAAGCTTTCTCCGTCTGCTTGGCATCGGCAGATCTTTCGATAACGCCCCTCTCATCACTGTCAGTTAAGTTGGCTCCTTTATACAATCCTAGCAACTGCCCAAACAATTCGGCCAATACTGTGATCCTGCCGGTTTCTTTAAGGCTTGCCAGAATAGACTCAACAGGTAACAGCTCATAGCTAATTTCGTGTTCAGTTAGAGCTTTCTGCAAGCATTGTAGTAAATGCCCTCTTTTATGTTGAGCATAGGTGAGCGGTATGCATTTAGTGCCGAATCGTTCATGGGTTTCTGCCTTCCATGTCATTGCGTTATGGTATTCATCCTTGTTGATATACGGCGCAGTATTACCCTCTTCATCTATGCCGTAGTACTCAATGTAGAGATCGTATTCCGGTAAATAAAAATCAGGCTGATATTGTCTACGCTCAATCGTTTTTACATCGAACTGAAAAGCCGCCTCGTACTCGTAATCAATACCGTGGTAGAAAAGCCAGTTGGCAATATACAACTCACCAAAACTTTTAACCTTGTCACCTTTCAAACTACGAATATCATTGTCTTCTAGGTATTGGTAGTAATCGCCTAAGGTCTCGAAATCGAAATCATTTTTTTCTACGTAGTAATACTTGCTGAAATAACTGAAAACTAGGCTTCGATATTCAGGGTGGTTGTCGATCAGTGACTCAAAGCAGTCTTGTACCCACTTTGCTTTAGCTTTCTCATCTTCGGCAAAATTTGAAAGGCTGGGTTTTGCACGTTCAACCTGAGAAATGATTTGCAGGCCTACGCTGTGAAAGGTGGCAGCCTTGATCTTATCGGTTGCCAGCTTATCCTGGATTCTTTCATCCATTTCATCAGCAGCTTTGCGACCATAGGCAAGTAAAAGGATATCCTTGTACTCGGCCTGGTTACTTTCAACCAAAAAACCAGCCCGACCCACCATGACACTGGTTTTTCCTGTTCCAGCGCCAGCCAACAATAAATTATTGTCATCATCAATGACGCACGCCCTTCGCTGTCTTTCAGTTAACGGGTTCGCTTCTACATTGTCGAAAAATAACTGATGGCGCTGTAGCTGAGTCTGAACATACTTCTCTTGAAAATGCTTGGTCAACTCATCGTTCCAAGCTACGTACTTTTCCAAAAGTTGAATTTGTCGCGATATGGTTGAAAATGATTTGCTATCCGTTAGCCACGGTAACCAACGACGATGCTCTTGTAAGACTAGGTTTTTGATAGTGCCTACCGTCGATTGACGCAAAAAGCGAAGGTTTACTGCTTTATCTATTTTACCAAGCAGAGAATCAAGCTGTGGGAGATTTCCTTTTATCCAATAGTCCTGGCACCGCGAATGTAAAAAGTACTCGCTGCTGTAAGCCATCATGGAAAACTTGTAGCTTCTACTGGATGTTGAAAAGGCGATGGCTTGGCCTAACAATCCAAACTCAAAGGTGATCGGCGCAGTTAGTTCGCTCCATTTTATCAACTTAGATGAATCACCTTCGGGTATGAGCAAACCAGTATCATCGAGCGCAACCGGCGACAGAGAAGAAAAAATACGACCAAAGATACTTGGTGCCAACGAATCCATTAAATACAGAATTCCTACTAAAAATTAGGGACATAGGCACATTCTACGCCAATAGGCTGGATTAGTGAAAAGCTAACTCAATTCCAAAATCTTCAAACCTATATTACTGCTATCCAATGCAAAGGAAAGAGCGACTTCTAAGATAAATGATAATACAACAATACTAAGTAAAATAAGGCCTAAGCTCGAAGAAGAAATTAAAGCGTTAGAGGCTGATACGCCAGAGTATCTAGACGAATTTAAAAATAAATTCTATTCCGGCGAACCGTCAATAACTGAGTTTTTTCAATGGACTGTTGGTGATAGTTCATTCTATTTTTCATCCGCAGGTATCCGCCTAATAAGAGATGACAAAATTGAAAATACTATTGAATACGGTGACAGAGGCATTAGTGAGGTATTGCCCATCGTTTATCAGAAGCCAATTTCATTTAGCTCTGTTGTTGATTCGAAATTCTATTTTTATAAAGTCGATTGGTTATTTGAAAATTATAAGCAATAGAATCAGAAGCGATTGAAGCATTTTGAAAGCGAATTATGCACAATAAAACCAAAGATATAGCACGAGTGATGAAAATGCTTAGACATAGCTCTGAAGGCATTACATTGCGTTATATAGGCATTACTCAAGACGTTATTGATCGTGACTTTGTTGAGCTGGAAATATAATCATTATTTAGGAGGTAATACTCCTCCTAAATTTTTTTTACTTCATTTTATCTATAGTATGAAACCACTCAATTCCGAATGGGAGAAGGGGGAAAGGGGGTTGAGGGTAAAAACAGATTAGTAATTGGAATGTAATGACAATTACTAACACATTTAGAATTAATAAAACTTGTTTAGGTAGACTGTAAGAGTCTACCCTAATTATGATATTTACTAACTAAAGTAGATTGAATATGAGCAGGTTGCTAATTGTTTAATCAATTAAACTGATTATTATCTTATTGATTGTTAAATCATTAATCTAGTACATTGAAAAGAGTTAAATTGACAAATTGTTCTTTCGTCTACTTGCAAAGCCTTGTGTATCAAAGGCTCTGGTCAAATTAGTGCTTTGAAGTAGTCAAATCCCCGTTATATGCGAAATTAGGAACTTGGAAGTTCATATTAGGTAGATGTGATTTCCCACCCTGGTTTTAGCCGGTATAAAACTCTAGCTCCACCTTTTGGCGTCGCCTCTTCATGTACGTCAAATATCTCAGTTGCTTGGATTAGTTTCATCAATGAGTTGTAACCAAGCCTTTCTTTCATTTGTTCAAGCTCTTCTGGCGCATGACGTTTAACTATATGGCCAGCAGTACTTATTAAAGCCCAGCCATCTTCACGATTCATTTGGGTGGCTATATCGCCAAGCATCAAAACCAAGCGACTTTGTCTTAAAAAAGATAGCTCGAGTTCCTTTTTGCCTTCTTCAGATTGCAAGTAATCGCCTAGTTCCTCTCGTCCTTTATGTAAGGCTTTCGCAATGGATTGTACACTTTTTATTTGTGACCTAATTTTTTCAGCTTGTTCATCAAGTTCCTGACTAAGTGCTTCACAACTTTTGGCTGAGCTCATATCAAATCTTGGTAACAAATGATGAATGAGATCATTTCGCTCTGATACCAATTGAGCAAGAGCCTCTTTCTGGCTTTGATAATAGTCATCATCACATTCGACCCTAAAACTAAACGAAAAATATGCTTCATCAAGTTGTTCAGGTTCAAGTGAGGCAGCTTCTGTCAAAGGGTTTGAATTTTCAACATACTGCCCAACTAAAGTCCCCATGGTTTGCTTATTTATTTTGTTGTCTTGCTCTTGCTTGACCGTTTTGATCTCACTAGCAAAACCAGCAAAGTTCCCGTTAGCAACAACATACTTAAGCAACTGTTCTAGTTGCTGAAAAAGGACAACATTTCGGCCAACCTTTCTTAGAACATCATCTACAAATTCTTCGTTTTTCAAATCCATTAATCCTTTATCATTACTTAGTTCCGATATCATTGACCATGTGTGAGTCCATTGCTTTGCATAGAACAATTGTTTTTAACGTCACTATTACTAACATGTTTTTGAAGGCTTAAGCTTTTGAGTTCCTCTATAAGGCTTATAAAGCTCCGTCCAAAAGTGAGTATCTAGATCATCTGCAACAGCTTCAAGGCTGATCTTTACAAAAGGCGAGGCTACCTCAAAAGCATCGTTAGCCATCATTTCTCGTAAATATCGTTCATGATTGTTTTCGTTAAGCTTTTCAACTTGAAGTAATGTTGCCAAGGTATCCCTCGCAATTAACCCTTTTAATGGACCGTAACTTCTTTTTTCACATGCTTCCAATGCATGTTTAAAAAGCTGAACACCGGATTTAAATTCATTGATGGAAATAAAGTGCTTTGCCTTCGCACAGAGAAGTGGTGCTTTCCACGCATCAAATCCAGCATGTTGTTCGATATCCTCGAGCAATGATGCTAGCCTATTTTGAATATCCACTGGCCTTTTATTTTTGGGCAAATCAATTAAGTAGCTGCACTCAAGCAATATTGCCCCCGCTTCTTCTATAGGACTCTTCGACAAATCATGGAGTCGCTGAATCGCTGCTTCTTTAATACGATCACTATAAGAGTTGCTTTGAGCAAATTGAGTGATAATCCAATAATTATTTTCTTTTTTAAAAGATCTCCAAGGAGAACCTTTACGAACCTGTTTCTCTAACTCAGCTTCTGCGATTGTTTCTTCGGCCCATAGTTTTTGTTCTATCAGTTTTTGCTTAAATACGTCTAAATTTGATTCTGGGTTTGGGTCGAAAAGGTTTGCTAGAGGAGTGTCTGGCTTCATTCGCATAAACCGTTTTGTGAATAGCCCCCCCAATAACGAAGATGAGCAAGAAAATCTGGATGGTGCTACAGATATAAATAATCCATTTTTATCAATATCTGATAACTTATTATCAAACCATGCATTTTCTTCAAGCTCTCCGTGATTTAAACGGTGTGCTTCAATGGTTAGGTTATAGATGTACTTATAAATATGGCAAAGTTGCAGTACCTTGTTTTTATTTAAGTCTTCGCAGCTTGGAGATACGCCAGGGCATAAATACTTCAATAGCCTTTTATATCCATCTTGTACAGCCTTTGCGATATGCAGCCTTTGCCGGATAGTTTTAAAACTTGGTTGTGCATACCTAATACACATTAAACTTATAAATTTCTGGCTACTTTCTGAGTCAGCATTACCTTCAATAATTTTTTCTATAATTGCGGATTTTTTGATTGGAATCTCATGAACTAAATCGGCAGGAGATAAACCTTTAAGCTCCATAAATTCAATTACTTGGCTAAGCTGCTTTTCTTCAGACAATGATTTATCAATATATAAACAGCCTTTAAAGGAGATGTTTGCAGTATCAGGAAAATTGCTTTTTATCGTTTCAAAACGCGGAACTTTACCATTTTTCCAGTTATAGATATTTCTTATTAAGGTTTCAGAGTTTTTGTCACTTAGATTAACATCTCTAACTTTATCTAGAGGAATGCCGAGTAAATCGAGCAACCAATTGCAAACTTGCTCAACTGGCATCATTACCCTAGCAGGATCTGCAGTTTCTGTTGGTAAATACCAGAAGTAGCCTCCAGGCATTCCTTTATCTGTAATATCTTCCAGATTCCAAAAAGCCATAAATCGTGCAATGCCTGGAATGTAAGAGTGACTTACTAGGTGCCAAATAACCTGCTTTGCTTCTGCATTAAAAGTCCACGTTTTTAGTTCCAAAGCTTTTTGAAAGGATGCAAAATTAACTATATGGTTACTTAAGTCAGCACACGCTAGCTCATCTTTGTGGATTTCTAACGCCCGAAAAATGCCATCCAAAATTTCATTAAGCTGTTCATAGTGCTTTTTTAAAGGCCTTTTTAACTGAGCAAATGAGGCCTTTTGTTTGCTGGTGTAAGCTGGTAATTCCAGACTTTGATGAACTTGTAAAAGGATTGATTCGATCGAGGGAATTGCGCTCATATGTTTCCTTGTTTATTTAACTTTCCCTAATTATTCCCGTAGGGAAACAACTCTACCATGAAACACCATGTTCCCTCCTTCAAATCCATAAATTAATAAGGGGGGAACAATTAGTTTCATGTTTTGCGGTTGAGCTAAGTTCTAGTATTCCAATTGTCGATTAAGTCGATAGGCCTGAATAGGCCAGCAAATAGCTTAGCTATTTGAATTATTAATCCGGAATTTTTAATTCCAATTAAAGAGGAATTTAACATGCCAAATACTGATGACATGTCAAAAGATGAACTAGATCTTTGGTCTGATATTAACAATCCAAACAATGATGCTGATATGGATGATTGGGCAGACGCTCATAATCCAAACAATGATGATTACTTAGGAGATTAAAATGAACTTAGTTAAATTTGCAAAAATGGCGCAAACCCCAAACTGGCCAAGTAAAACTGGCAACCCTTCAGGGCCTGGAAGAGGAAATAACCCACCGAAGGGTAGATAGCATTGGTCAGAGCGGTGGTACTCACCGCCGCTCAACCGTAATCAATACAAAAGGTTTTAAAATGCATATTATTCTATAAAAATGCTTTCACTACGGATTTTTATAGATCCCATATTGTGGCATTAATGCCTTCAGTGCTACAGGTAAACCACCGCAGCTATACATTTCAAAAACTTCAGGATAAACCTCCAACAAGAGCTCAATCGCAAGCTTATGAATTTTTTGTATAAATACTTGTAAAGCTGAATGGCTCGTTTGATAACTTTCTAGTAACACTGACGAAAATAAAGATTTAGCAAGCATAGTTTTATTATTGTCTGGTAAGTAAAAAAGCCTTTGTTTGATGTAGGGCGCTAAGGGTAGCGTTTCTTTATTGATAACTGATTCAATAATCGAGAATGCATGTCGCCAAAACCAGTAAAGAAAATACCGCTGAACATCAGCTCGATGTAAGTCATTGCCAATTTTGTCTAAAATTTCTTTGCTCTCACTATAGTCTTGCTGTAAGGCTGAAAGAATCTTAAAAGCTGATATGACTATGTCATTATTTTTTTTCTCAATGCGAGGTAAATTTAGGATTAGATAAGGCGATATTTCCGGAGGAGTTAATAAATAAACAGAATCCTTTAATCCAAATAGTGCTTCTGCCGTAAAGCCTGGCGAAATAAGTTTAAGTAACCCTTTGTCAACTAGACTCTTAAGGTGTCTGCGGACACTGTCTTTTGAACATCCAACCTTCTTAGCTAAGATACTTGTCCCTATATTTTCTAATACACCAGCATCACTAGCCTGAAGCCAAAGAATTGCAAAAAGTAGCTTTTGGGAAATAGTTAAGCCAAGCTCTGAATCACAAAGGATGTAATCGATGATTTGTTGTTTGATTAATAAAGATTCAGAGTATGGTCTCTGGATAGATTCGAATCGTCTTTTGACTTTGCTGATAGCTGTTTCTACATTCAATTTATATTTGAAATTAGGCTCTCCTTTCATTCTAGCCACTCTAGTACGAGTCATCAGTCCCTGGGATGACATATCCCTCAGAGCTTTTGTCACTAATTTAGGTGACATAGAGAATCTATCACTGATCTCTTTGATACCTATTAATTTTACTTCATGCTGAAAACACTCGAACCAAAGCAGCAAAAAATATTTTGAGCTTGGTGATAGTCCTGGAAACTTTCTCGATATGATGTCTGCATTCACCTGAATATCGCCCTAAACACCACTAAAACCTATATGCAAATGGTAACTTATTATAGGTAACGTTAACAATAACGTTTTGTTTTTCATGTTCAAGTAAGGCTATACTTCGCATATGCTTGGAAAATGTGTGTTATTTGAATGGAAGATATTTTTAAGTTTTTAAAGCTGTTCAATGAAGTAGAAGAGCGTGAGTGGCTGATCAAACAACTTGGAAAGAAGGGTCTTGTTATTCTAGAAAACCAACGGTTCTGGGATGAGACTCTGTTAGCTCAAGCACTAAATGAATACACTTCACGAGACGCAAAACTATTGGTTAGACTCCGTAATAATTGGCGTCAGTACAAATTCAAAATGAATAGGAAGTCGATTGGTGACGTAACGTTTCAGGTATCGATAAGTAGGCACGCAAACTCAAATTTGTTGTCCCTACAAAGGCAAAGCAAGCTCACCAACAGCGCGATTTTTGAGCATCTTGTTAATGATACTTTTCAATCTGAAATGGCAGAGCAACGCCTTCAAACGTTACGAGTAAAAGAGATTAAGTTATCCGAGCAACTTGCCAAGACGAATAGAGTCCGTTTTCAAAATTTAAGTAACAGGCTGAATAAGATAAGTAATGGAGCTAAGGTTGCAGATGAGTTAACTTCCGCTCTATCACAAATTAGTGAGCTCACCACTGATAAAGAGCAGCTAATTAAAATGGTAAGAGATCTGGAAAAAACTCTTGAGAGTCAAAAAGACGAACTCAAAAAATTGGAAATACTCCTATCTGCTGAGAAGCGACTTAATTCTAAGTTGATGAATGAATTAAAAGACACAAGGAATTGAGTTATAATCTAACGGATTTCAAGTGGTGGGTGATTTGGTGGGTACCAATCAACATTACACTAAATCAAATTATTTAACCGCATGATTTTTAATGAGAATAATTTATTTTATTATATTCAGATCCAGAATATAGAATAGCCACACCGATTAAATATTTGGCGATATACCAACAATATCGCCAAGATATTTCTAGTTTACTTTATGACATGCTTGTTCCATCAAGTCATGAACATCTAAGTCGTTTGGATCCTGTTTATATTTTTCCGTCCAAAATTTACATGTCCCTATGATGAAGGTACTCGCTTTCTGTTGATTAGCATTTTGTACACCAAAATCACTTTGCGTTGGAATATTTGTACTGGTTGCCGTATTCATTCGATGCCAATTAGCAGAGAATTTTTTAGCTGCTTCATCTCGATGATTTATGCATTTTGCAAATTGACTGCTTGTTTCAGGAGAGCGGCACTCCTCAGGGCGCTGATAATGGTCTAACCATGCTTGTTGCTTACTTCCCTCAAAGAGCCCTTTTATAATTAATGGTTGTCGCCCTAATTGGTCTTTGTTCGGTACGTGAATACTTTGCAGTTTCTTTTTACGTGTTTCTTTTTTGGTTATATAGTTATACGTTTTTGTGCTTTTTTGCTTTGATTTTTTACATAAGCGAATGTCTTCTTTTATCTCACGTTCCCTGCTTCTCAAATACTCTCCATATGGCTCTTTATAGCCGGCTCTCATGATAGTTCTGATACTTTCTAGGGCGTCGAAATGTCGTTGGCAATGTTCTTGAGCTTGAGCGTTGCTTGAAATGAAAACGATATAGACAAGGGAAATAACAATTAAATAGCGCATTAAATAGTCCTTTATGTTGATGCGAAGCATAAGGTACTAATTTTACTATTTTATATCAATAGTCAAAGTTTTGACGTTAGTGTTATTGCCGAAATGTAAGCTATCTTTTAGCCGCGATATTATTCAAGAAGTTAATACTAAAGGCTCCTTTTTCTATGCTGAAAAAGGAGCTTACACTAGGTAAATATTTATCTAAATGATTAAACATCATTGCCAAGTTCTTGCTAGTCGGCTACAAATAAGCACATATCCTCAGTTTCGGGTCAGTCTTATGATTTCATTAACCGCCACTCAGGCGCGTATTATTGGTGTGATGTTGGAAAAAGAAACCACCACACCAGAACAATACCCATTATCCCTAAATGCCTTAACAAATGGCTGTAATCAAAAAAGTAACCGCGAACCGGTGATGTCGCTGTCAGAAAGTGATGTGCAACAAGGTGTTGATGAGTTAGTTCAATTGAACCTGTTGATGGTGGATAGGAAATCATCAAGTCGAGTGCCTAAATACACGCACCGCTTTTGTAATACCGAATTTGGTGATTTGCAGTTTAGTGCACAGCAACGCGGTATTATTTGTGTGATGTTACTGCGTGGCGCGCAAACACCGGGTGAGTTGCGCACTCGTACCAATCGCTTGGCAGAATTTGCCGATGTTGCCGAAGTCGAACTGACGCTCAATCAATTGCAAGATCATAACAGTAAGCAATTGGTGCAAAAGCTAGAACGTGAACCTGGTAAACGCGAAAATCGCTGGGTAAACTTGTTTGTTGACCAAAGTGAAGCGATCACGAGCAGCAATGAGAAAAACATTGCTGAGGTCATGCAACAACAGGACGGCAGCTTACAACAACGTGTTGAGCAGTTGGAGCAAGAAGTCGCTGAGTTAAAACAGCAAATTGCTGAGCTATTGTCGTAATTGCCTTCGGCTATACCGCGGTGCCCTTTCTCGACTAATGCCGTTGTGATTACGTACTACAACGGCTTCTCGTAATAAAATGTAAAGTTTCCTTTCTATAACTAGCAATAAAGTCAATTAGATTCATATAGATACAAGAACATCAACTCAGTTGATGCTTGACCATCGTTGCATTTATTAGTCTTACCATTGGTGACTCCTTACACTGTGCGGCATAAATCGTTTGTCACAGTTTTGGAGCCAACAATATGAGAAAGCTATTACTAACCGCTGCACTTATCGCGTCGCTTGGGGTTATAGGCAATGCAACAGCCAATACCGAACTCAATGCAAATACCAAAAAAGTTGAACAGCAAGCGCTAAGTGAGACTGAAGAGTTGGCCGAACTGTCAAAGAAATTAAATAATCCGTTAGCGGACCTTTGGATGCTATGGACTCAACATGATGTCACCTCACTTGAAGACAAAGCAGGTAACAGCTACATCAGCCACAGCACCAAGTTTCAGCCGGTGATGTCGTTCGACTTTAGTGATGATTACAACTTTATATTACGTCCAGTATTTCAATTTCAAAGTATTGAAGTGCCTGGCATGGAGCGCGAGAATGGTTTAGGCGATACCGCTGTATTAGCGGCAATAGGCCCGAAAACACCGAAAAATGGTTGGACTATAGGCGCGGGTGTGTCGGCCTTCTTGCCAACCGCTGAAGAAACCTACTTATCTACTAATGGTGCCGACCAATTTGCCATTGGCCCAAGCTTGATTGCCATCAAGTTAGGTGAAAAGTACACCTATGGCGCTGTGGTTCAGCATTTCGAAGGCGTAGGTCAATCAGAAGCGGTGAACAGCAAAGGTGAAGAAGAAGACTTAAGTCTTACCGATATTCAATACATCTGGCGGGTAAGAATGTCATCAAAATTGCAAATTGGTATGGCGCCTAACATCACCATTGATTGGAACAAATCTGGTAGCGACAAGTACACCGTACCTGTTGGTTTAGGCTTTGATTATATGACCCGCTTTGGTGATACGCCGGTGCGACTGGCGGTTGAAGGTTACCGTTACGTGATGCAGGCCGATGAGTTTGGTCCAGAATGGGGTATTCGTTTTGTAGTGATCCCTGTGGTTAAAAACCCACTGTTGTAATTAATTGAAGAATTCAATGACTTTACTGCGGCGCTTGCTTGAGTTGCTCTAACAAGCGCACGCTTTGTTCAATAACAAACTCACGAAACCAACGATGTTGATATTCATATTCCCGCGATACATGCCAGGTCAAATACGTCGTTAACGGGTTACAAGGGAACGGTGGCTGAAAGGCTTTCACCGGAAACACATCCGCCAGTAATAAAACCAAACTTTGTGGCAAAATGGTGATCACATCTGTGGTGGCAATCAACGACATAGCGGTGACTTCAGATGAGCCGTAATAAACAATGTCCCGTTCTTTAAAGCCTGCGACCATCTCTTTAATAAACACTTGATTAAACACGTCGAGATTAAATCCCGAGGTATACACCGCGTGTTGTTCTTGTAAAAAATCCTGCATCGAGATCTCAGACTTATCGGCAAAACGCGGGTGGCCTTTTCTGGCTACCACCAACATGGGATCAGACTCAACCAACTGACAATGAAAATCCGAATGATCGACATGCTGGTAATTAAGGTGCAAATCAATATCACGATTACGCATTAAATCTAATGGATTTTGTTGGTAATCGGTGGTGACGGTTAAGGTGCATTTTGGTGCTTGGGCGGCAAGGCTAACCAGTAACTTGGGGGCAAATAATTGTTCAGCGAAGCTAAACGCATTGAGTTTAAAGTTCACCTTAGAACTTGCCGGATCAAATAACTGTTTGTTGGGTAGGGTATTTTCAATGATATCTAGCGCGCCATTTATCTCAGCGCCAAGCTGTCGGGCTTTGGCTGTCGCTTTAAGGGTACGGCCATCGCGCACAAACAGTGGGTCATCATATAAGGTTCTCAAGCGTTGTAAGGCCATAGACACCGCCGGCTGTGACATATTCAGCTTTTTTGCCGCCGCGGTTAGGCTTGGTTCACTTAATAGTGCTGCCAAGATATTTAATAGGTTTAAGTCAATGTGCCTGAGATTGTTTGCCATAACACCTTAAGTTATTGATTCAATGAACACTAACCTCAAGTATTACCTGTATTTACTGAACTACCAAGATTCCCCGAAAAACACAGGTCAAATTATGGCTTTTTACTTATAAAACAGCAAAGTAAGATAAGATTATCGGCAGCAATATGGCGGTTGCACAGGCGGTAAGCGCCATCGCTAAACCAGAAAATGCGCCCATGGTATTACTCACCTGAAACGCTCGGGCCGTACCGATACCATGTGAGGTTAGCCCCATAGCGATGCCTTTGATGCTGTCGTCTTTAATTCCCATTAACGAAAACACTTTGGTACCAAATATAGCTCCAATAACCCCAGTCGTTGTTGCCAGTCCTGCAGTTAATGAGACAATGCCACCAATATTTTCAGAAATGCCCATCGCGACCGGTGTGGTGGTTGATTTAGGGGCGATAGAGATTTGCGTTAACAGACTGCCACCGAGCCAATCCACAAGGTAAATCGCACTAAAGGCACCAATAAATATCGAACAAAACAGGGTTATGGTGATTGGTATCAGCAGTTTTTTAATGCGATGCAGTTGCAGATACAAGGGAATGGCTAAAGCGACAACCGCTGGCCCCAATAAAAAGTGCACTAACTTGCCGCCGATAAAGTAATCTTCATAAGAAATGCCAGTAACCAATAAAATAGTGACAATAATGATGACCGATATGATGACCGGATTAAGTAGCGGGTTACCGCCACAACGTTTAAATAACGCCATGGCACCGGCATAGGCAAATAAGGTAATCAATAAGCCCGTGAGCGGTGAGGTATGAATTAACGTTGCGATGGCATCGAGCTTGTCAGCATTAATCATCGATAGCCTCCGGCGTAAATAGTTTCGCCATTAGTTGCATGATTAGCGCGCAACTGAACAGCATAATTAGGGTACCGGCGACTAACCCAATGCTTATTGCCAACCACTCTTGCGCCAAAAGTTTATAATGAGTCATTAAGCCCACGCCAGCAGGGATAAACATCAACGATAGATGACCCAATAAATGGCTCGACGAGGTGTTTAGTGATTCACCAACTTGGCCACGTACAATCAAGGTCGCCAATAACAGCAACAAGCCTATCACCGGGCCGGATACGGATAATTCCAACAAGATGACCAGGATCTCGCCCAGTAACTGATACGCCAATAAAATGGCAAAGCCCAATACAAACTTCATGTAACTCGCTTACTCGTTAGCTTTATGCAACATAACCTTATCTTAGATTTCGGGTCTGACTGTCGACTTGAATGCCATAGGCAGTATCGATGGTTATGTCGCGTGGTTGATAAACAGCAGGGTAAATATATCAGTTATGGAGGCGAGAACAAACAACACCAGCAGCAATTGCGTTTTAAATGTCACCATCGATTAAGTTTGCAAATGCTACTGATATAGACGTTTTGATGCCTTGCTGAGCCTAGTTGAGCTTAGCTGAGCGTTGATGATGGTTAACGTCTTATAAGTTGTCGATTTGACGCTTTAGATCATATTGGCTGTCGGTCACTAGCTTTTCTAATACCGCCACACGCTCTTTTAGTGAGGCGATTTCATCATCTTTGGCCGATTGTTGTTTTGCAGTATCGGTAAAAAGTGCACCTAAGCCAAAGTCACTGCTATTTACCGACATCATGTTGGTGCCGTATTTTTTGTCACACAAGTAACCAACACCAATGATTAATAAAATAAGGCTAAATAATCCAATAAATTCTAACATTTTCTGTTCCTCTTTTTAGCTGATTACTTCTCATAGTCATGGCATCCGTCGATTTATTACAAACAGGCGCAATTAACCTTAAAAAAATCGTCGACCGGTTCGGCAGATTGAAAAAATTTCTACTATATTCAGAGATGTAATAATAAAAACTTAATTGGGTTTTAACTATGGATGCTTTAGAAGATTCCGAGCTTCTCGAACATATAAACGTAGAATCACTACAAGAACACATCAGTACCTTTATCGATCTATTCATTATGCTGGCAAGCAAAATTGTTATTGCCGTTGTTGTTCTGTGGATATCGCTGTGGTTGGTCAAACGCCTAATTGGTATGGTTGACACATCAATGAGCAAGCGTAACGTTGAAGTTACCTTGCACAAATTCTTATTAAATATTTTAAGCCTTGGTTTAAAGGCTATTGCCATTATCATTTTCGCCTCTATGTTGGGGGTCGAAACTGCATCTCTTGTCGCCCTATTAGGTGCCGCGGGTTTAGCGGTTGGTTTGGCATTGCAAGGCAGTTTGGCCAATTTCGCTGGCGGTATCATAATTTTATTTTTCCGCCCATTTAAAGCCGGTGATGTTATCGAAGCACAAGGCTTTATTGGTCGTATTGAAGAAATTCAAATCTTTAATACCATTTTAGTGACCTTCGATAACCGTAAAATTTTTATTCCCAATGGCTTGTTATCCAATGGTTGTTTGGTTAATGACTTTGCTATGCGCACCCGACGTGTCGATATGAAATTTGGGGTTAGTTATAGCGATTCAATCCCTCACGTACGTGAAGTCGTACAAAAGGTTCTTGCCGACGATGAGCGCATATTAAAAAGGCCAGAGCCTGACATATTTGTTGGTGAGCATGGCGCCGATTCAGTTAACTTTTTTGTCCGTCCATGGTGTCGAACCGAAGATTACTGGGACGTATATTTTGCCGTACATGAAGAGATCAAACTTGCCTTTGACAGAGAAGGGATCAGCATTCCGTTCCCGCAACGCGATGTACATTTTTACCCTGCGGAAAAAGCCAGCGATTGAATTTAACCTGAAATAAAATAGCCACGGATGGCAAGTTCAATCCAGCATCAATGACAGCAGCAAACCGGTTTCTTTGCTGGCTAATACAGGCTATATTGCTAACTGACATTAAACCCTAGCTGTGACTACCACATACCATGTTAACCGAATACAATACGGTGAATTTTTCACCTTCATGCGAACGTAATAAGCAGGTGATCCTCGAGCAACTCTCGCCTTTGCTTGCCAAGCATAGCAACATCCTTGAAATTGGCAGTTTATCGGGGCAACACGCCGGCCATTTTGCGCCAGCATTAACCCACCTGATATGGCAGTGTAGTGATATTGCCTTCAATATTACCGGTTTAAACCACAATATAAAGCAACTGGCCTTGGCCAATCTACCTGCACCACTCACCATTGATTTAGCACAACCGAACAGCTGGCCAGAGCAAAATTATGATGCCATGTTCAGCGCCAATACCTTACACATTGTTGCTTGGCCTTTGGTTGAAAAGCTGTTTCAACTGGCTGATGACAGCTTGAGCAAACACCAGAGCAGGATATTCATTTATGGTCCATTTAAATACGGTGGCGAGTACACCAGCGCATCGAATGCTGATTTTCAATTATGGTTAAAAGACCGCGACCCGTTAAGTGGTATCCGTGATTTTGAAGCGGTTAATGAGCTGGCACAACGCTATGGCTTTACCCTTGAACAGGACATTACAATGCCTGCGAATAATCAATTACTGGTTTGGAGACGCTAATGATTGCCAAGACCCCAACACCGCCATACTATGCGGTTATTTTTACCAGCACCTTACAATCTGACGATCCCGAATATGGACGTACCGCCGAGCGAATGTTAGAGCTGGCCGAGCAACATGCCGGTTTTCTAGGTGAAGAGTCGGCGCGAGAACGGCTGGGTATCACCGTCTCCTATTGGCAAGATCTTGAGTCCATCAAGCAGTGGAAACAACAAAGCGAACACGTGATTGCCCAACAAATGGGGCGCAAGCATTGGTATAATACCTACGCCACACGCATCTGCTTAGTCGAGAGGGATTACTTCTTTGCCGACGACAGTGCGTAAAAAATAACGCCAAGCAACACCCAACCCAAGACCATGACCCATTCATAAGGCCAGAGTAATGAACCTGGCCCCCACGGCATGTAAACATAGGCCAAACATAAACTCAAAATAAACGCACTGCGACCAACTAATACACCATGTTTGACGCGAAATGGCCGTAGCATGTCCGGCTCGGTTTTACGTAATTGCAAAAACGCCAATGCCACCATGCCATAACCAATTACCACGGCAAAACTGCCCGAGTTAATCAGCCAGATCAAAATGGTTTTACCAAAAAATGGTGCGATGCAAGACAACACACCAATAAATAGAATTGCCACATACGGGGTGCGATGTTTGTGATGTACTCGAGCAAATATCGCAGGTAGCATGCCCGCTTTTGCCATCGCATAAATGGCGCGACTGCCGCCAAGAATAAACGCATTCCAACTGGTAATGATGCCGGCAATACCGGCAACCACCATCAAGTTACCCGCCCATTGCCCCTGCCATACTTCGGCTGTCGCATCGGCGGTTGCCATAATGCTGTTGTCTATTTGTTGATTATCAAGGGATAGCGCCACGCCAAGGGATATTAAGCAATACCACAGCACCGCAGCGGCAACCGAAATCACCAATAGCTTGCCAATCAATTTTGGCTTGAGGTTAATCTCTTCTGCTGATTGCGGAATAACGTCAAAGCCTATCATCAGCGCAGGCACCATCGTCAGTACCGCAAAAAAGCCGATGTGGCCATCAACAAACAAGGGCTGGGCATTGGCAAAGTTGAGATTGACACCAACTCCGGCCAAAAACATCAAACCAACAACTAAAAAGCCCGAAGTGATGGCGGTTTGCACCACCGCCATAAACTTAACACCGAGGTAATTAATCAAGGTCATGATGATTGAAGCGACCACGCCAATAATGGCGTAACTGATGTACACATCGGCATCGTAAATGCGCCACAAATAGCCAAGTTTGATGTTAGGAAACAAATACTCCATCGCCGTGGGTAATGCCGCCGCTTCAAAGATAGGCACGGTAACGTAGGCCATAATAATGGCCCAGGTACAGATAAACGAGCCAGTTCGGCCAAAAGCGCGCTGGGTATAGACGTGCTCGCCGCCAACTTTGGGCATCGCCGATACGAGTTCAGCGTAGGTCAAACTGATCAGCAAAATAGCAAAACCACCGACAACAAATGCCAGCAGAGTGCCCAAGGTTCCCGCCGAGCTTATCCACACACCGGTCATGATCACCCAGCTCCAGCCAATCATGGCACCAACCGCTAAAACCAGCACTTCTTTACGTGATAAGGTACGAATTAAACCGTGATCTGACATAAAATCGCCACTCTTGTTGTTTTTTTACCAGTATTACCCAACAAACCACACTTGTCATTTGTTTGTATTTTAAGCACTTACCAAACGCTTCACAAAGTTGGCGCAACAATTACATTTCGATAACAGCTTTATTTTTAAGCAACATTATAATGCTTAGCAGAATGATTTTTCATTCGTTTTCTCTCCCTGAGATATCCCTTTTTATACGCCCTCTACTTTTGAGGGCGTTTTTTTTATTTGTCATACTTCTACCTACACTAAATTTCAGGTTAATAACGATCAATGTAGATTTAGTGACCGATCAGCTTAATTTCTAACCAACCCGATTCCCATTAACTCAGCGTATCGTTGTTTATATTCAGGATCGATTTCAACACCAATTTTCTTCATTCTGGATTTCATTTGCAGATAGGTTTCAGCTGGTACCATCTTGAAAACGGTGTCATCATCCTGAATATCTAGCTTAGTTCGTTCCAACCAATCCTGATAAGCCGCCTCAGGTGCCATTAAGCCGTAAAAGATATTGTCATAGTGCTGATGGTCAGTTTCGTAAAACTGTGGCTGTCGTTTGTCACCCCTGACCAACTGAGCCTCAATAACTAAATCAGTGACGTTTTGTTTCTTTATCATCTTTTTTATTCCTGTATTGTTGGCACAAATGGATCTCCTCTCTCAATTCCTCAACCAACGACTCCAACTCAACAAATTTACTTGCTGAATAAAGCGCTGATAGCAATTGTGAGCCTGAATCGGGATCGATATTACCCTTACATACCTCCCTGATTAATAAGTCGGCTGTCTGCTCTGCTGATGCGTTTTCAGGTATCTCAAGGAATATCGGTTCGGAGTGTGGTCGTGGTCTTGATATGAATGGCGCAATGATTTTCAGTGCGTCCATCCAATCAGGATTTTTATCATCACAAGCCGCATTAGCCGCCCTCATCAATGCCCGTTTTGCTTTATTGTGAAAAGCTGTTGTCAGTCTGTTTTTACTACCCTTTGGTCTTGCCATTACCCCTCCGTTTATAACTAATACATTTATTCGTAAGTGATTGTTTTTGTGCGCAAAAGAACCATAGTTTTTTCGGGCGTTTTTTTACCACAACTCGCCTCGAACCTTATTCTCCAACCATCGCACGAATCCACCACTTTCTTCCTCCTCCTCCTCATCATCTGGTGTCTGACCATGCTCAATAAGCGAGTCAGTGAGTGAGAATGCAAGTCGATGAGAATATTCATCATTATTCAGATCAACTTTGCCCCGTTGCATACCGTCGTTAATTCGTCTTTTGATTGGCATAAGCCCCCCTAAAAAAAAGCCCTGACAAATGATGTTAGGGCTATAAATACCAGCTTTTCAAAAGGCGTGATGATGGTGCTGATAGACCTCAGAAGATAATCAGCCCTTAACCCCTGTTATGGCGTGATATTGGTCGCAATAGAGCGAGCCAACGTCACCAAATCAAACGGGTTCAGGCTGTTTCTTGATGAGTTACGCATTAAATCGTATAGAACTGATAACTCATCTGCTGTCAGTGCTTGATTCGTGGCCTCGGCCTCAATTTCATTCGCTCTCGAAACTCGTTTCGGTATCGATAAAGCGTTATAACCCTCGTTTGCATTGACGCTTGCTAGTGCATTTACTGTTGGCATTTTGCCCCCCAAATTACTAAAACTAAATAATGACCGTTTCTCGGTTTGCCCGACGGTACGGCTGAACCTCACTGTTTAAATAGCGTGTTGTTTCATAGGTGGAATGACGGTTAACCTATTGGCACAACACAAGCCTGAGCGCAGAAAGTGGCGTTGTTTTATGAGTAGAAAATTCAATAAAACTCAACGGTACAACACCAAACCAATCCCTCGTTAGAACTTACGGGATATAGGGATTAGCTGTAATAAACAAGGCCATCAACCTCATCCATTAACTTTAATTTCTTAGGATCGGTTGTGATTCGTTTGCCTGACGGTGCTTGATTACCTTTGAGTAGATTAGTTAAGCCAACTCGATCAATTTCCTCATCAACCAAACGCTGATGCTTTTCGTCCTGTTGTTGTTTCTCTGTCTTAACAGGCTTTTTCTTATTGGCAATATGATCACGATGAAGTTGCTCAATATCCAATAACTCTAGGTTGTTGTTTCTATCCATTTTCAATACTCGCAAATGTGCTACGGGAAAAATCAACATTATGCGCTGATTGCGCTTTTTGGTGTTGATCTAGACGATGCTTGCGAATATGCTCCTCTCGGCAATCTTTCATATACGTAAGCGCTTTTAAATTCTCTTTCCATTGTTTAACAAGTGAGTTCTTACCAATAAGAGTCAAATAATCCTCCCAAAAGGTAACACCATGCCAAATCAAGCTCTCTCGCTCCCTCTGACCAAAAAAAGAGTTTTTAATTCGATAGTAAGCCTTGAACATTTCTATCTTATTGGAGTTTTGAACTTGCTCTTTATAGGCTCTCAGCCAACCAGCGTAGGACAAGGTGCTCGCCGCACCGCCGAAGCTCAACATCAAATCGTTATAGGAAATACTGAATTGGTGAATGTCGTCTTTTTTGGTATCAAGATCCATATCAGGAATAAAACTGGTGTTTTGCTCAACCAATTTCTTTTCTAGCTCAACGATTTCAACAAAGGGATCAGCAATAAAAGCCTCGATTTGTAACCTTTCTTGAGATATTTCACCCAATCGTTTTTGAGCCATATCCCATTGCTCATCAAGACGTTCAAACGCCTTTTCAACTTTGTTTAATTGGGTTGAGCCTGTAAATGGAAACTTAAACATAGATATCCGCCTTAGTAGTTTGTTTTGGTTATACAGTTAATTTTAGTACCTCTTGTATGTTTTTTAAGCATATTTTGCTATAAAAACACACAACAGCAGTATAATTGACTATAAAAAATACATTTTTTAAGGGTTTTGTGCTGATAACGGGTGATTTATGAGTAAAGGTATTGTTTTAAATTTTGAAGATGAGCCGCCACTAGATGAGCGAGTGAGTGAGCGATCAAGAATGTCGCAAGCTCGATGGGATAAACGATTAAATAAGGTATTCGGAAAAGGTCACTTTGCTGATGAATTATATAAAATGCTAAAAATGACCTTTGGTGGTGATCTGATGGTTGCTCAGGCGACTTCACTTCGTTTCAGTCAAATTCGTGGCATGAGTTGGTCAGATATACAGGCTTTCACCATGAATGACCTGTATTCGGCTGTTGAGGCGGTTTACTGGCAATGTGAATTTACTTTTGACGAACACACGTATGATTTCAGAATAACCACACCATTCAAGGATGTTCGGGTTCGTGGATCTTATAAAGATTGGGATTAGTATGGTTAGTCGTATAGTTTTTCAGGCTAACCACCAAAACCCCTTTATTATCAAAGGTCGGCTAATCCTTTAGACAGATTAACTTTGCCACTTTTATTCAACTACCAACACCATCAACCATCGCCCATAATGAAAATACGCTCATAAAACAGGATGCTCATTATGGATGATGATTATAATTCGGTTTATTGCGGTGAATGCCGTAAAACAACCCCTCACAATTATTGTGGGTCAATTCAGCAAACAAATTACTCTACCGATTTATATGTCTGTGCTACGTGCGGAGAACCACAAGACATAGATTTCTTTCAACCAGAGGAAATAAAAAAGCCCGCAACAATGCAGGCTTTTGATTAATGTAAGACTTTAGCCTTTCTAAGTTTTGTTAGGACGTGAGCGGTAATGATCAGTCACATGTTCTTTGCGACCATATCTAATCCGCTCATAGTCCGAAACGTATACAGCATCTGTTGAGATGGTCATTTCGTTCCCCTATGAGATTGGTTAACACTCTGAGGATCATCTGGCTAAGGTCAAAAATATGTTGTAATTCTGTCAGAAATTACTTATATATATTGATGTGTAGACAAACCAGATTTACCTCTGCGCTTGTTGAATATTAACCCCAGTATTTTTAGTCGGATCTGGGGTTAGTTCCATCTCTTATTTACTTTCCCTCAAAGACTGACTTCTTTATAAAAAATCAACCTATGCCTCTCAAGATAAAGAGCTTTATTTGCAAATGCAAATGTAAAATAGTGGATAAATTAAGACTAAATAATAAATGTGTGTTTTAGGTTAGTACATACTTACCAGTGTATAAAAAAGGTTAGTAGCACCTTTAAAAAAGCAATATCTTTTTTTGAGCAAAAAAAATTTTTTAATAACTTTTTTAATAAAGCGATTAACTGTTGATAGTTAAGTCTAAGCACTCACTCACTCACCGTATATATAGACTGAGTGAGTGAGTATTTCACTCACTCACCACTCACTCACCACTCACTCACGGATGAGTAACTAAGTAAATTTTGCCTGTATCATGGTCATAACTGATTAAATTTTTCTCCGCCAATTGGTTAAGGTTTCTTTTAAAATTGTTCAATTTTTTCTGATCCCAATTACATTCACGTTTTACGTGATCTCTAACACCTTGATAAAAACAAGAGTCATTTTTATCAACAGTTGCTTTTATGGCGTTTAACACTTCGCTTTGATTGGTTGTTAAATCATGTGGTTGCATATCGTCAATTTCTGGCGGTTCATAGCCCTCACAATTAAGAGCAAGGCTTGTTACTTGTTCTCCATCATCATCTATATATAAAACTCTCGTATTGAGCGTATAGGCGGTATCTCGGTTTGTTTCGTCGTCTTTCATTTTGTAGTTTTTCAAAACGATTTCTTTAATAGGGCTTTCGTGATCATTTAGTCGTTTAACTTCATATTCAAAATCACAAGCGGCTTTTAGCGTACTACTACCCCTAGCGCCCTTTGTCGCATCCTTGCCCGTATGATGGACGATTAACACACTTGCACCTGTAATCGCTTTAACGTGATCACAACCGCTAATAAAAGCGCCCATATCTGCCGCCCTGTTTTCGTCACCACCAGCGAAACAACGAGCTAGTGTATCGAGTACGATTAACTTAATTTCTACACCAGTTTGCCGCTTGATTTCATTTACAGTTTCGATAAGTCTTGACGACTCAAGATCAGCCGCCATATGTATCGGTTGATCAATACGAAATAGATTCGGTATATCAGCACCATTATTATATTGCTCAGACCATGCCTTAAAACGTCTAGGCACTCCAATACCGCCCTCTCCGACGACGTATAAAACGCCTCCTTGTTTAACCTTTTTATTATTCCAATCTTTGCCAGTTGCTATGTGACAAGACCATGAAATAGCGAGAAACGATTTATAAACACCTGATGCACCGATCACCATGCCAACACTGTGATCAGGTATTACGTGTTTAATTAAATAACTCGCTTTAGAGTCGTAACCATCATAACCAGAAATAAAATTAAATATTTGTGGTTGATTACTCTGGTTTAAATTAGCAATACCTAGTTTTTGCCTAGCTTTAGGATCGCCAGCTAGAGCGTTTTTTAATAAGGCTTGTGTTTTTCGCTCTTGATGGTCATTTCGTAAAACTTTTGCGTACTGAATGGCTAGAGTTGGCGAAAAGGCTTTATTCTGTAATGAGAATAAAAACGCGGTTGTGTCTTTTGCGTTTTTACCGATATTTATATGCTTTTCCAATAACGTCGCATCTACCGCATGACCGTTATTTATTAACGTCGATAGTTTGTCGTATATGCGCTGAGAATATCCCGTAAAACACTCACTATCGGCTATTTCTGAGATATCAGCTAAAACATCATTGTTTTGTAGAATCGCACCGATTACGTCTAACTGTAATTGCTGATTTTCATCAATACTGTTTGATAATTCGGTTTCGAGTAAGTTATTATCTTTTTCAGTTAACATTTTGTTATTCTCCAAACCCTGCTACCGTTCGCCAAAACTAAGCAGGGTTTTTTATTTCGTATAGCTCAGGGTATGGTTTTTAAACTAGCCACCCTGCATCCCTTATAAAATGGGCGTATGTCATTTCCTATTAAGGATTAGCTTTGATCACATTCTCTGATGTGATGCGTTCATACTCTGAGTAAGGGATTCGGACAGCACGACCCAACTTATACGCTTTTAAATGACCATGCTTGATGCGTAACCAGATAGATGAGTGACTCAAACCAACCAGCGCACCAAATTGCTTAACTGATAGATCGCCATGAATTTTTAAATGTTCGTTTACTGTTGCTGTCATTGTTAAAGTTTCCTTAATACAAGCTAGGATTATTTAACAACATAGATCAGAAAATCGGCAATTAAAAGCGACCAAAACCAGCCTGAACCCGTTGAATTTAAAAGCTTTAATCTAAATAAAGACTTTTACCCAAAAAGCACTATCTAACTAAAGAAAATTGACGCTTTTTGAGGTATTAATGGGAATGAAAAAATTTTTATTTTTTTGCGCTAATAGTAATTACGTTTGAAAAATCCATATCATTTCTGATGTGATCAAGATGGTCACACCACTTTTGCAGATAATGGTGCTGTTCCTGATAATGTGGATCGGTGTCGTAGGTTTCGAGTAGTTTGTCTTGTGAATGACCGATGATCAGTTCCGCTATTTGAACAGGACAACCAATGATAGGTTTTGTGAGTCCTGTTCTCACTGTTCTTCGGAGATCGTGTGGTTTGAATAGAACAGGACAACCATCAATAATACGCTTGCCCTTTCTAACCTCAGTTAGTTTCTGGCTTAACGTCTTTTGTTGAATGGCTTTGCCTGTTTTTTGTGATGGGAATATATAGGTTTCGTGCTGACCTCTACGGGATTTAATAACCTCCATCGCTTGCGTAGATAGTTGCACATAACGACTCTTGCCGTTTTTGGTTTCAGGTAATAGCAATGTGCTGTTGTCAAAATCAACATGATTCCATTCTGCTCCAACAAGCTCACCACTACGACAACCAGTGTATAAAGTTAATAAATAAATATCTTTGATATTCTCGCTCAATGGCGCATCATCCAGCCATTTAAACCAACTGGCAAGCTTAACGTCCGACAATGTATTGTAACGACTTTTATTAACTTCATACTTCACTTTATATCGAACAGGATTACCCTTTGGTGATTCAATTCGATCCGATTCAATAGCATTATCAAAGGCGGCTTTAAGATCCACTTGCACTTTTTTGGCTATCGCAGGACTAACCATTTGCAACTGGAATAAATGCTCACGTATTTGAGTAATGGTTAGTTCAGTAGCAGGGATATCACCCCAAACATCAACAACGTGCTTTTGCAAATAACCATAGGCTTGATCAGCACTTCGTTGTTTACGATTAACCTTGATGCACTCTCGATAATAATCTTCGATTAAGCAACTGATGGTGTAAGCCTTGATTGCCTTTTGACGATTATTCGCTTTATCCTCAGCCTGTTTATCGGCAATATCCTGTTTCTTTAGTTCGGCAGGATCACCACCTTTATCTCGAATCGCTTTTTGCTCCAAATAAAGCAAACGTGCATCCGAAACAGATAATGCAGGATATGAGCCTAGCTTGATTTGTTTCAGCTTGCCTAATTGGTTTCTATAACGATAGATCCATGATTTAGTGCCGTTTTGATTAGCAACTAATCGTAAACCTCTGTTTGGGTGAGTATCAGCTAAGTATTCGCCAGCCTTTAGATTTTTTGCAGATAAAGCCGTGATTGGTTTATTATTGTTGGTAGCCATAAGTGTTCCTTATTCAACATTTAATGGTTAGAAAAGCGGAATGTATGCCAGTACGATCCGCTTTTTGTTTGTCACTCGATCAATAGCCTACACTAGCACCTATACTAGATCAATAAGATTCAGTCATATTAGTTAAAACAAACTAATACTATCTAACACTATATAACTATATAACAAGCCCATATAAACAGTGACTTAACCCTAATATTAACAGGACGTTAACGGTTGTTTTTGAAGTGATTTATTGATGATTGGCGGCAAAAGAAAGATATCACTCCCTGAGATATCCCTTTTTAGAGCCCTACTATCGTGTAGGGCTTTTTTTTTTGTAAAACATTCATTACCCTGTGTGCACACGCTATTAGGATATTTACCAGATGAAAACACTGATCACCGCTATCCTTGTTGCCAGCTTACCTTTAACCAGCCAAGCCAGTGACGATACCCAACCTAACCCTATGATTGATGCATTTGCCAAACAACACTCTGAGCTGATGCCCAAAGTTGCGGTGGCAGATATGTACTATGGTTGCCTATTAGAAAAAGGCGAACAGATGCCAAGCTTTACCAAGCTTATTAAAGAGACCGACAAAGAAACTCTGGCAAACGATTTAACCGCCTGCCTGGGCGACAAGTCATTGGCATCTGATGCGGCGCTTAATTACGGCATCGCTGCCTGTTTTTACGACCAAATGGCGCAACTCGATGAGGCGCAGCGCCAGCAAAATATGCAGCAAGTAAAAGCCGCGTTAGCTGACTTACCTCGCCAAGAGCGACAAAAAAGTTTCACGCAATGTGTTAATAATCAAACCTTAAAATACCTCAGCAACTAAAATTCAGCGGTTATTACTTGATTCACTCTGACTCGGCTAGCGGGTCAGAGAATTTGCGCTATTCTTGGATACACACCCACCAATTTTGGGAGTACCCATGAAAGGTAGTCAAAAAGTAATTGATGCGTTTAATCGCCTACTCGCCAACGAACTCACTGCTATCGACCAGTATTTTATTCATTCTCGTATGTACGAAGACTGGGGCTTAATTAAGCTTTACCAACGCCTTGAACATGAGCGTGAAGAAGAAACCCAACACGCCGATTGGTTAATCAAACGAATGTTATTCCTCGAAGGTCAGCCTAACTTGGTAGACCGTCGTGCGTTGTTGATCGGCAGCAATGTTAAAGAGATGATGCAAAACGATTTAACCTTAGAGCTGGAGGTTGTTGACTGCGTGCGTGACGTTATAGCCCTATGTGAGCAAGAGAGCGACTATCAGTCGCGAGAGATTCTAGAGAAACTGCTCTACGATACCGAAGAAGATCATGTCTACTGGCTCGAACAACAATTGGGGCTGATTGATAAAATCGGCATAGAGAATTATCTGCAATCACAAATGGGTGATGAGCAGCCGGCCGGGTAGGAGCAATGCATGAAAAGTAACAAAGAAGTGATCTTGCACCTTAACAATGTTCTCGCCAATGAGCTGATTGCTATCAACCAATATTTTTTGCATGCCCGCATGCACAAAAACTGGGGGTTTGAGCAGCTTAATAAAGCCGATTATAAACGCTCAATTAAGGTGATGAAGAATGCCGACGCGATTATGGAACGCGTCTTATTTTTAGAAGGGTTGCCGAATCTACAACATTTAGGGCGCCTGCGTATTGGTGAACATTGCAAAGAAATGATTCAAGCCAATCTCGATTACGAGCTAGACGCTCGAGATACTTTAGTGCGTGCTGTTGCTCATTGCGAGTCGGTCAATGATTATGTCAGTCGCGATATGCTTGAAGACATATTGGAGTCGGCAGAAGAGCACATTGATTGGTTAGAAGCGCAGCAATTTATGATTGAAAAATCAGGTATCAAAAATTACTTACAAGCGATGATGTAACAACGCAGCGGTTGTTTGGATAAATCGGACGTAAAACCAGTAGGTAAAAAGTGCTAGGCGACTTTTACCGCAAGGTCATAATTGCAGTTATGCTCGGCTAATACCTGCTTGGCGAACTGAACGCACTTGCCACATTGACTGGCCACGCTTAATTGATCGCGAATTTCCTTCATTGTATTGGCACCTTGTTCAACGGCATTGGCAAGGTCAGCTTCGGTAATTTGATGACAAATACAAACAAACATTGTTAACTCTTTACGACGTATTTTTGTTGGCAATAGATAACTTGCCGCCACTTTAATCTAAATACGAATGATTATCAACATCATTTTTGTTAATGAGTTGTATGGCGATAAAAATGGCTCTCTATAGCCACCGATAAACACCTCACACAACATCTCTCGCAACACCAAGTTAACGACTATTACGATCACAAGATATGCGTCGCAGTTGAAAGCTCTTAACAGCCCTTGTAACATTGCGTCATTCCGTGACTTACTTTGACCAATAAAAATGAATAAATCCCTGTTCACCAATGGCCTAGCCTTTATCGTCACCGTTATCGGTTACGTTATAGCCAATGATTTTGTCTTTTATACCGGCCTATTTGCGCTGTCCGGTGCCATCACTAATACCCTAGCGATTCACATGTTGTTTGAGAAAGTGCCGTTTTTATATGGCTCAGGTGTGATACCCGACCGCTTTGAAGAGTTTAAAACCGGTATTCGCGACTTAATGATGACGCAATTTTTTACTGAGCAAAATATCGATCGTTTTCTGTCTGAAAAAGACGGCAGAGCCAGTGATTTCGATTTAACCAATATCATCAGCAAGGTTGATCTTGAGCCGGCCTTTGATTCACTGGTTAAAACTATTGAAGAATCGCCATTTGCTAATATGCTTGCCATGTTTGGCGGCACAGATGCATTATTACCATTAAAACAATCATTTATTGAAAAGATGCAGGCATCGCTGGTTGAGATTTCTAGCAGCGATAAGTTTCATGAAATGGTAAGAGCTGAACTTGAACAACCTAATGTTATTGATTCAGTGCGTGACAAGGTTGAGGCGATCATCAACAAACGCCTTGATGAACTAACGCCGCAAATCGTTAAACAAATTATCCAAGACATGATCCGCAAACATCTTGGCTGGTTGGTTGTTTGGGGTGGTGTTTTTGGTGCCCTTATCGGTCTTGTGAGCGCGCTACTTTTCTAAAAAAATCTGATACTTTTCAGCTTTTTGAAGGCGTTTTTCCAATACCAAGCCACAAGACTTAAAAAAAAGCGCAAAAATAGCCAATTTTTCGCGCTTTTTGTCTTAATTTTAAACGCTTTCTGATATATCCTTGGCCTTTAACAATTCTAGCTTGCGGCATGTTACGTCGTCAGGCATTTTAATTTCAGGAAATCACGACTATGTTCGGTAATTTATCAGCGTTACCTGCCGACCCTATTTTGGGCCTGCTGGCTAAGTACAGACTAGACGAAAACCCAAATAAAATTGACTTGGGTGTTGGTGTTTACAAAAATGAAGCAGGTCACACTGCGATTCTAGATTGTGTAAAGACTGCTGAAAAATTCCGTTTCGATAATGAAGACACCAAAGTCTACATCGGTCCAACAGGCTCAGCCTTGTTCAACGACAAAATGACTGAGTTGGTTTTCGGCGAACACCGCGTGATCAGTGAAAACCGAGTTCGTACCGTTTCGACACCAGGTGGTACCGGCGCATTGCGTGTTGCTGCTGAGTTTATTCGCTCTTGTAAGCCTGGCGCGACAATTTGGGTAAGTGACCCGACATGGGCTAACCACACAGGTTTATTCCAAGCATCAGGCTTAACAGTAAAAACCTACCCATACTACGATTTCGAAAACAAAAACCTGAAGTTTGCCGAAATGAAAGCGGCTATTGCCAATGTTGCTAGCGATGACGTGGTATTGTTCCACGCCTGTTGTCACAACCCAAGCGGCATGGACCTTAACCAACAGCAATGGCAAGAAATGGTTGAACTAGCCAAAGAAAAAGGCTTCACGCCATTAATTGATATGGCTTACCAAGGTTTTGGTGACGGCCTTAACGAAGATGCCTATGGTGTTCGTCTTATGGCTGACTCGGTTGATGAAATGATCTTAGCCAGTTCATGTTCGAAGAACTTCGGGTTATACCGCGAGCGCATTGGTGCCTGTTCAATCATTGGTAAAGACAGCACAGTAACCGATATCGCCAATTCGGTATTACTTAGCGTGGTTCGTTGTATTTACTCTATGCCACCAGCGCACGGCGCGGCCATCGTTGAAACCATTCTTGATTCAGCAGAATTAACCACACAATGGCATCAAGAACTGGCAGAAATGCGTAATCGCATCAACGGTAACCGCCAGTTATTGGTCGACAAATTAAGCGAGCAAGGCGTGTCTCGTGATTTTAACTTTATTACTGAACAAAAAGGTATGTTTTCATTCCTAGGTATTACTCCAGAGCAAGTACAACTCCTGCAAGATGAATTCAGCATTTACATGGTTGGTTCAAGCCGCATGAGTATTGCCGGTATCGCCAATTCAAATGTTGACTACCTAGCAAAAAGTATTGCCAAGGTATTGTAATTAAATACTTTAATTGAATTTATAAAGCTTCCTTCGGGAAGCTTTTTTTATGCCTGTAATAAATTCCGCAACGGATAAATATCAGTAAGATGATAATTTGACCGCCAACTAAATAACCGCTAAGTTAATTTTCCCGTTATTCATTTTTCTGCCAGTCAGTTTCGAGGTCATTTATGGGCAAAGGAAGTCATCACTCAAACGCCGATCCACGTAATCAGGATATTAAGATCAACATTAATGGTGAGTTATTTCACCGCGATGAAGCCAAAATATCGGTTTTCGATTCAGGGTTTATTCTCGGTGACGGTGTGTGGGAAGGATTAAGACTACACCACGGAAAATTGCCATTTATCGACAAGCATATGCGCCGTCTATACGAAGGAGCTAAGGCTCTGGATATGGATATCGGCATCAGCAAAGAAGAATTAATCGAGCGTATCATCACCACCTGTAACGCCAATGACATGCACGACCATGTACACATTCGCTTGATGGTAAGTCGAGGCGTAAAATCGACGCCGTATCAAGACCCGCGTGTGACCATCAGCTCCGCCACCATAGTCATCATTCCTGAATATAAAATGCCTGCACCTGAAACCGCAGATAACGGTTTAAACCTGTATACCGTGTATGTGCGTCGCGGTTACCCCGATGTGCAAGACCAAAAGCTTAATAGTCATTCCAAATTAAATTGTATTTTTGGTTGTATTCAAGCCACCAAAGCCGGTGCCGATGAAGCCTTGATGCTAGACCCACATGGCTTTGTCTCGACCTGTAATTCGACGCACTTTTTTATCGTCCGTGATAATCAGGTATGGACCTCAACCGGCGATTACTGTTTATCTGGCATCACCCGTAGCAATATCATCGACCTGTGCAAGGAAAATGGCATAGAGGTGTATGAGAAAAACTTCACCTTGTCGGAAGTTTACGGTGCAGAAGAAGCGTTTGTCACCGGCACCTTCGCTGGGGTTACGCCAGTGCAAACCGTTGATGGTCGTGAAATAGGCGAGTTTGCCGAGCACGGTAAAGGCGCCATGGTGCAAAAACTGCAACAACTGTATTTGCAACGTATCGCCAAAGAATGTCCACATGAGTAAGTCGATGAGCAAACATATCGCGATGTGGTCAGGACCACGAAATATTTCGACGGCGATGATGCGTTCATTTGAAAATCGCAGCGATACCTGCGTCGTTGATGAACCATTTTATGGCTATTATCTGGCGCAAACTGGCCTTGAACACCCAATGGCTGCTGAAGTCATGGCAGATCAAGCCAATGACTGGCAAACGGTCGCTAGCCAAATGGCGGCGGATTTCGCCGAGCCTGTGTGCTATCAAAAAATGATGACCCATCACATGCTAGATAACGTCGACTTTCAATGGTGCAAAGACTTTAGCCACTGTTTTTTAATTCGTGACCCGCGGTATGTGATTAATTCTTACATTAAGAAAATGCCGACGGTAAACAATGAGGATATTGGCATTATCAAACAGCATCAGTTGTATAAACAAATATCCGATATCAGTGGTCAGCAAATTCCGATCATCGACAGTAAAGATGTGCTACTTAACCCTCGAGGCATGTTGAAGGCGCTATGTCAGCAATTACAAATCGACTTTGAGGAAAACATGCTCAACTGGCCAAAAGGTCGTCGTGACAGTGATGGCGTCTGGGCTAGTCATTGGTATCACAATGTGGAGAGCTCCACTGGGTTTGCTAAGTTCAGTGAACCAGATTTGCAGCTCAATGAGCAGCATCTGTTGCTGGCAAAAGAGAATATGCCCTATTATCATGACCTATATAGCAAACGATTACAGCCGGTTGACGATTAACTAAGCGCGTAAAACTTAGCGCGCTTTATACGGCGCCGATAGCGGCAATAGATATAGTCCATTTGTCGCTTTTGCGCTACAATGCCATGCTTAATAGCATATGCAATATTTTAAGGATTCAACGTGACGGTTTCTGGTAACCTGTTTATCCTGTCGGCACCAAGTGGCGCAGGTAAGTCCAGCCTAATCAAGGCACTTCTGCAACAATCAAATGACAGAAAAATGCAAGTATCTGTCTCGCATACCACCCGTGACCCTCGCCCAGGAGAGGAAAACGGCGTTCACTATCACTTTGTCAGCAAAGCAGAGTTTGAACAAAAAATTGCCGCCGGCGAATTTTATGAGTGGGCTGAAGTGTTTGGTAATTATTATGGCACCAGTGAAGCGGCGATTGATGCCCAGTTAGCCCAAGGCATTGATGTCTTCCTTGATATTGATTGGCAAGGTGCGCAGCAAGTGCGCATGAAAAAACCAACTGTAACCACCATATTTATCTGCCCGCCATCACGCCAAGAACTGGAATCACGGCTGCGTAGCCGTGGCCAAGACAGTGATGAGGTGATTGCTGATCGTATGGCGCAAGCACAGTCAGAGTGTTCGCATTATCAAGAGTTCGATTACATAGTCGTCAATGACGATTTTGATCAAGCGGTAACCGATTTACAAATCGTGATCAGCAACCAGCGTTTGAAACGATCGCAGCAATCACAAAAGCATGCGGCTTTGTTTGACGCATTACTTGCTGAATAAACAACACATCCCGTGTAAACAGGCTAGACTTATCGCTGAGTTGATCGATATTTTGATCAACAAAGATCTAGCATAAAGATTAAGCATTTAGTAAACTATGCTACTTATTGATTAAAATTAGCTTTGTGGAGTAAATGAATGGCTCGCGTTACTGTTGAAGATGCAGTTGATAAAGTTGGCAACCGTTTTGACTTGGTACTTATTGCATCACGTCGTGCACGTCAAATCGCAACTGGTGGTAAAGATGCATTAGTTGAAATTGAAAACGACAAACCAACTGTTTTGGCGCTTCGTGAAATTGAAGCTGACCTGATCAACAACGATATTATGGACAACGCTGATCGTCAAGAACAGGTTCAACAAGAATCTGCTGAACTTGCAGCCGTTGCCGCAATCGTTGGTAACCAAGTTTAAGAGAACATTCTCTTAACTCTGTTTTATAGGAAGCCAATGGCGTTTGTCATTGGCTTTCTTGCAATTTAAGGGTATCTTTAGAATATCCGTGCATTTCCAAGTATTTATCTTATCAAAACTGCGAATAAAAAGGCGTTGGAGCATTAAGTGTACCTTTTTGAACCGTTAAAAAAACTTGCAGAAACCTATTTAGCTGCCGACCAAATCGAACAGCTTAAACAGGCCTATATTGTTGCCCATGACGCTCATGATGGGCAAATGCGTTCCAGTGGTGATCCATATATCACCCACCCAGTTGCGGTTGCTCGTAACTTGGCCGAGATGCACCTCGATCATGAAACTTTAATGGCAGCCTTGCTGCATGACGTAATTGAAGATACCGAGGTTACCGGTGACGAATTGGCAGAACAATTTGGCAACACCGTCGCAGAACTGGTTGAAGGCGTCAGTAAACTAGACAAAATTAAGTTTAGTAACAAGCAAGAGATGCAAGCGGAAAACTTCCGCAAAATGATCATGGCCATGGTACAGGATATCCGTGTTATTTTGATCAAGCTGGCTGACCGTACTCATAACATGCGCACCTTAGGCGCTTTGCGTCCTGAAAAACGTCGTCGCATTGCTCGTGAAACCCTCGAGATTTACGCCCCAATAGCGAACCGTCTTGGTATTCATGGCATTAAAAATGAATTAGAAATTCTCGGTTTTGAAGGTTTATACCCTATGCGTCACCGTGCCCTTAAGGCAGCGGTCTCGCAAGCGCGTGGTAATCGTAAGGAAATCATCGAGAACATCCGCGAAGAAATCGAAGCACGTTTGTCAGAATCTGGCATTGAAGCGCAAGTGGTTGGCCGTGAAAAACACTTATATTCGATTTACCGCAAAATGCTCAACAAAGAGCTGATGTTCAACGAGGTTATGGACATTTACGCGTTCCGTATTATTGTCGATAACAAGTTTGACACCTGCTACCGAGCACTTGGTGCGGTTCACAACCTATTCAAACCAATTGAAACCCGCTTTAAAGACTATATCGCCATTCCTAAAAGTAATGGTTATCAGTCACTGCATACCTCATTGATTGGCCCACACGGTATCCCTGTTGAAATCCAAATCCGTACCCTAGATATGGACCACATGGCCGACCGAGGGGTTGCTGCGCACTGGGTGTATAAGCAAAAAGGTGACGAGAACGACGGCACAACCGCACAAGTTCGCGCCCGCAAGTGGATGCAAAGCCTGATGGAGTTGCAACAAAGCGCCGGTAGTAGCTTTGAATTTATCGAAAACGTAAAAACCGATATGTTCCCGGAAGAAATCTACGTGTTTACCCCAGACGGCAAAATAATTGAATTGCCAATGGGTGCAACCGCGGTCGATTTTGCCTATGCAGTGCATACAGACGTTGGTAACAGTTGTGTCGGTGCCAAAGTTGAACGTAAGCCGTATCCATTACGTAAGCCATTAAACTCGGGGCAAACGGTAGAGATCATCACCTCAAGTGGTGCCCGTCCAAACGCAACTTGGTTAAACTTTGTAGTGACCGCCAAAGCACGTATGCAAATTCGTAATTACCTGCGTTCGATGGAACAAAACGAATCATTAAATCTTGGTCGTCGATTGCTAACTCATGCCCTCGCGGCAACAAAGCTCGAAGATATCAGTGAACACGTAGTTCATGAAGTTGTCACCGAAGCAGGCTACAAAAACTTAGACGAGTTGATGATCAACATTGGTTTAGGTAACGTTTTAAGTATTGGTATTGCCCGCCGTTTGACCGGTGAATTTACCAGCGACAACAATGAACCAAGTTTTGGCAAAGCGAAAATGCCAATCAAGGGGTCAGAAGGCATGCTGGTTACCTATGGCAAATGCTGTCACCCAATCCCTGGCGATGACATTGTCGCGTACATGAGCTCAGGAAAAGGCCTGATGGTTCACCAGGATGGCTGTCGTAATATCAAAGGTCGCGAAAAAGAATTAGGCAAATTCTTCCCAGTCAAATGGGATGCAGATATCGATCACGAATTTTTGGCATCACTGCGCGTTGAAATCATCAACCATCAAGGGGCATTGTCAAAATTAACCTCGATTATCACCAAGGCCGATTCGCATATTCGTACCTTAAATACCGAAGAAAAAGATTCAAACCTGTATCTGATTACCATGGAGATCACCTGTCGTGATCGAATCCATATCGCCAACATCATTCGTAAGATAAAAATCATGCAAGATGTGCAACGCGTATTCAGACCAAGAAAGTAAAGAGATTACTATGAAGACAATTATCAGCACCGAAAACGCACCAAGTGCAATAGGTACGTACAGTCAGGCGGTAAAGGTTAATAACACCGTTTACTTGTCGGGACAAATCCCATTAGAACCTCAATCTATGGCTGTGGTTGATGGTGGTTTTGACGCACAAACCCATCAAGTGTTTAAAAACTTAGCGGCGGTATGTAGCGCTGCGGGTGGCGACCTAAATGATATGGTTAAGGTTAATATTTTTATGACCGACTTAAGCAACTTTGCCACCGTTAATGAGATTATGAGCCAGTACTTTTCACAACCGTACCCAGCTCGTGCTGCAATTGGTGTAAGCCAATTACCTAAAGGCGTTGATATTGAAATCGACGGTGTAATGGAACTTCCTAATCTAAACTAACGTTATGACTCCAGAAAGACACAAGCGCATACTCGATATGCTAAACAAACGTCAGGTCGATCTGACGGTTTGTATGGAAGGCATTCACAAGCCTCACAACCTTGCTGCAGTAGTTCGTACCTGCGATGCCGTCGGCTGTAACGATGTGCATGCGGTATGGAAGAATGAAACCATGCGTGTTGGCGGTGGTACTGCATTAGGCTCACAAAACTGGGTTAACCTACATAATTACAGCAGTACCAAAGAAGCTTTAACTCGTTTAAAAGAGCAAGGCATGCAAATTTTGGTGACCAACCTATCCGATACTGCGGTCGATTATCGTGAGATTGATTACACCAAACCAACCGCGGTTATTCTTGGCCAAGAAAAATTTGGTGCCTCTGATGAAGCACTAGCTATGGCAGACCAAGATATCATTATTCCTATGGTCGGTATGGTGCAATCATTGAACGTCAGTGTTGCTTGTGCGGTCACCTTGTACGAAGCGCAACGCCAGCGCCAAGCGGCAGGTATGTACGATACCCCATCTGAGCTAAGCCAAGAGCAACGCAATCGCGTATTATTTGAAGGTGGCCACCCAATTTTTGCGCAAGCATGTCAGCGCAAAGGCCTGCCTTACCCACAAATCGACGCCGACGGACAAATTGTTGCCAGCGACGAATGGTGGCACAAAATGCAAATGAACAAAGAATCCTGGCAAGACCTAGACGATTAAATACGAGTTACGCTATTGATCGTTATGGCTATACCCTGTTTAATAGGACGTTGAATTAGGCATTAAGTTAAGCACTAAATAGCAAGTTGTAAAACAACCAGTGGCACAACCCAATGTGTCACTGTGATTTGTGACTAAACACCGCAGCTAAACTGGATTGGCGATAACAATAATCATGACTGACAATCGAGCCGTCGCAGCACGCGAGGGATTGCAAAATTTGGCAAATATCCCGGTAACGGTTCTTAAAGGCGTTGGTCCGAGTATTGCCACCAAGCTTAAAAAACTCGGCCTGTATACGGTTCAAGATTTACTGTTTCATCTGCCCATTCGTTACGAAGATCGCACCCGCATTTATCAAATCAGTGATTTGATGCCTGGCATTCACACCTCGGTTATCGGCGAGGTTGTCGACAGCAATATTCAGTTTGGTAAGCGCCGTATGTTATTGGTACGTATCAACGATGGCAGTGGTGAATTAACCTTGCGCTTCTTCCACTTTTCTGCAGCACAAAAGGCCAATTTAGTGCCCGGCAAGATGATCCGTTGTTTTGGTGAAATCCAACGTGGTGGCCGTGGTTTTGAAATTATCCACCCCGAATACAAAAGCGCAGAGCAAGACCAAGATACGTCGCAGGTTGAAGAAACACTGACACCGGTATACTCGACCACCGACGGCTTACGACAAATCAGTATTCGCAATATCTGCGAACAAGCTTTAGTACGTCTTGACCGTGGCAGTGTTGAAGAGTTATTACCAGAAGGTTTTTCTAATGAAGGCCTAACACTGGCACAAGCAATTAAACTGATTCACAAGCCAACCCCTGATGTGTCTACTCTGTTGTTAGAAGAAGGCCGTCATCCGGCGCAAATACGGCTTATTCGCGAAGAATTGCTGGCCCATAACTTAAGCATGCTCAAGCTACGACAATCCAGTGACAAACTGCCAGCCAAAGCGATGCAAATAGACGAGTCGCTGCAAGCACAGTTTCTCGATACCCTGCCGTTTTCACCTACCGGCGCGCAAAGTCGCGTAGTTGCGGATATCCGCAACGATTTACAACAAGACATACCAATGATGCGTCTAGTGCAAGGTGATGTTGGCTCAGGTAAAACCCTGGTTGCGGCGCTGGCGGCATTAACCGCTATTGGTCAGGGCTATCAGGTGTCATTGATGGCACCAACTGAAATATTGGCCGAGCAGCACGCGATTAACTTTAGCAAATGGTTTGAACCACTTGGCATTCGCGTCGGTTGGCTGGCCAGTAAAGCCAAAGTCAAAGAAAAGCGACAGGCACTGGAAGATATTAAAAGCGGTTCTCTGCAAATGGTGGTTGGCACCCATGCCTTGTTTCAAGAACAAGTTGAATTTCACAATATGGCCTTAGCTATCATTGATGAGCAACATCGATTTGGTGTGCAGCAACGCTTAGCGTTGCGCGAAAAAGGCATGTTTGAAGGCTGTTATCCACACCAGTTGATCATGACCGCAACACCGATTCCGAGAACATTGGCGATGACCGCCTATGCGGATCTAGATACCTCAATCATCGATGAATTACCGCCAGGCAGGACGCCAATACAAACCGTCGCCATACCAGATTTACGTCGCGATCAGGTGATAGAACGGGTCAGACATAATTGTTTGCACGATAACCGCCAAGCCTATTGGGTATGTACGCTTATTGAAGAGTCAGAAGTACTTGAATGTCAGGCCGCAGAAGATACCGCCGAGCATTTACAACAGCAGCTTGCCGAGCTTAAAGTTGGCTTGGTGCATGGCCGCATGAAAGCCGATGAAAAACAAGCTGTTATGGACGAATTCAAAGCGGGTAACATTCATCTATTGGTAGCCACAACCGTTATTGAAGTAGGTGTTGATGTGCCTAATGCCAGCTTGATGATCATTGAAAATCCAGAGCGCCTTGGTTTAGCACAACTGCATCAGCTACGCGGTCGGGTCGGTCGTGGTAGTGTCGCCTCGCACTGTGTATTGATGTACAAGAACCCATTATCGAAAACTGCAACCAAACGACTTGGCGTATTGCGAGAGTCCAATGATGGTTTTTATATCGCCCAAAAAGATTTGGAAATCCGTGGCCCTGGGGAATTATTAGGCACCCGACAAACCGGCCTGGCCGAACTTAAAATTGCCGATCTGGTACGTGATGGCGATCTCATTCCTGAGATTCAACAACAGGCCTACCTGCTATGGAAACAACACCCTGCATTGGCACAAAAACTGATAGAACGCTGGCTGGCCAACAAAGAAAAGTACTCTAACGCCTAATATTAGTACTTTGTTATTGTTAAAACTATTTTCCCTACCCGCAATAATCCTTTACACTAAGCCCATACCCTGGTTTAGGCAAAAGCAAGCATTTCCAATGAGTAACGACAATAAAGACACCACCCATTTTGGTTATAAAACCGTTAGCAAAGACGATAAAGAATCTATGGTTGCCGGCGTATTTCATTCGGTCGCCAAGCAATATGATGTAATGAACGATTTAATGTCGTTTGGCGTACACAGATTATGGAAACGTTTTACTATCGATGCCAGTGGCGTACGTCCAGGAAACCATATCCTTGATTTAGCTGGTGGTACCGGTGATCTAACCGCAAAATTCTCCAAATTGACCGGCCCAACAGGCAAAGTCATTTTAGCGGATATCAACTCATCCATGCTGCAAGTTGGTCGCGACAAATTACGTGACAGAGGCATCGTTGGCAACGTCGATTACGTGCAAGCCAACGCCGAGGCATTGCCTTTTGAAGACAACAGCTTTGACATTGTTACCATCGCCTTTGGCCTGCGTAACGTCACCAACAAAGACAAGGCATTGGCCTCTATCTTTCGCGTTCTTAAGCCTGGCGGTCGTTTACTGGTATTGGAATTTTCCAAACCTGAACACGAGTTGTTAAATAAAGCCTACGACTTTTATTCGTTTAATATCTTGCCGAAAATGGGTGAGTTGGTTGCTAAAGATGGCGAAAGTTATCAATACCTGGCGGAATCGATTCGCATGCACCCTGACCAAGAAACCTTGAAGCAAATGATGGAAGATGTTGGCTTTGAACAAACCAGCTACCATAACCTGACGGGTGGCATCGTAGCCCTGCACAAAGGTTACAAGTTCTAATGAACGACACTGAGGCGACAGCGACGCTCGATCAACTGATGCCCAAGCAAGCGTTGACGGCATTATTAGAAACCCTTGCCAATCACCTATTGGCTTTGGATAACAACACGGCTGCAGCTCTGGAAAAACTCGACAATCGCTCATTAACATTGCTGATAAATGAAGTGGGTTTTCCGTTGACCTTTCACGTCAGTAATCAACACATCAATGTCATCGCCAATAAGCTCAATGATGATTGCCTTATTGCCACCAATTTAGACACCTTGATCAAACTCAAAGATCTTGAATTGCTGACCTCGCTAATAAAATCGGGCGAGCTCGACATCATTGGTGATGTTAAGGTCGCTCAACAGTTTGCCGCGATTCAGGAAAACCTAGACATCGATTGGCAAACATTACTGGCCGAACGCATCGGTGACGTACCAACTCATCAATTAACTAAACTGCTTGATTGGTTGCAACGTAAGATCAATTTTGCCAAACAACAAATCAGCGAAGATGCCAGCGAATATTTTCTCCACGAGGCCCGATTAGTGGTCACGGAACCAGAAATATTAGATTTTAATCAACAAGTTGCAGAACTCGCCAAGCAGACTGATACTTTACAACAACAGCTCAATTCCATATTGGCCAAACTAACAAAATAATAGGGTAGAAATTCGGGTGCGCAGCAAACGCCTTTATAAAATCGTCAAAACCTTCCTCACCTATGGTTTGGATGAGCTAATTCCTCGTGAGCGACTACCATTCGCCGCTAAAGTGGCGCGCGCGTCGCTGTTTTGGCTGCGTAATAAACACAAAGACAAGCCGGTTGAGCAGCGTTTTAGATTAGCGATTGAATCACTAGGGCCGGTGTTTATTAAGTTTGGCCAAATGCTGTCTACCCGCAGAGATTTGCTGTCTGATGATTTGGCGAAAGAGTTGGCCTTGCTGCAAGATAAAGTGAATGCCTTTGACGGTGAGCAAGCCAAACGCATCATTGTTGATGCCATTGGCGAAGAGAAATTTCAGCAAACCTTCAGTCATTTTGACACACAACCACTCGCTTCAGCGTCAATAGCGCAAGTGCATGCAGCTTTGATGACCATCGATGGTGACGAGAAAAACGTGGTGATTAAGGTTATTCGCCCACGTATCGAAAAAGTTATTCATGCCGATATTCATGTCATGCAAACCTTCGCGGCATTGCTTAGCCGCTTTTATACCGAAGGCAAGCGCCTGCGCCCGGTGGAAGTGGTCAACGAATACAAGAAGACCATTATTGATGAGCTTGATCTGCTGCGTGAAGCTGCCAATGCGATTCAATTAAAACGTAATTTTGAAGGCGACCCTGTGCTGCATGTACCGGAAGTCTATTCTGAATACTGCAGCAAAAACGTCATGGTGATGGAGCGCATTTACGGTGTTGGTGTCGGCGAAGTCGATAAACTTCATGAGCTCAATGTCAATATGCCATTATTGGCAGAACGTGGCGTTGAAGTGTTTTTCACGCAAGTATTCAGAGACAGCTTTTTTCACGCTGATATGCACCCAGGTAATGTCTTTGTTGATGTTAGTAATGTCAACGATCCAACTTGGATAGCCATTGATTGCGGTATTGTCGGTACGTTAAATAAAGAAGACAAACGCTATTTGGCAGAAAACTTTGTCGCCTTTTTCAATCGTGATTATCACAAAGTGGCGCAATTGCACGTCGATTCTGGTTGGGTGCCGCGAGACACCAGCATTGATGAATTTGAGTTTGCTATTCGTACCGTTTGCGAACCGATTTTTGAAAAGCCGTTAGCAGAAATATCCTTTGGCCAAGTGCTGGTCAACCTGTTTAATACTGCACGTCGTTTTAATATGGAAGTGCAACCACAGTTAGTGTTATTGCAAAAAACCTTACTTTATATCGAAGGCCTTGGTCGACAACTTTACCCACAATTGGATTTATGGAAAACCGCCAAGCCATTTTTGGAAGACTGGGTAAAAGAGCAAATGGGCCCGAAAGCTTTGTTCAAATCGATTAAAGAGAACCTACCTTATTGGGCAGAGAAAATGCCTGAGCTACCGAATATGGTGTACCAGTATCTAGATTCTGGCCATAAGAATGCTGAGCAGCAACAGCTGTTGTTGGCCGAGATGCAGCATCGTCAGCATAAGCAATTTAAGCGTTTGCGTTTGGCCATTATTGGTTGTTCACTGATGATCACCAGTGCCGTGTTGTATTCTTTTGAACATGGTGTGAGTGCAGCGATATGTGCTGGGTTAAGTGCGTTTGTCTTGGCATTATCTATGCGCCGAATACGCTAGTGTCGATGCAATTAGCGTCGTTCTAGCTAGTTAGGCTTTTTCTCAAAGTAACCTTCAATGCGAAAGGCAATACCCGGTGTTGCTTTATAGTCTTCTTCTTCTGGCCATTCAACAAACGGCTCTATCTCGAAAAATAACCAACGTCGATAGGCGTTCATGCGAAAGCGGTAATTAAGTAAGTAATTATCGACTAAAAAGCCGCGCTCACCATTGTTTTCACCATTTATAACAACCCCCAAACTGGTGGCCCGATATCTGTCTATTTGATACAGGTAATGATAGCCATTGCGCCAGCGATAGCCGTTAAATGACTCAGATGTACGAATACTGTAATTAGCGCGAAATTGCCGTTTTTCGGCGAAGTTATAGTCATATTCGGTAAAGAATCGGCTACCAAAGCCGTCATCAATATAATAGTAAATCGATGGTTGAATCTCTAATTGGTGCTTGGTGCCAAAGTAATAGGTTATCTTGGCCCGGGATTTTACGAAAATATCGCCACCGGAGATACCGATTCGGGTATCGACAAATTCGCCAATGTTATCAACATTAATCAAACGCAATGCGGCGGTAAAAGTATCTTCGTCTTTATCGCGGTTTGCGACTCGACCACCACCTTGTTTATTGACATCACTGCCGTCATCGTCATCATCGGACAATAACAAGTCCACTTTATCTTCAAGATGTGGCAGCTTGAGGCGCAAGCGGAACTTTTGCGTAAACACATCAAAGTTACGAGCTCGTGGCTCATAACCTAGGCGAATGCGCGCCAACGCCTTAGGGGAAATCTCTTCCGCTTCATCGGTCGCAAAGAATTTATCGAACCACTGGGCCGTACCAAAAACGGAATCGCTTATGGTATTGTGAAAGCCAAATAGCCAGTCTTCTTCTGGATCCGGATAAATTATCATCGTTTCGGCGTATTCTTGCTCGTCTGGTGTTAGCTCTTCAGTAGCAAACCCAGGACCTGAAATCAGCAAAAATCCAGCTAGGATCCAATTCCCCTTTATTCTCATTTACTTAGTTGGTCACAGACATCCTATATCTAAGTATAACCATGTTAACAAAATGACAAAAAATCAATAAGAATCATGCAAATAATTTGTAACTTATAGATTAATCGTTAGGCATTAGGGTTTGTAAATTGATATGATATGACGCAAACTTACAGTAGATATCAATATATTGGGGAAAGCGTATGGGTGGCATTAGTATCTGGCAACTGTTAATCATCTTTGCAATTATCATTTTGTTGTTTGGGACCAAAAAGTTACGCAACATAGGCAGTGACTTGGGTTCAGCCGTAAAAGGCTTCAAAAACTCGGTAAGCGATGACAACAAAGCCGAAACCGAAGATGACAAAGTAGAGCAGCTAAAAGAAGCGCCAAAAAGCGACGAAAACATTACGACTAAAGAAAAAGATCAGGCGTAAGCTATGTTCGACATTGGTTTTTGGGAACTAACGGTTATTGCTGTAATGGGGTTAATTGTGCTCGGCCCTGAGCGCATGCCTGTGGCAATACGTACAGTAAGAGGTTGGCTCCGTAATATCAAACAATTTAGTTCCAATGTGCAAACCGAGTTAAAAGAAGAGTTACGTATTCACGAGCTCCACGAAAATTTGCGCAAAGCCGAACAGCAAGGCATGGATAATTTATCGCCTGAGTTGCAACAATCTGTCGATCAATTAAAAAGTGCAGCTGAGCAAGCCAATAGGCCCTATGCCACGTCGGCAGATAGTGAGCCTAACGCAACACCAGATTCCCCATCTGTAGAGACTGACTCGAACAGCGACAACGTAAACAAGTGATTTAACTGATGACAAACGCATCTTCCGGCTCTTCTCTTTTTGAACATTTACTTGAACTGAGAACCAGGCTTTTGGCCATGGTCGTCAGTGTTTTGTTGGTGTTCTTATGCTTGGCATATTTTGCCCAAGACATATATCAATACCTTGCCGAACCGCTACTTGCCGTAATGCCTGAAGGCAGCAATATGATTGCTACAGATGTCGCCTCACCGTTTTTTGCACCGTTTAAGCTAACCATGGTGGTGTCGGTATTTGTTGCCATGCCCTACATTCTCTATCAAATATGGAGTTTTATCGCACCGGGGCTTTACGCCAATGAAAAGCGCTTAGTGGCGCCGTTATTACTTGGTTCCAGCCTATTGTTTTACGGTGGTGTGTCGTTTGCGTATTTTGTCGTGTTTCCTTTAGCATTTTCGTTTTTCAGCAGTGTCGCTCCAGAAGGGGTCATCATAGCCACCGACATCTCCAGTTATCTTGATTTCGTTCTGAAACTATTTTTCGCCTTTGGCGCCGCGTTTGAAATACCAATCGCAATTATTCTGATGTGCTGGACCGGCTTTAGCAGTGTCGCTAGCTTAAGAGCCAAACGACCGTACGTTATTGTCGGTGTATTTGTGGTCGGTATGCTATTAACGCCTCCAGACATTATTTCACAAACATTATTGGCATTACCCATGTGGTTACTGTTCGAACTTGGACTGGTTTTTGCCTCCTTTTATCGTCCCCGTGATGAGCAGGACGATACAGCTCAAATAGGTGAGTAAGATGAAACGTTTACTTTTAACAATAACAATATTCGCATGTGCCAACGCTATGGCTTTTGACAACCAGCGCTGGTTAGATTGCAGCAACATCAATAACAATGATGATCGCCTTGCCTGCTACGACAGAGTCGCTCAGTCGATTCAATCGAGAGAAACTGTACGCAGCGATAATGCTGTTGATAACAGGGACGACATCCCAGAGCAACCCTTGGTTATTTCGTCATCATCTGCTGAAGCTACTCAGCTGATCTCAGAACCGATCATTCCTGTTAAGGTTGAAAAGCAAGAAGAACAAATCAGCGCCGCAGAAATAGAAGCAGGCTTTGGTTTAGAGCATAAAAAAACACAACAAGAAGAAGACACTGAATCGGTATCGTTCACTATTGAAAAGGCCAAAAAAAGCATTCACGGCAAGTGGACTTTATGGTTTGATAACGGCCAGAAATGGCAAACCATTTCTTCTGAAAAGCTAAAATTCAAAGCCGGTCAAGACGTAAAGATCAGCCGCGGTGTGTTTAATTCATTTGTTTTAAATGTTGAAGGCTCAAATCGCACTGTGAAAGTGAAAAGAACAAAATAGGGTTGCCCTGTGCTTGTTGATATTGGCGTAAACCTGACCAACAGTCGATTTGATAAAGATCGCTCAGACGTTATTGCCAACGCTCGTTTAGCCGGTGTCGAAAAGATGTTAATCACCGGCACCAACGTTAATGAAAGCCAACAAGCGGCAATGTTATGCGAGCAGTTTGATAATCTGTTCAGCACCGCCGGTGTGCACCCACATGATGCCGATAATGTCAGCCGTGATTACCTAGAACAACTGCGTCGCTTGCTTGAACAACCTAAAGTCAAAGCGGTCGGTGAGTGCGGTCTTGATTTTAACCGCAATTTTTCCACACCAGAAAACCAACAAACCGTCTTCGCTGAACAACTGGCGTTAGCGGCAGAGTTAAAGATGCCACTGTTTTTGCATCAACGTGATGCGTTTGCTACCTGGCAAGATATCTTGTTGCAGTATTGGTCGCAAATTCCTGGTGGCGTTAGCCACTGTTTTACGGGTGACTTAGCGCAATTAAAACACTGTTTAGATATGGGCTTGTATATCGGTATTACCGGTTGGATATGCGATAGCAAACGTGGCAGTGAACTCTATGATATCGCGCGCTATATTCCTCTCGATCGTATTATGGTGGAAACCGACGCGCCATACTTAACACCAAAGAACATTCGACCTAGACCCAAATCTAGTCGCAATGAACCAAAATATTTACCGCATGTTGTCAGCACCTTGGCAACGGCGATGCAGGTGGAAGAACACCTGTTAATTGAACACGCAACGCGCAACAGTGAACAACTGTTTGCCTTATCTTGCTAGGAGTTTTGTTACCATGAATAACGTAAATCAATTCGGCCAATTTCCCGCTCGACGTATGCGTCGTATGCGTCGCGATGACTTTTCTCGTCGCTTAATGGCTGAAAATCAGTTAACCGTTAATGATTTGATTTACCCTGTGTTTGTCCTTGAAGGCGAACAACAATGCGAAGCTGTGCCATCGATGCCCGGCGTTGAACGCAAAAGTATCGATCTTTTATTAGAAGAAGCACAAGAATTGGTTGAGCTTGGTATTCCAGCCATTGCCATCTTCCCGGTAACACCACAAGACAAAAAATCGTTAATGGCAGAAGAAGCCTACAGCGATGACGGTTTAGCACAACGCACCGTTAGAGCCCTTAAAGCGAAGTTTCCAGAGCTTGGGGTTATCACCGACGTTGCCCTTGACCCGTTTACCACCCATGGTCAGGACGGCATTATTGATGATAAAGGCTATGTGCTTAATGACGTCACTAAAGACATCTTGGTCAAGCAAGCCTTATCTCATGCCAAAGCTGGCGCCGATGTGGTTGCTCCTTCGGATATGATGGATGGTCGCATTGGCGCGATTCGTGAAGCACTTGAACAACATGGTCACGTCAATACGCGCATATTAGCCTATTCAGCCAAGTACGCGTCAAATTACTACGGTCCGTTTCGTGATGCGGTTGGCTCGTCTAGCAACATCAAAGGCGGCAATAAGTTTTCTTATCAGATGGATCCAGCCAATTCCGATGAAGCATTGCATGAAATCGCGCAAGATATTCATGAAGGCGCGGATATGGTTATGGTCAAACCGGGCATGCCATATTTAGACATTGTGCGTCGTGTTAAAGACAACTTTCAGGTGCCAACCTATGCCTACCAAGTAAGCGGTGAATACGCTATGCATATGGCAGCCATTCAAAATGGTTGGCTGGCAGAAAAGCCATGCGTGATGGAAGGTTTGTTGTCATTTAAACGTGCCGGCGCCGACGGCATTTTAACCTACTTCGCCAAGCAAGTGGCGCGCTGGTTAAAAGAGGCCTAAGCCATAACCAGCGTACGGCAATCCTTTGCGCTATTACATACGGCGATTTTTTTGCTCGCCGTATGTGCCTTGTTTGCCAAATGGATAGACCTACCTGCGCTGTATATCGTCTGGGGGCGATGTTTGTTTGCCACCTTGGCGCTATATATTTATTGCCGCTACAAACGCATTAATCTGACCATCAGTAAAACCTTAGCTCAGCGACTGGTCATAAGCGGGGCATTGCTGGCATTGCATTGGTGGAGCTTTTTCCAATCGATTCAGCTCACTAGCGTTGCCATAGGCCTGCTTACGTTTGCCACCTTTCCTTTGTATGTGCCGCTGCTCAACTTTGTCTTATACCGCACCCCGATACAGCCGCTGTTATTGCTGCAAGGTTTGTTATGCTTGTTTGGTATCTACTTGGTGGTGGCCGCCGATAACCTGACATCAACCGCTTGGTTTGGGCTATTGCTGGGTTTGTTTTCAGCAGCTTGTTTTGCCTTACTGACGGTGTTTAATCGCCATTACGTACAACAACAAAATCCGGTATTGATAAGCTTTTACCAGCAAGGCAGCGCGCTACTGTTGCTCAGCCCATGGCTGTTACTATTGCAGCAATCACCAAGTCTAAACGATTGGTTATTATTTATTGTCTTGGGGGTATTTTTTACCGCATTTACCCATTCACTGATCATTTATAGCCTGCGCTTTATTCCGGCATTTACCGTCAGTCTCAGTTTTACCCTTGAACCGGTATATGGCATTTTCGCCGCGTATTTACTGTTGGGGGAATCGGTTACGGTATTAACCATTGTCGGCGCATTATTGATTGTCAGTACTTGTGCTTGGGCAAGTGTTAAATCGGGGCAATCTAGCTCTGATTAAGTCAATCAGTTGTTATCGGTTGGTGATGACTTGCAACGAAAACTGACATTCGCTGATATCGAGAACTTCTTGTTTTAATTCCGCTGAGATCAAAGGGTGTGATTTCATAAACGACTCAGGTAATGACAATGTCGCACCTGCCTTTTCACCTTGAATACCAAAACTTGGCATCACATCATCTTTTCGGCGTTTTGACAAAATCACCGCCAAGCGCAAAATCACGATAAGGTAAATGGCAGTTTGTTTGTCGGTATAGCTTTGCTTGTCCAACAAAGCCAGATTTAACTCAGTTTTGTGATTGCCAATTAAGGCGATTAACAACATCCGTTCGGCATTACTAAAACCGGCCAAATCAGCATGCTCGATTATATATTGTGCATGTTTTTTACTGGCTTTATATTCCAATAACAAACCGATTTCGTGCAAGGCACAAGCGGATTGTAAAATACTCGCAAGCGCAGGTGATAACGACCAGACTTTTTGCACCTGGCTAAAGGCATTGTCGGCAATATTGGCAACACGATAGGCGTGACGTTCGTCGATGCTAAAGCGTTGAATCAGCCCTGCTAAGGTACGTTGCCTGATGTTAACGTTGCGCATATTAGGCAGTAATTCATACAAAATTCCTTCGCGGATAGCGCCACCGGCAATGTGTACTTCGCTAACGTCAAATTCGAGGAATATGGCAATAAGAATCGCCAAACCCGGCGCAAATACCGGTTTGCGTTCAGTTTGTAAGCCGACAATATCGAGGCGGTCTATATGCTCACAGCCGATCACTTGTTGTTTAATGGCTTGCAGATTGGCTAACGTCAGACGTTGCACCAAGCCTTGCCCTGTTAATATTTCGGCAACCGCTTGCAAAGTACCTGACACCCCAAGTGCCACGTCCCAACCTTGCTGCTTATACACGGCTTTTTGCGTCGATAAGATAGTCCGGGCTTGGCTAATCGCCGCAGTGAAAGCGGATTCAGTTAACGCGCCTTGAGCAAAAAAGGCATTATTGAAGGTAACGCAGCCCATATCTAACGAGCACGCTAGTTTGCTGTCAAAACCGCTACCGACTACAAGTTCAGTACTGGCACCACCAATATCAATCACTAAACGTTTGTCGGCACTGCAGGTTGTGTGAGCAACGCCCAAGTAGATATTTTCGGCTTCTTGCACGCCAGAAATAACCTCAATAGAATGACCGAGAACTTGTTCGGCTTTATCCAGAAATTGTTGACGATTTTTTGCCAGACGTAAGGTCGCTGTGGCAACGACCTTAATATTTTGTTTGGGGATATCTTGCAGGCGTTCGGCAAAAAAGCTGAGACACTCCCAGCCTCTTGCCATCGACTTGGCGTCGAGTTGATTATCATCATCGAGTCCTGATGCCAAACGAACTTTACGTTTTACTTTATCAACCACTTGCACGCTGTCAGCGACAAGACGCGCGATTAACATATGAAACGAGTTCGACCCGAGATCAATCACCGCATATAAAGGCTGCGAACAAGACGGGGTTGGTACAGTACTCACGGTGACTATCTCGACGCGTTACCGCGTTGATTACCGCCACGACCACCACGTTTCGGCCCTGGACGATGACGTCGAGGTCGAGGTTTTGGTTTTGGTAAATCGGTTAGTAATGCATCTGGATCATACTTACTTACCGGTAAACTATGATCGATATACTCTTCGATTGCTGGCAAGTTAAAGACATACTCTTCACAGGCTAAACTGATCGCATGGCCTGTTGCACCAGCACGACCGGTACGGCCAATACGATGCACGTAATCTTCACAATCGTCTGGTAAGTCGTAGTTAAATACGTGGGTAACCGCAGGAATATGCAAACCACGTGCGGCAACATCGGTCGCCACCAAAATATCGAGATGACCTTTGGTAAAGTTATCTAGAATCTTTAAGCGTTTGTTTTGCGCAACATCACCGGTTAACAAACCAACGCGATGCTTATCGGCTTGTAAGTGAGAATAGATTTTTTCACAAACGTGTTTGGTATTGGCAAAGACAATGGCTTTATCCGGCCATTCTTCTTCCATAATGGTTTGCAACAAGGCCATCTTATCTTCGTTAGATGGATAGAATAATTCTTCGGTAATACGAACATTGGTTTTTTGCTCAGGGGCAACTTCAACACTCACCGGCTCATTCATATGCTCAAACGCCAACTCCTTAACTCGATAAGATAAGGTTGCCGAATACAACATATTAAGGCGTTGTTTCGCTTCTGGCATACGACGGAACATATAACGAATATCTTTGATGAAGCCAAGGTCGAACATGCGATCCGCTTCATCAAGTACCACAACTTCAATATTATCGAGGCGATAAATACCTTGCTTGTAATAGTCAATCAAACGACCACACGTACCGATTAATACATCGACACCCTTTTGTAATGTTTGTTTTTGACTCTCGTAGCCTTCACCACCGTAAATAACACCAAGGCGCATACCTGCGCTTTCTGCCATTTCTTTCGCGTCATTAGCAATTTGAATCGCCAATTCACGGGTCGGCGCCATAATAATCGCACGCGGCTTATTATGACCAGGATCCTTGGTTTGCAACAAGTGATGAAATGTGGCTGCCAAAAAGGCAATGGTTTTGCCTTCACCTGTTTGCGCCTGACCAGCGATATCTTTACCTGTCAGTAGAATAGGTAAGGACTGTGCCTGAATCATGGTGCAGTTGTGAAAGCCCATCTTATCAAGACCGGCGACCACTTTGTCGTTGAGGCCAAGCTCGCTGAACTTTATGTCGGTTAAATGTGTCTTATTCATGCCTTTTTTCGATCACAATGAAATTTTATTTGGTTAAGCAATATCTTAACAGAATGAGATATTTATATCTGCTTTTGTACAGATATAAACAAGTTAATTCGATAAAACAAAAATTTTAGCAATAATTTGAATTTTAACCCTTGTATTTATTGCGCTAAGGCCCAATATCGGTAAATATTGCAAATCATTGCGCAAGTCGCATGCATATTGGAGAAAAAAATGAGCGATAAAATTGTACAGCTGACAGATGACAGCTTTGATGACGTTGTTAATTCAGCTACCCCAGTACTTGTTGATTTCTGGGCTGAGTGGTGTGGTCCATGTAAAATGATCGCTCCTATCCTAAATGAAATTGCCGACGAATATGACGGTAAAGTTACGGTTGCGAAATTAAACATCGACCAACATTCTGCATCACCGCAGAAATTTGGTATTCGTGGTATCCCAACTCTTCTACTATTCAAAAATGGTGAAGTAGCAGATACCAAAGTTGGCGCCCTTTCTAAAAACCAATTAAAAGAATTTTTAGACGCTAACGTTTAATTAGTAAAAAAGGCCAACAATCGTTGGCCTTTTTTATTTTATTTGCTTAAAATTCGCCGCAAATAACTGCTAACTTTACCAAACGTAAATTTAATGCTAAGTTAAAACCTATACATACCTGAATTCTTTTTTAAGACTCTTTTCGTTTCGGCCGTTATTCCTTGTTCTAAACCCGAAATAGCTTTAAGCAAAAAATAAACTAAAACCAAAAGACCCCTCAATATGAACCTAATCGAATTAAAAGATAAACCTATCGGCGAGCTATTAAAGCTAGCAGAAAGCATGAATCTTGAGCATCTTGCTCGTAATCGCAAACAAGACGTTATCTTCGCTATCCTAAAAGCCCATGCAAAAAGTGGTGAAGACATTTTTGGTGGAGGGGTTCTGGAAATTCTTCAGGATGGCTTTGGTTTCTTGCGTAGCGCAGATTCATCATTCTTAGCTGGCCCAGATGATATTTACGTATCACCGAGCCAAATTCGCCGCTTTAGCTTGCGCACCGGTGACACCGTATTTGGTAAGATTCGTCCGCCAAAAGATGGCGAGCGATACTTTGCGCTATTGAAAGTTAATGAAGTTAACTTTGATAAGCCAGAGAATTCACGAACTAAGATCCTATTTGAAAACTTAACGCCAGTTCATCCAAATGAACGTCTAACCATGGAGCGTGGTAACGGCAGTACCGAAGATATCACGGCTCGTGTTTTAGACTTGGCATCGCCAATTGGTAAAGGTCAACGTGGTTTGATCGTTGCACCACCAAAAGCCGGTAAGACATTATTACTGCAAAACATTGCGCAAAGTATTGCCCACAATCACCCAGACTGTGAATTGATGGTATTGCTTATCGATGAGCGTCCGGAAGAAGTTACCGAGATGCAGCGCTTGGTTAAAGGCGAAGTCGTTGCCTCAACGTTTGATGAGCCAGCCAGTCGTCACGTACAAGTAGCCGAAATGGTTATCGAAAAAGCCAAGCGTCTAACCGAACACAAGAAAGACGTTGTCATTCTTCTCGATTCTATTACTCGTTTAGCGCGTGCCTATAACACCGTTATTCCTTCATCAGGTAAAATCCTAACCGGTGGTGTTGACGCCAATGCCTTGCATCGTCCAAAACGTTTCTTTGGTGCGGCTCGTAACATCGAAGAAGGTGGTAGCTTAACCATTATCGCAACCGCACTTGTTGATACGGGTTCGAAAATGGATGAAGTAATCTACGAAGAATTTAAAGGTACCGGTAACATGGAATTGCATTTGTCGCGCAAGATTGCCGAGAAACGTGTATTCCCTGCGATTCACTTTAACCGCTCTGGTACCCGTCGTGAAGAGATGCTTACCAAGCAGGAAGAACTGCAAAAACTATGGATATTACGCAAGATCGTTCATGAAATGGGCGAGATTGACGCAATGGAATTCTTAATCGATAAATTGGCAATGACCAAGACCAACGATGAATTCTTTAATGCGATGAAGCGTAAATAGCCTTACTAGATAACGAAAAACCGGTCGAATGACCGGTTTTTTTATGCTTTTTTTTGCTAATTAAGCGATAATTACGCCACAAATTTCGACAGAGACCAGATCTTGAGTACAGACAACGGCAAGCGCCTTAACAAATACATTAGCGACAGCGGTTTTTGTTCTCGCCGTGAGGCAGACAAGCTAATCGAACAAAATCGGGTGACCATTAATGGTAGCACGCCCGAATTAGGCACTAAGGTTATGCCCGGCGATGTCGTCAAGGTTAACGGTAAACCGATAGACGCCGTTGCCGACAATAAGTCTGATCGTATTTACATTGCCTATAACAAGCCGATTGGCATTACCTGTACTACCGAGCGTAACGTCAGAGGGAATATCGTCGACGCTATTGGTCACAGGCAGCGCATCTTCCCTATCGGTCGTCTTGATAAACCGTCAGAAGGCTTGATATTCCTTACCAATGACGGTGATATCGTTAATAAGATATTGCGTGCCGAAAACGCCCATGACAAAGAATATTTGGTTACCGTAGATAAGCCGCTAAGCGAGAGATTCGCCAAGCGTATGGCACAAGGCGTGCCTATTTTAGGTACCATCACTAAGCCCTGCGAAATAGAGGTGCTAAGCAAGTACAGCTTTAAAATCATCTTAACCCAAGGTCTAAACCGACAAATTCGCCGAATGTGTGAATATTTAGATTATGAGGTGAAAAAGCTAAAGCGCAGTCGCATTATGTCGATTTCCCTTGGCCAGTTAAAACCTGGGCAATGGCGTTATCTAACCAGTAAAGAAATGCAGCAGATTAATGATGCAGTATCAGGCTCGCGTAAAACCTCATTAAGAGCCGAACAAAATCTAGGCAAAGAAGTAAAACAAGCGGTAAAGCACAGCGACAACAAGCATACTGGCATAAGCGATCGAGCCAACAAATCGCAGCCGAAAAACGATAAAAACCGTAGTCAGCGCAGCCAAGACAAATCAAACAAAAGCCCTTACTCACAAAAACCTCGGCTTAAGGGTAAATTAACCCTAAACAAGTAAGCCAATGTAGCGGGTATCAATAGCTCTTAAACATAGCGAAACGACCCAACAATAAAAACGCCTGAAGGTAAATCCCGCAGGCGTTTTTTCAATACTTATTACCATATCTATTTCGATATTAGCATCTTGCTTTGTCGTTAAGACTCGCTTTTACGATCACGTCCTAACAAATCCAACGCCGCTTCTTGCGCAGGTTTGCCGTTATACAGCACCTGAAACACAGCTTCGACAATAGGCATTTCTACACCGACGCGGTTGGCCAGCATATGCACTTCTTTGGTATTGCGGTAACCTTCGACCACCTGACCAATATCAGCCATTGCCTTGTCAACGGTCTCGCCGTTACCAAGTGCTAAGCCAAATCGGCGGTTTCGAGATTGATTATCGGTACAGGTTAGTACCAAATCACCTAACCCGGCCATACCCATAAAGGTTTGTGGCTGGGCACCAACGGCAGCACCAAGACGTGACATTTCCGCTAAGCCACGAGTAATCAAGGCCGTTCGCGCATTGGCACCAAAGCCAATACCATCTGCCATACCGGCACCAATAGCGATAACGTTTTTAACCGCACCACCTAATTGTACACCGATGAAGTCTTCATTCTGATACACCCGAAATGAACGCTCGCAATGCAACAATTCAGATAAGGTATCAGCAAAGTCATTGTCTGCTGAAGCAACCGAAATCGCGGTTGGCAAACCAGCAGCCATCTCTTTTGCAAATGATGGACCAGAGACCACCGCTAGAGAAATATCATCCCCTAACACTTCGACAGCCACTTCACTTAACAGTCGCCCCTGTTCAGGGTCGAGACCTTTGGTGGCCCAAGCTAATTTGTGCTCAGCCGTTAGCATAGGCTTTATCAAGTGCAACATATCGGTGAAGGCATGACTAGGCACAACCAACAAGATATTGTTACTCGCCGCTACAGCTCGCTGCAGATCTGCTTCTACAGTTAATGATTCAGGAAAGATGAAACCAGGAAGGTATCGGTCATTACTGCGAGCAGCTTGCATGGTTGCAGCCTGCTCAGAATTGCGCCCCCATAACATGGTCTTATGACCATTGCGGGCCAAGCAAAAAGCAAGCGCAGTGCCGTAAGACCCTGCGCCTATTACGCTAATATCTGCTCGATCGGCTGACATTAAGCGTCTGCTTGTTGTTGCTCACCAGCTTCAGCAGCACGTTTTTGTACGTATGAAGCAAATAGTGCGTCAAAGTTTACTGGTGCAAGGTTCAACTGTGGGAATGTACCACGAGAAACAAGGCTAGCAACGGTTTCACGAGCGTATGGGAATAATGTGTTCGGGCAGAACGAACCTAGCGTGTGTGCTAGTTGTGGTTCTGGCATGTTAGCAACAGAGAAGATACCAGCCTGTTGAACTTCACATAAGAAAGCTACTTCTTCGTCTAATTTAGCAGTAACAGTTAATGCTAAAATCACTTCGTAAGTACCTTCTGCAAGCTGAGTAGAACGCGTGTCTAGGTCAAGCTTGATTTCTGGTTGCCATTCTTTTTGGAACACTGCAGGGCTTGCAGGAGTTTCAAAAGATACATCTTTTGTGTAGATTCGTTGAATCGCAAATTGTGGTTGTGTATGCTCTGCAGCACCGTTTGCTTCTGGGTTTTGAATTTCTTCAGACATGTTTACTTCCTAAAATTATTTACATTGCTTGTTTTATACAAGCTCATTCATTTGTTTAATAGTGCATCAAGGCTGCCGTCGTAATGCAAGGCAAACAAATCATCACAGCCGCCTATGGGCTTATCATTGATAAAAATTTGCGGCACCGTCATTCGACCTTGACTGCGTTCAATCATTTCCGCCCGTTTTTCAGGAAACTCATCAATACTGATTTCCGAGAACTCTACTTGTTTTTGTTGTAGCAACATTTTTGCTCTAACACAAAAACCACAAGTCTGACGGGTATAAATTTCAACCTTGGCCATTTTTATTCCTGAAAGCGAAAATTACTTGGTTACCGGTAAGTTTGCACCTTGCCAGGCACTGAAACCACCTTTTAGTACACTTACCTTGTCAAATCCAGCTTTAGCCATAGCGTTAGCCGCTTTGGCCGCTGTTAATCCAGCAGTACATACCACTATAATGGGTTTGTCTTTACTATTTTCAAGGCCTTGAAATGTATTATTGTTAATTTTTTCTTGTGACAGCTGCTTAGAACCAACAATATGGCCCTTTTTAAACTCAGATTCACTACGAATATCAACAATCACACCATCTTCACGGTTAACCAATAATGTTAACTCTTGGTTGTTAACTTCTTTTACTTTTGACAACTTACCTTTAATAAAAGAAAACAAAAGTAAAGTGGCTATCGCCAACCACAACATGCTTAACATTGGGTTGTTTGTGGCAAAGGTTAAATACTGATCCATTTAATGCGTATCTCTATAGAAAAACTTACAAATAAATTGATGGTCAAGTATACCGATTGCTTTTAAAGAATCCAGTATAATGAAAAAATATAGCCGAGAATTGGCTAAGCCTATGGCGCTTTGCTATGTTATTTGGCAGAATCAAGCGATAATCGCCGTCTTGTTAACATTCCATTCATATTTGGGGCTTTTTGATGAGTAAGAAAAAAACCATGGTACTTCTGATCCTTGATGGTTGGGGACACCGTGAAAACCGTGAATCAAATGCTATTTTTCATGCCAAAACACCGGTAATGGACGAACTTTTCGACACCCGTCCAAGCATGTTGATTCAAACATCTGGTATGGCCGTTGGCTTACCAGAAGGACAAATGGGTAACTCAGAAGTTGGTCACGTTAATTTAGGCGCAGGTCGCATTGTTTATCAGGACTTCACTCGTATCACCAAATCCATCGCCGATGGCGATTTTGCTAAAACCAGTGCCTTAGTAAATGCTATTGATGCCGCGCAAAGTAACGGCAAAGCAGTGCATGTGTTCGGTCTGATGTCACCAGGTGGTGTGCACAGTCACGAAGAGCATATTTTTGCATTACTGGATATGGCGAAACAACGCGGTGCTGAGAAAGTCTACTTGCATGCCTTTTTGGATGGCCGCGATACACCGCCACGCAGTGCTCAATCGTCATTACAAAAAGCACAAGACAAATTCGCGGAGCTTGGTAATGGTCAAGTTGCCTCATTAATCGGCCGCTATTATGCCATGGACCGAGATCAGCGTTGGAATCGTGTAGAGCAAGCCTACAACCTTATGGTTAGTGGTGAAGCATCTTATACCGCAGACGATGCAGTGTCGGGTTTACAAGCTGCGTACCAACGCGATGAAAACGATGAGTTCGTTAGCGCTACTCGTATTCTTGATGACAATGGTGATGCCATTGAAGTCAATGATGGTGATGCGATGATTTTTATGAATTTCAGAGCGGACCGTGCACGTCAATTTACCCGCTGTTTTACCGACGCCGACTTTAGCGGTTTTGAACGTAAAAAAGTACCACAGATTGCCGATTTTGTGATGTTAACTGAATACGCTGCAGACATTGATACCAGCGTTGCATTTCCACCGGAAGACTTAGTTAATGTCATGGGTGAGTGGTTGCAAAATCACGACAAGACACAACTTAGAATCTCTGAAACTGAAAAATATGCTCACGTCACCTTCTTCTTTAGTGGTGGACGCGAAGATACCTTCGCTGGTGAAGAGCGCATCTTAGTGCCATCACCGCAAGTGGCGACTTATGATCTACAACCTGAGATGAATTCAGGCATCTTGACCGACAAGCTTATTGAAGCCATTGAATCTGCCAAGTACGATTTAATTGTCTGTAATTACCCGAATGGCGATATGGTTGGTCATACTGGTAAGTTCGATGCCGCGGTTACCGCATGTGAAGCGGTCGACAGTGCCATTGGTCGCGTGGTAGAAGCACTAGAGCGTAACGGGGGCGAATGTTTGATTACTGCCGATCATGGTAATGCCGAAATGATGGTCAATAATGAAACGGGCCAAGCACATACTGCACATACCACCGAGCCGGTACCACTTATTTATGTTGGTCGTCATGCCAATGTCGCGAAAAGCGGCGCGCTAAGTGACATTGCACCAACCTTGTTACATTTAATGGCAATGGAGCAGCCGAAAGAGATGACAGGTACTCCATTGATGCGCCTAAGTGACTAGCGCACGTAAATTGCAAAGCACATGGTCAAGGTACAGCAAAGCACTTATGCTTTGCTGTTTTTTGCCTATTTCTAGTTTGGCGACGGAACAGCAAAAGCAAGATACTCGCCAAGACCTGAGTAAAGTGAAGCAGCAAATTGCTTCACAAAAAGATCAATTACAACAGAATAATCAGCAAGTAGAAAGCATTCAAAAGCAATTGCGAAAGGACGATTTGGCCATAGCCAGTGCCGCCCGTAAGATCAAAGACACCAAGACTAAGCAAACTCAAACCCGCGCCAAAATTGCCGACTTGCGACAGCAACAACAACAGCTGCAAAAACAAAAGCAACAACAAGAAGGCTTACTCGCGGAACAAATCCGTTCAGCTTATTCATCGGGTCATCATGATTACCTTAAATTGCTGCTTAACCAGCAAAAGCCGGAGCAGGTGCAGCGCACCCTAACGTACTACAGCTACCTCAATGATGCCCGTATGCAAAGCATCGGCAACTTTCAAGATATCTTGCAACAACTGGCGGATGTCGAGCAAGAACAGCAAATACAAGCGGATAAATTGCAGTCTCTGGCACAAGAGCAAAAGCAGCAACAACAACAAATGTTAGCCAATCAAGGCGAGCGCGAAAAAACCCTTAAGTCACTCAATTCAAAAATCCTTACCTCGAAGCAGCGTTTGAACAAACTCGAAGGTGAAGAGAAGTCCTTGATTCAAACCTTGGCACGTATTCAAGCGCAGCTACAAAAACAAAAAGAGCTAACCGGTTTAAGCAAGCTCAAACGTAAACTGAAATGGCCCGTAAGAGGCCGTATCGCCCACAGCTTTGGCACCAAAAAACAAGGCTATTTACGTTGGAAAGGGGTGATGATGAATGCCCCTGTTGGCCGTGACATTAAAGCCATTCACGATGGTACCGTGTTATTTTCTGATTGGCTCAAAGGATACGGTTTGGTCATCGTGGTTGACCATGGTGACGGTTACATGAGTCTGTATGGCCATAACCAAGCACTATTGAAGAACGTAGGAGATCGTGTTGAAATTGGCGAACCAATAGCGCTTGTCGGTCAAAGTGGTGGGGTCAGCCAGTCTGGTGTGTATTTTGAAATTCGCCACAAAGGCAAACCTGTTAATCCAAAACTTTGGTGCCGTTAAAGACTTAGGTTCCGTTAAAGACTTAGGTGCCGTTAAGCAACGGCACTGACTTTACTTTTCTGTTTTACCACAACAATCGTATCCGCCATCATATCGGCAATCGCTTGGCGATTTTTATTGCTGTGCATCAGCAAAAATTCACTTAATAACCAATAACCGTAGAGATTGATGATTAGATTCATATAATCTGGTTTAAACGACTCGTGATAGGCTTCTCGAGCAAAAAAACCGAGACTTTGAAAATGAGTAAAGTCCATAGCAAACAATGCTTGTAGAGCCACTGCGCCAATTACAATGGCAAATAACATATCAATCAAACCACGCACGAACGCAGTGCGATAGGTAAAACGATTACCTTGGCGATCGAGCACGATAATGCCCATAAAGTGCTTACCAAAGGTCGCGCCGTATTTGCCATGAAAATAATAGCTGTAATACCAAAACAAGCCATAGCCGATGACGGTTGCCAATACCGCAACACTGATATCAATAAAGGCTAAAGATGACAGCAGTAGCATAGGTAAAAGTAGTATTAAGCCATCGATGGCATTGGCCATTAAACGTTGCCAAGCACTGGCATATTGATAAGACACGGCTTCTCCCCCAGAAAAAATTTGTTTATTCAACAATCAGCAGGCTTAAGCCATTTTATTATTTTTATTGCAGGTAAGCGGATTATTTGAGTCGCTTAAAACATACTCTTATTTGAACATGTAATCAATATGCAACTGAATCTTTTCGCTCTGTAACCCAGATAAATAAAGGCTTTGTTATATTTGTGAAAAAACAAAGTAAACAAGGGTTTGCACAATTTATGACTGATTGAATTACAAATATGAAAAGAGTGTGGATTTGTTTCGCAACTATGAGTTAAAGTAGGTACATGCTTGATAAAAATCAGCTGTGTGGCAAGCGATTGCCAAATAAAAAAACACACTAAATATAAAAATAAGAATTTCTCGTGCGTATACTTTTCTCCTTATTATTTATTTTTGTATCTGCAAGTGCAGCAGCCAATACAACGGGCTCAAATAAGCTGGCTATCGTCATTGACGATATTGGCTACCGCTCTTCGGATAAATCCGCTCTCGACTTGCCCAAGCAAGTCACGTTTTCGGTGCTGCCGCATACTCCGTATGGCCGACAATTGGCCGAACTTGGGAATCAACAACAACGTGAAATTCTCTTGCATGTGCCAATGGAGTCGATCAATAACTTGTTGCTTGGCCCAGGCGCCATCACCTCAAAGATGGACAAGAGCAATGTCATTAAAACCCTGCAAGCATCGATTGCCGATATACCACATATCATCGGCGTCAATAATCATATGGGCAGCCTGCTAACGCAAAAGTCTGAACCTATGTCTTGGACCATGGAAGTGCTTAAAAATAATGATTTGTTTTTCTTAGACTCAAGAACCAGTCGTTATTCGCAGGCTGAATTTGTCGCCCAACGACGCGGTGTACCAACCCTGCATCGTCATATTTTCCTCGACAATAAAATCGATGAGCAATATATCGAACAGCAATTCAAAAAGATGATTCGTATTAGTCAGAAGAATGGCGAGGCGATAGCTATTGGTCATCCGCATCCGGCGACCATGCGTGTATTGAAGCGATTGATTCCAACCTTAAGACAACACAATATTGAGTTGGTCGATTTATCGACGTTATTGCCGGCAAGTCAGTTGGTTGATAATCAACAATCCGAAAGCAATATTGATGTGACCGCGCAAACCAACCAAGCGGATCAAAGCGAACAACTTTCCCCGCAGTAAATTCTGAAATAAATCAATTAAGACGCTGCAAATACATCGATGTTATTTGCCGTTAGCAAAGCAAATAGATATTTCACCGGTATTGCGTAGGTAATACCGCTTGGTGCACTGATCACCGACTCTTTGCCGTTACGCACCAACACCTTATTAATTATCGCCACCACTTTACCTGACTCAGGCAAATAGACCGGACTGCCGCTGTTGCCCGGATAAGCCGTCGCATCAAGTTGATACACTAGTTTGGGGTTTTTCAGCTTTTTGATCATCGCAGGCGTTAATTGCTTGCTACCCGGTAATGGGATCACATCTGGGGTGATGCTGGCAATCATGCCTTTGTGAGTGACTGGATATAAGCCTAATACCGCACCAATAGGAAACCCGGTAAAGGCGATATCGCTGCCTTCTGCCAATGTTTGCTTATCGGCTAATGGAATCGGTGCCAATTTACCGCTTTGTAATTTTAACACCGCCAAATCATCAACTTCTGAAAAGGCCAATAACGTCGCTTGATGCACCTTGGCTTTTGGCCCCGTTCCAGAGAACACCACTTGTTGTTGCTTTGTTTCGGCATCAAGCCGCTGCAACACATGGTAATTGGTCACCACATAGCGACCATTACCAATCACAAACCCGGTGCCGTATAGGCGACTTTGTGGTTTGCCCGTCGGTTGATATATACCAACGCCAACAATGCCTGGCTTAATTTGCTTGATTGTCTCTATCAGCTTGCTATCAGCGTTAACCAATGGCGACAGCAAACAAGCCAGTAGGCACACCAGTGCCGTAACACTAGCCCTTATTGGTTTCATACAAGCGCACTACTTGCTGTTTATCTTCACTATCGCTGATGCTATCAAGCAGCTTTTTCGCTTGATCAAATTTTTTCAGGTGCACCAACAATTCTGCATAATGAATTTTCACTTCTTCATTATTTGGCAGCTCTTCTTGCACTCTGCGCATCAGTAAATCAGCCTGCTTGTATTCACCATTACGCATATAGGCATACGCCAGCGTATCGAGTACATGCGGATTTTCAGGTGCTAGCTTCGCCGCTTTTTGTGCCGCTCCTAGACCCAACTCTAAATCGTTTGCTTGAATTGCAGCCCAAGCCAAATTATTTTGGATAGCGAAATTATCCGGACTCTTAGTCGCCATACGTTGATAGTATTGCAATGCCGTCGCTGGATCTTGTTCCAGTTGTAGCTCGGCCAATAAGCCCTGCACCATAGCGTTATCACCATGATCGATCTGTGCTTGACGCGCTACTTGCATGGCTTTTTGATGATTACCGGTTTTTTGTAACACTCGTGCATAAGAAGAGGCGCTGGCAAAGCCTTTGTCTACCTCGTACCAATTTGCTGCACTATGAGCCGCTTTGTCCCATTGTTGCAGGCGACTTTGAATCTTGGTTGAAAGTGCCCAATAAGGTTTCGGCTCAAGTGTTTTTGGATCGATATTAGCCAAACGTTTTTCGGCTTCTCGATAGGATTTGGTCTTATACAAAAAGTTAACTTCAAAAAACTTCAGCATCGCGGCATTAGGGAATATCTCTTGGGCTTTTTTCACTTCAGTATAGGCTTGTTGGTTTTTGCCTTGATTTTCAAGCGCCATCAATAAACCCAATTGCGCGGTAAAATCCCTTGGGCTCACTTTCACCAACTTAGCGAAGGTTTGCTCTGCTTTAACAAAATCTTCACTACGGATAGCCACTTTGGCTAATGCCGATAATAATCTTGGATCATCATCAAACTGGGTTTGTAGTCTTTCTAACTGCTGCAACGCTTGCTCTTCTTGACCAATATTGTCATAGGCTTGCGCCCGAGCAATAGCAATGGTCAGACTGTCAGGGTTGTCTTGCGATAGTTGGGTTAGGAAGTCGATGATTTTATCATCGTCAACCTTAGGCGCCATATTGACCGCGGTTCGCAACGCACCTCTGTGTTCAGGGTTTCGAGCCAAGACCTTTTCAACATGAACCAGAGCCAGGTCATATTGCTCGAGTCGATTGTTCAGTTGCGCCAAATTAAAGTGTGCGCCCATAGAATCGGGCTTAACCAGCAATGCCTGTTCAAAGGCTTGCTTGGCTTTTTCAGGTTGACCCATCTCTCGCCAAACCACACCGCGTGCCAAATAACCGCCTTCACTGTCTGGTACTTCTTCAATCCAACGGTCGGCTTCAACCATGGCCAGCTCATTGTTGTCGCTTTGCATATAGTGATAAATTAACGCCAATCGGGCTTCCGACATATTTGGGTCAATCTTTAATGCGTTATTAAGATCCTTAATACCTGAGTCATCTTCAACAGATAGTTTCAAACTACCACGGCGGCTCATCATTTCAGGGTCATCCCCTTCGATGTTCTCCAGACGTTTGATGTAATCTCTTGCTTTGTCTTTATCGCCACTGCGCAATAACTCTACTGACGCATTAGCTAAAGTCGCAAAGTCGCTAGGAGATAAGGAGTTAACGGTATCAATATTGGCAATCGCATCGTCGATATATCCCAGTCTTAACTTCACTTGAGTCAGTACCTGTTGCGCCACATGAGTTTTTGGCAGGCGATTTTCGATTTGTGCCAAATGGTGATAGGCCATTTCCATATTATCGGTTTTGTAATGGCTGATACCGGCAATAAGATTGGCTTTGTGTAGGCTTGGCATACTGGTTAGGGCGATAGTCGCATATTCAGCAGCCTCTTTATATTTACCTTCGCGTAAGCTAATTTCCGCTTTCAACTCATTAATAGACGGCGAGGTAGGCGACATCTTCAGTAATGAGCTGGTATGCATTTTAGCTTCTTCAAGCTCACCACTTTTTACCAACATATTTACGTACAGCAAGCGCACAAAAATATTGTTGCCGTGACGGTCTAAAATAGGTTTAAGCTCAGCCGCTGCGAGTTCAGCATTGTCATCAAGCGCATACAAATTTGCCAATAAAATTTTGACATCATCAAACGAGTTATCTTGGCTAACTAAAGGCTTAATTTCTTCGATGGCCTCTTTTTTCTGACCTTCATTGGCCGCCATCCAAGCTTTTGCCATGGTAAAATACACAGAGTCTTCTGTGCCTTCTTTCATCACTCTAGCCAATAGTTCAAAACCATCATTAAAGCGACTCAAGTAGGTTAAACCAATACCCGCGACGGCTAATAATTCGGTTTTCTTTTCAGGATGGAGCTGGGCAACGCGCTCATCATTAGTCCATTCGAGGACACGATCGGATTCTGCTTTAAGTAAGGCAATACGAACTTGCAGGATCATAATGCGATTGATATCAAAACCGTTATCAAGACTGCGCTGAAATTCTTTTTCAGCACCATCAAAATTGCCAGTTTGCATATACATTTGTGCCAAGATAAATCTGGCATCATTAGATTTAGGCTCGAGTTGAATCGCATTCTTTAATTCGACGATTGCAGCCGAAACTTCATTTTGCTCAATGTATGCCAGTGCGGATTGGACATATTCATCTGCGGTCTTTTGGCCTGAGCACGCCACTAGAGCGGCAACCAAGAGTGCCGGTTTTAACGTTTTTAGCATCCCACTTCCTTGAAGTTCTGTTGATTATTATTCGAACAATGAAAGTATAGATGAAATTTTCAAAGTTATGAGCTAGACCTAATGTAAAGCGTTTTAAAACCTAACTTAAACAAAAACAACAATAGCATGATGAATTTCCGGGTAGCACCGCTGATGCTGATCGCACTGATATTTTTGAGTGTTGCCATCGTCAATCAGCAAATAACCATAACCATATGGCGTCATAGCTTTGATGACGGCAGCTATTCGCACGCCTATCTGATCCCGTTCATTGTTGCCTTTATGTTTTGGCAACTACAAAAACGTGGCGAGTTAATCTCTCGTCAGGCGTTGAGTTTGCCTGCCTGCGTTATTTTTATCGGCGTTGGCATACTGTTATTTATTTCGGTACGAGCACAGCTCAGTCTCGGTTACTGGTTGTCGATGTTATTATTGTGTGTTAGTGGCATTATGTTGTTTTTTCGCTGCAATATCGCCACACTTGCCACCAGTTTCTACCCTATCTATTTGCTTCCAGTATGGGGCGGCTTTACTGATATATTGCAATCGATTTCTGTCGTTGCAACCGGCGTATTATTAAGTTTTTCAGGCATACCGTTCTTCATTGAGCAAGAGTTGGTCACCATTCCCGCTGGCATATTTAAAATTGCAAACGGCTGCAGTGGCTTACGCTATTTATTGGTGTCACTGGCATTGGCACATCTGTATATTTTGCTGTACTTGCGCCATTGGCAAAGCGCGGTGAAATTTTTGGCGGTGGCCATTGCTGGTGCATTGTTGACCAACTGGATACGCATCACCGCATTGATATTGGTCGGTGAATATACGCAAATGACATCGGATCTAATTGACGATCATAATAACTTTGGTTGGTATCTGTATATTCCATTCCTGTTCATTTTATTTAAATACGGTACGCATCTTGAGAACGCTATAGCCAAAAAGCAAAGCCAAGAGCAAAGCCAGCAAGACGAAGAGGCTAACAGCAGCAAGCCGGTCGCTAGCGTATCACTGCCAACAGTATCGGTGTTTATTATTGGTTTGTTTTTGTCGTCTTCATTTTTAGCGACTGTGCACAAGTCAACACAAGTGTTGACGCAAATAGAGACCTTACCGTCACCTCAAATTAGCTATTTTTCATCCATTGACGTCAAACAAAGCGAAACCGACATACAAAAAACTATTGAATATCGGATTTGGTTTGACTGCAAAGAATTAGATTGTAAGCCGGATTTTTATCTTAACAAAATTATCCCTGAAGGCTGGCACGTTGTGCGCCGCTATCAAAACGAGCAGGGCAACCAAGTGATTGTGCGCCGCGGTAGTGACGAAGCAAAAATCACCTATCGTTACCAATTACATGATGCGCAATTTACCAGTTCACTGGCACTGAAATTAGCCAGACTAAAACATTTTATGACAACGGATAGCCGCAGCAGCATCCATTGGCAAATGTCTCGATGTAAAACCACGCAATGCCTTGAACAAGAGAAGATAGCGAATGAAGCCACAATGTAAGCGTGTGCTTATTTTTGGCAATGGGCGTCTGATTGAACAATGGCGGCAAATGACCAAAGACGTCGAGCAAATAAAATACTGTAGCAACTATGACGAATTGGCTCAGTACCCAGTCAAAGACAGCGCCGTGTTATTTGCCAAAGTCGATTTACTGCTCGGCATTAAATTAGCCTTACGCTTTAAACTCAAAGGCTACCCAAAGGTGATGCGGCGATGGATGGGTACCGATGTGCTAAACCTGAAAAAACTCAGTGCATGGCAACGACTTTGGGCGCTACCTATTCTAAAAACGACATTGGATTGTAATCTTGTCTCCGCTTCATGGCTTGGCGATGATTTGCATAACATGGGGTTTAAAAACATTAACTCCTGGGAAGCACCGTCGCCACTGTATTATCAGTGTTTGCAATTAACGGAACAACACATTAAGCACAGATGGCAGCAAAAGCCAAAGACCATCATCATTTACTCGAATGAGCACAGGGAATGGCTTTATAAAACTCAACAAATGATTGAATTAGCCGAAAAGCTACCTGAATATCAGTTCATTTTTGTCGGTCATCCAGATAAACAACTCGGCCAATCCCACAACGTAAAATCAATAGGCATCGTTGACCAAGAGCAGATGCATGAATTGTATTCGCAGGGCCATTTTTTAATTCGCATCACTAGCCACGACGGCTATTCACGCATGGTGGTTGAAGCACAGCAATATGGCCTGCAAGTGATCAGTAACTACCCGCGCGTTCATGGGCATTTTGCAAAAAGCAATGAACAAATAATTGATGTACTCGATTCAATCAACGGCGCTAATCCTGATGCCCGTCGCTATGCATTGGATCAATTTACACCGGAAAAATGGACACAAACCTTGCTAACGCAACTGGCTGCCAGCTGATTGTCTGCAATACTTAACAAAGAGGTTGTTAACTATGCTTTTTATGCGAAATTTTGCCATTATCTTGCTTTGCTCGATGGCTTGCCACACTGGCAAAGCCTATGGCACGGATACGCCACCTCTGTGTGAACCTGAGCCGAAACATCAGCAGACTTATTACGTCGCCCTTGATGGCCATGACTACAAAGGTAAAGGCACTATCAATAACCCTTGGCGCAATATTGCCTTTGCGGTATTTAAAGCCCAAGACGATAGCCTGATTGTGGTCCGCCCCGGAGTCTATGAAGGCCCAGTTAAAATCAGTAAGACTTTTAAAAAAGGCATCACCATCAAATCCGAAGTGCCTTATGGCGCTAAACTAACCGCGCAAAAACGGGTATTGGCGCTGGTAAAGGCTGCTGCAAACATTCGTATTCAAGGCTTTGAGATTTCCCATAAAGGGCCAGGTGCTCGCCCGGTGGTGGTGCACATTGATGCTTGGGGCACGGAAAACGTACATGGTATTAGCCTAGTTAACAACATCATTCACGATAGCTATAACAATGATTTGTTAAAGATAAACTATGGCGCGCACAACATTTTGATCAATTGCAATATGTTCTATAACCAGGGCAATTCAGACGAGCATATCGATATTAATTCGGTTGCTGATGTCCACGTTCGCCATAATGTGTTTTTTAATGACTTTCCCGCAAGCAATCGCGAAATAACGAAGAAATCATCCAGTTACATAGTTATCAAAGACAGTAATAACGAAGATGACCGCTTCTTTGGTAGTACCAACATTAATATTGATGGCAATATTTTCTTTAATTGGCAAGGTTCACATGGCCATGGGTTTATCTTAGTCGGCGAAGACGGCAAGCCTTACTTCGAAGCCGAAGACATCAACATATTCAATAACTTACTTATTGGTAACAGTAAGATTTCGATGCGCTCACCGTTTGCCGTAAAAGGCGCTCACAAAATAAACTTTGATTACAACACCGTGATCGGTGACTTACCCAGTAATGCCTATGCGCTGCGAGTCAGTGTCGAAGGCAACAATAAGGTGCCAACTGACATTAACATGCGTTACAACATTTATTCCGACGCCACAGGCACCATGGGCTCGGGTGATTATCAAATGAGCAATGACTTCACCGATACCGAATATGGTGATGTGGATGACTATCTGCTTAGCAATAATATCGTTTTTAATGGCGAAAAAGGCGCACCGTATTCACTACTTGATGTTGTTAATGCCAGTGATGATGACGATCTGCGCGAATTTGATACTGGCATCACATTGCAACAAACCTTAGTGTCGCCAATTTACCTAAGTAAAAGCAAAAGCTTTGCCGATGGTTCGACTTCAATAGAGCAGGTATTTAAGAAAATCATCAATGATTTGACACCGCCGAAGCAGCCGCAAAAGCTGGCGCTAGATGAGTCAAAAGCAGTGCCATTACACGATATATTAGGTCGTCCACGCACACCGCCGTACAGTATTGGCGCGATCGAATATGAGGAAAATAAGTAGTCGATGAAATTTACTAAACCGCTGGGCCTTGTTGATTTAGCGAAGATGCTATCTAAGGTCTACACTTTAAAAAAATAACCATTTTCTGGGGTTACCGTGAAATCTAAAAAAGTCATTTTGGTTGAGTTTAATGAGCTCTGTCCTAGCCTTATAGATAAGTTTTGTCAGCAAGGCAAACTTCCCAATTTTTCGCGCTTAGCAGCGCAAAGCCAAAAATTTATCACCGATGCTAACTGTGACATTGAATACTTAGAACCTTGGATCCAATGGGTTACCTTACATACTGGGGTTGCCTATGATGAACATAAGGTATTTCGTTTAGGCGAAGCGCAAAACCTCAAACAAAGCTCGATATGGGATCGCTTATCGAAAAAAGGCCTTCGCTCTTGGTTATGCGGAGGCATGAACATTAAATACGACAGCAATGACCCTAATATTTGGGCATTACCAGACCCTTGGAGTCTGGACAGCAAAGCGTCTCCAGCAGAATTTAATACGTTTTTCAATTTTGTTCGAGCCAACGTGCAGGAACATTCCAATGAAAAATTTCAACTGGGTGCAGCAAGCTATCTGCAATTTTTAAGCTTTATGCTGCGCCGTGGTTTATCCATCGCCACCATTAAGCATATTGCCTCGGTATTTTGGAAACGCTACACCGGCGACTCGTGCGCCTGGCGCAAAGCCACTATTCTTGATTGGTTGCAGCTTGATTTATTCAGCTATGGCTTAAAGAAATTCAACCCACATTTTTCGGTATTTTTCTCTAATTCAACGGCGCATTTTCAACATAAATACTGGCGCTATATGGAGCCGCAAAAATTCGCGGTAAAAGCCAGTGAAAAAGAGTTAGAAGAGTTTGGTAGTGCCATCGAATATGCCTATCAAAATCATGACCAATTATTAGGTCGAATTATGAAAATGGCCGATAAAGATACCTGTATCGTATTATCTTCAGCATTAAGCCAACAACCGTTTACCGCCGAAGAAGAGCATGGTGGCAGACGCTTTTATCGACCAACTGATTTTGACCAGGTGGTCAGTTTATTTAACTTCGACGGATTGCTCGATGTCAGTCCTGTTATGTCACATCAGTTTCATATGCGTTTCAACGACACGCAACAAGCTGAGACCGCCTATCAGGCATTACAAGGCGTTACCTTTGGCGATGGCACCCCATTTCTTAAACTGGTTCTAGAAGACGATAAGGTCTTCGCTGGCTGTGCCGCGAATAGCTTAATCGATGAAGACAGTGAATTTGTTATTGACGGTCAGCGCCATAGATTCTTTGACTATTTCTATATGGCGGACAATATCAAAAGTGGCATGCACCACCCTGATGGTATTTTTTGGGTGTCACAGCAACAAGCCAGTGACAGCAATGCAGAACGCATTAAGTTAACGCAAGCGACGTCGTTAATTCTTGAACAATTTTAATCGCTGATTATTCTGGCGTTAAACGCTGGCTCGCCCAACGAAAGTAGATTTTAAGAGGTTGTGGCGACTTGCGTTGTAAGGAATGAAATAAGCGCTGCCCCGTGGTATCAAAGGCGCGGAAAAATACCAGTAAATGTACGTAGCCAATAATAAACACTATGCTTCCGGGTATTACGCGCCACCAACCATCTATATAGCGATTCAAAAACATCACCACAAGTGCCATGCATATACCTGGAATAAGGATGCGTAACAAGCTTGTTATTGGCATCATTTTATAATCAAACGGTTTAGCAAATCGCATATAACCAATCAATTGCACGATCGACAAGCTGCCATAGACCCAAACCGCCGCCATCAAGCCATAATTACTGACTAACAGCAGGCTAAGCAAACACATCAAGGCAAACACCCCTGCGTTTACCCAGGCAAGCACATCTTGCTTGTCATGGCTTATCAAGGTCAAATTAGCTCCCTCTTTTAATAAGCCAATAAATTTGAAAAACATCAACCATTGCAATGGTTGCACCGCTGCCATATAACGCTCACCATACAACAGAGCAATCACTTCTTTGGCGTAGATAATCAGCGGAAATATCACCAGACCAGCGAGAATAATCAAATAGCGTTCAGCTTGTAACACTTCACCGACGGCGGCCTTGTTTTCTCTGGCAACGACAATCTTAGGTAGCAAAATCTCTTTGTAGATACCCGGTACCAATGTTATTGCCGCGCCGGAGAGAATAAAGGCGATGTTAAAAAAGCCCGCGGCTTCGAGAAAATCACTGCTTTGTAATACCAATACCTGACTTTGACGAAAGGTAAAGCCGGCAAAAATCACCACAAAAGTGGCACTGATCATCTGTTTGATAAAGCGGCTTCGATAGTGTTGCTCAAATTGCTCATTAAACTGCGCACTGGGCAGGTCATTGCTAATACGAATTACCACCAGCCAAAACAATAAACAGGTGACCGCGTAAATAATTAAGAAATTAGTCAATCCCGGTAATAACACCGCACAGATGATCACCGCCAATAGGTTAAGAGGGTTTACAATCAAACTTACCAAGGCAACTTTATCAAAACGGCGAATGCCTTTCATTATCGCCAAATTCAACATGTAACGCGCTTTAAATGACGCACCCAACAGAATAAACGCCACCAAACTAGCGGAAACACCAAAGTCAAAATCAAACCAAATCACCAAGGCAATAATGCTAATGGCGATACACAGGCGTATTAAAAACAAGCGATTCACTAAGTGAAAAAATGCCGCTAAGTAATCCGGCGCTTTGTGCTTCACTTCGGCAACAAACTTGGTGACATTGATGTTCATGCCAGCGTTAACCGACAGGGTAAAAACACTGGCAACAAAAATAATGCTGGAATACAAACCGTATTCAGTGGTAGTCAATGAACGGGCAATGGTGATCGATATCAGCATGCCACAGATGTACTCACTGTATAAGTGAAAACCAGCCATTGCGGTTTGCATTATGGCTCTCATGACTGGTAAACCTGATGATAATTTTGTGCGCAAACATCCATGGTAAAGTGAGCAAAAAAGTACTCTTTACAATGGGTCGCAGCCTGCTCTAGTTTAGCGGGCTCGGTAATCACATCATTGATGATTCGCGCCAGTGCATCACTGTCTGCATACTCATAAAGCCAGCCTGTTTGTTGCGGTTTTACCAATTCAACATTACCCCCAACACGACTAGCAACACAGGGTACGCCACAGCTAAATGCTTCAAGAATAACCAGAGATAAACCTTCGGTTTCTGAGGTGACGACTAACAGATCGGCGGTTTGATATATTTTCTCTCTATCTTGCACATTGCCGTGAAAGTGGCTGATTTGCTCAAGCCCAAAGGCCGCTGCACGCTGCTTATTTTGTGCCATTAAAGGGCCGTCGCCATAAAAATTCACCGCCAGTTTTTGTCGACTCGGTAGCGGTAATTTACTGATCGCTTCAATTAGCACATGTTGCGATTTTAAGGCGACAAAGCGCCCCACATGAACGATGTTTAATAACCCTTGCTCGCGATCTTTTTCGCGGCTGATATCAATCGCCGACAAGCCATTTAACACCACTTGGGTTTTATCTTGGTATTGAGGATAGTGTTTGACGAATTTTTTTTGCGCAGCGTCACTAACAAAGATGGCTTTATGCAATCGCATAAACACCAATCGATACAATACTCGCCACTTAAGACTCAGTAATGGGTGTTGGTTATGGCGGGTGTAAACCATTTTCGCTGTTAAACCGATGAGCGCTAATGTGACTCTTAATAAACAGTAACTTGAGTGTACATGAACAACATCGGCGTCTTGGCATATCGCTCTTATTTGCCCTACCTTGCTCGCTAATAGCAGTTTTTGTGAGCTGTTGTTAACTTGCTCAAATAGCGCATCAGAGCTTTGTCCCATGGATAATATGATGCTGTCGTCACCCATCTGCTGACGTTGAAAACAGGCAAGATCAACGACAAAGCGTTCAGCTCCTCCCATATTCAAACTACTCACCACATGCACTATCTTCATTGTCGTTTTATCAATTCAGCTGCCAATCAACACGATATGGCTTGAAGCCCATCTTCTTTTTAAATCGTTTTAAGTTATCACTGGCACCAAAAAATGAACCATAGGCATAGAAATTTACCTGTGGATGGCGTTCGGTAATGTCTTGGTAGGCATCAATAATAAGCTGTGGCACCACCCCGAGTTTTTGTACATCGGCGTGACCGTAGATATGCTCAAGCATGCACAACTGACCGGCAATTAAAAACCCAGCATAAGCAACGAGCTTTTGGTCTTCATCGAAAACGCCGTAATAACAATAGTCATGATACTCATTGTTACTATTGTGGATGGTGCGCTCATGCGGTCTTTGGCTGATAAAGTCAGCCGGCATTTTGCCTTGTCGAACTTTAGCCGATTTGCGAATATCCCAAATATCGTCCAAATGTTCGTTGAAATTAATTGGCCGGGTTTCATAGTTAAAACGCACCGCTTTGCGATAATTGCGTCTGGCAGAACTTTCGATACTCATGAAGTAGTCTTTGTCCGCCTCAGGTGCCGCAAATAAGGCCACACCGTATTGCAACTGCCGCACTAAAAAGTACTTGTTGTGTCGCGACATCGCATTACTATAAAACTCTTCAGTGATCTGTTTAAAAAACGGATCATTGCTGCCTGTTTTATCCAACTGCAAGTCTATAGATACGCTGGGCATATCCATCATTTGCTTGAAAATTGATATAGCTTTCTTAAATTTTTCTTTCATCGTTATATAATTAACAAAATCTTAATGACTAAATAAATAAATACGACGGCAATCGGTGCTATCACCAACGCCATGCTCATTTGTTTCGTTTGCACTTCAGCAATGTCAAATGTCTGCTCATCGCCTTTCACTTTTTTCGTTGACGGTTTGCTTTCTTTATCCTGATGGTATTTTTGCCACCACACTGCAGCACTTAAACCAAGCAAGATATAGAGAATATTAGAAAAGCTTCGAGACAAGAAAAACCCGGTCGACGCGAATGCTAATAAACTGTAAAACATGGTGGTTTGTATTTTGCTGACCTTATCGGCAAAGACGCCGGACATCTGCAACATAGAAAAGCAAAGGCAACCAAACCAAAAAACAAAGCCGAATAGCCCCAGCTCTGCCATCACCAAAATATACGAATTATGCGCGGTCAGTTCGTGAAAATCGGTAAACCAGCCTTTACCAATACCAAACAGCACATTATCGAGAAACATATGAAAGCCGTCATACCAGGCTAAGACCCGATCTTGCGCTGAATTTTCATCCAAATCGATGGTTCTAAACTTACCGGTTATCCATAAAATCGCAGGAAAGGTAATAACACCGACAATCGACGATTTAACCATGCCAAATTTTCTATAAAAGTAATAACCAGCAAGTACTAAAGCACCAACTAAGGTGCCTCGGGAATTTGAAATCCATATACCGTACATGCTTGCTAATATCGCTAAGCGATAGTAATTTTTGCCGAAAAAGCTTTGGCTTTGTCCTAGCAAATAAAACATCATTGGCAAGGTGATAAGCACATACATACCAAAGTCATTGGGATCGCTGTAAACACCAATATAGGTGGCGCGATCCATGATCAAACCTTGCCCAGACCAACCGATACCAAGTGGGGAATTCATCTGCACATAGCCGTGATAAACCATGATACAGGTCGCCAGCACCATGATGCGCATCACCCACTCTACCTGCCATTGATGTTTAACGATATTGCCGATAAGCAGTACCGGAATCACCGATGAGAAAAAAAAGATACCCATACGAGTAACACCACCGCCAACCCAGCCGGTGAACAGCATCGACAATAAAATAGCCAGCGCCACCCCTAACAACAAAGTCAGTTGTTTAGGCCAGAACTTATTATCCTCAAACATGACATAAGCCACGGCACAGACTAATACGGTATATCGCGCCACTTCCCATTCTTCGGTCGCCTTAAACCATTCGTGTGGACGAATAATGACGAAGACAAAGTACAAGCACAGGATCAGGAAGGTCATATCACTGGCCTCCTAAAGTTGACCATCAACTTGTCTTTAAATGCCAATAGCCTCTGCGCCCAGTTTTTTGCCGAAAAGCGACAGCGTAAACTAACCACAGGTTCTGTATTGGAGGTGATAAAACGCTTATAGCTCACCGATGATGCTGCCATCAAATCATACTGTGAAAGGCCGTTAGATTTCGCCAAGGTTAACGCTTGTGCGTGCATCACATAACCAATGTTATTGACCTCGTGAATATCAAGGCCACTCTGATAATAACTGAGAATATCGCCGTCGATGACGCCATAGAAAACACCAACGGTTTGCTGCTCGCGCTGTAACGCAAACATCATAATCCGTCTTTGCTGCCATAGTTTGCGTATATACTGACGATGAAATTCAATAAACTTGGCGCTACTAAATGCACCAGGTTTTTGTTTGGCGCGCCATGCCGACTGATGCAAGGCCACCAGCTGTTGATACATGTTTTCAACCTCTTTGATGCTATCGGGCAAGACCAAGGTCAAACCGTATTCAGAGAGGTTCTTGAGCATTTTTCGGCGTGCGCTGGCACTGTTAATGGAACGAGCATAATTGGCGACAGGCAAAAAGTAACGAACGCGACTTGCGCTCTCAATAAAATCAGCATCTGCAGGTAAATAATTTTGGCAAAACTGAGCACAATGACTGTTACTTAGCACCTGACTGAATTGCAACCTTTGCAGGTTAGTCATTGATTTAAGGTAACGATTAAAGGCGGTAAACACTTCTTTCTGGTAAGTCGAGTCGAGTAGAAAATCCTGAAATTCACTGGCGACTTCTTCATGCTCAGACTCGCCTTGGCCAAGGAAAAACAACTCTAGACCTGACCAAGTCGATTGAAAGTAAATAGGTATCACAGCAACCAGTTTTTGCTCGTTATAATACAATTGCACCGCCAGCTTATCTGATTTGTTCAGATAACGTTCCGCCCATAAGTACAACCAATCAAAGCTGCTGCAAAAACCAAGATTAACCTCTTGACGCAACTGCTCCCAAGCTTGCCGATAAGGGAGCAATTTTTCTAATCTGGTGATGTGTTTTACCGTAAACGCCATATCAGTAGTCCCACCGGTAAAATGGGTTATCAAAGGCCTGAAAAATCTCAGCCAGTAATGGCTGTTTGCTAATGTCTAATTTGTCGCGCCAACCTTCACATAATTGCTCTTCGTCATAGCGTTCAATTTTTTGTCGCGAGTCAAATGCGTTGTATGATGGCTTGCGATAATTGGCCATAAACTGCTCGCTGCCGGTCAATTGCAACTGCGAGCTTAATTGCTTGGCGGTATCTTCGGGTTTGCGCACCATATGTTCATATTGCAGCACCAGCCAAGATGATTTCGGCGCTAAGCTAATTGGTATCCAGTTTTCTAAAAACCAACCTAGCACATGCTTTTCAAGCGAGCTGCCATGTTGCAAAACTTGCTGCCCGACATGACGTTGTTGTTCAGTCAGTAAACTGCCCAGTTGCTGGCTCGAAAGATACGCTTGGGCGCAACAAGGCCAGCCAAGCCTATCTATCGACATCGCCGTTGCAATAGGATGGCGCATTTGAAAAATGATTTGACCACTGAAATTCTCAGCGAAATCGGCAATATAGTTTTTTACGTAAAAGAATTTAAATATTTGCCGGTCATAAACAAAATTATAAGGCGGCTGCCAAAACTTCCATTGCGTGTTGTAAACAATCTGCCCGGATTCAATATCTCGGTAGTAGTCTAATAATTGTTGTTTTTCGCTGTCATTCAAATCGACAAAAAAACCGTCTTGGGCTTGCGGCAAACGATGACGATACGGATTGTGGTTTAAGGTGACATCAAAAATCTCTACGCTGCGTTTGGTTCTAGGTTCGGCTGACAGCAATTCAATTAGCCAAGTCGAACCACCACGGCGATTTGAAAACAACAAAATATTCTCTTTGTCGCTTTGTTGGCGCAGATGCAATCGGCCCAAACTATTATTGGCAATATGACGCAATTGGGATTTAATGGCGTATTTCAAGCTCATCTTAATGCACGTTCCTTGTTACGTTGAAAATTGATACCTACATCGTCACTGGACGAGACTGTTGATTTGTTGTCGGTACAACGGCTTTGAGAAAATAAATCAGTGAGGTAGCTACCGCCATTGAAACGCGCCAATAAGTGCAAATTCACTAACAACCAATACACCTCATAATCTGTATCATGGCTGAGTTGCGAATAATCAACATGCAAGCTATCGAGGATAGTTTCAGCCTCGCATGCCAAAGCCTGTAACGGACCTTTTATCCATTGTCTGGCAGGTACGGGAAAGCCTAACTTTTGTTGATAAAGCCAATCGCGAGGATAATATTGACTCGCTAAGTGTCGTAAAATGGGTTTAGCCCACTTACTGCCGAAATACTGCTTATCGGTTAACGACAGTGAGATGTTGTATACCTGTTGGTCCATAAATGGCGAGATAATTTGCCTATTGCTTAGCTCAGCGATGGCCTCAGTTTCGTCATAATGTTGTGCCACCTCATTATCGATAGCGAAATTCATGACGCCAATACGAGACGCATCCTCAGCCAAGCTGACGCAATCTATTTTATCCATATTACTGATTGATTCTGGACATTGAGATTGCCAGAAATCCAACGAATGTTGTTTAAATTGGATGGCGAAGCTGCGCAACAAAATACACTTTTCAGAGCTTTTCAGAGCCTCTTGAATAAACTTAAATTTCCCCGACTGTGCTAAGCTAAGTTTTTCAATGAGGTATGCACACTGTTTTGGTAGACAGCGTTTTAGCATTAATCTGGTCTTAGCTTTCTTTACCGCGTTTGAACCCATCACCGTATCAGCCGCTTCACCGTAAACAATACCGGTATATTGCGTTGGTATTGCTTTAAGCATGGCCATCATCACCAAGGAACTGTAGTGCCTCAATGGTTTGCGATAATGCTTGAGAATGGTCGTCAGGTCATGCTCAATGTCTTTCTCATCGATATCAACCACCAAATGTGGCAGCTTCAAGGCGCCGGCAAACTTAGAGGCCATGGCCAATTCGCCAGGATAATTGTTATAACGAGCAGAGACTAAAATACAGTCCTCAAACACCTTTTTGGACATCGCAGCCAATAGCGAACTATCAACACCACCACTGAGCAAAATTGCCACTTTACGGTGCTGTTTTTTGGCGTTCAGTAAATTATTAAACAACGCTTGCTCCGTACGTTGGCATTGCTGTTCAAAATTGGTTTGACTGAGCGCTGTATTATTCCAATCGTATTGGGACACCTGTTGCTGATGTTTTTCTATAACCGCATAGCTTCGTGTTGGTAAGCGATCAATGTACAAATAATAACCTTGGTACCAAGTCTCCAATCTAAATCGGGTACATTGCTGCCAACCTTTCTGGCTGAACTGCAAATCACCGGCCGGAAAGTTTTGTAAATGACTGGTGAGCTGCAATTGTTGCTCGACTTGGCGCCAATACATACCTTTGCCGCGATAGCGATCAACAAATAAGAACACCTTGCCTTGGCTAATAATTACACCGCAAAAATGACCATCTAAATTGCATAACTTAGTAAATTGTCGAGCTTGCATGTCGGCACGCAACTCTTTTAGCGAGCATCCCCAGAAATAACCAAATAACAGCAGGCGATCACCATTATCTAAGGTTTCATCCAACCAATTCTGACTGCAGTCAGCGACATCAACCTGCGCCGATTGTGGCCAAGCAAGTGGATCGCTGTTCATATCTAATTGCAGGTTAAAGCCGAACATTATCCCCCCTGCTAAACTTTCGGGTTAATGCCAAAAAGGAGCGCTTAAGTTGCACGTAACCAACCACCAAGGCGGGCCAAGGATCGCGCCAGCTAAAATAGATAAAAAAGTAACGACTACCTAAGGTGCGCCAATATGCTTTGCATATGTCGGCGAAGCTCTGTCCATCTCGATAGCGCGAATATAAATCTTCGTAAAAACTCAAAAAGTAACAGCCATTTTGCTGTTGGTAAGACGGCACAGGTAGATTCAAGGCAACCTGGTACGACGCGAATACGTTGTTGACGCCGCACTGACTATCAAAATAATTGCACATGCCAAGCCGCGGATTGAGTTCAATATATTTGTATTTGCCATCACTGGCATCAAACTTAAACTCCACCATAACCGGTCCAACGAGACGGCAACCGATACCGAGCTTATATACTTGCTCTATGATGTCTTCGTTATAGTCGCTGCGTGCATGACAGGTGACGCCATAATGCGGTGGTGATAACTGCAAGCGTTGAAATGTAAAATAACTGACCAGTTGATGTTGTCGATCGAAAACACAATTGCATACCCATTGGCTGTCGTCATCGCCAGCAATAACGTGTTGGCCAATAAACATATCCAATTGACTCGCGTATTGCTGGTAAAAATCTTGCAACTCACCAAGGCTGTTAACCACCAAGTTTTTGCGGGCAAAAACGTTGTGCTGGTGGCTACGCGGTTTGATTATAATCGGCAATTGACATTGCTCTACCAAGGTCTCAGCAGTGTCAGGTAAATGCGTCATCGATACCGGTAAATTGACAAACGCTTGTACCTTTAATACTTCTTCGCGCTTATCGATAAAATCGCCATTTTTATACTCTGACGGCAAGGCATACTTAAACTTTTGCGATAATACCTGCTGATGACGTTCAATAAAATTAACGTACCAATCGGAGGTAGGAATCAACACCTGATTTTTGCCGGGCCAGCTACGCAGCAACGACATCAATTCACTATCGTTATCATGATTAAAGCGTTGTTTGTTGACAGGGATACGGGAATACCAGCTGACATCATCATGGCTATCAACGATAACATCACAGCTAATGCCGGCTTTTTGCAGGCTGCGCAAAGCCCCAAGACCATTAGGTCCCGTCGCTAGGATCAATGCTTTAGCTGCCTTTACCATACAATACAATTCAGTTTTAAAGTGGAAAGATCACCCTCATCAAAGCAGTAGCGATTGATACTGTAACGTTCTGAAATAAAGCGATTTTTGCCTTTTTCATTGTTAAACGCTAATGAGTATCCCGCGACTTTTGCATTGTCGAGAGTGTGCTGATCGAAACAGTGATAACGCCCCACCGGGTACGCCAGATATTTAATCGGTTGATTCAGTTGCTGCTCAAGAACTTGTTTAGATAAAGTCAATTCATGCAGTTGTTGTTCTGTGCTCATGCGCGCCAAAATATTATGAGTTTTGGCGTGCGAACCGATGTCCATACCCATATCTTTTAACTGGTGAATATCCTGCCAGTTCATAAATAACGAGTTACTTTGTTGCGCTAGTTGCGCCCGTGCCTGAGGAAACTGCTCGCGCATGTCGTCAAGAATCTGCACTAGAGTGTGATTGTTGTCTCGCTTACTGGTAAATATGACTTGCGCGATTTGTTTTTCAATGGTGTTCGGTTGCAGATTGATGTCTTGCCCGGTACTCAAGCTTTTAAATATGCGGCCAGTAGACTGGCGCAACAAAAATGCCATTTCATCCCACCAAGGAATGCGTTCACTGCCAACAAAATCAGTGGTAATGAAAAATGCTGCAGGTAATTGATATTTAACTAATAACGGCGCGGCTTTATCAATGCAGTCTTTGTAGCCATCGTCGAAGGTAATGACGGCTAAACGTTTATTGATAGGTTGCTGTTCATCAAGAATTTGCGATAACGTAGCAACATCGACCACGTCAAAACTGGCTTTAAGTAGTAACAGGAATTGTTCAAATTGGTCGACACCACAGGAAAAAATATTACGGTCAAACTGACAACTATGGCGATCGCCAATACGATGTAAATTAAACACATAAATGCCGTTCGGCAAAAACTTGAACAGCAGGTTTTCCAGCTTCAAAGTACGAATCAAGCGACTTTTTAAGCGCAGTATCGAATCCTTCACTACGCCTCCTTAACCGCCACCGAGCGAAATGAAGGTTTATTTAATTCATAATCCCGAAACTGATTCGGGTTACCTTGTTCACCGGCTTCCGCTGCTTTAGCAATATTGTACATTTCTCTGGCACTAACGTAGTGCAACAGGTAGTTTTCACCATCGTTATAGGTTTGCTCTAAATAGTCATGCATTTCATCACGGGCACGACCAAGTAGCGTCTCCATATCATCGTCTTGCGTGCCATGGGTGTGTACTTTGACAAAAATCCACTCCGGTCGTCCTTTAACATGAATATGTGAATTTACCCACAAATCGACCCGCGCTGGAATTGGTGGCAATTTCTTTCTGACATCGCCATTTTCAATATGAGGCACACCTTTGCGCCCCGGCATTTTAAAATTAAAGCCAAGTGGCCCCTGAATAAGCATCAAGTCACCGCTGGCAGCGACATTAGTTTGTACATCAACGCCCCAATCATGGTTCTTATGCTTGCCAGGTACATTGCTGGCATAATAAATAGAGTTAACCTTGCGGGTTTGTGTCTCACTTGGTGCAGACGGCAAGGTCATGTCAACATAGCAACCGGTTTCTTTAAGCAGTTGCAACTCATTATCGAGCCCACACCACATGCAATCTGAACGGGAATTATCTAAGGCCCAGTTACCATGAATAAACGCATATTTTATTTGTTCCGATTGCGAACAATAGGGCAATGCGCCATGTTCATAATGCAGGGTATGCGCAAATTCTCGCATGGTTTGGCAAAAGTTATCCGGCGTATCATTGTCGTGATGCAAATGAATTTCGATTTCGCCAAAACCTTCGGCACACAATGCGGATAGTTTCGCCAAGTGCTCATAGCGGTATTCTTCAGCGGGATAAAAAAAGCTGTGTTTAGGCACACAACCGTCACTGTCTTTATGTTTGCTTGCCATCACGCGATAGTCTTTACACCAGCGATCAACGCGGCGTCGCTCGACGTTAATATCATCGGTACGCCACATAGGTTCAAAATGATCGGCAAAACAAAACAACACGTGCTTGGTACCGCTTACCTTTGGCTTGTTTAGCTTTGCACGCAAGAAAGATGGCAACCAAATATGCATATTCTTTTGATAAATGACCCGTAAAACCGCCACCGAGCCGAGTATCAGTAGTAATAGAACAACTAACATAAACATCTAGCTATCACCCCCTCTTGCGGTGCGCTGCCATTGGCCTTGCTTATTGCCAAGGCAGAACTGCCAAAAGCCTTTTAGCAGAGCCAAGTTCATTAATAGAAAAAATGCCGCGGTAGCCTGTAAACTGGCGACATAATTGTGATTTTGTAATTTGTGTATGGCATGCCATGCAACGCCATAAAAGACGATTTGCGCTAATAAGGTGAACTGAAAAAAACCATGTTGTAGTAAAAATAAATTGCTGAATAACAACAGCACCAGCATATGTGGAATAAACCAACGCACGACTTTATGCGACCAAAAACACCAGGCCAAAATGCCATGTTCAGGGGCTAGCGCCCAAAGGCACTGTTTTAACGCTTTGTAATTGCCTAAGCCAATACGGACGCGACGACCAAACTCATCGCCCAAAGATGGTGCTACTTCTTCTCGCGCACTTGCCAGCGTGCGATAGACAACTTTATAGCCCTGCTTTTTAACATTCATGACGATGGTAAAATCATCGACGACGGTGTCTTTGGGCAAGGGTTGATACAAAGATTTGCGCATCGCATAGATAGCACCATTGGCACCCAGTAAGGCGCCCAATCGGGATTCATGAAATTTGAGAAAGTTCTCATAACGCCAATACATACCGTCTTGGTTTTGATTATCTTGCTTGTTATATAAATGCAGTTTGCCGCACACCGCACCAACACCGTCGACAAAGCCACTGACCAATTCGCTTACCGCATCAACGGCAAACTCGGTATTGGCGTCACTTAACACCACGATATCTTGCTCAACTTGTGCCATTAGATCGTTAAGCACACTTATTTTTCCGCGGTTTTCACTGAATGCAAACACCTGCAAACGCGGGTCATCTATTTGCGCCAAAATGTCATTGGTATTGTCGCTGCTACCATCAGAGCCGATATAAAAGTGCAATTGGCCTGGATACTGCAATTGCTGTAAATTCTCAATTCGTTGACCAATGCTTTGCTCTTCATTAAACGCGGCAATAACGATTGCGACATCAGGATAATCGCTGCAACTGCCCGGCTCTTCACCGTATTTTTGCGACAGCCAATACAGCACCGCCGGATAAATAAAATAGCCATATAGGATCAGCAATAGACAAATAAAAAATACCAGGGTCATGTCTACTTCCTTACAATTTCTTTTGCCGGAATGCCCACCACGGTAGTGTTTTCAGGGACATCTTTAACAACCACCGCATTGGCACCAACTTTTGCATTAGAGCCAATGCTGATACCACCAATTACCTTGGCGCCACTGCCAATAAATACATTGTCACCAAGCACCGGGGCTTGGCCTTTTTCATCGCCTATGACCACACCACTTTCGATAACCACATTGCGCCCGCCTTGAACTTTAGAATTAATCACCACGCCGATTGGGTGTAACAAGATAAAACCGGTGTCGAATTTGGCGCGTACACCAATCACACAGCCCGTGGCCAACACATTGAACTTATGGGTTAACCACGCTAATGGTGATAAGCGATATTTAATAAAGAAACCAGTTAAGCGATACAACATCACCGCTAACGTACCGTCGCTGCTTAACGCTCGTAAGAAGCTGGTATAAAAGCCTTGGCTTTGATAAAAGCGCTGCTTTTGGCGAATATCATCAATAAACTGCTTCATATCAACTCCATACGCTGGCGTACAAAATCAACATTGCGTTGCCAATTAAAATTACGGGCATGCGCCAGTATTTGCTGTTTATCCCAGACATTGTGCATGGCTTTTTCAATCGCATCGTGCAATTGCTGAGCATCACCTTTGCGCACCAAAATACCGGATTGTTCGGTAACAACCTCTGGAATACCACCGACATTGGTTGCCACAACGGGCACGCCACAAGCAAAGGCCTCAAGTACCACGTTAGGCACACCTTCGCGATAACTGGGCAAAATTAACAGCGATGATTTAGCCAACAATTGACTGACTTTATCGGCGGCAATGCTGCCATGTAAGCTAATTTGCTGTTGCATGTTTGCGGCTATTATTTGCTGTTGCAGCTGCGGATATAGCGGCCCTTCGCCAACCACATCAAGGTGATATTCAGGATTGCCCTGACTTAATTGCACAAACGCTTCGATAAGCTCGTTGACGCCTTTGCTCGCAATCAAGCTGCCGATAAATATGCAACGATTTGCTTGCTGACTATCTTCAGGATGAAATAACTGTTGATCGACACCGTTATAGTTAACCCACAATTTATCGTCGGCGATACCAATCGCATTAAGCTGGCTTTGTAAGTCTTTACTAACCACGAAAATGCCTTGCACTTTGCCAAGGTACTTGCGCATTAAACGTCTGCGCCTTGGATATTGAATATGTTCGTTAATGTCTGTGCCATGTACTTTGACAAACATCGGCAACTTTAAATGGCGGTTTAACATCGAGACCGCCACTGCATCTGGGTAACCCCAGCTGGCTAAAATTGCCGAGGCTTTAAATGCACGTATCCGTGATAACAAACACACTAAGCTAAGGTACTGGAAAAATGGCACCAAAGAGCGGGCAAATTTAGGGATATAAAAGTAGGGGCAATAGAGCACGTGTTCACTGCTTTTTGCCTGATGACGATGACGCCACCACTCCAACCAACCGACTAAGACCACCATATTGAGTTGATGATATTGGGCCAATTTTTGAAACTGCGTACGGTTAAAACTGGCACGGTTAGGTGCCCATGGAACCGGATATAAATTGGTAATCACCAATACAGACTTACTCATGCGCGCTAACCAGCTTCCTATAAACATCAGCGTATTGAGCAGCGGTCGCATCCCAGGTTCTTTGCACGGTGACATAATCGAGGCCATTGGCGGTTATTTTCGCCAATTCCTGTTCATCATCGATAACGTTTAGTACTTGTTGCGCTAACGCTTTAGCGTCATGCGCCGGCACCAAATAGCCCGTTTCACCGTCTTGTATTAATTCACGATGGCCACCGATATCTGAGGCGATAACCGGTTTATTTTGTGCCATTGCCTCCAATGGTTTTAGCGGCGTAACCAATTCGGTAAGACGGATACTTTCGCGTGGATAAATCATGATATCGGCGAGAGAGTAATAACGCGCAACCTGATCGGCACTGACCCTGTCGACAAAGGTGACATGTTCAGCCAATCTCAGCTTAATGGTTTGCTCCACTAGGTTTTCACGTTCGTTACCGCCGCCAACTAACAGCAAATGAATATCTTTACGCTGTTTGAGGATATGCGACATGGCTTTTAGTAAATAAGACAAACCTTCGTACTTAAAAAAGCTGCCGATAAAGGCGATCACTTTTTTATCTTCCAGTCGGTAGCGTTGCAGTAACTCAGGATCTTTTTCGATTAATGGCTGAAATTTACTTAAATCAACCGCATTCGGGGTGATAAATATTTTGTTGCTGGCAATGCCACGCGCTTGGATGTCTTTTTTCAAACCTTCACAAATACAGCTCACCGCATCGACGGTTTCAAACGCTTTTTGCTCTACCGATTTGATCAATCGATACATCGGGCTATTGGTTTTCACTTTACCGGTATCAACCGCGGCATCTTCCCATAATGCGCGCACTTCATAAGCGATAGGAATATTGTGCTTACGGGCAACACGTACCGCCGCCAAGGCATTCAACATTGGTGAATGGCACTGAATAAGATCAGGCTTCTCGGTTACTACGTGTTGTTCAATATGCTTGGCTAAATGACGAACGTAAAATAAATAACCAATAATGGGAATTTTCGCTAACCAAGACTTGTCTGCAGGGGTACGAAAATACTCAATACCTCGTGCGGTTTCTTTAACTGATTTAAATTCTTGGTATCGTTGACTGGTCATTTGCACCGTTTCGATACCCAATTTTCGTTGATGGCGTAAAATAGCATCCGAGCGCAGCGAATAACCGCTGATATTCGGTAAAGAGTAGTCAAATACATGTAACACTTTCATCTCGATCTCCTAACGTCCCTTACCAAATAAAACGATTTCTGCGGTTTGGATTAGAATGTACAAATCCAATAGGAAACTGCGATGCTTGATGTAATAAAGATCGTATTTAAGCTTTTCCTCTGCATCGGCGACGGTTGCGCCATAAGGGTATTTAAGTTGTGCCCAGCCTGTCAGGCCAGATTTAACATTATGTCGTTCGTTGTAATAAGGAATATGCTGCTTTAGCTCATCCACAAATTCAGGGCGCTCAGGCCTTGGCCCAACAAAACCCATGTCACCGGCGATTACGTTGTAGACTTGCGGCAGTTCATCGATGCGATATTTGCGAATAAAGCGGCCGACTTTGGTCACTCGATCATCATCACTATCAGCCCACTGCGCACCATTTGCTTCAGCATCAATACGCATCGAGCGAAATTTCACAATGGCGAACACATTACCATGTAAGCCAACCCTTTTTTGCCAATAAAAACAAGGTGCTGACCAGCCATCTTCAATTTTGATGGCAAAGTAGGTAAGCAACATGAATGGCCAAGTAATAAGAAATAAAATGACCGATAAAGTGACATTGAATAAGCGGTCAAAGCCATTACGCAGGTCATTACTTGACTGAAAGCCGGCGGAATAAATTACCCAGCTTGGATAAATTAAATTAACCGCTATTTGCCCAGTTTCGCGCTCAATAAAATCAAGAATTTCCGATACCACCACACCGTGAAGTTTGCACGCAAACAGTTCGCGAACCGGCAACATCGCGCGTCGCTCATCGGTTGCTACAACAATTTCGTCAACATTGTTATTGATCACATAGTCATATAGAGAGCCATTGAGATGGATAATATTTTGCGTATCTATATCGGAGTTAATATCGCCCTCCATATAGACAAAACCGATCAGTTTAAAACTTTCTCGGTCAACCTCCCTACGCATCCGTTTTTGCACGATCAAAGCACGTTGCCCAGAACCAAGAATCAACACATTACGCTTGGTAAAGCCAAGAACATTAAATTTGACGAGTAAATAACGCAGAATAAAGGTCAATAAAGCGGCCAATAAGCAGGCGCTAAATAGATTTTCACCACTTAAGGCGGTAATAGAAAAGAGACTACGTGCCATGGTCATAAGAACAAAGCCAATGGCAAAAGCTAAGCCCAGCCGACGGAATATACCTGGCAGCTTTTCACGTAATTTTGATTTATACAAACCCAAGCCTAAAAAGCAGGTTTGCATACAGATGATAAATACAACGATCACCCACCAGTTACTGATCGCCAGCAACTGTGTTTCAGGGAGACCGTCTGCGATAAGCAGAGCTCCGCCTAGCAACACAACATCCATGACATATAACAACTTCTGCATAAACGTTGAGTAGTTCGTATTATTATTGTTCACCAACTTGTCCTTAGTCAGGTACATCTTTACCCGGAAAATTTAGCCTGACAATGTCTAATGATAGACCAATCAATCAGATAGCAAGGTCTTTTTAAAAAAAATTTTGTGCAAAAAATCAGCGATGAACTAACCTCTAACTATACGAAGAAGAAACTGATATGTTGGGGCATTTGCAATGAGTAAAGGATTTATTCCTGCCAGAAATTGGTTAACTGCTACAGCTCTTTTAGCTTTATTTGGATGCACAAGTAGTCAGGGTTTACCCCCTGCAACCATTTATCCCGCCAAAACCGATTCGGCGGCGTCATATAATTATTTAATTGGGCCGGGTGACCAGCTCAATATATTTGTGTGGCGTAATCCGGAAGTATCGGGGAGTTTTGTTGTCCGTCCAGACGGTATGATAACAACCTCTTTGGTTGAAGATATTCCCGCCTCGGGTAAAACACCAACTCAACTGGCTCGCGCCATTGAGGATCGCCTATCTACCTATTTGCGAGAACCTATTGTTACCGTCACGGTGAGTAACTTTGTTGGTCCTTACAATGAACAAATACGGGTAATAGGTGAGGCAGCGCAACCACGTGCTGTCAGTTACGGCAAAAATATGACATTACTTGATGTCATGATTGCGGTTGGTGGTTTAACTGAATTTGCTGACGGTAACCAAGCCGTACTCGTGCGTATCGAAAATGGCAAGCAGCGCCAGTATCAGTTGTCTATTGAGGACTTAATAAAGTCCGGTGATATTAAAGCCAATGTTGATGTGCTTCCAGGAGACATTATCGTTATACCGGAAGCTTGGTTCTAATAGCTAATCCGCTGATTATTAACCTAAATCAACAATAACAAAGATTGTCGTTATGCATGAACAAATTGATAAAATCAAGGAACTGCTGCTAGGCGTTTGGGCGAAAAAACACTATGTGATAATTTCCACATGGTTACTTTGTCCGATCGGTTGGCTGGCTGTGTCTTCATTACCTGACCAATATGAGTCATCGGCTCGTGTATATGTAGATACACAGTCTTTGTTACGGCCGTTAATGAAAGGCATCATGGTTGAAACCGATCCAAACCAGCAAGTTCGCTTGATGGTGAAAACACTGCTTTCCCGTCCTAACTTAGAGCGCATTGCGCGCATGACCGACTTGGATGTATCAGCCAAGAATAATGACGAATATGAGTCAATCATTGATGATCTGAAAGACGAAATTTCTATCCGTAGCCTTGGTAAAGAAAACATTTACTCGCTGTCGATGACTTCGGCTAACCCACAGTTAGCAAAAGATATTGTACAGGCGTCATTAACTGTATTCATTGAAAATACCTTAGGTGAAACGCGCAGTGACACCGATACCGCACAACGCTTTTTGCAAAAGCAAATCAATGAATATGAAAGTAAATTGCTTGAAGCAGAACGTAAGTTAACCCTATTTAAGCAAAAGTATTCCGGCATTATGCCTTCAGATTCCGGTGGTTTTTATTCGGCATTATCGAGAGTTAATGCCGACTTAAAAGCGACTAGACTTGAACTGCTTGAAGCTCAAACTCAATTATCATCTGCAAAACAACAACTTACTCGCGAAAATGCGATGAGTGAATCGATTTCAGAAAACGTTATTGATAATGCAACGGTGACCACAACCTATGATGAGCGAATTGTGCAGCTGCAAACTCAGCTTGATTCTCTGTTGATCAGCTATACCGAACAGCACCCTGATGTAAAAGAGTTACGAAGAACGCTAAAGGAACTAAAACGCTTACGTAAACAAGAATTAGAAAGCTACTTTGCCGCCATAAAAGAAAATCCTGACGCACAAGGGGCGTTAAACACCAGCGCAACCAATGAGAACTTGGTCTATCAAGAGATGCGCATTCAGGTGAATCAGCTGGAAAATACCGTTGCTTCACTAAAAGTACGGGTTGCCGATTATGAAGGGCAAGCAAACGAACTCAATAGCAAAATTCATACTTTGCCAGAAGTTGAAGCGGAGCTTGTCGGCTTAAACCGAGATTATGAAATCAATAAAGAAAAGTATGAAGAATTATTGTCGCGTCGTGAAACCGCAGCGCTGGCAAAACAAGCAGATGCGACTTCCGACAAAATTCAATTTCGCGTCATCGATCCACCACGGATACCATTAGAACCGTCTGGGCCAATGCGAATATTGTTTTTTATCGCGGTATTAATCGTTAGTGCGGGTTTGGGTGCGGGTGTTGCCGTCATCGTAATTACCTTAAGTCCAAAAGTCCTTTCCGCGGTGCAACTAAGCCGTGAAAGCGGGCTGCCAATATTCGGCATTGTTGCCGCAACCGATAATTTGAATATACAAGCAACGTACCGTAGCAGCGTGAGAAAGTTCATTGTCTCCAATCTACTGCTATTTCTCGTGCTAGGTGCATTGATAACCTACCACTTGGTACCTGCCATCGCGTCCGGTCAATTAAGAGGGGTGTTTTAAGATGTCGTTAATCGAGCAAGCCCTAAGAAAGCAGCAACAAAAGCGTCAACAGCAGGGCAAAGAAGAGAATAAAGTAGAATCGGTTGAACCAGATAACGATGCATTACTTAACAAAGATGCAACCGCTGAAACAACCGACACAGCACAAAAAAATGCCCAGCAGGTTTCGCAAGACGTAGAAAAAGACCTTGCACAAGAAGAAGTGCAGCAAAAGCCGCGAGTGGCCGCTGAAACAAACAACAAAAGCATTTTTATTAATGAGGCTTTATTATCGCAAAAAGGCTTTATTGTCGCCTCTGAGCTTAGTGGTCAACGCACCATTAAAGAAGAGTTTAGACAGATTAAACGTAAAATTCTTAATAACGCCTTCGGCCCTGCGAAAGAAACGCTTGATAACCCCAATTTGATTATGGTCACCAGTGCCAAGCCAAATGAAGGTAAGACCTTTATTTCCATAAACTTGGCGTTGAGCGTGGCACTAGAACAAGATAAAACCGTGTTGTTGGTAGATGCCGATGTATTAAAGCCGAGTATTTTAAAAGAACTTGGCGTTAAACCTAAAGCTGGATTAATTGATTACCTTATGGGTGATGTCACCAGCATTGGCGATATCATTTACGACACCAATATCAGTAAATTAAAAGTCATGCCGGCAGGTAAAACCCACCACCTTGCCAATGAATTATTGGCGAGTGAGCGCATGGCGAAAATGACCACAGAATTATCGGAACGCTATAGCGACCGACTGGTTATTTTTGATTCACCGCCTTTATTGGGCATCAATGAAACCTCCATATTGAGTAACCTCATGGGACAAGCATTGATAACCGTCGAAGAAAATAAAACCAACCTTAACGATGTTAAGCATGCGAATCATTTATTAAGAGATGAATTGGCGAAAGGTTTGGTACTAAATAAAGCATTTTATTCGCAAAAGGAGAGCTACGGTTACTACGGCTACGGATATGGTTACGGCGAGAACAATAACGAATAAGTACATAATTCCTATAGCATTTCTCTCTTTTGCTAACTCGCTTTACGGCGCTGATTGGCAGATCCAGCCTCGCGTTGGTATTGAAGAAGTCTTTAGTGACAACGTAGAGTTGACCGAATTTGGTGACGAATCTTCTCTTGTCTCATTATTCACGCCTGGCATAAATGCATCTTTTCAAACTCAGCGCTCAAGCTTTGTTGTGGATTATGGTCTGACCCAAGCCATTTATACCCATGATGGCGACCTCAATGATGATTATCATGACTTACTCGCCGAAGGTCGAGTCTCACTCGATATTGACGGCTTGTTCGCCGTTGGCTCTGCGTCAATACGTAATGTCGCCGCCAATGATGCTCGCAACTCATTAGCCGATCAGGTATCTGGTGATACCGCTCAATACCAAACCTATCAACTCGGTCTTGAATATTTCGTCGAAAACTCTCGTTATAACATCATTGCCAGTACCAATATGTCGATAAGCGAAGCCGATGACAATATTGGTGAACGAGAAGGGTTCGATACGAATATAGAGACCAGTAATGGCTCGTCTGCTCGTTATGTATTTTGGCAAGGCAGTGCCAATTACTCAGATTATGAAAACAATACCCGTGAAGGTAATTTTCACCGCATAGATGCCAAAGTAGGTTATATCACCAATTTTCGCTTGAATCCGTTTATACGTTTTTATGATGAAGACACCAGTGGCAATGTGAACAACTCAGGTATTCAAGGCACATCGTCAATCGGTGCCGGCTTACGTTGGCTACCAACAGAACATTTGTTTATTGATTTAAGTTATAACTGGGTCGATGAAGATGAGCCTGCTGTGGGCTCAGTTTCTGAAGATCAAGAGGATTATTTAGCTGCAGAGATTGAGTGGCGCCCATCGCAACGTACACGACTGAGCGGTAAATATTATCAACGATTCTTTGGTGATGCCTATGAGTTTTCCTTTACACATCGAACCAAACGCCTAACCAGCTCGATCAGATACACCGAAAAAATAGATGTGTTTGACCGCCAAGAATTGGCGCCAACCAATATCATTGACATCTGGTGTTTGGCTGGCAGTGAAATCAGCCCAGAAAACTGTGTGTTTGCGCCCGATGATGATTTTGATTTAAGTGACTACACCTTCGCGGGCTTTACCGCAGAATTTGAACTCGTTGATAGTAATACTTTTTCTCTTGCCGAGTCGTTAACTGTCTCAACCAGTCTTAGACTGCCTCGTTCAACCATTACCTTAACAGCGACGCATACCGACCGAACAAATTTAGATTTTGGTGATGAGGACGAATATGAGACCTTGAGATTTAACTATGATCGACAAATCACTCGATTAACCAACTTTATCGTTGATCTCAGCTATCGCCGCAATGCATTAAATAGTAATGATGACGCATTGATACAGCAGGTTGATTACTATCGCGTTTATCGCCTCGGTTTGGACAAGCAATTAAATCGTACCTTGGAGTTTAGTAGCTACATTCAACATTTAAATCGTAGCTCAAATCGACTTGGCTACAGTTATGAAGAAAACCGTATCGGCGCACAACTAGTGAAGAGGTTTTAATAATGTACGAATCTCATTACGGCATCAGTCAAAAGCCATTTCAATTAAGTCCTGATCCTAGATTCTTTTTCGCTTCGAGCCGACATCAACAAGCATTGTCTTACTTAGAATATGGCTTACAACAAGCCGAAGGCTTTATTGTTGTTACTGGCCCCATTGGAACCGGTAAAACGACGCTAGCACAAAGCTTATTGGCATCAATTGACGATTCTGATATTGAAGCGGTCAATATTGTCACGCCTAACCTAAGCCCACTGGACTTGTTACAACAAATCGTCAACGAGTTTAACTTGGGGGTGGTCGATAGCAGCAAATCAAATTTGCTGGTACTGATTGAGCAACACTTGATTCGACTGACCAGTCAAGATAGACGTGCGCTATTACTGGTTGATGAAGCGCAAAACCTGCCACTGGAAACACTCGAAGAGTTGCGCATGTTGTCCAATATACAAAAGAAAGGTAAACCCCTGCTGCAAAGCTTTTTGCTTGGTCAAGAAGAGCTCAAAGACTTACTGCAAATGCCGCAGATGGAGCAATTTCGTCAACGGATCATTGCCTCATGTCATTTAAAGCCGCTCAACATAAACGAAATGAAAAGCTACATCGAACATCGCTTGGCTACCGTTGGTTTTAAAGAACAAACCTTATTCGCCAACTCATGTTATCCATTAATGATGGATGCGACAGGTGGTATCCCGAGGAAAATCAATCTATTAGCTGATAGGGTCATGCTATTTGGTTATCTAGAAAACACCTTATACTTTGAAGCCGAACATATAGAGGCGGTGCTAACAGAAATGAAACAAGAGCTTAGTGCGTCGATTGGTAGAGCAGACGATAACAAACAAGAGCCAGTCAAAGCGCCAGTGCAAGCTATCAAGCACAGCACGGAAACCATGACGCTGCAACAATTAGGTGAACAGTACCAACAGTTAGGCGTAGATGATGACTTGCGTAATACCTTAATGCGAGTCGACAGATACCTGCAAAAGAACATCGATGAAAAGCTAAAAATGAATCGTTATTTAGATAAACTGTTACGTCAGAAACAATCTGAAGTGAATCAGAAAATATCCAATGGCAATTAAACCCACCCTGTAACTGAATGATTAATATTAGCTTAGTAACCTTAACTTAAGATCTTCAATTAGGCCCTTAAATTAGCTTATCTTAAACAAATTTTATCAATGCGGCATGCTGCGACACAGCATGCCGTTTGTGTTAAACCGGCCCTAAACTGACTCTTTGAGATTGAGATCATATTTCTCTAACAAGCCATATAAGGTTGGTCGAGTAACACCAAGCATTTGCGCAGTTTTACTCATATTGCCTTCCGCTAAGGTATAGGCTTCTTTAATGGCTTTTGACTCCGCTTGACCTCGCACCGAACGCAAATTAAATTGCTGATCAATATCCAACTCGACCTCTTCATAAAAACCTAGATCTTGGCTACTGATCAACTGGCCAGCGGCCATGATCACCGCCGATTTGATTTTATTTTGCAACTCGCGAATATTACCGGGCCAATCATGGGCTTTAAGCGCCGCGACGGCAGTATCGGTAAAACCTTTAATTTTCACATTGTAGTCTTGGGCAAATTTCAGCAAAAAGTAGCGGCCAAGAACCACCACATCAAAATCACGATCTTTTAATGGTGGAATGTTGATCACCATTTCACTGATACGGTAATACAAGTCTTCACGAAAGGTCTTTTGTTCAGCCATTTGCAATAAGTCTTGATTGGTTGCACAGACAACGCGCACATCCACCGGGATCTCCTGACGCCCGCCAATGCGTTCAATCACCCGCTCTTGCAGAAAACGCAATAACTTGGCCTGCAAATTAAACGGCATATCACCTATTTCATCGAGAAATAAGGTTCCGCCTTCGGCCATTTCGATTTTACCTTTGGTGGTTTTATGGGCCCCGGTAAATGCTCCTTTTTCAAAACCAAACAATTCGCTTTCTAATAACGTTTCAGGAATCGACGCACAGTTGATGGCGATAAACGGTTTCTTCACCCGATTACTTTGTTTATGCACCGCATTAGCAAGTACCTCTTTACCGGTACCGCTTTCACCAAGTAACAGCGCGGTAATTTCAGTTGGGGCAATACGTTCAATGATATTACGCACTTTGTCCATGACCACGCTATTGCCGATAATACCGCTATCAACACCACCCAATTCGCGAATATGGCGATTCTCTTGCTCGAGCTCGGCCATCATAAACGCACGACGAACAATCACGTTGATGACATCGCCATCGAGTGGTTTTTGGTAAAAGTCATACGCCCCATGAGAGATTGCATCCAATGCCACTTGATGCTCGTCATTGCCGGTGATCACAATCACTTTGGTAAAAGGAGCGAGCGACAATATTTGCTGTAACGCAGCGAGGCCCTCACTGGCATTGGCCTCATCGGGCGGTAAACCCAAATCAAGCAACACTACTTTCGGTTCATGCAATCGCAGAGCACTAATGGCGCTGTCTTTATCGGATGCTAACACTACATCATAATCCGCCAAGCTCCATTTGAGTTGTTTCTGTATCCCTTTGTCATCATCGACTATCAGCAATTTTTCCATATTCAATTCCTAACTCGCTGTTGATTTTGGCAAAAATAATGTAAAGCAGCTGCCTTTCCCTGGTTCACTGCTGACATCAATACTGCCTTGATATTCTTCAATAAATTGTTTCGCTTCATACACGCCAATGCCCATCCCGGCATTGCCTTTGGTGGTGGTGAATGGCTCAAATAAAGAGTGTTTAATAAAGTCTGCACTCATGCCACAACCATTGTCTTTTATATCTACGACGATTTGATCATGCTGCTGATGACCGTTGATTTGCACCAAGCCTTCGCCATTACAGGCATCTTTTGCATTTTGCAGTAAGTGCAAAAATACGTTTTCTAGACCTTCTTTATTGGCGGTAACATACAAGTCACCGTCTAAGTCAGACTCAATTACCACCTCAGAACTTTTGTTCATCGCCAGACAATTATTGATAATTTCAGCAATATCGACGGTTTCATTGCCATGCTTTTTATGCACATCCTGACTTTTACTTTGTAACTGTGAAACCATCTTGCCCATGCGTTCAGAGGCGGACTCAACGGTGGCAAATACATCTCGAATAAATTCTGGATTGTCGCGGTGACGTTCGGCGTTGCGATTTATTAACGACAATTGCGCCTGCACGTTTTTTAAATCGTGCAATACAAAGGCTGACATACGGTGAAAAACCGCAAATTGCTGGCCTTGTGCCAATTGCTTTTGTGCGGTTTGCAATGTTAGGTAATTACCCAGTTGTTTCGAAACCGCAAACAAATAGTCTCTGTCTTCCCAATTAAGCACCGGTTTATGCGCCGGTCCGGCGAGAATGAAATAGCCGAGTAAGCGCTGCTGTGACAAGGTTGGAATAAATAAATCCAGACGATGCTCTGCCAACAATTTTGCATCGAATTGCAACTCGGGGTATCGATAGGGATAGGTTTGAAACTCGCGAACATCAACTAACCAATTTTGTTTTTGCGAAAACTGATGCAAGGTCTCAATTTGCTGCATTATGTTATCGTCAAGGGTGTAATCGCCAACATATTTAGCTTGCAAACGTGCCTGTTGTGCATCAATAAAGCCACAACGACTGACACCAAAACACCCACCCATCGCCGCACACGCATTGGCATAGGCATCTTGAGAGTCTTGCTGCTCTATTGCTTCAATAAGTTTTAACCACTCTTGCCGATAGTCATATTTATTGGCGAAGAAATGCTTGCCAATAAACACGCGAATTTTATCGCGCAATCGGTTGGTAATAAGCAGTGCCAATAACACCAGCAAACCCGCCGCCATAAACATGATGCTGAGCATTTCACTCCATTGCCCTTCAATGAAGCGAATTACATAGCCTGAAAATGCCAATACCAGTAAATAAACCGCACTTAATCCCACCATAGAGGAATAAAACACAACATCACGAGAGATATATAAATCAGGGCTCCAGTTGCGCATACGCTTGGCGCTTAACAAAATAAACGGCATCACTAATAAGGCTATATAGCCACGGCTGTACCAGAAATAGAAATCAACTCGATTTAACAATGCCGCTTGTGCGTACATCACAAAGTCGAACACCAACATACCGCCTAAGCCAATAGTGAGAGGCCAAAGTGCCCATTTGAGTTGTTGCGAATTGCGATACAGTTGCTCAAGTACCACCAAAGTTAGCAAGTTCATGCTCAGCAAGCCAATGAATAGCCACTGATAACCGGGATTGAAAAACAGATTAACCAAGATTACCGCAGTGAGACCGAGGTACAGCAGAATAAAGTTTTTACTGGCTGGCAATTTAACTAAGCTGGAGACTTTATCGCTGCCACTTATCACCAGTAAAAATAATGCGCCCCATGCCATTAACCGCAGAGATTCAAACACAAAACCAAATCGTAATGAAAACGATTGATAGACTTGCCAGGCATTTAACAGGTATACAACGAGGCTTATGGCGATGCTGACCAACAAAATTTTGGTCGCAACAGAGGGTTGCCGATGGGAGATCAGCAAAACAAGCAAAAATAAGTACGCTATAGCCGCCAAGCCATAGCCAATTAAGCCTATTGTTTCCATACAGGTATGTGTTGTTATTATCCGACTGTTTATTAATTAAGCATCCACTTAAAAGCTTAGTCGAAATAGCGCTAAATGCCCGTAAAAACAGCAACATTGCCAGTTTTTTATTGGCACTAAGTACGGCACCTGTTGATTATTTAAACTATCGGTAGATATGGGTGAGAGATTTGTTGACAGTCAACACCAGCATTATAGAATGGCGACATACACATCGTATTTCCACCCGTAGCTCAGCTGGATAGAGCGCACCCCTCCGGAGGGTGAGGCCGCAGGTTCGACTCCTGCCGGGTGGGCCATTAAGCCCTAGCCTATGCCCACCAAATTTTGTGTAAAAGATTTAGCTTGGCGCTATCTAAAGGCTGATTTTCTCATTACCACCATGACCAGCCAATAAATCATCGACAAAATGACAAACACAACGGGTATAGCCAATATCTCGATAGACTTTAAAACTTCTGGGAACAATTTAGCTTGTCCGAAAAAGAAGGCTGCCGTTGCCATAAATAGCGGGAAAAACATACGCCATAAATGCCTTACTAATTTCTGAATGGTTGATAAACCAGATTTCAATAAATAGCGAATATCCGCAATACCTGCGAATAACATTACTGTGCCAAAAACAATATATTCAGCGACACCAAAACCACCTAATTGACCACTTTCTGTCTGCGTTACCTGCAACGCGCACCAAGCAAAGGCAGCCACTAATACCCAAGAAAATACCGTCAACCATTTGTCAAAGACACTTATTTTATATTCTGCGTTTCTGATCGCAGAAATTGAAGACAAAACAAAATAGCACAGTACCGCGCCGTTCAGCATTGATAGTGGTATCTCTCTTATTACAGCAACAATAGTGCCTGTGGTTCCCAGTAACAGCATCGCGACGACATAGACTTTGCCATAGCGTTTATGGCGTGCATTACCCTTTGTAGTAGCAATCGTCATGAAGCCAAAAATTAACGCGATTGCGCCAGCAATAATATGCAAAATAATTAAAGTAGATAACATGTATTTAAAAACCCGTGGACGTTATTTGGCGATTTGATAGTTAAATGGATTTAACGCAAGCGGCTTACGTGTGAAACCTTTGATAATCCAAGCAACAGGCTCGACCATCAGCGAAATGAATAGGAAAAGCATCCACTCCACAACAAGCGGTACACTTTTCAATGCATGATTATTGGTTTGTTTGTTTATTGCTGTATTGCGCATAAAATTCGCCTTAAGTGAACATTCGTTTTCAATGAGAAAATTATATCGACAATAAATTATCGCTGGGTAACGAAGTGTAACAATTGTAAATTAGGCTTTGCTTTCTCGAGCGTGTGACGCAAACTAACTGAAAATGAGAGCAAACCTTTAACCGAAAACGAATAAGTCTATGCCAAAGATATTAATGATTGATGACGACTTTGCCTTGTGTCACAGCCTTGCTGCCTATTGCAGTCAGTTTGATCTTGAACTGATTTATGCCAATACGCCGTCTGATGGGGTGTTAAAGTTACAGAGCGAGTCACCGCAATTATTGCTTTTAGATGTCATGATGCCTGAGATGGATGGTTTTACCTTGTGTAAAAAAATTAGGCTCAATCACTCGCTGCCGATTATCATGCTCACGGCTCGAGGACAGCTAAATGACAAAATAACAGGTTTAGAACTGGGCGCTGACGATTATGTGGCGAAACCTTTTGAACCGAGAGAACTGGTTGCTCGAATACAAGCACTATTGCGTCGCCTTGATAAATCAAAACAATCAAACGAAAACGCTGATGCACCCAAAGTACTGATGTTTGATGGCATCAACCTGCATCCAGAGCAATGTCGCATCGAGGTGGATGGAAACGAGATTAAATTAACCGGAATGGAGTTTAGCTTGTTAAATATGCTTGCCAGTAACACGGGTAAAGTTTTTAGTCGAGACCAAGTCATAAGCGAATTAAAAGGTATAGATGTTGAACTATATAGTCGTTCCGTTGATATTTTGTTAAGCCGATTACGACAAAAACTAAATGACGATCCACAACAGCCTCGGTTCATCAAAACATTAAGAAATGTGGGCTATACCTTTGTGGCAAAGAAACTATGAGCATTCAACACTTAGGCTTGTATAGCCGATTCTTTGTGTTATTCACCTCTACCACTCTGTTGCTAGTTGTCTTTATTATAGTAGGCGTTTTTGCCATGTCTGAAGACGAAGCCAAACAAATTGTGTTGGAACGACACCAACAACTATTTGCAATGATGACCGATGTTGCAACCCCGCCGGTTAATATCGAAAAAATCAAAGTCGAGGCCAAAAAAAATCGTGTTCAAATCCAAATAAATAGTGGTACTAAAAGTTGGCATACATCGCAAGAATTACCATTGCAGGATGAATTACTTGTCACCGCTGAAAAACTAGGCAGTCTGTATTTTACCAGACACGGAAGCAAGTATTACTTGCTCGCCGAAAAGAATAATTCTTGGACAATTATCACCTCTCAAATTGCCAACTTAATTATTTATCCAAGCTGGTTAGTTTACTGGCCTTGGCTGATTGTTGTTTTGATCCTTTTTGTTAGTTACCGGTTATTAATCGGTCAACTAAAACCAATTAAAGCCGCCATAGACAGTGCCAAGCAAATTAGTGCGGGTAACTTTGAGTATAAAATTGGCCATCACCCAAAAAATGACTTAGCAAAACTAACGCATGGATTGGATACTATGGCTGATGAGCTTAATAAGCTTTTTTCTGCCAAGGATGACCTACTGCTAGCGGTAAGTCATGAATTACGCTCTCCAATGGCGCGCATGAAAGTATCTTTTGCACTGCTAGAACAAAATGAAATTGTGCAACAATTAGATAAAGATCTAAATCAAATGGATTTAATTCTTGGCCAATTATTAGAAAGTGCACGTTTACAGCAATCAAATAAAGCCTTGCATATCGACACCTACTTTCTACCGAATTTCATCAATGAAGTCATCGAGGAACATGAAAACCGCAGTCGACTTGTGCTTGATGGTGAGGTACCAGAAATAGCGGTTGCTATCGATAATGGTCGTATTAAATTTGTCTTACGTAACTTAATTAATAATGCATTAACCCATTCAGGCGACCAACAAACTATCTCTATGTCATTTGCTATCAATGACACTCATGTTTCCATGGCAGTAAAAGATCAAGGCTGCGGGATAGCGAAAGAGTATTTACCAAACATCTTTGAGCCATTTACATCAAGCAAACCGGTAAATAACTTAGGTACCAAAGGCTTGGGGCTTGGACTATATCTATGTAACCGAATTGCGGTTGCACACGGCGGTTTTTTAACTGCCGAAAGTAAGCTGGCAAAAGGCAGCGTATTTACGTTAACGATTCCTTATTGCACATGATGTAAATTGCCTAAAAGGAACACTCATACCCTAGCGCGTTGGGTAGGACGTCCCTCTACACGGTAAGTCGCAGGCTCGGCCCCGCTCGCGTCGGCCATTATATCTGCAGCAGAAAATCGGCACCTATCGAGAGCTACTTAAAGACGCCGCTTGCCCAAGCAATAAAGCCAGCTATAAATTAGCTGGCCAATATATATCAATAAATCGCTATATTGTTAGATAAAGCTAGGCTTTTTCGGGCTATTTGTTCGTCTAGTGATATAGGCCATTGCATCTTGTTCACCATGATTACTAAAGCTGCGAACGGCGTTAATCGGGGTAGAAAAATTATCACCTTTGGTTAACTCTACTTGTTGTCCATCAACCGTCATTATTAATGTGCCTTGATGGACGAAAACCACCTCTTCTTCATAGCGAATGTGATCCGCGATGCTGGCTCCTGGTGCCAATCGAATCGCACTCATGACAAAGTCATGCAGCCAATTTAACTTGCTCGCTCATTGGTGCGGCACGGTTGATACCAACGTTATTGATCAGGCCGTCAATCGTCTCAAGCTCAGTGACTTTAAGAAAAAACTCAGCCAAATTGACATCAACTGGCCATCCAACAATGCGCGCATCCGCCTCGGCTAAAGAGTCTAAATCCGACTGAGAGCGAGCAACGGCAATGACCTTTGCGCCAAGGCTCGACGCCAACAATGCACAAGCCCTACCAATTCCCTTACCGGCACCGGTAATTAATATAATGGTCACTTTAATTTTAAAAAAAGTAATTATTCGCGGCATTGCAAGTTCGGATAGTAATCTAAACCTCCAATTATATATTATAAATAGTATATTTTGTGTCTACTTAAAGAATGCCAGAGACCATTGGATAATATAATGCCTAAGTTAAGACACCTAACACGCCTGACATTGTCGGTAATTATTAGCGCATTGTGCTTTGCACAACTGCCCGCTGTCGCTACGGAATATTACGTCAATCCTACCATTGGCAACGACAACAACCTAGGCACATCAAAGGATGCACCAATTAAATCGCTTGATAAAGCCAAGCGAATAAAACTGCAGGCTGGTGATAAGTTATTATTTGCGGCAGGCAAAACCTATTGGGGTTCGCTTGTTCTAAATAATCTAAAAGGCAGCGCAGACAAGCCTATTATTGTCTCTACCTATATAGACGATAAAAATAGTGACGACGCTCACGCCAAGATTATCGCCAAAGGCATGCTAAGAGGCATCGAAGTCGTTAATTCAAGTCATCTGCAGATCAGTAACTTTATCATATTGATGGCTGCAACTTCACTCGATCGCATACCACCAACAGTAATGACTTCGATTTCGTCTTCTTTAATAGCTTGTTCTTTCGCTTCAGCTTTTTCTTTTGCTGTTTGCGCTTCCGGTGCTATCTCTTCTTCTGCAAACGCATAAGAAGTAATTGGCGCCTGAATCGCCATCGCTGCAAGCAAGGCTAAGCTTATTTTGGACTTTCTCATTGTTTCCCCGCCCTTGAATACTTCAAGTGTCACTTGTTATTTTTTGATTGTTATTGTTATCGTTAAACATCGTTATCTCGAAGATTACTTATCAACGCATAAGTAACAGAGAGAACAACCATTAACCAAAACGTTAACATAGGGTTAAATACGAATCAACATTTATGTTACATATATTATAAATAAGAAAGTATTGTGTTTACTGAAATATCACATAAACAAGCGAAAGCTTTATTTTTAAAGGTCTAGGTAAGTTTATAGCGGTAATTTAGTTTTCAAGGATGTTCATATATATAATCATATTTAATATGATTATATCGATATCGACTATTGTTATAGTTATCAGTTTAAACCAATAATAAAGGCCAATACATCGTCAACACTGCGCACGATGGATGTGCAGGATGGGCAGTGTTAACGCAAGACCATAAGATGTTGCCCGATAGAAACTTCATCATCGAGCAGCTGGGCAAAAACGCTTTAGTTTAGGTTTTTCTCTATCAAGGCTAATGACTCATCAAGAATCTCTTTCACCGCATCGTGTGCCTTAACCGGATTTCTCGATTTAATGGTATCCAATATGTAGGCGTGTTTTTCAACGTCACCGGATTCACCTTTAGTGGCATTAGTATAGCGAATACTTACTTTTAACGCGGTCGCAATAAAGTCGGTAAGTTGCACGATAAATGGGTTACCACTGGCACGCAAAACGGAGGTATGGAACTCAATATCAGAATCTAAGATATCATCTAAACCTTGCTCCGCTGCTTTCATTCTTTCAAGCGCTTTTTCAATCATTTCCAACTGTTCAAACGTTGCATTCGTCGACGCCAGAGCTGCAGCTTGCGGTTCAATAGCCGCACGAACTTCGGTAAACGATTTCAGCAATTGCAAAGAAGGGTTACTGCTTAATATCCATTCCAATACATCTGGATCAAACATGTTCCAGTTGGTTTCAGAGAGAACATGAATACCCTTTTTAGGTCTTGATGCAATTAAGCCTTTTGCTGATAGCATTTTTACCGCTTCACGTGTCGCGCTGCGAGAAACATCAAATTGCTCACAAAGTTCAGCTTCCGTCGGTAAACCGTCTCCAGGCTTGTATTGTCCGGTGACGATCGCTTTACCTAAATCATGGGTTAACTGATAGGTTAGATTGTGTTTTTGTGCCATGTTTCCCTCAAAAGATTAGGTTAATGTCTGCTATCTGTATTTTAATCATATAATAAGTAACTATGGCCTTAAATAGCAACCATTTAGTGAGGCAATTAACCACCTATATATAGGTATTTTTAAAACAAGCGCGATTCTACTGATTTTTTCGCTTAGCTTAGGCAATTTTTATAACTAAGAAACAAAGAGCTACGACATTTATCATCAAATTGTCATAAATCTTCTTGCACAAGCCTTTAATAATATTTATCATATAAATAAAGGTCTTGTAATAATTAGAATAAAATATGAAAGTTCTTGTTACCGGTGGTCTAGGTTACATTGGCAGTCACACATGTATCGCGTTGCACAATGCCGGTATAACGCCAGTCATCCTTGATAATCTCAGCAACTCAAGCATCCATGTATTACAACAGTTGCACAAAATTTGTGGTCAAACGTTCAGCTTCATTGAAGGTGATATTCGTGATCAACATCAACTCGAACAGATCTTTAAACAACAGTCATTCGACGCAGTATTTCATTTTGCAGCGCTTAAAGCGGTAGGTGAATCTTGCCAGCAACCACGTCGTTATTATGAAAATAATGTCTGCGGCACGGTTACCCTGCTCGACGCAATGTATAACAATGATGTTACGCGCATTATTTTCAGTTCTTCTGCAACCGTATATGGTGAACCGCAGTATTTACCGATTGATGAACAGCATCCTATCTCGGCCACTAACCCATACGGCTGGAGCAAAGTTATGGTCGAGCAAATACTCGCGGATAACTGTCAATCAGACTCGCAGCAACTGGCGATTAGCTTGCGCTATTTTAATCCCGTTGGCGCACACTCTAGTGGCCTTTTAGGGGAAAGCCCTAACGGCATCCCAAACAACTTAATGCCTTACATCGCACAAACCGCGGTTGGTAAGCGCGCCAAAGTCAGTGTTTTTGGTGACGATTATGACACCAATGATGGTACCGGTGTGCGAGATTACATTCATGTTATGGATTTGGCGGAAGGTCATGTTGCCGCATTTACTAATCACCAACAAGATTCAGGCTTTTTAGCCTATAATTTGGGCACAGGACAAGGATACTCTGTGCTGGAAATCATCGCTGCATTTTCCAAGGCATCCCGTCAGCAAATTCCCTTTCAGATGGCCCCTCGCAGACAAGGCGATATAGCCTGTAATTATGCTGATGCTAATTTAGCCAAGGCCAAACTTGGCTGGCAAACCAAATTAACCATTAACGATATGACACGCGATACCTGGCGTTGGCAGCAAAACTACCCTCAAGGACTGTAACAAGAGCACAACAGTATGAGTCAATTAGAATTTACCCACAGACGTAAGAACCCATTAACTGGAGATTGGGTGTTGGTATCACCGCACCGTAACAATCGTCCATGGTCAGGTGCCACAGAAAACAGCACTGATCTGCAACTGCCCGTTTACGATGAGGCGTGCCCTCTTTGTCCAGGTAATCAACGAGCTAATGACGTTGTTAACCCAGATTATGATAGCACCTTTGTTTTTGTGAACGATTTTGGCGCTCTAGTGAGTGACAATGACAACCGCGTCGAACAATCAGCAAATAATTTCATCGAGGCTGATGTCGCAACAGGTGAATGTCGAGTGATCTGCTTTTCCGCGGATCATAATAAAACATTACCGGAGCTATCTACCTCTGACATTTCACAAGTCATTGAAGCCTGGCAACAAAACTTTGTTGAATTGTCACAAACGTATCGATGTGTGCACATCTTTGAAAACAAAGGCGAGGTCATGGGTTGTTCACAGCCTCATCCACATGGACAAATATGGGCACACAACCACTTGTCTTCAGAGATCGCCGTAGAAGAACAAAACCTGCGCCACTACCAGCAGCAAAATTCAACAAATTTGCTCGGCGATTACGTTGACTATGAAATAGAACAAAATGAACGCGTTGTATTTTGCAATGAACATTGGCTTGTTGTGGTTCCTTATTGGGCGGCATGGCCTTTTGAAACATTATTGCTTGCCCGTGATGACGTGCGCCATATGGGGCAGCTGAATCAAGCGCAAAAAGACACATTAGCTGACGCTTTAAAAGTGCTCACCACAAAATACGACAATGTATTTAATTGCAGTTTCCCGTATTCTATGGGTTGGCATGGTGCACCTGGTGATCTTAATGATGACAGCCATTGGCGACTGCATGCGCATTTTTACCCGCCATTATTGCGTTCAGCAACGGTGAAAAAGCATATGGTTGGCTACGAGATGTTGGCAGAAAGTCAACGCGATCATTATCGGTGCTGTTTGAAGAAATATATCAAGCACCTGCACAAGCGTTATCCTCAGCACCAGGAAGGGTCAATATTATCGGTGAGCATACTGATTACAGTGAAGGGTTTGTCTTACCTTGCTCACTGGAATTTTGTACCAAAGTATTGTATCGCAAGCGTAACGATTCTTTGGTGACCGTGCATTCAACCCAATATCCAGGCGAACATGACCGGTTTGATGTCTCTGCAGACATCAGCCAAGGCGATTCACAATGGGGCAATTATATTAGAGCCATGGCATTTGTATTAAAACGCCAAGGCCATCAACTGAGCGGTGTTGATGTTTTAATTGACTCTGATGTGCCACAAGGCAGTGGCTTATCATCATCTGCAGCACTGGAAGTGGCTATTGGTGGTATGTTTAATGACACGGCTAATTTAAATTTAAGCACCGAAGATATTGCTCTACTTGGTCAACAAGCTGAAAATGACTTTATGGATTGTCAATGCGGCATCATGGATCAGATGATCTCCGCCAAAGGCGAACCGGGCTGTGCCCTAAAAATTGATTGTCGCGATTTATCAACTCAGTCTGTCCGTATTCCAGACGATCTAAACTTGGTCATTATCAATTCCAACTACCCACGTAAGTTAGTAGATAGCGAATACAACCAACGACGCATAGATTGTGAAAGTGCAGCGCAAAAGATGAATATCAAATCGCTTCGTGATGCAAACCTGGATATTTTGCAACAATTTAAAACCGTTTTAACAGACGATGAATATCGTCGTGCCCGCCATGTAATTACCGAAAATCAGCGCGTTGTTAGCGCCATTGATGCGCTAGCCAGCAATGACTTAGAAAAGCTCGGTGATTTAATGCAGGCATCCCATGAGTCGTTGCGCAATGATTTTGAAGTAACCGTTGCGGCTACCGATGGCATTGTCGATATCATCAAGGGTGCACTCGCCGATAAAGCAGCTGTGCGCATGACCGGAGGCGGTTTTGGTGGTGCGGTTGTCTGCTTATGTCGTGCTGAAGATGTCGCGACCGTGAAACGTGCCATTGAGCAACACTATCACGCACAATTTGATCTAATCGCCGATATCTATGACTGTCGCGCAGGCAGTGGTTTGGAAATCCTACCCGTTGCTTAGCCGGTAATTTTACGCATCTCATCGAACGATCACTAAAGGCCCAATCACATTGGGCCTTATTTCTGTACATAGATAACACTCAATAACTTTGAAATGGTTGGCGAATCACAGCAATTCGAATATGATGAGGTATCTTTACAAACGCTACACTTTTATGTCTGAAACTCTACGCCCAATCAACAAAAAAGTTGAACAAAAACAACAATGTCATATTATTTTGGCCGGTAATTTGGTTGCCAAGCCAGAAATTCGCTATCGTGCTAATCCCGTGGTGCCGGTTGCCGAGTTTGTGATTGCCACCAATCACTCTTGGTTTGATAAGAAAACCAACAGTTATAAAGACTGGACCAGTTATCATGCCTGTCACTTTGAAGGCCAACATGTTGAAGACCAGTTCCTTTATGCGGGTAAAGGTCAGTTGGTGTTAATTCACGGCGCATTAGCGACCAGCAGCAAACGAGAAAAAGACTTTGTGCAAGTTGAGTCGTTATCGTTACTTGGCCACGGCGTGCACAATGGCATAAACCAAATCATTTGTAATGCTATCTTAGCCAGCGAGGTAAAATTGGTAAAAACCGAGAACAATGCCACCTTGGCAGAATTTAGTGTAAGCATTAATGAACCAGGCTTTGCTGAGTCAGACCATCACTTTAATGGCCAACGTATTGAGCGTTTAGTGCATTTGTGGGGTAAAGCCGCGGATTATTTTTATAATAAATCGGTGCTTGGTCAACAATTACTAATTGAAGGCAGCTTAAGCTATGTCGCCAATAATAAGCGCCAACAATTTATTGAGGCAAAAAAAGTCATTATTTGCCCAGATAAATAACCGCCAGTCATGCAATTAAACACTCTCTGCGCTCTAATGTTGGGCTTGTTCTGTGTCAGTGCTTTTGGCAAGGATTATGGCAGCATTACCTCGGTTGTGGTTGCCAGTGTCTACGATGGTGACACCTTTCGCGTTAATATCGACAATTGGCCCAGTGTAATTGGTGAAAATACGCCGGTTCGCGTCAAAGGCGTTGATACTCCAGAATTAAGAGCAAAATGTGCGGCTGAAAAACAAAAAGCCAAACTTGCAAAGCAATTTACTTCACAGCTATTGGAAAACAGCAACAAAGTGGAATTACGTAATATAGAACGTGGTAAATACTTTCGCTTATTGGCTGATGTCTACGTCGATGGCCACAACTTAGCTGAGCTGCTGATTAACGCCGGCCATGGCTATTCCTATGCCGGTGGTCAACGCAGGTCATGGTGTGAGCTGTGAGTCATTTTTATCAACGTCACAAGGCGCTGCTCAAACTGATACTGATCTTTTTACTGATCAGTGCAGCTCTAGCCGGCAGCTTTCATGTGCTCGGCGTGTTTGACCATTTCAATCAACAATGGGTCGATACCACGATACGTAATCAAGGCGCGCAGGGCGTGTTTTATTTTATCGCCGTGGTTGCCTTGGCGATTGCTGTTAGCCTGCCAAGACAAGTCGCCGCATTCGCTGCAGGCTATGCCTTTGGTTTTATTTACGGCACCTTAATTGCAACGTTTGCCGCCGCCATTGGTTGTGCTCTTACCTACAGTTTTGCGCGTTTTATTATCGGTGAAAAAATACGAGAAAGGTTTAGCGATAAAGTAGCCTTGGTCAACAATTTTCTCAGTCGCGATACCTTTGAAAAAACCTTTATCATTCGCTTAATACCCGCCGGCAATAACTTTTTACTCAACCTGAGTGCTGGCATTGCCCATATTCATGCTGGACGTTTTATTGGTGCATCTTACTTCGGGTACTTTCCGCAAATGGCGATTTTTGCGTTGGCGGGCAGCGGTGTGCAACTGATGTCATTTTGGCAAATCGGTGCCAGCATAGTACTCAGTATCATTGCCACCTTATTGAGTCTGAGATTATATCGTCGTTATCAACAGGAATTGGCCAACAAACGTTATTACTAAGACGGTATTATTAGCGCGGTATTGTGAGGAAAGAATTTCGAGATGAATTGCCATTCGGGTAGATGACATCAAGGTAATAAAAAAGGCTCCTATAGGAGCCTTTTTTATTAGTGAATCAATCTTATGACTTCAATGTCAAAAGATACAAAACGATGTTCTTGTAATCGTTTAGGAAGTCGCCACGATCTAGTTCGTTGGCATTTACTCGATATTTACCATTAACGATAATGGTTGGAACACCGGTAAGTGCACCGTTTTTGGTGTACTGATCTTGAAGCTTTTTCATATGCTTGGCTTTTGAATTCACACCAAAGCTTTTCATTAGCTTATCAAATTGCTCACCATCAACACCTTGCTTGGTAAACAGTTCACGTAATTCAGCTTGTGATGCTAACGGCTTGCGTTGTTTTTGAATCGCATCAAAAATCGCAGCAATCAACGTTTCTTCTTGTGGTAATTGTTGTGCCACAATCATTGATTTGGTGATTTCAAATTGCACTTGTGGGCTTGCTGCACGCATAAAGTCAACGTGGTTCTTTTCGAAAGTTGCGCCTTCTGGCAATGACTTAGCCAAATCTTTCATGAACGGTTCGAAGCTCAAACAGTGCGGGCAGTAGAAAGAGAAGAATTCACGCACTTCTGGTTTTGCCGTTAAGGTTTCGCCAACCACGGTGTAGTGTTTGCCTTCTTGGTAGTCTTTTGCACAAGCAGCTAGTGGCAGCATTAATGCCAGCACAAAGATACTAAATAATTTTTTCATCTTTTAAAGATTCCTTTAGAGTTATTGCTATAGACCTTGATTCAAGCTTAGCACGGGTTCCTGCATAGTAGCATATTGCTCTTTGAGCATAAGTATTTGCTGTTCCCAGTATTTCTCAGTGTTAAACCAAGGGAAATTACGAGGAAATGCCGGATCTTGCCAGCGCTTGGTTAGCCAAGCCATATAGTTTATCAATCGCATTGAACGCAATGATTCTAACAATGAAAGCTCGCTATGTTCAAATGAAAAAAACTCTTCATAGCCCATTAGCAAGGTATCGAGTTGTAACAATTTATTTTGTCGGTCGCCGCTAAGCATCATCCACAAGTCCTGAATTGCTGGCCCAGTGCGACAGTCATCAAGGTCAACAAAGTGCGGTCCGGCGTCGGTCCATAAGATATTACCGGCGTGACAATCACCGTGCAGACGAATTTGTTTACCAGGCTTATATTGCCCTAAAGTAAGCTCAATCACTTGATCAAGTACGGTAAAGAACGGCAATTTCAGACCCTGCGAAATGTCTGCGGTCTTGATAATGTCTCGCGCCTGCAGTAAATATTCATCGCTATTAATGGCTGGGCGATGGATAAACGGCTTACGATTACCAATGGCGTGCATGCGGCCAACAAAGCGCCCCATCCATTCCAACTGATCGAGGTTATCTACTTCAAATATGCGTCCACCTCGGCACGGAAACACCGCAAAGCAAAAGCCTTTATAATGAAACACAGATTCACCATCACGCTGCAACGGCGCAACCATAGGCACTTCTTCATGCTCCAGCTCTAGAGCAAAATCATGCTCTTCTTGGATTTGCGCCAAGTTCCAACGCTGCGGTCGATAAAACTTGGTAACGTATTTTACTTTGTCGTCATCGTGAAATTGATAGACACGATTTTCATAGCTATTAAGTGCTAAAAGCCCGGAAGCCACATAAAATCCGTGGGCTTCCAACGCGTCGAGAATAAACTCAGGGGATAGTTCCTGAAAACTGAAATCTGCCATCAATACCGTTATCGTTTGTTAAAAAACACACTGGATTGGCGAATCATAACATCTTCATCATCAGGTTGAACCTGTTTCACCACAAAAGATATATCGGTTTGAAATTCTTGCAAATCGTATGGATCGACAGCAATAGAGATGGTTATTGTATCTATGGTCGCGGCCTTAACACTTACCGTGCTTTGTCCTTGCCACTGATGATTTTGCAAACCTTCAACCGTGAGTTGATAGGTCGAATCAATTTGCGACTTATTAAGAATTTTCAGGGTGTATACGTTTTCTATTAAACCATCGATATTTTCTCTCGATAAGGCATTACGATCACGAATGATATCAAGTTGCAATGGCACTCGAGTCGCTAAATCGGCAACAAAAAAGCCACACATCACCAATAAAACCACTGCATACATATACAATTTAGGTCTGAGAATATGGACAATTTTGCCCTTTAATGCGGTTTCTGTGGTGTAGCTAATAAGCCCAGGTTTGTACTTCATGCGCTCCATTACACCGTCACAAGCGTCAACGCAGGCACCACAGTTGATGCACTCATATTGTAAGCCGTTACGAATATCAATGCCGGTTGGGCATACCTCAACACACAGGTTACAATCGATGCAATCACCTAAGCCCAACTCTTGCGGGTTGGCTTTTCGAGGTCTTGGACCACGAGATTCACCGCGCTTGGTATCATAGGAAACAGTCAGAGTATCTTCGTCAAACATCGCTGATTGAAAACGAGAATACGGACACATATGTAGACACATCACTTCACGCATCCAGCCGGCATTACCATAGGTACAGAAGGTGAAAAACAAGATCACCGCCGTTGCGGTAAGTGATGCTTTAAACGTGACAAAATCAACCACCAATTGCTGCATCGGCGTGAAATAGCCAACAAAGGTTATGGCGGTGAGTAATGAGAAAAAGATCCAACAACTGTGCTTGGCGGCTTTACGCCAAAATTTGTCGATGTCTAACGGTTTTTGATCGAGTTTTTTACGCTTATTGGCGGAACCCTCGAATTTTTCTTCAAACCAAATAAAGATAAAGGTCCAGACGGTTTGTGGACATAAATAACCACACCACACCCGACCGAGGAAGGTGGTGACAAAAAACAAACTAAAGGCGCCAATAATAAATAGCCACGCCAATAACGTCAGATCTTGTGGCCATAAGGTTAAGGCAAAGATATTAAAGCGCTGTTCACCAATATCGAATAAAACCGCTTGCTGACCATTGTAAGAAATCCACGGAATCGCCGCGAACAAAGCCAAAAAGAACAAGTTCATCTTGCGACGTAAACGCTGAAATAAGCCTTCAACTTTACGCACATATATTTGGTCGCGAGGTTTGTATTGCTGAACATCTGCCGCTTTGGGCTTATGAACTTTGATCTCTTTTACCGGAATCACCTTGCGGGGTGCTTGATTCGGCTTGTTTTCTGAGGTCATAATTTATTCCGAAGTGCTAGTCTCGAACATACAAATGTGTATAATCTGAACTAGGGTCTGGCGCTTTTTATTGTAACTTGTGTTAATTATATCAACCAAATCGCGCTAAAGTATGATTTAGATTAACTTTTTTGCTGTTTTTAACAAAAAGTTAACGGCTAAAAAATAGCCCCTAGTAATACACCTTGTATAGTATGGACCACATATAGCATTTGCGGTTGCTATTAAAACAACAATAAGTGAACAACTATGTTTAAAAAAATTTTGGTTATTATTGTCGCTGCTGCCGTTTATTTGCACTTCTATCCTAATGCAGAACTAACGGCGTGGTATAACGAACAAATTGGCAGCGCGAAACAAAACTTTAGTGAAATTGCCGATACGAAAGCCCGCGTTGCACCGAGTAAAATCCTTACGGTGTTGCAACCGGAGTTTAAAAAATACTCTAAGCGAGAAGTGGCCTATGTTGAATCCATCGCCGCCAGTCGTGATGAGCTTCGCCTGTTTTATGATGAGTATTGCCCTAACCTGAAGACCAATACCAGGTTGCGCCGTGCGTATTTGCAACAAGTTTGCGATACCGTTGATCAGTACCGCATTCTCTAGCCCACATAGTGCAGAGATAAAAGCCAGCAACTGCTGGCTTTTTTAATGGCCGAATTACACTGATTCGGCTTCGTAACGGTAGGATAGTTCGATGACGATATCGTAAAACTGCTATGTCACAGACCTCAATATCAGCTCGTTATCGGTTGTTGCCTAAATCTTGTAGCACTTTAGCAAAAGCGTCGGCAATCGCAGCTTGCTGCTGATGTTGACCGTTTTTGATCTGCCATTGACCGTTGACCATTACATCCTGAATGGGGTTATCTTGGCTGGCAAAGATCATGCTATCTAATAGATGCTTATTGGCATTTGCAAACAATCGATTACGGCTTTCATCGAGAACCAATAAGTCGGCCTGCTTGCCTATCGCCAATTCACCACAATTACTGTTGGTCGACATAGCACCAGCCTTTGTCGTGTGATGCCATAAATATTGACCAACAGAAGCGGTGGTATTATCCGCTAAAATAGCCCGCTGTTGGCGCACCAGACGTTGTGCGTATTCCAATAAGCGCAGCTCTTCGATTGCCGAAACACTGATGTGGCTGTCGGAACCAATAGCCACTTGACCACCTTTGGTCATAAATTCCGTTGTTGGGAAAATGCCGTCACCAAGATTGGCTTCTGTGGTTGGACAAATCCCTGCCACCGCACCGCTGTCGATAATACCTTGCAGTTCACTGTCATCGATATGAGTTGCGTGAATCAAACACCAGTGTTGGTCAAGTTGCATGTTATCCAATAACCATTGCACCGGGCGTTTACCGTAATGGGCAATACTGTCATTGACTTCTTTTTGTTGCTCACTGATATGAATATGTATTGGTGCTTTGCTATCTAAACTGCGCACATGACTCACCACGGCTTGTAACGATGGCTTGTCTACGGCTCTTAATGAATGCGGCGCAATACCAACGTTGGCATTGTCATGGTGTTCAGTTAAGGCAAAACATTCGCTCACCAATTGATTGAATTGCTCGACATCATTAATAAAACGTTTTTGCCCTGCATTGGCGGGCAATGGCCCAAAACCACTAAAGCGATACAATACCGGCAGCATGGTTAAACCAATGCCTGACTCATTGGCGGCACTGAAAATAGCCTTAGCCATCATCGATAGCTGCGGGTAGTTATCGCCATCGTGTTGATGGTGTAAGTAATGGAATTCAGCGACTCGGGTATAACCGGCTTTAAGCATTTCAATATACAATTGCGTGGCAATCACTTGCGCCTGTTCTGAGCTGATCGCATCGAGAAATTGGTACATGATATTACGCCATGTCCAAAAGCTGTCATTACCTTCTGAGCCTTGCTCAGAAAAGCCAGCAAAACCACGTTGGAATGCGTGTGAGTGGCAGTTAACCATACCTGGAATAACGGGACCGGTGGCTATTTCGGCGCCATCGAGCTGGCCATCAATGATATCGCTGATCACGCCATCTTCAATAACCAAGGTCTTATTTTGATGCCATTGGCTGTGGTCGCAATGGCTCAATAAAATATTTTCTGCGAATAGTTTTGTCATTTCAGTATCCAACATATAAGGTTATTGCTGAGCAAATTCAATAAGTTGTTTAACTAAGTTTTGCAACTTAGGTTTTACCGCATCGGCTTTTTGCTGATTGTAGTCAAGCGTGTCTTCATCAAGATAGGCGCGTTGTGATAACTCCAACTGCAAGGTATGAATATTGGCATCTGGCTTGGCGTAAGCGCGAGTAATATAACCCCCTTTAAAGCGACCATTCGACACTTGGCTGTAGGGTGCAAAGTCTAGCTGTTCAATTGCTTGCAACATTTCTGCGGCACAACTTTCACCACTGTTGTTACCAAAATTAAAGTCCGGTAACTGGCCATCAAAAAAGCGTGGCACAACCGAGGCAATAGAGTGCGCTTCGAGCATCACCGCTTTACCGAAACGTTGTTTGATTTGCGCTAAGGTGTCACTGATTGCTTGATGGTACGGCTGCCAATAAAGGCCAACACGGCGATCGATTTCTTGTTGATCAGGTTTTTTGCCTGCTAAGTACAATGGCTCTGATTTAAAAGAGCTGGTTGGACAGAGTTCGGTCGTATCGGCGCCAGGGTATAAACTCACGCCACTTGGGTCACGGTTTAAGTCAATCACATAGCGATTGTATTTCGGCATTAAAATATAGGCACCCATGGCTTTGGCAAAATCATACAATCTATCGAGGTACCAGTCGGTGTCTTCTACCTTGCCAGCGACATCGGTCATAACCGCCTTAATATCTTCTGGGATCTCAGTACCATTATGTGGCATAGAGATTAATAAAGGTAAGCTTCCTTCGATTAACGTATAACTTGCTTGACTCATAGTTCCCCTCATTGGCTTGCTAATGCTGATCGATTGACTAAAGTCATGAATACCATGGCACCAGCAGCTTGTATATACAATTAAATTTTTGGCGGCTAAATGTAGCATTTTTGCCATCAATAGGCAAAAAATCCGTAGATAATTTGCGTTTTCATGAATGTTTTGTTTTAATTATAAAAGTTTCGAAACGAAAGTTACGAGCCCGATATAAAACTAAAAATCACAACTAACGAAACTTATGTCTAAACGAAATACGCAGCTTCGCCGCCATACCATCCTTACTCAACTCAATGATTTGGGTGAGGTCAGTGTCGATCAACTTGCCGAACAATTTCAAACCTCAGAAGTGACCATACGCAAAGATTTGTCAGCCCTTGAGCAAAGCGGTTTGTTACTGCGCCGCTATGGTGGTGCAATCCCATTGCCGGCTGAAATCACCTCCGCCGAGCACAATGATAAGGTGTCGCGGCAAAAGCAGGCCATCGGTAAGCAAGCAGCACAGCTAATCAAAGATCATAATCGCATCATCATTGATAGTGGCCGCACCACAGCAGCGATGATTAAACAACTGAGTAATAAGAAAGGCTTGGTGGTGATGACCAATTCGCTCAGTGTTGCCAATCAATTAAATGAACTTGAAAGCGAGCCGACGTTATTGATGACCGGAGGCACTTGGGATTCCAGTTCAGAAGCGTTTCAAGGACAAATTGCCGAACAGGTGTTGCGCTCTTATGACTTCGATCAATTGTTTATTGGCGCGGATGGTATCGACATTGACCGTGGTACCACAACGTTTAACGAACTTATCGGTTTATCGCGGGTAATGAGTGATTCAGCAAGGGAAGTGATTGTAATGGTTGAGTCAGAAAAAATCGGCCGTCGTATTCCAAACCTTGAACTTTCTTGGAAATGCGTCAATACCTTAATTACGGATGACAATTTGTCTGAGCAAGTGAAACAACAAATACAAGCACAAGGCATTAACGTGATTTGTGCACCAATAGAATAACAAGCAGGTATTATTATGTGTGGAATTGTAGGTGCAGTAGCACAACGTGATGTAGCAGATATCTTAGTAGAAGGACTGCGTCGTTTAGAATATCGTGGATATGATTCGGCCGGTGTGGCGATCATCGACAGTGACAATAACTTAGGTCGCGTTCGCCGCCTCGGTAAAGTGCAAGAGCTGGCTAATGCGCTTGTTGAAACCCCAGCCATAGGTGGTGTTGGTATTGCCCATACTCGCTGGGCAACCCATGGCGTACCAAGCGAAAACAACGCTCACCCGCATGTCTCTGGACAGATTGCCGTGGTGCACAACGGCATCATCGAAAATCACCAAGAGTTACGTGACAAGCTGCAAGGCCTTGGTTATGTCTTCAGCTCAGAAACCGATACCGAAGTCATCGCCCATTTGGTACATCACGAATTGCAAACAAGCAACAGCTTAGTTGAAGCGGTGCAAAAAAGTGTTAAGCAATTTGAAGGTGCCTACGGCACAGTGATCATGGACAGCAATGATACCGAGCGTTTGGTTGTCGCCCGTTCTGGTAGCCCATTGGTTATCGGTTATGGCTTAGGTGAAAACTTTCTAGCTTCTGACATGATGGCATTGTTGCCAGTGACCCGCAGATTCGCGTTTTTAGAAGAAGGCGATGTTGCCGAGATCACCCGCTTTGAAGTCAATATTTTTGACCAACAAGGCAATCCGGTTGAACGTGAAGCAACCGAAGCCAGTGTCAGTCATGACGCCGGTGATAAAGGCGAATACCGCCACTACATGCTGAAAGAAATTTATGAACAGCCAACGGCAATTCGTAATTCTTTAGCCAATCGTTTTAAAGATCAAAGTATTGATATCAATGCCTTTGGTGATAACGCCGAGTTGATATTCAAAGACATCGAACACGTGCAAATCATTGCCTGTGGTACCTCATATCATTCAGGTATGGTCGCGCGTTACTGGCTTGAAGAACACGCTGGTGTCAGCTGTAACGTCGAAATCGCCTCAGAATTTCGATATCGCAAATCTTTCGTCCCTAAAAATGCCTTATTGGTCACCATCTCACAATCTGGTGAAACCGCTGATACCTTAGCAGCATTAAGATTAGGTAAAGAGCTTGGCTATAAGGCCTCGCTAACCATATGTAATGTACCAGGCTCATCTTTGGTGCGCGAATCAGATTTGGCCTTTATGACCAAAGCAGGTGCGGAAATTGGTGTTGCATCAACCAAAGCCTTTACTACTCAGTTGGTTGGCTTGATGATGATGACGCTAGCTCTTGGTAAGTACAAAGGTATGAGCGACGACAAGCAAGCCAGCCTTGTTTCAGCCTTGATGTCATTGCCCGCTAAAATCGATGAAGTATTGGCTTTGGCGGATGAAATCGAAGACCTTGCCGAAGATTTTGCCGACAAGCATCACTCTTTATTCCTTGGCCGCGGTGATGAATATCCGATTGCCATGGAAGGGGCGTTAAAACTAAAAGAAATCTCATACATTCATGCAGAAGCCTATGCGGCGGGTGAGTTAAAACATGGTCCATTGGCGCTAATCGATGCCGATATGCCGGTTATTGTTGTTGCACCAAAAAACGATTTGATTGAGAAACTAAAATCAAACGTTGAAGAAGTACGTGCTCGGGGTGGCTTAATGTATGTCTTCGCAGATGTAGATGCACAGTTTGAATCAGACGACACCATGAAGGTCATCAACGTGCCACATTGTGATGATGTCATCGCACCAATCATCTACACCTTGCCACTGCAATTATTATCATATTATGTGGCAATCATTAAAGGTACCGACGTTGACCAACCGCGAAATCTTGCGAAATCAGTAACGGTTGAATAGTGGATTCAGGCACACAAAAACGTGTACGAGTTAAATAAAGTGTGAAATAAAAAATAAAGCACGAAATTAGCATTAAAGTATAAAACTATTATAAGTATGAAACTAAAAATAAAGTATGAAACTAGAAGCGATTACTCTTATGAGTAGTCGCTTTTTTTTAATCAGTAGACATATATTTAGGATATTTCATCTAATTTAGTAAAGTATTTACTTCAAATGAATTGCTTTGATTCTTAATTGATATAAGTGGTTAATCTGGTCGGGAATGAGAATTTTCTCGGTATTCTCATTTAGGGGCAGATTCTCATTTATAAATGAGTAATTTCGAACAATCCTGTTTTGTTAAATTAAGCTCATGTCTAGATAGCTGCATCGGACGTTATTGCTAGTTATGCATCTTGGTCATTAATTCCCCATAGAACTCCCAAATCCACATCGTCACTATCTGGGCGGCTTTCTTTTTCTTCTATGTAATCAACTTGCATTACAATAGGCAAGTCAAATGCAGTACCCGTGATAACACAGCTTCCTTTTGACAAATTTGGTATTAAGCTTTTTGACATCCTATCAAGAGTGCTAATTGTGTTATCGATTAAGAACAAATCTTTATCATTCACTAAACGATGAATAAAAAAGTTGTGTATTTGCGACATTATTGTTGGAGAAATATCTGCTGGGCGTTGGCTTGATAGTGTAAGGTACATACCAAATTTCCGGCCCTCCTTTACAATTTCTTCAAACATTTCGAGTCGATAGTCTTTCCAACTTTCGTGTTCTCGATTTGATTGTTGTGACAAAATATTATGAGCTTCGTCAATGATGAAATGGAGTGTCTTATTAGGCGTGTTTTCAACAGTATCTCTATGACCTTGGTAAAACATTTTGGCTAGCAACAAAGGTACAATTTTTTTATTGGCTTGATTGCAGTTTCTTAAAGACACAACATTTAGTAACTTAAACTCAGCATCCGCGTTTTCTTTGACATCAAAAATTTTATGTAGATCTTTAATTGATGCCTCAACTCTTTTTAACAGTGGTTGTATATGATCAAATTGTATATAACCGTACGTCAGGTCTCTAAGTAACTGGATATTTATCCGTACAACTAATTCATCAAATGTGTCTACCTGAGCGGTATCAACTGCTGCTAGCAATGGCCGCAAATTATCATTAAAACCTTGCTCTGTTTCAAACCATTCCCAGTTAATTCCTTGTTGAGGTTTGTATGCAAACTTGTCACCTTGATCGTACCAAAAAATCCTATCAAGCTTTTCAATCAAAGCCTGATGGTTAAGGTGCTTTGCAATGACCTTGAGATGAATCAAAAACTCCTTATTTTGAGCTGGATTTACAAAACAAATGTAAAATGTACTGATCACATAATCTTTTAAACTATCTGCCCTATCTTTATGCTTTCCACGCTTCGTGATTACTCGGTTTAAGAATGGTGTTTGGGTATTGGAGGTTGCCTGGAAAAGCAAAGCCAATATTTCAGTATTCCAGATTTGTGAGCTGGGAAGTGGGAACTTATTCCCTTGTCTATTTCCTGTAGAAAGTTTATATGTTTTCTTATTATCAGCGTCTTTAATCAACTGATTGCCAGTATATTCTCCGTTGAAGTCTATGAGTAAGAACTTACTTTTGTCCTTTAATTTATCTTCATAGTTTGCAAATAGTTCAGAGTACAATTTAGTTAACGTATTGGATTTTCCACTACCTGTATTGCCAAAAATGCCTATATGACTGTTAAATATCTTATGCCAAGGTAACGATACTGGAAGGTCCTCTTTCAACATTTTACCTATATTAAAATTTCCATCTGTTCCCTGACTAAAAACTTGAATTACTTGGCTTTCATTGAGTAAAAAAGCCTTATCTTTAATCATTGGCATCAGCTTAATGCCATCAGTAAATTGATTTTGCTCAAAATAGCCAATAGGCTTTATTTCTACTTTGCGAATGTACTGTTTTTTGTTGTTATCAATGTCAAAGCGATTTTCATCAAGGTACTCCCCTTCAATTACACAAACAATTAAACAAAACCCTCGTTTAACACCTATGTATTCTCGAATAGAAACACCTTTGTATTTTTTACCGTCATAATATAATGTCTCCAGGCTAGACTCTTCAAAAATTCGTAATGTAACTTGGGTTCCTCTAACAGCTACAACTTCACCTACATTAATACTCATTTATTCAGCATCCCTGAGAATACTTGCATTAAATACTGACTCGTTGAATTTAGAGAAGTCTAAATCATTGTCTTCGAAAGCAATCAACTTAACATTCTGATAACCATTAAAGCGTGATTCCATAACGATTTTTTCCTTTTCGTTATAACAGCAAACAAATACTTGTAGCTTTGGATTGGATAATGAACGCTTTACCAAGTTAAGGATATGCTCATCAGCAAAAGAGAAAGCGAAACTTACTAATACTGAGTTCGGCTCCTCTAATTGGTAGCTTAGTAGTCTTAACATTTGGTAGTAGTGCTCTTCAAATACCGTTTCGTGAAACTTCCACTTAGTAGGATTTACAATTGGTAATTTGTTGTAAGCACTCCAAAAAGATTCTTCAATGTCTTTTGTTAATTCTACATCAATTTCGAGTACATCAGTCGTGGTTTTAGTTTCATCGTTAAGAATAGCGTCAAGTTGGTCTAGCCAAACTTCAGCTTCAGGTGGTATAGCAACATCTGCCTTGCTTGATGAATAATCTACTACGATAGATTCATCTCTTTTTCGCCAATATGCCGAACCATGTAGGTTGATATAATTCACTTGAGGAATATCAGATGAGTGCCTCCCAAAAACACCTGTTTCACATAAATAGGTATTAAAATTTTTTGCTGATAACGATCGCTCTAAAAAACCACTTGAGCCATCATTAATATGGAATGCAAGAGCGCCTTGCTTAATTAGCTTGTCGGCAACAAGGGGAATACAGCCGTCGTAGTTTGTAGTGAATAAGTTACAGCGTCGTAAAAATTCACCTTTTTGCTGTAATAGCCTGACTACTGAATCAATAAACACTTCGTAATTATTAATGACTTCCTGCTGTCGTGCTTCATTAGCATCACTAATTTTGAACTCACACACAGGCTTTATGATTTTTTGATAATAATACATAAACAACAATGTATGATGGTGCTTATGATTAGACAAAGCTAACTTTGTAGCTAAAGTTTCAATCGTTTCTTCTTTGGTTTCATCATCTGAGTCTTTAACGGAAAGCCACAGTGTAGGAAAAAGCCCGCTTGAAGCACCAGCACCAATTAAAAAATTAAGCTTGTGTTGATAAATTTCATTTAATGGGATGCTTTCCATATCGAGTAATTCCCTTATTTTTTAATAACAAATTCAAAGCCATCATAGCAGGTGGTTTAAATACTTAAAATAGACCTTAAACACCTGAAGTTTAAAGATTATCTTATTAAAACCTAAATTTAAAAAATTCATATCACTTGTTTGCAGCTGCTATACAGTCGTAACTAATTTCGCTCGTTTTTTATCTCTAATCCAGGTTGAAGAGCCATGGGTTTGTTTCATTTCAAATAAATCTATAGCTGAAAAAAGGTCGCTGAGCTTTTTGTATCCGTAATTACGAGGGTCGAACGATGCATGATTTGAAATGTGCTGGCCTATTGTTCCAAGTTGAGCCCATCCTTCATCATTCTCAGAGGCTTCTACTGCTTGGCGAAGCATATTCATTAACTTGGTATCACTTTTAATACTTGGTTTACGTATCTGAACAGGCTTTTCTTCTGTGCTCATATCGTCAAGATAAAGAAACTTTGAACAGCTGTTAACGAAGGCCGATGGAGCTTTTCGCTCACCAAAGCCAATAACGAATTTTCCGTCAGCTAATGCACGGGTTACGAGTGGGGTGAAGTCACAATCTGAAGAAACAAGGCAAATTGTATCTACATCTTTAGTGTAGAGAACGTCCATGGCATCAATGACAAGTGCTATATCGGTAGCATTCTTACCTTTGGTCAAATCAAATTGCTGGATGGGTTGAATGGCATATTCGTGGAGAACATCTTCCCAAGGCTTGATGCATGGGCTTTTCCAGTTGCCATAAGCTTTTCGAATATTAACGACACCATAGCGTGCCAGCTCAGAAAGTATGATATCAATTTTGACCGCTGGTGCGTTATCTGCGTCGATAAATAACGCTATTTTTTCCTTATCTTTCAAACGTATCTCCCTCTAAACGTATTGAGCTATTCCATAGTCTCTTTATGCCATATATACAATAAATAGCAATGAATTATATAAGGTTATTTCTAGAAGCTAAATTGGCAATTATTATTGTTATTCATTAGACAAAAATTTTTTTTATAAATAGGGCATTTTTTTGAAAAAAGTTTCACCAAGCTAACTAACTGTTCTACAAAGAATCTTGATTTTATTAATGATAATGTAGTGTTATATTGTTATATAAATCAACGTGTTGGATGCGAATCGCACTTGATCATTCTTTAAGCTGTATTAAACTATACCTCTACCTAAAATGTGATCGCCAGGATGGCGAGTAGTTCTATATGGAGAATGGTATGAGTAAAGTAATAATGGATCTGTCAAAGATTCTTTCGATGTTTGGTTGCAACAATGTTGTACCTGATGAGTGGCAAAAGTTGCTGGAAGATGACGTTGAAAAGCATCAAGCAGCAGTAACTGTTCACAATTTCTCTTCTCGAGGAAGAAGTTGGCGTATTAAGTGCAAAAAACTTGGTCTTGTTCGTTATTTTGAATCTGATCTTGAGTACAAGATATTTCGATTTCTTGAAGAGCATCCTAAAGTGAGAGCTATTAGGGAACAATTTGCACACCCGCTTGAGCATACAACCCTACTAGCTGAAGACGCAGGTATTAATCACCCACCACAAGAGAGCCCGAAAAAGGTATCAATAACGACCGATTTTATTGTCGATATTGATAATGAGTTTTTTCCAAGAGTTGCAATATACGCAAAGTATGCAATTGAATTGGAAAACCCAAGAACAATCGAAAAACTCCTACTTGAAGCTATCTCACTTGCTTCGGCAAATATTCCACTTTGGATTATCACTGAACGTGAAATCGAAAAGAGTATTATCAAAAGCTTTGAATGGATTGGACGTTTTGATGATAGTGAAGTTGATATGGTTGGTTGGAGCGATTTGGCAAGGTACTACAATGCCTATTTGCTTAAATTTCCTGATACTAAATTGACAACTGCTCTTTTCGAACTTGATAAAGCAGAAGGCGAAGAAGCGGGTACATCGATTGGCAAAGTTAAGGAGTTGATTAGCTTGGGTTTTTTTAATTTTGATTTTAGGAAAGATTGTAACTTCTTAAAGTGCCGAGACATGGTAATTTCCACTCCATGGGAGAATAGTCATGTTTTATGAAGAGTGCAGAGCATATCGAATTGACGGTGTCATCTATCGGTTACTGCAAATGACAGATGAAACCTTTGTATTGGTTGATGTACTTTCAGAAAAGGATGTTCCCAGACACTTCGACCGCAAGGAAATTGAGCTTGCTCTCGCTAAAGAATGTAATGACAGGTTGGAGTTTGACGAAGACCCATGGTGGGATCATCAACATAGAGAGTATTCAGAAAATCACGAGCATGTGAAAAAAAGGGATGAAATCCTAGCTCGTATAGCCCCGATAATTAATCACCCTGATTGCTTTGATTCAGCAGTCAGAGGAAAGCTGATAGCCCTTTTAGAAGCAGAAGGTATGGGCTCGCGCAGTACAATATATCGTAATTGTCGTCGTTATTGGCAAAGAGGGATGTCCCCTAATGCATTGCTGCCAGATTTACCCAACTGCGGTGGAAAAGGAAAATCAAAAACACGTGGAGAAAAGCCTCTAGGTGCTCCTTCTTCGATAGACCCAAGAAAAACTGAACAACTATCCGAAGGTATCAAAAAGATGATGAGGGCATCACTCAATGCAACTCGATTCTCTGGAAAGTATAGATCGCTTGCGAAAGGCAAGAAGAAGAACATGTCATTTCTCAAGTTTGCCTATCATGACTTTACGTTGAGGTATTGTGATGGAGATCCGTCAAAGGTTGACAAAGGATTACCGAAAGAAAGCTTGTTAAAGAGCTTTTATTACAATAACTACGATCATGAAACTCAGGAACGTACAAATGTTGGTGATAAGAACTTCAATGCGAATAACCGTCTTTTAACATCGACAATTCGAGAAAATGGCGGATATCCAGGCAAAACCTATGTCATCGACAGCACGCCAATTGATATAGGAACTGCAAATGAAGAGCGACTTCCTGGTGCTCGCCCAACGCTCTATGCTTGTGTGGATGAATTCACTTCGGCTTGTGTAGGTTTTTGGCTTGTATTAACACCGCCTTCATATATCAATGTGGTGCACTGTTTGAAGATGGCAATGGAGGGCAGCTCAAAGCTTTGCAAGAAGCTTGGCTTTTTTGTCGATATGAGGGATTTCCCATTCTCAGGTAAACCCGAAGAAATTTTCGCTGATTTAGGCGCTGACTTTAAGACCAAGAATATGAATGCATTGGTTACCGTTCATAATGTTGCTATTAAACACAGTGGTGCAGGACAACCAGATAAACGTCCATCTGTCGAAAAGTTTTTCGATAGACTGCATGGTGAAATACTTCATAAAGTTCCTGGTGTGGTGTCCGAATATTCATCGAAAAAAAGTGGTGGGCAGGATAGCCGAGAAAACTATAGCTTGCTGTTAAAAGAGTTATATGAAGTGGTTATAGATGCAGTAGTGACGTTGAATAATACGCCGCTTTCTGATTTTGATGATGATGGTGACTACCCAGGTGGAATGTCAACCACACCGATTGATATTTGGCACTGGGGAATCCCTCATCGTGGAAAAAAATTACCGGCAATTGACGGTGACCAATTCTTTTTTACAATGCTCAAGCGTGAAGAAGCAACGCGTCATAGAAATGTGTTAAAGATTGATGGAATTCGGTTCTTATGTAAAAAGTTTTCAGGTATTCGCCGAAAGATTAGAGGTGGCCATGAAAACTATCAAGTTGTACGTGACCCTATGGACGCGTCACAAATCTGGCTTGTGCCTGAAGAAGGTAAGTCCAAGTACATTGAATGTGAAATACACCCCAAGGATAGAGGTCATAAATGCCGAACATGGACTGATGTATTGGCTTATGACAAGGCCCGAAAAATCAAGAATGCTGAAAAGAAAAGGGAGAACCTTAAAAAGCTGGTTGTTAGCAACCCCAAACAAGTGGCTATGTTGAAAAACGCTGAACTTGAAAACAAGAAGGCAGTGAAAGGACTGACAAAGCAGCAAAAACTTGCAGGACTCTCAGATAAAGAAGGTCATAGACAGAGAAGTCAGTCTATTTATAATTTATCCACACCAAGTTCATCCTCAGAGCATGTTCTTTCAATGGATGAGCTAAAGTTTATTCCCGCAGAGTTAAGTGATGCAACGGATGCAAAACAAAAATCTGCAAGAACCCAACGATTCATGAAGTAAGGAGTATCAAATGAATCATCAACAATTATCGATGGATTTCGAAGGAAATAAGCGGAAAGTATGTATACCGCCCAAAGCTATTCAAGCGCGATTAATACCGTCTCGAAGAACCACAAATCAATTTGTTTGTGCTCTAAGGCCAACGATTAAAGTAGACGACTTTATTGGTTCGTTTGTTTCTCGATGTGAACCTGGTGATCAGGATTTATTAACGGAAGAAGAACGGATTGATTATGCACTTGAGTTACCTTTCGAAGCATATGAAGTGGTAGAGGAAATGGATGAGTTGTACAGACTTATCAATCAATGCATGAGGCAAAGCACACTATCGAGAGGCTCTTTCAGTCAAATGACAGCACAAAGACAGGCTTTATATGATGGCGCTTTAAATGACGGCACTATTTGGTCAGAAGAGTGCTTGGGCAAATCTCAGACATTATCAATGATGTTAGTTGGGAATAATCAATCCGGTAGAACGGGTGCTCTAAAACGCTGTTTATCAATAAATGGTCAAGTGTTGTGGCATAAGCGAGACAATATGACACAAATTAATTACTTACATATTGATTGCACAGGATTGAACTCCGTCAAAGACCTATGCCTTCGACTGATGACTCAATTTCAAAATGCTCTAGGTGGTGAAAAATATAATCAGGGAGTCTACTTCGGTAGGGCTTTAGAAGAACAGAAGTCGGTCATTCTCACTCTGATGTCAACATATCATGTTGGTATCGTTGTATTCGACTCATTTGAAAGTGCATTAGAGGGTAAACCCAAAGAACAAAAAGAACTGATGAATTTTGTCACGAGCATCACGACACATGTATCGACGCTCTTTGTTTTAACCCCTGAATCAGCCCAAACACTGGCTGATAGTGAAATTCATTTTAGAAGAATGATCGGCATGGGAATGCTTCAATGGGACCCATTAAAAACGTCGATGGGCTATAACGTGGAAACAAATGAGCGTTGGAATTACTTGTCTCAGAGCATATGGAAACAAGGAAATTTGAAAGGTTCTTCTCCGGAGGTGTCAGAAGAAATCAAATCAACATGGTTTACTTTGAGTAAAGGAAAGTTAGGACTAGTGTTATCGCTATTTTCGGCTTGTTTGGTTGAGGCTATTACTAGTGGCTCCGAATGCATTGATACGAATCTCATGATGAGAGTGTATGCGAAAAAATTTGCATTGTTGGATTGTGAAATCGATTCAATTATTGAAGAGGAACAAGTGGCTTCGGATGTAAAGATCAATAAAAAGAGTTCTCCTTCAAGCGTGAATTCTTCTGTTTCGGATAATGTATCAGTTGAAGCAAATCAGCAGCTTACTAAGCAAGGGTTTCAGCTTTACATTACATTGCTTGATAACGGTATTGATGAAGAGATTGCATATCAAAGTTGTAAGAATGTTTACTTAGATAAGCCAGGTGCAAGTGATATCGATGCATTATCAGCAGCTATCAAGGAGGCAAAAAAGTTGGCTAAACAAAGAGTGTGCTCACATCGTATCCCTCGCAAGGACTGGGCGTCTTTGCCTCAAAATGATTTGAGGCAAATGTTTGTGAATAAAGGAGATGAGAGCTTTTACGATGTGCTCAATAATGCAGGGATGATACTACCAACGTCTGAGTTGATGAATCATGATCAATTTCCCGTCCCCACTACCGGATGAATTGCTATATAGCGTATTGGCTCGAGCGCGAGTAAAATACCTAATACGAAGCCCTAAAGCCCTTATCCAAAGGGCTTTATTTTCAAGAGGTGTCATCGCCTCTCTCAACTTTCCTTCACACATATCAGCGCTGACAAAGCACTATTTAGATCATGATAAACAATCCCTAATTTATGGGCATACGCTGTTTCCTCTGTATGCGCCTTTTATTCGTGAAGACACAAAGCACAAGTGCCTAAATCAATTATATGAAAAATCAGACGGTACTCCCCACTTAGCTAGTGGTTATGCAGCTTCAAGGCTACCTAAGCAACGTTCAATTCGATATTGCCAAATATGTATTGAGGAGCAAAGAGAAAGGCTAGGTGAAGCTTATTGGCAGCGGATACATCAAATCGTTGGCATAACAACATGCGTTAAACACAACTGTACACTTGAAGAAGTGAGTAATTTTGATATTAAACGTCATCGTCACGAGTATCTGCCTGCATCATCAGTAAGCCCTGTATCGAAGCCTACAATTATTTATGATGAAATCAGTCATCGTGTAACACCTTTTGTCGAAGCGCTTCTAAATACGGGCGAAAGGATCTCACCTTCGCATCAGCAATGGACTCAGTATTATCGAGAACTCATTCAAAAATCTCATTGCTGCAAAGGGCAATATTGTTCATTCGAGCTTGTTATAGAAAAAGTCTTATATTATTGGCCAGTAGCATGGCTTAATCGATATAACCTATGGCCACTTGATACCTCAAGCAGCTGGTTGCATGGCATAACACGCAAACATAGAAAATCATTTTCATATCTTGAACACATAATAATATTGCACGCCCTTCATGAGGGACAGTGGAATATAGAAAGCGAATTAGCTGATATTGGCTCACAAAAAGTAATCCAACATCACGTAATTAAAAAGCCTCTAGCTATTCCTTTAGTTCATTATCGACAGTTGAAAATGAAGTGGCTTAAACTTGTCAAAGCGGTAGGCACGAAGCGAGCCCGCAATAGTTGTGCTGGCGGTTTGTATATGCAGTTATACCGTAATCAACATGATTGGTTAATGAAGATAAATAAGAGGTATCAGCGCCCTATCAATAACATGACAAATAGAGTTAATTGGCGCCAGCGTGACATAGATTCAACGAAATATCTCATAAAGGTTAGAAACAAAGCTGAATGTGACCTCTCTTTACCCCGACTGTCGAAACTATGGTTTCTGCAACAACTACCTAACAAAGCAAGTATAGAAAAAAATCTCAACAAATTGCCTCTTACCCTTCACTTTCTAAATGCCTATCAAGAGACAGTGACTGAATATCAAGTTCGTCGTATTGCTCGCACGTTGCTTCAAGAGGGGCCTCTTCCTTCTTGGGTGCTGCTGAGGCGTGCTGGATTAAGTGAGGAGCGAATGACTTCTGTAACGAGAAAGCTATGCGAATCGCATGGTTTTATATAGTAACTTTTTAAGGAATCAGCAATGTGCAGTGATGAAAATGCTTTATCTGAAAACAGTCTTGAAGAGGTATCAAAAGTAGCAATATCGACGTATATGAATATTATGCAACAGTGGGACGTTTCAGACGAAGACCAGCTTTCATTGCTTGGTCTCAACGCTGTCGCAAATGTCGAAAAGCTTAAGGAAGAGCTTGTTTCTTCAATGACGTCTGAAATGCTAGACCGTATTTCATTCGTCTTAAAAATATATAAGTATTTACAGGTGCTATTCCCCGAACGTGAGCAATCAAACTCTTGGATTAATAAAGGTAATGATGCTTTTGATGGAAAAACAGCATTAATGGTCATTCTATCTGACAATGAAAATGGTTTGCTAACTGTAGCCAAATACCTTTATAGTCAGTTTCAAATGCCCAATGTCCCCCTAGATAAACAAGCACAAAAAGAATACATCTTGTTTTTGATTTTGGAGTGGGTCGATTCAACAGAAGATGCGCTAAGTTGGTACGAAAATGAAGTGTTACCGGCTCTTGGTATGACTGCTCAACAAGCAGTTGAGTACGGTGAGTATCACTTGGTATTGAAATATATAAAGCTGGTTGATTTAGGTGGTTATGCTTGATAACGATATCGTTCGGATGATCATATAAAAACATGATGATTGTAACGTCACTTCCCTAGCCTCTTACCAGCATTAGATGGATTATATGATTACCAAGGGTCCTGACTGGCGGGAAAGTGCCATTTTCTGACTTTCGCAAACATTCATCTAAATTGTTGCTTTTAGCAGAAACTAGACATTAAATTAGGATAAGCAGTTGCGCGGAAATTGGTCATTAGCTAACCTAATATAAAATTTTGATGGTAGCATCAGTTAATATAAATGTTGATCTTTCAACCCATCCGTTATTTGTTTAAAAGGATTTAGTATGCGTCATCTCAACACAGTGTGTTTCACGTTTTTGTTTCTTTTTACCACTGCCTTGAGACTAAAAGGAGTTTGTTAGTTGTGTGGCTCAAACTCTTTAGTTTGTATTACCCATTAGCCTAATGTAATTGAATAGTGTGTTTAAAGTGAAAACGATAAAATATAATGGGCGTGTTGTTTTTCAAAAACAAGATATACCCAGTTTCAAACGTATGCCGCGTGTATTTGTAGACAGTGAAGCTTGTTTTGCCTTTGTTACTCATGGCGATTTTAACGTCAGGGAGCAGACAGAATCTGTTTCATTGAACAAAAACAGCGGAGTGCTAGCAAAATGTACCAACTACTTTTATGAGAACGCTAGTTACCATAATGATGAAGGTGCTGGCGAAGCAATTGGTATCCTTCTTTACCCTGAAATATTTCAGACACTGTTTAATTTTGATATTAGCCAGTCAAACTATACGGTAAATTATAATGTCATGCAGGTTGAAGTAGATAGGTTACTTGAACACTATCGCGACAGCATAAGTATATTACTTGATTCTCCAGAGTTGGCTGACGATTTACTCATAGAGAGTAAACTACGTGAATTTGTTATTCTTATGGCGAAAAGAACCAACGCCCCATCTGAACTCGATTTTCTCGCTTCCATGTTTAAACCTAACTTTGCCAAATTTGAAGATATCATCCAAAGCAATCTGTACACGGATCTGAGTGTTAATGAATTGGCGGCGTTGTGTCATATGAGTGTTTCTACCTTCAAGCGTAAATTTAAAGAGGTGTATTCAGAACCACCAATGAAATACATTACCAAATTAAAAATCAACAAAGCTAAGGTACTGCTGAAAGATAATAACTTACGTATATCCGACATTGTTTTTGAAACAGGCTTTGAGTCTATTTCCACTTTTAACCGTACCTTCAAAGGACAAACTGGCCTATCTCCTTCTGCATTTCGTTTAGCCTGATAACAAATACTTACTCCTTTTGCTCAGGTTGGTTCAATTGAGCTAATCTGAGCAATACTTGAACTTTTCTGAAGAGTTTTCCTTCCTCAAACTCCATATAATTACCTCATAAGATAAACACAAAGAAAGGTAACGAATTATGGGCATTAGCTTTAAAGAAAAATATGGCGACTGGGCACTTATCACAGGTGCAACGTCTGGTATCGGTGCTGAAATGGCAAGTCAAATTGCAGCAAAAGGATTGAATATTGTTTTGGTCGCTCGTCGAGAAAAAGAACTTGAAGAGCATGCAGCATTGCTTGCGGATCGCTACGGAATCAAAACAATGACTGTTTCAGCAGATTTAGGTACGACTGAAGGAGTTGAAAAAGTTAAGCAGGTGAAGCAAGAAATAGGTTTGTTGGTTCTAGCAGCGGGTGTTGAAATAAATGGCTCGTTTGCTAAGACATCGTTAGCTAAAGAATTACAGATGGTTCAGCTAAATGTAACCTCTGTATTACAGCTAACTCATCACTTTACACCAGAGATGGTGAAAAGAAAGCGTGGTGGTATCTTAATGGTATCAAGTCTTTCTGGTCATATGGTTTCCCCATATTTTTCAAATTATGCAGGCACTAAAGCCTATGTTCTTCAGCTAGGTACATCTCTCCATGGAGAACTCAAGCGTAAAGGTATTGATGTAACCGTCCTTTCACCGGGGCTAACAAGCACACCGATGACAGCGGATAATGGAGTTGATTGGGCCAAACTGCCAATGGCTGCAAAAGATCCTGCGGAGGTAGCTGAAATTGCTATCAAAGGTTTAGGAAAAAAAGCAGTTGTTGTTCCCGGTAAACGAAATCGAATGACCGCTATTCTTTCAGGGATAATTTCGTATCAAAGACAGGCCATCATGGGTGAATCAATGATCGGTAAAGCAATGCCAGCGAGTAAAAAGTAGATTCTATATCTTAAAATTCAGATCAAACATAGTGGAAATCTCATGTTTAAAGTAAACGTACTGTACCCAAATAAAGACAATGTCACTTTTGATTTTGATTAATACAGCAACAAACATGTTCCTATGATAGAAGGAATTATTGGAGAAGCAGTAAAAAGGGTGACTGTCGATGCAGGTATTGCCAGTATTGGTCTAGAGGTAATAGAAGCAATGAAGTTGCTTGATGACAATAAAACCCGCAACAATGTTCTTGTTCAAGAGCAACAAAGGAAACAAGCGGGAATATCCGGTATGCCAACGATTGTATTCAATCTTGAGAGTGCTATCTCTGGATACATATAAGCAATTATTAGCTGAATTAGCTGGGATGTAATTCATACATCCCTTTTAATCAAACTTTCTGTATTTTATCATTCAGAAAAGACAACAAGCTTGAAACCGACTGTCCGCAATTCGCTCACAGCAGACTAAAGCTGTTGAGATAATAATCTGCAAATGCAGTTTCATACTTTATCGAGTACGATTTTGAGAGTGGTGGAGTTAGAGTTAGTTTAGTTCTTAACTTTGATCAAACAGAAGGTGTTTTATAGCCCGTTTTTAAAGGGCTCGCTGGAACAGTCAGTTTCATGCATTATTCAACTTATACAAAACGTGTAACTGATAAATAGAAATGAAACCTATAAAGCGACTTACTCTTTTGAGTGGTCGCTTTTTTATTAGTATGTTTATTAGATTCAGTCTTAGGATATTTCATCTAATTAGGTTAATCGATATATCCAATCCACTTTGATATTTACCTAGCCAAGAGATGTTTTACCTAGCCAAAAAGCACCAATAAAAACTGACTATTGAGGAAAAACTAACACGCCCTCACGCACCCTTTGCGGGTGATCTCCAACATCTATACGAGCAACTTCGGCTGCATCTTGATAATTTATCACCGAGACTTGATCTGTTTCGCTCCAAGAGACAAAACAGTGTGAGCCTGTCTTATCTGTTACTACCCAGTAAGGCTTTTTGCCTAATCCGTCCAAGATTTGATACTGCTCAGACTGAATATCTACAATGGCAACATAGTCGTCCATGGTTCCTGCGACACAAAGCGTTTTATCATCGGCGCTTATCGCAATACCGTGATGCGCAGAATCGTTGACGTATTTAGTTTTCGGGGCTGTTGTTACCTTTGGTAAGTCTATTTTGCGCGTTATTTTGCCAGTGGGTAAATGGTATTCCACAAAGCCATGTAAGAAAGACAGTTGAAAGTAAAAATATTCTTCATCGCTGGTGTGCGCCATTGGGCGAACAGCAGGACTGATGTGTTCTAGGCCTACCGCATCTAATTTGTCTCTCATGTCGAACTTTTCAACGATAGTGTAGTTGGTTGTTTCTACCACTTGTACAACGCGTTTACCTTTGAGCAGGCCGCCACCATCGATATCTAAAGGAGAGAAAACATTACCTATACTGGCGTGGAAAAGGTGCTTGCCATCTTTGGAGTATATGTTTTCATGCGGAGAGTCTCCGCTGGGAAACTGTGCATGTTCTAAACCAGTTTCAACATCAATAATATGCACCAAATCCCCCGTTGAAGCTGACACTGCAACGTATTTGCCATCGGGAGAAATTGCCATGTGATCGGAACGAAAGCCTGCAACAGGGAATCGCCAAACAACCTCGCCAGTTAAGGAATCTATGGCGACTACATCGGCGAAACTCGGGCGAGACACGATGATCTTGCGGCCATCATTTGAGCTATACATATCATCAACAAATTGGTCATTCCCTTCGCCAACAAGCTCTCGAATACCGATATATAACATGCGCTCAATAAACTGAGAGCGTACTTCTTTTAAGCGCTCCAGTTTATCGGGAATACCATCAATTACGCCAATTTTGCGATAGCCATCCAACGCAATGACCGTAATACTGCCTTGCCAGTTGTTACCGACAAATATTACGTTGACCAAATCATTGTCATTAACGGTTAAATCCGAAGCCGTTGTCTGCCATTTCGACAATGGCCTAGTTTCTGATTCCGCTTGTTCTATCAGTGTGTCTAAAGCTGAAATAGATACATATTGAATAATGCCAATCAGTGCGACGCACAATGTCAGCACGCCAATAAATATGTTACGGATGAATTTCAAAATTGTGAACCTATAGTTATTAAAACTGCTGCCTGATGAGACAGTAACTAATCGAAGTATTAAAGCGAATATTTAACATTTTATCTACAAGATTAATGCAATTAGACACATCTCTGCCCCAATTTACCATAACTTGTTATTATTCTCATTCGAGCTGGCTAAAGAATGACCAATTTCTCGTGCGACGTCTATACCCCAATGGTTGCAAACCATAATTTAACTTGAAAAAACACCAAGACAAAACGAAAAGGGACCACAATTAACGTCGGTCCCTTTTTATTGTCGTAATTACATGCTTTGACTACGGCGCTTTTGGCACTTTAGCAAAATCACTGGCGTCATGGCGTTCTGGCAACTGCTCATGAGGCTCTCCCCAGTCACGGTTAACAATTTTACCGCGCTTAACCGTTTCGCGTTCAGCGAGTTCTTCTGCCCAGCGTACCAGGTGTGTATAACTTTTCACATCAAGGTATTCAGCCGCATCGTACAATAGACCTAAGACTAAACCACCGTACCAAGGGAATATCGCCATATCAGCAATAGTATATTGATCACCACACATGTAATGATTATTGGCCAGATGAATATCAAGCACATCAAGCTGTCGTTTGGTTTCCATGGCAAAACGCTCGATTGGGTATTCAAACTTTTCTGGTGCATAGGCATAAAAATGGCCAAAGCCACCACCTAAATATGGGCCACTGCCCATTTGCCAAAATAACCAGTTCATACATTGCGCCCGTTTGGCTGAGTCTTTCGGTATAAATTCACCGAATTTATCTGCCAGATACAGCAAGATAGACCCAGATTCGAATACATTTATCTCTTGCTCACCACTGCGATCGACCAGCGCCGGTATTTTCGAATTTGGGTTCACCGCGACAAAGCCAGAAGAGAACTGGTCACTATCAAGAATTTTAATGATGTGCGCATCATACTCGGCTTCTTTAATGCCTTTGGCCAATAGCTCTTCAAGCAAGATGGTAACCTTCACCCCATTTGGCGTTGCTAATGAATACAATTGCAACGGGTGTTTGCCAACTGGCAATTGCTTTTCATGCGTCGCGCCTGCGATAGGGCGATTAATACTGGCAAATTGGCCACCATTGCCTTGTTTCCAGGTCCACACTTTTTCTGGTTGATAACCTTCGCTCATGACGATTCCTTATGCTTGTTAGTTAGCTGCTGCAGGCAATTGTCGACCACCTGCTCAATGCTGCAATCAATATCGACAATAAAGACATCGCCTTCATCTTCGGGTCTTTGCAATATCGCAAATTGACTGGCCAGCATAGTATCTTTCATAAAATGATTCTGACGTTGCCGCATTCGTTTTTCGATCAATGACTGATCGCCATCAAGATAGATAAACTGCAATCCCTGGGCACTTTCACGCAACATATTGCGATAAGATTTTTTTAGCGCAGAGCAAACCACAACACCAGTTTGCTTATGGCGCAGCCAAGTGCGCAGCAAAGCATTAATACTTTCAAGCCAAGGTTTGCGATCACTGTCGCTCAGTGCTTGGCCAGACGCCATTTTGTCGATGTTGCTTTGCGGATGCAGATCATCACCATCAACAAACTTAGAACCGAGTTTTACGGCAATACTTTCACCAATAGTAGATTTACCACTACCCGATACGCCCATAACCACAATAACTTTCGCCGCCAAACCGCTCTCCTATCTACGACACATAAATCGTATTGCCACTATCACTGGCTTTTATCGCCGCTTCAATGACTTTAATCACTTGCCAAGCTGAGTCTGCGCTAACTGGCGGGGCGTGCTGTTGTTGCAGTGCCAACAATAGCTGCTGATAAAACGCCAAATAGTTGCCTTGCTGCAAGGCCATCTCCTCATCACCGGCAACCGTTGATAAAGTCGCCAATCGTTCTGTGTCATTGCCTAATGCCGTGACTGCCACACCCTGTGCTAACTGCTCTTCTTGATTATCAAGACCATAGATATTTAGGCTGCCTTTATCGCCTTGCAAGTTAAAACGATGATTTTTTCCCGCATTAAATGGGCTAGAGCCAAGCTGTACTTCAAGCTCTGGGTAATGCAAGGTAATTTGAAAATAGTCAGTGGTTTGTGAATGCTCGCGTAACGTTAAACAACGACCCGATACCGCCTGTGGCCAACCGAACAATTGCAACGACTGGTCAATTAAATGCGAACCCAGATCATACAAGGCGCCATTACCAGGGCCTGGGTGTTCTTTCCATTTATCACGCACGTCAGGCCTAAACCGATCAAAGCACGATGCGACACGACGCAGGTTACCCAAGCGATTTTGTTCGATGACTTTTTTAACAGTTAGGAAATCACCATCTAAACGACGGTTGTGATACACGGTCAATTGCCGTTGTTGACTTGCCGCCAGAGCAATAAGCTCTTCAGCCTGTTCACTGCTCACCGTAAACGGCTTTTCAACGACAACATGGCATGCCGCATTAAGCGCGGTTTTTGCCAGCTTATAATGACTGTCATTGGGGCTAGTGATAATCACTAAATCGATATTAGCGCCGGCCAATAACTCAGTTAATGTCGGGTAAGCCTGACACTCAGGGTACTGCTCTAAAATGGCCTGCTGCTGTGATGAGACAATCGCCTGCAGTGAATAACCATCAACTGCGTTCACAAACGGTAAATGAAACACTTTCGCCGATAAACCAAAGCCGACAATAGCCACATTAATATTACTCATTGATGCCCCCTATTTAGGTAGCTTAACGGACAATATTGCCGCAATAGCAATAAACGCGGCAGAAAAATACAAACACGCCTGTAAGCCGTATTCCTGAAACACCCAACCTGACAATATGGTGCCTAATAATCTGCCCATGGCATTGGCCATATAATAAAAGCCGACATCCATAGACACACCATCACTGTCGGCGTAGCTGACAATCAGGTAGCTGTGCAATGACGAGTTGATGGCAAATAAGGCACCAAAAATAAGTAGACCAACAATCAGTACGGTTTCGCCAAACTGTTGACTTGGCAATAACACCGCAATCAGTAATGGCACCACAGCTAATATGGCTGCCCAGCCAACCGCGGCACTGCCTGACGGAGTTTTACCTTGCTTTTTGCCAGTAAATCGCGGCGCTTGCGATTGCACAAATCCATAGGCAATCACCCAAGTCGCCATAAAGGTACCTATCCAGTAACGATCCCACGCGAACACCGTCGCCAAATAAACCGGCAACGCCACCACAAACCAAACATCACGGGCACCAAATAAAAACAATCGCGCTGCGGACAACCAATTAATGGCCTCACTTTTAGAAAGTATTTCGCGGAATTTTGGTTTGGATTTGGCCTTACCTAAATCCTCAGATAATGCGTATAAGCTAAACAGCCATACCACCAATAGCATTACCGTCATAGCTAAAATAGCACCGCGAAATTCCAGCAAGGTCAGCAATAAACCGCCGAGAAAAAAGCCTACGCCTTTGAGGGCATTCTTAGAACCGGTAAGAATCGCCACCCATTTATACAGTGCGCCTTCTGCGCCTTTTGGTACCAATAATTTGATTGAGCTTTTTGCGCTCATCTTGTTCAAATCTTTGGCAATACCAGACAATGCTTGCGCCGCCATGACGTAAGCGACGGTTAACCATTGATTCGGTACAGTGAGCATAAGCAAGGCAATAATTTGCATCGCCAAGCCTATGTTCATGGTTTTATTTAGACCAAGTCTGGCGCCTAACCAACCACCAATTAGATTGGTGATAACACCAAAAATTTCATAGAACAAAAACAGCATAGCAATTGCCAGCGGGCTGTACCCCAATTGATGGAAGTACAGCACGACCAGCATTCTTAGCGCGCCATCGGTTAAGGTAAACGCCCAATAATTACCGGTAATGACCAGATACTGTTTTACCTGTTTCGACAGGTTTGCCAACATAGTCTTGCCTTATTTGTCGCTTAAACCCACTTTGCGCGCTAATTCTGCGGTGCGATTAGCGTAACCCCACTCATTGTCATACCAAGCGTATAATTTTAGTTGCGTGCCATTAATCACCATGGTCGATAACGCATCGATAACTGATGAACGTGGATCGGTTTTATAGTCTATTGACACCAATGGGCGTTCTTCAAAACCAAGAATATCTTTGAGTTCATTATCAGCTGCCGCTTTTAACGCGTCATTTACTTGTTGCTCTGTGACCGCTTGCTTCAATTCAAACACACAATCGGTAATGGATGCGTTCGCCAAAGGCACACGAACCGCATGACCATTTAGGCGACCTCTTAACTCAGGGAAAATATGAGTGATGGCTGTTGCCGAGCCTGTGGTGGTTGGAATCAAGCTCATGCCACAAGCACGGGCTCGACGTAGATCTTTATGCGGTGCATCTAATATCGTTTGCGTATTAGTGATGTCATGTATGGTCGTCATTGAGCCATGCTCGATGCCAAAATTTTCATGAATGACTTTCACCACCGGCGCCAAACAGTTGGTCGTACAACTTGCAGCAGTAACAATGGGGTGTTGTTCTGGTTGATAGAGGTGTTCATTTACGCCCATAACCACATTGAGCACGCCTTCTTCTTTCACCGGTGCGGTAACTACGACACGCTTTACGCCCTGATCAAGATATGCTTGCAACAAGGCTTTGGTCTTCATTTTGCCACTGGCTTCAATAACCACGTCACAGCCTGACCAATCCGTCTCGGCGATTGTTTTATTTTGGCTGCATGGAATAACGTTACCATCAATCAACATATTGTTGCCGTCGCTCGTTGCTTGGTGATGCCAAATGCCATGCACAGAATCAAACGTTAACAAGTGCGCCAATGCTTCTGCATTACCTGCAGGATCATTAATCTGTACTATCTCTATATCTTGCCAATCAAATCCAGCACGCATTGATAAGCGCCCCATACGGCCAAAGCCATTGATACCAATTTTAATGGTCATGTTGTCATTCCTCTACAGCGAAAATTTTTCGAAAAAATCTAATTGTTCAGCATTTTTAAGTGCTTTCGGTCTTAGCTCTTGTACAGAGCGTATGATTGTCTGATCAGCGTAACCTAACTGCTTCATAATCAAAGCAATCACTAACCCTGTGCGCCCGCTCCCCCCCTTGCAATGCACTGCAATAGTGCCGTTATTAGCAAGTACCGCGATAATGTCATTAATGGCAGCGGCAAAGGCTATACGAAAATCTTGATTTGGTGCCGCATCATCTTTGATGGGCAACTGATGCCAACGGATACCTGCAGCGGTGACTTGTTCACCAAGGTCAGCGACGTCCAAGCGTTGTAATTCTTCATCGTAATTGGTTGAGATGATCATCTCTGTGCCGGCTTGCTTTAAGGTTGAAATGGCATCTTGCAACGTCGTTGCTTTGGTGCCTGGGCAAGGGGTGAAAATAAATTCGCCATTATCTGTCAATGGCATAACGTCATATGGGTGTTTATCGGTCATAGTTGGTTCTCTAACAACATTTATCAGGGCGATTTTGCATTAAGCTTAGTCTTTGTCCAGCATCAGACAAATAATCTTGATTATGCTGCAAACTGGTTTCTAGTACGTGCTGACACCATTGCGGTAAGGCTGGGTTTAAACGATAAAACACCCATTGTTTTTGTTTGCGATCGACCAGCAGATTCTGTTGTTTTAACAGCGCCAAGTGACGGGATATTTTAGGTTGGCTGCATTGCAATGCTTCGACCAACTCACAAACACATAATTCCTGCTCAGCGACCACCAACAACATGGCCTGTAATCGGGTGTCATCAGCCAGTGCTTTATAAAATTCTACGGCAGTTAACATAGTTCACCTCTTCAATATATGAAATACATTATATATGAGAATTCATATATAACAAATTAAATGGCTTGGAGTAACGCTTTGGTTGGTCTATACCTTAAGGGCAACATTTAATGTGCACCGGTTTAGACACGCTATCGAATCTATTTTTTAAATTAATATAATAGATTTTATTCGTTTTAATTAATTAAAATTAGTATCTATACTTATTGTAGATTCGCCGTGTGGCAAAAGATTAATACTTAAGTGGAGTCCCTATGTTAGAGAACAGAGAAGGTTTAACCGTACCAAGTGTAAACTTTAAGACTCGTGTAAATGACGAGTGGAAGACCATCAGCAGCGATGACTTATTTAAAGGCAAAACCGTAGTCGTGTTTTCATTGCCAGGCGCCTTTACGCCAACATGTTCAAGTACACACTTACCAAGATATAACGAATTAGCGTCTACCTTTAACAAGCATGGTATTGACGACATCATTTGTATGTCCGTCAATGACACCTTTGTTATGAACGCCTGGGCACAAGATCAAGAAAGCGACAATGTAACCTTGATTCCAGATGGCAACGGCGAGTTTAGCGACGGTATGGGCATGTTAGTCGACAAAGCAGATTTAGGTTTTGGCAAACGCAGTTGGCGTTACTCTATGCTGGTTAAAGACGGCGTTATCGAAAAAATGTTTATTGAACCAAACGTGCCAGGTGACCCATTTGAAGTATCTGATGCTGACACCATGTTAGCACATGTCGCGCCAGATGCAGTGAAGCCACAAGCGGTAAGTATTTTTACCAAACCAGGCTGTCCTTTCTGTATTAAAGCGAAAGAATTGCTAACAGATAATGGCTACCAATACGAAGAAATTGTACTCGGCAAAGATGCAAGTTTAACCTCATTAAAAGCCATTACGGGTCGCGATACCGTGCCACAAGTCTTCGTAGATAATAAGCACATTGGCGGTAGCGACGAGTTAGCGTTATTTCTGCAACACTAAGCCCCTAAACTGATCTTTTTAACAGGCTAATAGGTATACTAATTAGCCTGTTTTGTTTTTACTGCGCTTTGACAACGCGGGCTAGACGACACTGCCTTTGCAAGCCACAAGTCTTAAGACCTGAGCTTGAAACAAATGATGTTGTAACGGTGTGTCGCGTTGTCCGGTATAGGGAATTGCCGGGCTTTTTTGTACACGGATGTATTTATACCCGGAAGGCAGGACAGCCTGAGAGGGTTTTGTACACGGATGTATTTATGCCCGGAAGGCAGGACAGCCTGAGAGGGTTTTGTACACGGATGTATTTATGCCCGGAAGGCATCCCGCCATCGCTGCATACCTCACATCCTTGTGTATATACCTCAGCTCTTACTCTTTTTGTTAGTCCTTAGTTCGTCGCTCTTTTCTCAGCTCTTCCTAGCCCCTAGCTCCTTTGCCCTCTAAAACCTTTAACCCCCTAAAACTAAACTCCAGCGGCGTTTTGATATATCATTAAAGGATATCGAATTTTACTGTCATATAGGCCAACAACTTGGAACAACAACCGTACAACCCGCTTCACGGCATCACTTTAAAAACAATCGTTACCGAGTTGGAAGCCCATTTTGGCTTTGAAGAGCTGGGCCAGCGCATCAAGATACGTTGCTTTACCCACGATCCTAGCATTAAATCCAGTCTAAAATTCTTACGCAAAACACCTTGGGCAAGAACAAAAGTAGAAGAACTGTATATTCGCAACAGGCACGACATAAAACACAGTCCACAACCTTAAAGAGGCAAGTATGGCAATCGAAACAACCTATAATGGCAGCTGCTTATGCGGCCAAGTGACGTATCAAATCGAAACACCATTAAGTATTTTTCAATATTGTCACTGCAGCCGCTGTCGCAAAGTTACCGGCTCAGGATTTGCGCCAAATATTTTTGTGCCACTGTCGCAATTCTCATGGCTAACCGGTGAGCATCTGCTAAAACGCTATGAAATTCCAGATGCGAAATACTTTGCTAGCTGTTTTTGTGGTCAGTGTGGTTCAAACCTACCTTGGTTGACTAAAACCGGGCAAATTTATGTGTTGCCAGCAGGTACGTTGGACGATGAAATCGAAATAAAGCCAAGTCAAAACATCTTTTGCGACGAACGCCCCAATTGGCACGTCGGCTGCAATGAATTAAAAATGCGTCCACAAGGACCCAATAGTTAATATTTATCATTAACTTATGATGACCAATAGATTTTGCATAACACCCTTTGCGAAACAGTTTTCTAATAAATTGTTATCCAATTGAGCCAGATCAATATTCTCTAAAATCGTCGCTGTACTCTAAACATAAAAGGAGAACAGCGATGATAGTTGCCAAACTCACACAATCATTACAAGCAAAGAAACAAGAGTTAAGTATTCGCTTAGCTGCCATAGAAGCTGACTTTAAAAAAGGTCGTAGCCAAGACTTTGCCGAGCAGTGTACAGAATCGGAAAACGATGAAGTCCTCGATGAGATTCATCAACAAACCCAATTAGAACTGCAAAAAATAGAACAAACACTGCTGATGTTGCAAACCGAACAATACGGTATCTGTAGCAACTGCGGTAAAGCCATTGATGAACGCCGTTTGGAAGCCCTTCCATACGCGAAAACCTGTATCGATTGCGCTAAATAATTTTATTAACTTTAGGAAGACATATTATGTTTATTGAAAAGCACGACTTACACCACGAATTTCCAGAGTTTAAAGATGAAATCCGGACCTTAAAAATGACTGACAATCACTTTGCCCGTCTATTTAAAGAATATCATGACTTAGATCACGAAGTTATTCGCATTGAAGAAGGTGTCGAAAACACGGCCGATGATTACTTGGAAGGTTTAAAGAAAAAACGTTTACAACACAAAGACATGTTGTTCGCTATCATCAAAAAATATCAAGCCTCTAAAGCATAACGCTCAATTTGCCACGGGGTTGGCAAAGCCATTGGCAACCCCGCAAAGGCCCAAACACAAAGGCATCAACACAAAGGCACATTAAGTGCCTTTGTTCATTTTATCCGCCAGCCACAGGGCACTCACCAGTAAACCACTACCGATCAGCAAGCGCAGCCAATCGGCACTTTCGCCAAAAATCAGCACCGCAAACAGCACAGCTAAAGGCACATAACCATTGTTCATAATGGCAAGCTGTAATGCCGATACACGGCTTGCACCTTTGTTCCAACAGTAAAACCCAATACCTGAAGCGATGACACCAAGGTAGACCAGCACCATAAATTGGCGGTTAGATATACTAACAAGGGCAACGTCGACGGTTAGCAAAGTGGCGATAACGGTTAATAGTGCGCCGCCTAAATACATCCAAAACATGTTGCGGGCATGGCCTTCATCACTGGCGATGCAGCGATAGGCAACTTGGCCGAAAGCAAAGGCGACATTAGCAAACTGCAAATACAAAAAGCCAGTCAAGTATTGACCTTGCTCAGGGGTACGAAAAACAATGACAGCGGCCGCACAAATCGACAACAACACCGGCCACAGCAACTTTGCCTGCCAACGGCGATGCCAAATGCAGTCAATTAATATGACGTATAACGGCGTAAAAATGGTAAATACCGCAACTAAGTATCCAGGTAAGTATTGATAGGATTGAATATAGGCAAGATACATCACGCCAAATTGAATTGCACCTAAAGCGATAAGTTGACTGGCTTTGCGCAACGACAGATTGGTTGCTTGCCTAAACCATAGCAGAGGTAAGAAAACCAACGCACACAACGCCAACCGTATTGCTGCAACCAGTTGCGAATCAATACCGGTCAATTCGCCTTTAATTAAGCCAAAAGAGAACGCCCATAAGGCACTAACAAAAATAAGATATTTCATACTAACTTTTATAATTTCTTTATATATGGCATATGCTTGCCAATTAACAGCATAGCTATGCAAGGGCAATTTATCTCGCCGATTTGCAAATGATAACATTGGTGCAATTTGTCACCTAGAACTTTGAATTTGCCATCATAAATCTGCTAAAGTTGCCCTTAACTAACCCCGACAACAACTAGGTCATCACTATGGAAATGTTAACCGCCGCAGTCACCTTATTTTTAATCATGGATCCATTAGGTAATCTACCTATTTTTATATCCGTATTAAAAGGCATCGACAGTAAGCGTCAACGCATCATTCTCATTCGTGAGCTGATCATAGCCCTTGGCATCATGTTATTGTTTCTTTTCGCTGGGCAAAAGATTCTCGACTTTTTACATTTACGCCAAGAATCGGTATCCATTGCCGGCGGTATCATACTGTTTCTTATTGCCATAAAAATGATTTTTCCATCGCATGGTTCAATCAGCGGGTTACCTGAGGGCGAGGAACCCTTCCTCGTGCCATTGGCTGTACCTATGATGGCCGGTCCATCGATATTAGCGGCATTAATTTTAATGGCTAACCAAGACCCAAACCGTATGACCGACTGGACTTTGGCACTGATTATTGCCTGGTCTGTCAGTGCGGTTATTTTATTCTTCTCATCAGCTTTCCAACGAATTTTAGGTAACCGTGGTTTAACCGCTATGGAACGCTTAATGGGTATGATTCTAGTGATGATTGCGGTACAAATGTTACTCGATGGGATTGCCAATTATCTTGGTTAATAACAAAGCTTTAGAGGTAAGACTTTTTAAACCTTGGTAAACGTGATTAAATAGAAGCAGCGCAAAAACAATAACAACATGGTCGAGTCATCTATGAGCAAGTCTGTGATCAACACTGAAATAGAAGAACAACTGCAACTATTAGCAGGTGATATCTTTATTCAGCTGGAAGACAAGTTTAACCAATTGGCAACTCGAATTGCCGATAACGCAGAGCAGGAAAAGCAACAAGCTTTATCTGAGCAAAAGCAAAAACTTGATGAAAAATATCATCTGGTGCACGAGAAGTTAAGTCGCTCCAAGCATGATTCTGTTAATCTAAAATACAGTGAAATAGAGCAGCTGAGAAAAAAGCTGTTGCATTCGGACACCCAGTTAGAAAAACTGCAAGAGCATGCGGTTCAAATTGAGACTCATCTAAAAATCAAACTGCGCGATGAAGAAATTCTCAATGAAGAGTTGCGCCTGACCAAAGAAAATCGCGAACTGCTGCAATCACAGCTTGATCCGCTGAATAAAGATAATTCCGCGCTTAATAAAAAGTTAGACAAGTTAAATCAAGAACTTGAAAAACAACAAATAGCGCATCAACAGCTTAAGAAAGACAGTGATTATCAAATTGCGCAATTAAAAACGCAATCAGCCGATGGCCAATCGGATGTTAAAAAGATCACCCAGCAGCAACAGCAACTAAACAAAGAGCTAGAGCAAACAACCGCCAAGCTGAGCAAAGCCGAAGAGCAAAACCAAGATCTGCAACAGCAACTGAGCGAACAGCAGAGCCAGCATCAACAACAGCTGAAAACCTACGAAAAAGCCTCCGGTTCTAGCACCACGGTTATTAAGGCACTTGAGATCAAGCTGAACAAAGCACAAGAAGGCACGCTCAAACTTAAACAACAAATCAAAGACCTTAATGCTGAATTCAAGAAGCAAGAACAGCAAAATAAAGAGGCGACAACAGAGCTCAAGAGCCAGCAAAAACTGCATTCAACGGCGCTGCTTAATGTTGAAAAACAACACGATAAGCAGTTAAAAGAGAAGCAAAAATTAGTCGATAGTGCCAATAGGCAACTTGAAAAGAAAATCGCTGAATTTGATAAGGCATTAGCCGAACAAAGCAAAGATGTGCAACAGCAACAACGTCAAATCAAGCAAGCTAGTGACAAGCAAGTCACGAGCTTAAACAAACAGCTAGAGACGGAACAACAGTTAACACAACAACTGCAAGGCGACATTGAAGATCTTAATGAACAACTTAAAGATTTAAAATCTGCGCATCAAGCGGGACTCGATAAATTAATCAGTGACAGCAGCAACAAAGAAAAAGCCTTGAAAAATCAACTTAAACAAAGCGAAAAGCGAGTTGAAAAGATTACCACACAGCTTGATACGCTGAATCAATCCTTGAGTGGCGAACAAGCCCAACTTAGCGAGCTGCAACAGCAACATCAACAACAATTAGAAAGCCACACAGCAGACTTGCATAAGCAAGTTGAAGCGCTAGAGCAACAATTAGAGCAAAGCGAAAAGCAGCAAAAATCTACTTGGGTGCAAAACAACGCCCTTACCGACAACCTCGAGCGACAAAAAGAGAAGTTAGCCGAACTGGAAAGCAAATACGGTAAAGTGAACGTGCAACTTAAAGCTGCCCGTGACGTCGCACAAAAAGACAAAAGCTCACTGGAAAGCGACTATAAGCAGCAGTTTAGCGACTTGCATAATCAGTCAAACCAAGCACTGCAAAGTGCACAGCAGCAAATTAGCGTGTTAACCGAAAAACTTTCCGGCGAAAGCAAACGCTTTGAGAGTTTGCAGCAAAAAACCGATGACATTATCGAGATTCTCAATGGTGATAAAAACACCTTGAAACAACAAATTGACGAGCTTAAGAAACTCAATAGCAGTGAGTTATCGCAAGTGAGCAAACTCGAGCAACAACTCGAAGCTGAGCGCGAAAAAGTATCTGAGTTTGTGCAGAAAAATGCCACATTACGCTCTAGACATGATGCCAATGACGAGCAAATTCGCAGCACCATGAAACAGCTTCGTGATGAAAACAATGAGCTAAAACAGCGCATCAATGATGACGTTGCAGAACTGCAAAATCAGCTAACCGAATATCGTCTCAAGTTTGAATATGCACAAAAACAACTTGAGGTTGCTTCCTAAACAACATTCTCGGAGCACAGACTGCTGGTTAATCTCCTTTAAAATTGCGCTATAATGAGCGCAATTTTCTTTTATGAGCATTTATTTTGGCTAAACCTCTCCCGTTAAAGAGTTTGTCTTTATGGCAACACACTGCATTTGCCTGTGCATTATTGGAACGCATGCTACCGAACTATCAAATGTTTAGTGAAGCAGCGGACTTTGGTGACATCAATGTTTTGCGCAATCAACTTAACCTGGTTTGGCAACGACTGGAGCAAGGCAAGATAAAAATCAACTATGACGCACAATTGGAAAAGCTAGAAGAGGTGATTCCAGATGTCGATAACTTCGACTTTTTTGGTGTCTACCCAGCACTTGATGCGTGTATGGCGTTAGGCTCTTTATTGCAAGGCATTCAAGAAAACGAAGCGACCACCATAGCCAATGTCGCCATGCTATCTACCGGCAGCGTCAGCTATTATCTAGAGATTTTGCTTGCGTCCGAGTTTGAGCAACAAGATCAAATCGTTATCAATCAACAAGATATTGATCAACACCCGCTTATGCAGTGGGAGCAGGAGACACATCAAGAATTGATCGATTTGTTGGCGAAAAGCAAAGAAAATCAACAAACATGCCTGCATCTTAAACAGCTTGTTACTGAGCAACGACTTTCCAACCTTGGTATTGAATATTAAATACTGATCGACACTGCTGCAGACTGAAAAATTTTGGCTATGCTTACTTTATACACAGGAGGAGGATAGCCATGTCTGAACATCATACTTACAAAAAACTGGAAATTGTCGGCTCTTCACCAACATCAATCGAAGAAGCCATTGAAAACGCTATTGATGAGTGCTCGAAGACCGTCTCAAATATGAATTGGTTCGAGGTCGTTGAAACCCGAGGTCATATTGTTGATGGTAAAGTTGCCCATTATCAGGTCACCCTGAAAATAGGCTTTCGTCTTAGGTACAGTTAAGCCGGTATAACCGATAACTTACTTGACCAGCGTTTTTGTCTTTTACAAGGTGCCAGCTTTGTGGCACCTCTAGGGTAGTTTGTTCGCTTTCAACTTCGACATAGACCAACGCCTGGTCTGCTAATAATTCAGCCTGTTGCAATGTGTCGATGGTGCGCTGTGCTAAGCCTTTTCGAAACGGCGGATCAATAAACACCAATTCATACTTTTGCGCCAAGGCCGGTAATATGCTCAGGCAATCGCCCTGATGAACCTTAGCATTATTCGCTTTAAGCAAATTTATGTTGGTTTTTAATTGCTGGCCTGCGGCTTTATCCATTTCAATAAAATCCACCGAACGAGCCCCCCGAGACAACGCTTCAAAGCCAAGACTGCCTGAACCGGCATAACAATCTAGACATATGGCATCGCGCACATCCATCATTAGCCAATTAAACAAGGTTTCTTTGACTCTGTCCGTGGTTGGTCTCAAGCCGTCACTGTTTAGCACGGCAAGTTTACGACCACGGTGCATTCCGGCGATGATTCTTACTTGTCCACTGACTTGTTTGTTATTGGCGGGATTACGTTTTTTTGCCATTTGCTTGCTAAAATTCCTTGGATATTCACATTTCGGCGGTTTTTCCAACGCTACGATGATGATATTATAAGCGCTATTTGAAAATCCAAGGCATATCATATCAACTCACGTTGCAAATTGCTCGCACCGAACAGCGTATTCGAGCGGTTATGATAATCCCCTAACACGGCAAAGTAAGATTCAAACTATGGCAAAGAAAAAAGGCCTGTTTGGCTGGTTTAAGAAAGAAAAACCGGTACAAGACAATGCAAAAACTGAACAGTCTGCACAACCTGTGGAAGAGATAATTGAGCAAACTGACCTTGCTGAAAGCGCACCGGCCGAACAAGTCGCTGATGCCGAACAAGCACCAGCAGAACCTGTACCATCAATTGAGGCTGACAGCACGAACCAAGCCGACACTGAAACAGCTACCGAGGCTGTACCTGAAGTTGCTAAGCAAGACATCGCCGATAGCATCGATAGCTCGCAAGACGCAGAGCAAAACGATGTTAATGAGTTTGAGCCTGTCGCTGCAGTAAACATTGATACAGACGCAGACACAGATACAGACACAGCAGTCAACGATGCAGAAATGGCAGCTGAGCCTGAGCCTGAGCCTGAGCCTGAGCCTGAGCCTGAGCCTGAGCCTGAGCCTGAAGTGCAACAAACAGCCGCGAAAAAACAAGGATTTTTTGCACGACTTAAGCAAGGCCTAAGCAAAACCCGCCAAAATATTGGTGGTGGTTTGTTCGATCTGTTCAGCGGTAAAAAAATCGACGACGAGTTATTTGAAGAGCTTGAAACTCAGCTATTGCTTGCCGATGTTGGTGTTGATACCACAACCCGAATCATCGACTCACTGACCGAAACCGCCAGCCGTTCGCAATTAAAAGATGCCGAAGCATTATACGATTTGCTTAAACAAGAAATGGCTAAAATTCTTGAGTCGGTGGATCAACCTCAACCCGATATGAGCCAAGGTCCTCATGTGATCTTAATGGTTGGTGTAAATGGTGTTGGTAAAACCACGACCATAGGTAAACTGGCCAAACAATATCAAGCACAAGGCAAGTCGGTTATGTTAGCTGCAGGTGATACCTTCCGAGCTGCCGCTGTCGAGCAATTGCAAGTTTGGGGCGAGCGCAATGATATTGCCGTTGTCGCTCAACATACCGGTGCCGATAGTGCGTCGGTTATTTATGACGCTATCCATTCAGCCCGAAGTAAAGGTGTCGACATTTTGATTGCCGATACCGCAGGCCGCTTACAAAATAAAGCGCACTTGATGGAAGAGCTGAAGAAAGTCGTACGAGTGATGAAGAAAATCGACGAAAATGCGCCGCATCAAGTGATGCTTACCATTGACGCCGGCACTGGCCAAAACGCCATCAGTCAAACACAACTGTTTAACGAAGCCGTCGGATTGGATGGCATTAATGTCACCAAGTTAGATGGTACCGCCAAAGGTGGTGTTATCTTTGCTTTGGCAGATAAATTTCAGGTGCCGATTCGCTATCTAGGTGTCGGTGAAGGTATTGATGATTTGCGACCATTTGATGGTACAGAATTTATCGACGCCTTGTTTGCCAAACAAAACGAATCCTAGTAAGTTGGGGTGATACGCCCCAATTTTAATTAACTAATAATAATAAAAAATCCATTATGATCCGTTTTAAAGCTGTTAATAAAACCTATCCAGGTGGATTTAATGCACTGAAAAATATAAATTTCTCCTTAGAAAAAGGAGAGATGGCGTTTCTTACCGGTCACTCAGGTGCGGGTAAGAGTACGCTTTTGAAGCTTATCAGTGTCATGGAAAAGCCAACCTCTGGTCAGGTGATGATCAACAATACTGATGTCTCTAACATCAGCTATCGCCAAATCCCATATATGCGCCGCAACATAGGGATGATTTTTCAAAATCATAACCTGTTAATGGACCGCACTGTGTTTGACAATATTGCCTTGCCATTGGTGATCGAAAACGAAAGCCTAGGTGAAATTAAAAAACGCGTTATGGCTGCTCTTGATAAGGTTGGCTTGACCGCCAAAGCCAAATGTTACCCGCATATGCTCTCTGGTGGTGAACAACAACGGGTCGGCATTGCGCGGGCGATTGTCAACAAGCCTCCTATTATTCTTGCCGATGAGCCAACCGGTAACCTTGATCCAAAACTGTCATTGGATATCCTCAAATTATTTGAAGATTTCAATTCAGTGGGTGTTAGCGTGTTAATCGCCACCCATGATCTGGGTTTAATTGCGCGCATGAAATATCGTACCTTAACGCTAAAGGATGGCCGCATGATCACCGACGGATTGAGCCAAAGTGAAGAGGAGTTTGTTGATGAATAAAGACAATAATACTTTTCGCAAACGCTCGGCGTTTTCATTCAACAGTTTGATTATGTTGCCAGTGCGTCATTTGCAACAAGCGACTGGCAGTTTAGGCGCTCTGTGGCGCACGCCGATGGCATCGATCATGACCATATTGGTATTGGGCATCAGTTTAACTTTGCCGGCTACCTTGCACTTATTTACCAAAAACGCCCAACAAGTGAGCACCAATTGGGAGTCTGCGGCGCAAATCAGTGTTTTTTTGAAACTAAACACCAACGATAAAAGCGCACAAAACGTGGTCAATCGTATTCGCCTCTATCCGGAAGTCGATAAGGTAAAATACATCAGTGCTGAGCAGGGTTTGGCAGAATTTAAAGCTTTGTCAGGATTTGGCAAAGCATTGACCTACCTTGATGAAAACCCACTACCGGCAACCATATTAGTGACGCCAAATGAACGTTACAGCCAACCTAATGCTGCCAAAGCGTTGTTGGAAAAAATCGAAAAAGAACGCGAAGTCGCACAAGGCAAATTGGATTTAGAATGGCTAACACGTCTTGAGGCGATCATGTCACTGGTACAAGATATCGTCACCTCATTAGCGATATTATTAAGCCTATCAGTCGTGCTGATCATAGGTAACACCATACGCTTGGCGATCCTCAATCAACGCAGTGCTATTGCTGTGATGAAAATGGTTGGGGCAACCGACGCCTTTATTCAACGACCGTTTATGTACACCGGTTTTTGGTATGGCGTGTTTGGTGGTTTACTGGCAGCGCTCACCGTAGCTTTGCTAGCAGCTTATTTGGATATCGCGATTATTGAGCTTGCGCAACTGTATGATAGCCAGTTCTCATTACAATCATTAGATTTTAGCGAAACCATGACGCTCATCCTAACGGCAATTGTGTTGGGACTGCTCGGCAGCTACATATCTGTGCGTCAGCATATTAGAGATATCGAACCAAGCGCTGAATAAACAACATTTAAGCAAATTGATTAAAAAAGGCGCTATTTGCGCCTTTTTTACCTGCTGTAACAAAACCTTAAGGATAAAATTGAACTTGTTTAAGTTATATTAATCATATAGTTAAGCTAGTAATTCTATTCACCTATTTTTTCGATTAAATAATCCATTTTTTTATATTAGCGATCTCTAGAAAGCTATGCTAGTATCCAGAGTTCTAGCCAAATTTTTATTGGCTTTGCTTTACAACAAACCTAGATTTTATAAGGGGTACAGATGACTAAGAATGTGCAATCAATGGCCTTAACTGTTCCACAAAGTGGCAGCATTGAAGCATACGTGCAAATGGCTTACGGCATTCCTATGCTGACAGCTGAGCGCGAACAGGAACTTGCCTCCAGTTTATATTCAGATAACAACCTAGCTGCAGCACAAGATTTGATCATGTCGCACCTACGTTTCGTTATCCATATTGCCAAAAGCTACTCAGGCTACGGATTACCTCAAGCGGATCTTATCCAAGAAGGTAACATCGGTCTGATGAAAGCCGTTAAACGATTCAACCCAGAAGTTGGTGTGCGTTTGGTGTCATTTGCTGTGCATTGGATCAAAGCTGAAATTCATGAATTTGTTTTGAAAAATTGGCGTATTGTTAAAATTGCCACCACCAAAGCGCAACGCAAATTGTTTTTCAATCTACGTAAAAACAAAAAACGCCTAGGTTGGTTTAGCCAAGAAGAAGTGAATACCGTTGCCGAAACACTCGGTGTCAGCACCAAAGATGTGTTGGAAATGGAAAACCGCATGGCGAGCTCGGATCAAGCATTTGATTTGACCGATAACGACGACGATGGCGGTCAAGGTGGTAGCACCTATGCACCAGCTCAGTTTTTACAAGACCAATCATCAGATTTGTCTGAGCAAGTTGAATCGGCTAACTGGGATAACCATGTTAACGGCCAACTATTCAATGCCCTGTCAACGTTAGACGAACGCAGTCAAGATATCATCAAGACCCGTTGGTTAACTGAGAACAAATCAACCTTGCAAGATTTGGCTGATAAATACCAAATATCTGCTGAACGTGTGCGTCAATTAGAGAAAAACGCCTTAAACAAGCTTAAGGGCTCTATTACCGATATCTAAGCCTCACGGCAGCTATTCCGCACCGAGATAAAAATCACATGTGGATAGATAAGTTTATGAAATAACCGGGATTTTCCCGGTTTTTTATTGCCTCAAACATACCAAATTTAATCATTGTTAATCCTCAAGAAAGTCAGAGTTTTTCTATACTATGAGCATTTTTAACGGTGTTGAACTTGGCGTTGTGGCGGTTGTTCACCTACACTAGGAACTCAGGGTGTTTATAAGCCCATATAATCGATAAATTAACCGGGTAAACGCTCTTTGATGGAACAAGGAACTTGATGCTAACTGGCAAAGGCACTTCGCCTGCTAAACTAAAACAATTACTGGGTCGATACAAAACAACCAAAAAAACCCAGACAGGATTATTGGAACTCGCTGAGCTTTGTAGCACAGTGACAGATATGGCTGTGTTTTACCCACAGCTTCAAGCTATTATTCGCCGTTATTTTCCTGCCAAAAATTTATATATTCAGCAGTTCACTCAAGGCAATCAATTGCATGCCGATCATTACTACGTTGACGAGTTGAATTGTTCGCCGATAGAACAACAACTGACACCAGATGTGGTCGAGTTTATTACCTCCATCGCCAAGCCGGTATTAATCAATCATGATACCGTGAGCATTTGGGAGCCTGACAGCAGCATTGTCGAACGACCATTTCCGAAGCGACAAAAGCACACCCACTTGGTTGATGTATGGTTGGCCGCGCCGTTATTAATTGATGATGTGATTATCGGCATCATTGGCATCAAAGGTTTTATTAACCAGAATAAACAAACCTCGGTTAACCTTGAGCTGATTCGTTTTATCGCCCGTATTATTGCCGCTGCGATTCATCGCAACAAAGCCAGTGAACTGCTCAAAATGTACAGTAAAGACGTAGCAGACATTGTGTTTGCGAAAACCCAGCACCTACAAAAGAGTAACTTGAGTTTACGTCAGCAAGTCGAGCAGAAACGCAAAAGCGAACTGAAATTATATTATGATGCCCATCATGACGCGTTAACTAAATTGCCGAATCGCGCCATGTTTACCGACCGTCTTGAACATGCCATTAAGCACATCAAACGTCACCCAAATCACCGTTTTGCGGTACTGTTTATCGATATCGACCGCTTTAAAGTAATTAACGATACCCTTGGTCATCATGTGGGAGATTTATTATTGATTGAAATCGCCAAGCGTATCCTTGAATGCATTCGTGGCAACGATATCTTGTCTCGCCTTGGTGGTGACGAATTCGTTGTTTTACTCGATAGCCTGGCACACAATGACGATGCTGAAGACATTGCAGGTCGTGTTATTGAAACCATCAAAGCACCTTTCGAACTGGAAGGAAACAACCTTTATACCAGTGCCAGTGTTGGTATTGCCATTTGCGATCATAAATACCAAAGCGCAACGGAAGTGCTTCGCGATGCCGATGCCGCCATGTACCAAGCTAAGTCAATGGGTCGTGGACGCTTGATGTTTTATGATGAGTCAATGCGTGAAGAACTTCTGTGTAACCTGAACATTGAACAGCAATTGCATAAGGCCATTATTAACGACGAATTCAGTCTGTTGTATCAACCAATTTGCGAATTACAGTCTAAAAAAGTCATTGGCTATGAAGCATTGTTGCGTTGGCAGCATCCTGAACACAAACAGATGACACCTGACACATTTTTGCAGATCGCCGAAGATAGCGGCTTGATCATTGATATTGAGCACAGGTTAATGCAACAAGTCGCAGATCAATTAGAACAATGGCAAGCGCAGCAAGAGAACTTGTTTATCAGTATTAATTTGTCTGGTAAACATTTGCAGCACAACAAGCAGACTCGAGCCTTGATAAAACTGATCAGAGATAATCTGGTCGAACCCGAAAATCTTATTATCGAATTTAATGAGAAAGCTTTTAATGAGCAGGCAAAGCAAACATTGCAGAATCTCAAGCTGCTTCAGCAAACCGGAGTACGCTTAGCACTCGATAATTATGGCAGTGGCATATCATCACTTAATTACTTAAATAATTACCCATTCAAACTGATAAAACTGGATCAACAATTTGTCCGCTCTTTTGTAAATAACGATAAGAATCTACAACTTGCCAAGTCATTGGTCAGTTTAGGGCAAAGTTTTGGCTTTAATCTTGTCGCAGAGGGTCTGGAAAATAAACGCCAATGGCAAAAAGCCATCGATGCCGGTTGTCACTTTGGTCAAGGCTATTACCTTGGCCAGCCAAAATTGTTAAACAACAAACAAGATGATGACATCGACCATTGCGCTTAACACTTTACATAGCGTTAAATGCCCATTCAATATGATTTCCCATAATACATTGTGTATCTTTGTCTGGAAAAGGTAGAATCGATACTTCACCTTCTCTAGCAAAGTGGCGCTATGCTTAAACAGATTGTTCAATATGGTACAGAGTTGAAGCCGTTTCATCAGGCTGCACGAATTCGCATGTCTAATTACGTGTCAATTTTTACCGTATTCATTGCCCTTAGCTATTCACTACTTTATTTGCTGGTATTGGGTAAACCGCTTGTCGGCATTATTAACCTTACCTTCACCTTCGCTTACACCATTGGCCCGTGGCTGATGAAGTATAATCGTATCTACTTAGCGAAAAATTGGTTCTTTGGCGTATTGTTATTGCATTTGTGGGTAACCACCAATGTCTATGTCGATAACCAATCTGGCATGCATCTGTACTATTATCTAGTGCCTACTGGGGTGTTCTTATTATTTGATACGGCGCAAATCAAAACCAAAGCCTTGCACAGCATTACCGCCATTGCCTTGTTTTTGTATTGCGAAAATGTGCCTAACCCGCAGCCATTAATTGTGCTTGATGATGCAATGAACCATGCGATTTATCAGTCCGTGGTACTGTTTACCATGGTCGAAGTTATTATCGTGTTAGTTTTATTCTCGCGCCAATCACGGGTGTACGAAAATCAGCTCAGCATCTATGAGACAACCGATATGCTCACCGGCTGTACCAATAAGCAATACTTCTTAATTGAATCAGCAAAGCTGTTTAACGATGCCCGCAAAGCCCACCGACCATTAAGTTTAATGGTGGTGCTTATTAGTGAATCACAACAGATGATTAAGAACTATGGCCACCAAATCACCGAACAATATACGCGTCATGTCGCCGATAAGTTAAAGTCCTTGGTCGGTGAAGGCATGTTATTGGCACGAGTCAGCGATCGAGGGTTTGCCCTAGTGATGCCGGAAACCACTATGGTAGAAGGTAATCATTTACAAGATCGTATTCAGAATATATTTGCCGATGATGTCATGTCCGTCGCACAACTTAAGGTACAAGCGCCGATTCATACAGGCATCAGTGCCATGCTGTCAGATGCTGACGACGTTGAAGAGTTATACCATCGCGCCGAATTAGATATGTTAAAGCAACAACCTGAGCACAAACCTGCCGAGACGGTGGTTGATAAATTAGTCACCACCTAATGTTAACGACTTAGCGTTAGAGACCTCGCGTTAACGGCCTGATGCTAAAGACCTTAAGCGAGGTTACTCTGAACTATTTTTTTGTGCCAGCATCGCACGTAAGCCTGCCACTCCAGCCTTGCCTTTGGCTTGGGTTTCCTGCGCACTTTGTTGGCGTTTGCCACTTTGTTCCCACTGCAAATCGTCTTGCGGCATTTCATACAAAAAGCGTGATGGCTCGGTACGAATCACTTCACCGTACTGACGACGTTCTTGTGCATAGGTGAAAATAAGTTCACGTTGCGCTCGAGTAACGCCAACATAAGCCAGGCGTCGTTCTTCTTCAACATTATCCTCATCAATACTGGTTTGGTGCGGTAACATGCCTTCTTCCATGCCAATCAGATAGACATAAGGAAACTCCAAACCTTTAGAGGCATGCAAGGTCATAAGTTGCACCTGATCTGCGTCGTCCTCTTCTTCGCCGCGCTCCATCATGTCACGTAAGGTTAAGCGAGTTACCACTTGCGCTAATGTCATCGGCTCATCACGTTCCGTGCCTTCGAGCATATCGGTCACCCAACTAAATAAGGTGGTGACGTTTTTCATGCGCATTTCCGCAGCTTTTGGGCTTGGCGAGGTATCGTACAGCCAATCTTCGTAGTTGATGCTCTGAATAAAACTACGCAAGACTGCGGCGCTGTCACCTCGGTTAGCGTTGTCTTCAGTTTCAACAATCATGCGGCCAAATTTTTGCACCGCGGCCAAACCACGGCCAGACAAAGATCGCTCCAAGTCAGGGTCAAAACTGGCGGCAAACATACTGATTTGTTTGATATTGGCAAAGCTTCCCAGCTTTTCTAATGTCGCTGGACCTATTTCACGCTTTGGCACATTCACAATACGCAAAAAGGCATTGTCGTCATCGGGATTAACGATAAGACGCAGGTACGCCATAATGTCTTTGATTTCCGAACGCGAGAAAAACGACGTGCCACCACTAATCTTGTATGGAATACGGTTTTGCATTAACACCTTTTCAATCACTCGCGACTGAAAATTACCGCGATAGAGAATGGCGTAATCTTTGTACTTACTTTTATTTAGGAAGCGATGCCCCAGTAATTCACCGGCGACCCGTTCAGCTTCATGATCTTCGTTTTTGGTTTTAACCACTCGCAACTCTGGACCATAACTTAATTCACTAAACAGTGATTTGTCATAAACATGCGGATTATTGGCAATCAATACATTGGCACATTTGAGTATACGGCCGCTGGAACGATAATTTTGCTCCAACTTGATCAACTTCAAATTGGGGAAATCTTTACCCAAAAGCACCAGATTTTGCGGCTTCGCACCACGCCATGAATAGATAGACTGATCGTCGTCACCAACCACGGTAAAGCGTGCGCGTTCGCCAACCAAGTACTTAACCATCTCATATTGGCTGGTATTGGTATCTTGATATTCATCGACTAACAGGTATTGAATTTTTTTCTGCCAACGTTGTTTTACCTCATCATAATTGCGTAATAATAAGGTTGGAATTAAAATCAGATCATCGAAATCAAGTGCGTTATAAGCACGCATATGTTGATGATATCGTTGATAAAACTCAGCAAACAAAACCTCGTCGGCACCATTAGCGCGTTTTAATACGCTATCCGGCAACAACAGGTCATTTTTCCAATTGGAAATCGTGCTTTGCAACCGTGATAATAGTTCTTTATCACCATCAAGTTCTTTTTCGGTAAGCTCTTTTAACAATGCCAAGGTGTCTTGGTCATCAAACAGAGTAAAGCCGGGTTTAAAGCCTAATATTTTTAGCTCACGACGAACAATATCTAGCCCCAAAGAGTGAAAGGTCGAGACCGTTAGACCACGACTGAGGTCGCGACCGAGCATTTTGGTCATCCTTTCCTTCATCTCGCGCGCCGCCTTATTGGTAAAGGTCACCGCAGCGATATTACGCGCCTTGTAATCACATTCCTGAATAAGGTAGGAGATTTTCTGACAGATAACACCGGTTTTACCTGAGCCGGCGCCAGCAAGCACTAGGCAGGGTCCACTCACATAATTTTTGGCTTCGTTCTGTCTGGGGTTGAGCTGCATAAAAGACAATATTGGTTGATCAACAAAAAACAAATTTTACTTGGTTTTTGATGTTGATCATAGAATTTTAGCGCCATCGATGACTATTATTTTCGCTGATTCGCTACCATTTAGGATAATCAGGCAGTATTATTGTCACAGTCGTAAAAATGAGAGTAACAAGATGATCAACGCCAAGAAAATTGAAGACATAGCCAAACAAATCACCGAGGCGATCCCTCCTCAGGTTAAAAATGTCGCCAATGATTTTGAAAGTAAGGCTAAACAGGTACTGCAAAGCAAGCTATCACAGCTAGATGTGGTCAGCCGCGAAGAGTTTGACGTACAGACTCAAGTGTTAATTAAGACACGCGCAAAGCTTGATGAGTTAGCCGCTAAAGTCGCTGAACTTGAAGCCAAATTAAACGACGAAAACGGTTGTAACGACTAAGTTATTAGGGCTCTGTTATAAGAGCTAAGCTGTTAGGGCTAGGCTACTTGGCCTAATCCCCTAAAAACAGCTGATATGCCGGGTTGTCGGTTTCTTCTTTAAACTGATAACCCAAGTCTTTCAAATGGCGGAAAAACGCCAGCTCGTCGTCATCTTGCACCTGCACCCCTGCTAACACCTGGCCAAATGCTGCACCATGGTTGCGGTAATGAAACAACGATATATTCCAATGCTCACCTAAAGTATCGAGAAACATCTCTAATGCACCGGGATGCTCGGGAAATTCAAAGCTAAATAATCGCTCATCAACGGTATCATGGCTAGAGCCACCAATCATATATCGCACATGCAACTTAGCCAATTCATTATCGGTCAAATCATTGACTTTATAACCACTGCTGCGCAAATCAGCAACGATGTCTTGCAGTTCTTGCTTACCCTCAGTCAGCCGCACGCCGACAAAAATATGGGCATTATCCGACTTACCGTAGCGGTAGTTAAATTCGGTGATGGCTTTACCACCTAAGGCTTTGCAGAATTGCCGAAAACTGCCCTTTTGTTCCGGAATTTCAACCGCTAATACCGCTTCTTTTTGCTCACCCAATTCACATCGCTCAGAAACATAACGCAAAGAGTGGAAATTCATATTCGCGCCAGATAGCACCGCCGCCAATTTTTCATTACCTTTGGAGGTTTGGCAGTATTTCAATAAACCAGCTAGCGACAATGCCCCAGCAGGCTCGGCAATAACTCGAGTTTGTTCGAAAATCTCTTTAATCGATGCACAGATTTCATCACTTGAAACGGTGATAACTTCATCGCAAAAGTGACGGATTAACGAAAAGGTATGCTCACCAATGCGTTTTACCGCGACCCCGTCAGCAAATAGACCAACATGACTAAGATCGACAGGTTTACCTGCGTTTAACGCAGCCGCTAAACAGGCGGAATCTTGTGCTTCGACGCCGATGACTTTTACCTGAGGGTTTAATTGTTTGATGTAAACCGCCATACCGGCAAGCAAACCACCGCCACCAACAGGCACAAATACCACATCCGCATCCGGTAACTGCTGCATTAATTCTTTGGCAACGGTACCTTGACCGGCAATCACATCTTCATCGTCAAAAGGATGAATCATGGTTTTTTGCTCATCAGCCGCCGCCAACAATGCCGCTTGCGCCGCTTCATTAAAGCTTTTACCGATTAAACGCACTTCGCCGCCAAAGCGACGTACATTGTCGACCTTAATATCAGGGGTGGTGATTGGCATCATAATGGTTGCCTGCACGCCAAGACGTTTTGCCGCCAAGGCCAAGCCTTGCGCATGATTACCAGCAGACGCGGCAATAACCCCCAAAGACTTTTGCTGATCGCTTAACTGACACAAACGGTTGTATGCACCACGCAATTTAAATGAGTGCACAGGTTGTTGATCTTCACGCTTTAAATAGATGTCATTGCCGGTTTGCAGCGACAGTCGCGACAATTCCGTTAAGGCGGTTTCTACCGCCACATCATAAACTGGCGAGGTTAGAATACGGCGTAAATAATCCAGTCCCATTTCATTAACCGCGAGTTGTTCATTGGCGGTTAGCGGCACGTTATCAGCGTGCCATGAGCCTTGGTTTGCATCGGTATCAGCCATAACTGGCTCCTAGTCTTGCTCGTCGAGTAACTGGGTATTACGCACCGCGCCCATATCGGCACTAGTAGCTAACATTGCGTAGGTCTTTAGTGCATAACTTATTGGTCTAACACGATTGACCGGTTTGAAGGCGTGCTTGCCTTTTGCTTGCATCGCCTTGCGACGCTCAGCCAATACGTGATCATCGATTTCAAGATTGATTTTACGGTTAGGAATATCGATGGCAATGGCATCACCATTTTCAATAAGTGCTATCGCGCCACCGGCAGCGGCTTCAGGAGACACGTGACCAATTGAAAGACCCGAGGTACCACCTGAGAAGCGACCATCGGTTATCAATGCACACTTGGTGCCCAAGCCCATCGATTTCAAATAGGTCGTAGGGTATAGCATTTCTTGCATACCTGGACCACCTTTAGGCCCTTCATAGCGGATAACAACCACATCACCTTCAACAACCTTACCGCCAAGAATGCCTTCTACCGCATCATCCTGACTTTCAAATACATGGGCAGTACCATTAAAGACTAAATTTTCCGGGGCAACACCAGCTGTTTTCACAATACAGCCATTTTCAGCAATATTACCAAACAGCACCGCCAAACCACCGTCAAGGCTAAAGGCATTATCTAGACTACGAATACAGCCTTGCTCTCGATCAACATCTAGGCTGTCCCAACGACAGCTTTGTGAGAATGCCTGCGTAGTACGAATGCCGGCAGGACCTGCGCGATAAAAAGTTTTTACCGCTTCATCGTCCGTCACTGCGACATCATACTTGCTGAGCAATTCTTCTAACGAGCTACACAATACATTGCGCGCCGAGGTATCCAGTAAACCGGCCCGGGCCAGTTCACCTAAAATACCCACCACACCACCGGCACGGTGCACATCTTCCATATGGTATTTTTGCGTGCTTGGGGCAACTTTACACAAATGCGGCACTTTGCGAGATAAGCGATCAATATCACTCATATCAAAATCAACATCACCTTCAATCGCTGCCGCCAATAAATGCAACACCGTATTGGTCGAGCCGCCCATGGCAATATCGAGACACATGGCATTTTCAAAGGCACGCTTGGTGGCAATATTGCGTGGCAATACCGAGTCATCGTCGCCAAAATAATAACGCTTAGTTAGCTCAACAATTTGTTCGCCAGCTTTTAAAAACAGTTGTTCACGATCCGCATGGGTAGCCAGCATTGAACCGTTACCAGGCAAGGCTAAACCAAGTGCTTCGGCAAGACAGTTCATACTATTGGCGGTAAACATGCCCGAGCAAGAACCACATGTTGGACACGCTGAGCGTTCAATTTGCGCCGACTGTTCATCAGACACACTTGGATCGGCGCCTTGAATCATGGCATCCACCAAATCCAATTTAATGATTTGCTCACTGAGTTTGGTTTTACCGGCTTCCATTGGTCCACCGGAAACAAACACAACCGGTATATTAAGACGCATTGCTGCCATTAACATGCCTGGGGTGATTTTGTCACAATTGGAGATACAAACCATGGCATCAACACAGTGTGCATTGATCATGTATTCCACAGAGTCGGCAATCAGCTCGCGAGATGGCAATGAATACAGCATGCCGGAATGCCCCATGGCAATGCCGTCGTCAACTGCGATGGAATTGAATTCTTTGGCAACACCGCCGACTTTTTCTATGGCACCAGCAACCAGCTGTCCCATATCTTTGAGATGTACATGACCAGGAACGAATTGTGTGAACGAGTTTACAACCGCAATGATCGGCTTTCCAAAATCATCATCGGTCATACCTGTGGCGCGCCATAGGGCACGGGCGCCGGCCATATTTCGGCCCTGCGTTGAAGTTGCCGATCTCAATTTAGGCATAGTGTTTTCCTTAAAACCAAAAAAATTTGTTTTATACCAGGACAGGCTTAACGCCTGCCCTTTGAACACCTGCCTGAATCAGAAATCAACTTAGTTGGAGATAGTTGAAATCCGAATTAACGAGACAGGTTATTTAACAGGGTCTAACCAACCCCATTTGTCTTCGGTGCTACCGTCAAACAAGCCAAAGAATGCATCTTGTAGCTTCTTGGTGATTTCACCACGTTTGCCAGTACCAACGGTCATACCATCAACGGTACTTACCGGTACGATCTCTGTCGCTGTGCCACACATAAAGAATTCGTCGGCAAGGTATAGACCTTCACGAGCAATTAACTCTTCACGTACTTCAAAGCCTAGCTCTTTCGCCAACGTGATAACCGTATCACGGGTCAAACCAGGCAAGATTGAACAGGTCGCTGGTGGCGTGTAAATAACACCTTTGCGTACCAAGAATAAGTTCTGACCTGCGCCTTCACTGACATAGTTGTTTACGTCAAGGGCGATGCCTTCGGTGTAGCCGTGACGCGCCGCTTCACGTGAAATAAGTTGTGAAGAAAGGTAGTTACCACCAGCTTTAGCGCCAGTTGGCATGGTGTTTGGCGCCAGACGATTCCAGCTTGATACACCAACATCAACACCGCTTTCCATAGCATCAGCACCTAGATAGGCATCCCAGCTAAACGCGGCAATCATTAAATCCGCAATGGCATCATCCGCTGGACGCAAGCCCATACCGATATCACCAAGAAACGCCAATGGGCGCAGGTATGCAGATTTCAGACCATTTTCCGCGACTGAATCACGACACGCTTGCATCACTTGATCAACCGAGAAAGGAATGTTCATACGATAAATCTTGGCAGAATCGAACAAACGCTCAATGTGCTCACGATGACGGAAAATACACGTACCTTTGTGCGTGTCATACGCACGGATACCTTCAAATACTGATGAACCATAATGAAGAGCATGACTCATTACGTGTACCTTGGCATCACCCCAAGGCATCAAATCACCATTAAACCAAATTTGCTCAGCGTTTACTTTAGCCATTGTTTTTTCCTAACTATTTGTCGTGTCTGGCCACAGGCCTGAATTTTGCTGGCATCGATCTTCAACATTTTTATGCTCTATGTCGACCTTTTTAGTCAATTTGGTCAATTTTATTTCGACTTTTTTGTCCACTTCTGGTGACACTTGCTCTGTTACCCTTATTTTTCAAGAATAACTATGCAAGAAAAAATAAACCCCCCGGTTCTTATCGAAGCGGGGGGTTGTAACATCGGCAAACCGAATCAACAACGCACCCGCGTGTGGAGAATAATCACCACGCGAATTAGTTTAATCAGTTCAAGTTTGCTAAATTTCATACCAGTTTCTTTTATTTTCGTTTTAAGTAACGACAAAGCAAAAATCGCCATTAATGCCCTGTCAGTAACGATTCATTAATATTTAGCATAGCTGATTCTGCGATACAAGATATTTTTTATAACTATTTAAAACCATTGAAAGCGAATAGTTATGCATTCAATTCAACTCAAAATTCAATTTTACAGTTATCACCATTGCCAACTAGACTTAATGGCATAGGGAAAACATCTTGATAAGGACATCAAATGAGTTTAGCCAGTATTTACAGTCGTGCCCGTATTGGTCTCGACGCACCGCAAGTATGTATTGAAATTCACCTCAGTAATGGCTTACCGGCATTTCACATGGTCGGCATGGCAGAAACTTCGGTAAAAGAAGCGAAAAACCGAGTACGCAGTGCCATCATCAATTGTGGCTTTGAGTTTCCACAAAAGAAAATCGTCGTCAACCTCGCACCGGCTGACTTGCCAAAAGATGGCGGCCATTTTGATTTGCCTATCGCTGTCGGTATCCTAGTTGCATCGCAACAATTACCAAAAAACCAAATCGACGATTATGAGTTTGCCGGTGAACTGGCACTGAATGGTCAATTACGAAAAATCGTTGGCGATATTCCTATGGCAATGGCGGTTAGAGAGGCTAACCGGCAATTGTTTTTACCAAAAGCCAACGCCGCGCAAGCCAGTCGAGTTGACGGTGTGGCGATCATCGCCCTGCAGCGTCTTGATCAGTTATTCGCGCATTTTAGTGGTCAGCAACGGTTACCATTGCATCAGCAAGCCGAAGATGCCGCTGCTCAACAAGCCCTCAAACCACCATGTCACTCTGCCGATATGCAAGATGTCATTGGGCAACCGCTTGCCAAGCGCGCACTCGAGCTTGCTGCTGCAGGATCACACAACCTTCTGTTTATCGGCCCACCGGGCACCGGTAAAACCATGTTGGCATCACGTCTACCTGGCATATTGCCCGCGATGACCGATGAAGAATCATTACAAGCAGCGGCAATTCAATCGATTTGCAGCGATGATTTTGATACCAGCCGTTGGCATATTCGGCCATTTCGCGCGCCGCACCATACTGCGTCATCAGCAGCCTTGGTTGGCGGCGGTTCAACACCGATGCCCGGTGAAATATCCTTAGCCCACAACGGCATTTTATTTCTCGATGAACTGCCTGAGTACGATCGCAAGGTGCTCGATGTATTGCGCGAGCCAATGGAGTCTGGCGAGGTGACCATTTCCAGAGCGTTACACAAAACCACCTACCCGGCTCAGTTTCAATTGGTGGCGGCAATGAATCCCAGCCCAACCGGTTTTTACAGCGATCGACGCAGCACCCCCGAGCAAATATTACGCTACCTCAACAAACTGTCAGGGCCGTTTTTAGATCGTATTGATATTCAGCTAGAAGTGGCTCGTCTGCCCAAAGGCGCTTGGAATCAAGCCAATGGCAATGAAGAGAGTAGTGAGTTTATTCGACAACGTGTGGTCGCCTGTCGTCAGCGGCAATTAACACGCCAAGGCAAAGCCAATGCCCACCTAACCAGCCCGCAGCTAAAGCGTTACTGTCGATTGGTCGATGACGATGCTGAGTTTCTTGATTTGGCAATGGAAAAACTCGGTCTGTCGACCAGAGCACATCATAAAATTCTAAAAATTGCCCGTACCATTGCCGATCTTAAACAACAAACCGACATACATCGAGCCGATTTAGTCGAAGCGTTAAGCTATCGAGCCATGGACCGGCTGATACGTCATCTGACCGAAAGTGTTGGCCCTTAATCCGCTGTGTTGTTTTGCAACGATTGATAAAATGCTGCTATCAAGGGTTCGCTGCGACGCTTTTGCTGACAACAAAGTCCAAGCACAAATGGCGCAATAGCGACATCACTGGCTAACGAGCGAATGCGCTCTTTAACTGGGCTGTTGTCAATTACCACCTGTGGCGCGATACCAATACCACAGCCAAGCGCTACCATAGATACCAAGGCTTCATGCCCGGATACCGTGGCGTATACCTGTGGTTTACTGACCCCATGCGCCTTTAAAAATCGCTCAAAGCGTTGTCGTGCAGGACCGTGATCGGGAAAAATAATCGGTAGCTGTTGCCATTGCCCGCCTTCATCGAGTTGCCGTGTTATCTGACAATCTATGGTGGGTGCAATCAGCGTTAGTGGGATATGTGCTAAGTCTTGAAAGCACACAGCGTCGGATTGTTTATCATCTTGCGCGGCAATGGCAAGATCGGCTTGCCCCTGCAACACCTTGTCTATGGCGTCATTGGCATTACCGGTTTGCAGCATGATTTCCACTTTGGGATGTTGGCGACGAAAACCATCAAGCATGCCAGGCAAATGCGAATAGGCCGCGGTCACCGAGCAATAAATGGTTAATCTACCGCTTAATTCGTGCTGGTCTTTGGCTAATGCCAATGCAAATTGTTGCCACTGAGCCAACTGGGCCTTGGCAAAATCACGAAATTTTTCACCTGCATCAGTCAATATGACGCTGCGATTATCACGAATCAGCAAGCGCAAACCAATGTCATCTTCAATACGCTGAATCATCCGCGACAAAGTCGACGGACTGACATGATGTGCCTGTGCTGTTTGGCCAAAGTGCAACGAATCACACAAGTGCACGTATACTTGTAATAACTTTTTATCCACCGTCAGCCCTTAAAAACAAACATCATTTCACATAATGAAACATAATAATGCAAATATATCATTTTAAGCAATACATGTTTTAGGCTAAGGTTATGGCTCATCCTAAAATCTGCCACCTCAATGGAGTCCGTTATGGCAAATTATTTCAATACCCTAAGCTTGCGCGATCAACTTAAACAGTTGGGCAAGTGTCGTTTTATGAAACGCGAAGAATTCAGCGATGGCTGCAACTTCATCAAAGACTGGAACATCGTCATTGTTGGCTGTGGTGCACAAGGTCTGAATCAGGGTCTGAATATGCGTGACTCTGGTTTGAACATCTCTTATGCATTGCGCGAAGCAGCAATCAGCGAGAAACGTCAATCTTGGCAGTGGGCTACTGATAACGGTTTTACCGTTGGTACCTATGAAGAATTAATTCCTCAGGCCGATTTGGTATTGAACTTAACTCCTGATAAGCAACACACCAATGTTGTTACCGCTGTTATGCCATTGATGAAGCAAGGTTCAACTCTGTCGTATTCGCACGGTTTTAATATCGTTGAGGAAGGTATGCAGGTTCGTGAAGACATTACAGTTGTGATGGTCGCGCCAAAATGCCCAGGTACTGAGGTACGTGAAGAATACAAACGTGGTTTTGGTGTGCCAACCTTAATCGCTGTTCACCCTGAAAATGATCCAAAAGGCGATGGCTTAGCGATTGCCAAAGCATACGCAAGCGCCACCGGTGGTGACCGTGCGGGTGTATTAGAGTCATCGTTTATTGCCGAAGTTAAATCAGACTTGATGGGTGAGCAAACCATTTTATGTGGCATGTTGCAAACCGGTGCCATCCTCGCTCATGAAAAAATGATCAGTGACGGCTTAGACAGCGCCTATGCGGCAAAACTTATCCAGTATGGCTGGGAAACAGTAACCGAAGGCCTGAAGCACGGTGGCATCACCAATATGATGGATCGCTTATCGAATCCAGCAAAAATCCGTGCCTTTGATATGGCAGAACAATTGAAAGTGATTTTGCGTCCGTTGTTTAACAAGCATATGGATGACATTATCGATGGTCACTTTTCACAAACCATGATGGCCGACTGGAACAACAATGATGACAACTTGTTGACCTGGCGAGAAGGCACAGCCAATACCAGTTTTGAACAAGCTGGCACAAGCGATGCCGAGATCAGTGAACAAGAATTCTATGACAAAGGCATTTATCTGGTTGCTATGGTCAAAGCCGGTGTCGAGTTGGCATTTGAAACCATGTGTGCTGCCGGTATTATCGAAGAGTCAGCCTATTATGAATCACTGCATGAAACGCCATTGATTGCCAACTGTATTGCCCGTAAGAAGTTGTACGAGATGAATGTTGTTATCTCAGATACTGCGGAATATGGTAACTACTTATTCTCGCATGCGGCAGTGCCTATGTTGAAAGACTTCGTTGCCGATTTAACAGCCGAAGATATTGGCTCAGGCTTGGCGTCAGCATCAAACGGTGTAGATAACGTGCGTCTAATTGAAGTCAATGAAGCGATTCGTAGCCACCCTGTCGAAGTGGTTGGTAAACAACTGCGCGGCTATATGACCGATATGAAACGTATCGTCGAAAGCGAACAATAGTCTTATACTTAAGACTGTCGCAACAAGACAGTCGCAAGCACTGAAAATAAACGTCGGCATTACCGGCGTTTTTTTGTTTGTGTGTATGAAAAAATTGCGTAAAATGGCGAAAAATTTAACGGCGAAACATTATCATGAATCAAAGCAGCAATAAGATACTGGTTATCAATACCGGCGGTACCATCACCATGGCGGCAAAAGCCAGTGGTGAACTGCAAGCTTCCAAAGGCGAAGTATTGGTTGAGCTTATTGAAGATTTGACCAGTGATTTATGTTCAAAAATTGAAGTAAAGCCATTGCAACTTAGCAATGGTGAGGTGATTGGCACCAGCGACTCCAGTGAAATTGGCCCAACCCATTATAACGCCATGGCGGAGATGATCATTCGTGAGAATGATGACTACGATGGTTTCGTTATTTTGCATGGCACCGATACCATGAGCTATACCGCCTCGGCATTATCGTTTGCCTTGGCGCAAAACAACAAACCTGTGGTGATCACCGGGGCTCAAGTGCCACTTAGCAAGCCAGGCAGTGACGGTTTACAAAACCTGCGCCTAGCCCTGTTTGTTGCCGACCAAGCCGGAAAGTCTTTACCGCAATTAACCGAAGTGATGATTTGTTTTGCGGGCCAGTTATTTCGCGGTAATCGTTCACGCAAATCCAGTACCCGCTCGGCGATTGGCTTTAGTACCCCGAACGCACAAATTCTTGGTGAACTGTTTCCAGTGCCAACCATTTTTGCCGAACAATTGCGTCGCCAGCCGAACAGTTATCCGCCATTAAACAGTGACTCACTAGGGTTTAGCGACAAAGTATTGAGCATTAATCTTAGCCCAGGTTTTAGCGGTGAAATGCTGTTAAAGATCATTGAAGGCAGTGATATTGAAGGCTTGGTGGTTCGCGTATTTGGTAGCGGTACTGCGCCAAATAATTTTAATTTAGCCGAAGTGGTTAAAGAAGCCAAACAGCGTACTGGCGATCGCTTTAAGTGTGCGGTCATTGTTACCGATGTATACAATGGCAGCCTTGATATCATGCGTTATGCCGCCGGTAAAAACCTACGCAGCGAGTTTATTATTGATGGCCGAGATATGACCCCTGAGGCAGCGACGACCAAGCTGATGTGGGTATTGGGCTCAACAGAACGTAAGAAGCAACTGGTGAAAATTCTCGGTACCGCAATATGCGGCGAGATGAGTGGTCAATAACAACCACTCATTTATATTAGCCACAGATATAAGCCAGGCATATAAAACACGCTAGATTACGGTCGCACCTGACCATCGCCTAAAACCACAAACTTTTGCGTAGTCAATGCTTGTAATCCCATTGGCCCATAGGCATGTAATTTACTGGTGGAAATACCAATTTCAGAGCCCAATCCAAGTTCTCCGCCATCGGAAAAACGCGATGAAGCATTGACCATCACCACCGAAGAATTTACCGCACTAACAAAGGCATTAGTACGAGAATAATCTTGGCTAACAATCACCTCGGTATGATCCGATGAATAACGCTCAATGTGAGCAATTGCCGCAGCAAAACTATCTACCTGTTTAACCGCCACTTCTTGCGCCAAATACTCTGCGGCATAATCTGCGTCACTGGCAAGGCTGGCTTGCTGAAAATAATCGATACTGTCAGCACAGGCATGCACACTAACCGCAAACGGTTTTAACGCAATATTTGCCACAGGTAAAAACTCAGCGGCGATGTCTTTATGAACCAGCACAGTTTCAATGGCATTACAGGCGCTAGGTCGTTGGGTTTTGCCATTAATAAGAATATTAACCGCTTTATCCAAGTCGGCGTATTTATCAATGTATAGGTGGCAAACCCCTTTAAAATGTTGAATCACCGGTATGCGCGAGTTGTCGCTGACAAAACGAATTAAGCCTTCGCCGCCGCGCGGGATCACCAAATCGATGTACTGATTTAAGGTCAACATCTCACTGATCACTTGTCGCGATGGATCAGGAATGACGGTGGCAATGTCCGCGCTTAATTGACACTGTTGCAAGCTTTGGTGCAACAATTCAGCGATGGCCAAATTCGAGTGTAATGCCTCAGAGCCACCACGCAGAATCACCGCGTTACCAGATTTTATGCACAACGCCGCCGCCTCAGCGGTGACATTAGGGCGAGCTTCATAAATCATCGCCACCACGCCTAATGGAATACGCATTTTGCTTACTTCGATACCATTTGGGCGCTTAGTGACTGCCGACTTATTGCCGACGGGATCGGCCAAATTCACGATATCAATAATCGCCGCGCGAATACCATCGATGCGCTCGTTGGTTAACAACAAACGATCTAACATTGCCTCGGATAAGCCTTTACTGCGCCCAGCGGCAATATCTTTGCCGTTAGCATCAAGTATTTTGCTTTTGTTGGCAGCAATGGTATCGGCCATCAAGGTTAACAATTGGTTTTTACTGTCTGTGCTGAGTTTAGCAATCTGTAATGAGGCTAAACGAGCCTGTTGAGCTGCTTGCTCAATATTGAAATTTGTCATGCTTAGTCCTCTTCTACTTCTTCAACTAATAGCACCATATCGTCGCGATGTATCACCTCAACCGATGGGCAAAAACCTAATATTTCAACAATTTGCGCTGAGTTTTTGCCCATGATGCGTTGCAGTTCATTACTGCTGTATTGGACAATGCCTTTGGCTAATATGCGTGTGCCACAATGCGCGGTGATATTGACCGTTTCACCTTTGACAAAATCACCGTAAATCTCCTTGATACCACTGGCGAGCAGTGAGGCGCCACGTTCAAGCAAGGCGGTTATCGCCCCTTTGTCGATAACAATCGAGCCCTGACTGAGCAAGGTATGTTTAAGCCAATGCTTTTTCGCTTTCTTTAAGCTGCGATTGGCAACAAAATGGGTACCGGGATTTTGCGCCGCTAAAAACGCTTTAAAACTGTCACTGTCAGAGCCATTGATGATATAGGTATGAATACCATGTTCACAGGCTTTTTGTGCCGCTTCAATTTTGGTGCGCATCCCGCCAGTAGCAAGGTGATTACGTGTGCCGCCAGCCATGGCAAACACCGAATCATCGATATGGTCAATTTGATTGATCAATTGCGCATCTTTATTGCTGCGTGGATCGGCATCATAAACGCCATTAACATCACTTAAAATCAATAACGCGTCGGCATCACACACCATAGCAACCAAGGCCGCTAAATTATCATTATCGCCTACTTTCAGCTCTTGCGTGGCGACAGTGTCATTTTCATTGACAATAGGCAGGATGTTATTTTCCAGCAACAAACGCAGGGTATTCTTAATATTGATATAACGCGCACGGTCTTTTAGATCGCCATGGGTGATCAACAACTGTGAACATGGCCCGTCAAAAAATCGCTGCCATTGCGCCATCAATTGTGACTGACCAACCGATGCCATCGCTTGTTTTGCGGCAATCGAAGGATTGGCACTGCCGTGGGCAATATGGATACGTCCTGCCGCCACTGCGCCAGACGACACTAACACCACTTCAATACCTTGCTGCTGAAACTCACGAATAAACTGGGCAATGGGCAGCATATGGCGAGAATTACAACCCTTGCCATCCGGTGCGATTAACGCACTTCCCACTTTTACCACCACCCGCTTCATTTTTATGTCCTTAATATAGGTTATCTTGTTTTGACTTATGACTGATTGCACCGAATATGGCGACAACCTTTTGACAACAACTTTATGGCAACGACAGATGCCGGATGCGCAATCGCTACCCGGCCAGGATTGTTACCCACTCGCTATTACCTAAAGAAACCAGAAACCGCTCAATTAAGCAACAACCTTTTAATAAACACTTATAATTACTTGTGTTTTCTTATTCCTTTCACCTGAAAGTAAAGGTGTTGCCGTTTGCATGCGACAGAGTTAACCTATTGGAAAACTGCTAATAAACTAAAAATATGTCTGAACTTATCCAACATTATCTATCGTTAACTGGCTTATCCGCCAGAATGATTCCGTCTGTCTCCGCCGCAATTGGCTTTTTCTTGTTGCTCATGGTGTGCTGGTTCAGTTTCTATATCGCTAAAAACCAAGTATTAGCACTGGTACATCGCTTGGTCAGCAAAACCCGCAACGAATGGGATGACTTGCTGGTCGAGCACAGTGTGTTTAGTCGTTTTGCTTGGTTGGTTCCTCTGGTTATCATGCTTGGCGCCAGCGGCTTTTTTATTGGCGAAAATCCAAGGTTAATGTCGGCATTAGATTTGTTTGTCAAAGTGCTGATCGCCATTCAGGTAGCTCGCTGTTTTAGTGCCATCCTCAATGTTATCTACAGCCTGTTTGAAGAACAAAGTAAAGAAAAGTATCTGCCGCTTAATGCCACCATTCAATTAATGAAATTGGCGATATACATGGTCGCGGTGATCCTCGCTGTCTCCATCGCCATCGATAAATCGCCGGTCATACTACTAAGTGGTTTAGGTGCATTAACCGCGGTATTGTTATTGGTGTTTCAAGATACCATCAAAGGCTTGGTTGCTAGTATTCAAATTTCTGCCAATCGCATGGTGGCGCCGGGTGATTGGATCTCGATGCCACAATATGGCGCCGACGGTGATGTTTTAGAAATTGCGCTGAATACTGTAAAGGTCAAAAACTGGGATAACACCATCACCACCATCCCAACCTACGCATTGATCAGCGAGTCGTTTAAAAACTGGCGTGGCATGAGCAAATCCGGCGGCCGTCGCATAAAGCGCAGCATTCGCATCGATATGAACAGCATCAGCTTTTGCAGTGACGAGCTGCTCGACAAACTGTCGCAGTTTGAGTTTTTAAACCAATACCTGCAGTTGAAGCAAAACCAGATAAGTGAATATCATCAGCAAAAAGGCATTAACGATTTAAGCAATCCAAATAGCCGACGATTAACAAATATTGGCACATTTAGAGCCTATATCACCGAATATTTGCGTCATCATCCAAATGTTCACAACAACATGACCTGCATGGTTCGCCAACTTGAACCAACTGAGCTTGGTGTGGCATTGGAAGTGTATTTCTTCTCCAATGACATTGTCTGGGTAAATTATGAAAATTTACAGGCGGATATTTTTGACCATTTGATGGCTATCGCACCATTATTTGAGTTGCGACTATTTCAAGCACCTACCGGTTTTGATTGGCAAAGTACACAAGCGAAAATCTAACCAGGCGATAGATATAACAACGGGGCTAACAGTTATCTGCTAGCCCCGTTTTTTATTTCACTAAATCAAGTTTGTATGCCAAAAGCGTTAATTAGCGCTGGCGAATAACCCCTTCTTGAATGGTCGATGCCACCAACTGACCATCGCGATTAAAAATCTTGCCTCTGACCAGACCGCGACCACCACTTGCCGATGGGCTATCAATGTCATACAACAACCAATCGTCAAAACGAAATGGGCGATGAAACCACATGGCATGATCTATGGTGGCGATTTGAAAGTTTTTCGACCAAACACTGCGTCCATGCGGGTGCACCGAAGTTGGCAAGAAATTATAATCTGAGGCATAACCGAGCACGTATTTGTGGATACCTAAAATATCCGGCATATCACCTTTGGCACGCATCCATACTTGATTCCAAGGTTCGGATTTTTGCGGGTTGAGCCAGTCATATTCTTTAACGGGGCGAAACTCGATAGGTCGCTCGGCAAATATGGTGGCGTGCATTGCTTCTGGGATTTTATCTTTATGTTTAAGCTGCAAGTCGTAAATGCTCATCAAACCATCAGGACCAGGCACATCCGGCATCTCATCTTGGTGCTCAAAACCATCTTCGACGATTTGAAACGACGCCATTAAGTTAAAAATAACCTTACCATTTTGCATCGCTTGCACCCGGCGAGTCGAAAAACTTCTGCCATCGCGACTAATATCCACCATATAAATAACTGGTTTTTTGGCATCCCCAGGCAATAAAAAGTAGGAATGAAAGGAGTGCAAAGAACGCTCTTTTGCCACGGTTTGCCTAGCCGCAGACAATGCCTGTCCAATAACCTGGCCACCAAATAAGGCGCGAAAACCCAAATCCTGACTTTGACCAACAAATAGGTTGTCATCCAATGTCTGCAACTTTAATAAACCGAGTAATTCGTTTAAAACTTGACTCATAACTATTGATAATTCCCTTAAAAATCATGTCTTTTAGACAATAATGGTAAAATTTTACCACATTTTTTTAATATTTTATTTACAGCGCGAACTTTTTGGCTATAATCACACATAGGGCTACTTACCTAGCTCGTCCAAGGCAAACCTAGTGAAAACTAGGGACGCAAAGTTACCGGTCTTAGATCATTTCTCGCAAGAGTTAATGATGATGACAGCGGGACTGCCGACTAAGGTACAGTGGGGGCTTACCTTGCTTTGCACTCTTAGTTGTTATTGATCGTATCTTTGCGTGCCTTGTCTTATCCTCTGAATTTCTTCATTGTTTCCAACAAAACACACAATCTACAACATGGCCTTATTGCGCCATTGTCGCTTGCTTTTGCTCAGCAATATAATCATTAATACGTTGTTCCAGCAATGACAGTGGAATAGAACCGTTTTCTAAAATGCGGTCATGAAAATCACGTAAATCAAAATGACTGCCTAGCTCTTGCTCTGCTTTGAAACGCAACTTCTTGATGGTGATCTCACCTAATTTGTACGAAAGCGCTTGCCCCGGCCAGCTGATATAACGATCAATTTCGGTCTTCACATTATGTAATGACAAGGCCGAATTGCTGGCTAAATAGTCCATCGCCTGTTGTCGAGTCCAGCCTTTCATATGCATACCCGTATCAACCACCAGACGCACTGCTCGCCACATTTCATATGTCAGGCGACCAAAGTCTGAATACGGATCTTGATAGAAGCCCATTTCGGTACCTAGGTATTCACTGTACAGACCCCAACCTTCACCAAACGCGGAAATATACGTCTGACGACGAAATTGCGGTACATTCTCCATTTCACGGGCAATCGAGCCTTGCAAATGATGGCCGGGAACCGCTTCGTGCAAAGTTAACGCTTCCAATACATACAGAGGACGACGATCAAGGGCGTAGGTGTTTACCCAGTAATTACCCGCCTGATCATCACGGCTAGGGCCTGAGTAACGACCCGTGGTATATTTAGGGGCAATGGATGCGGGTACTTCAATCACACCGTACGGAGTGCGTGGCAGAGTTTTAAATAGGCCGGGTAATTTTGCATCAGCCTTTTTCGCGATAAAAGACGCTTCTTTTAACAGTTGCTCTGGAGTTGTCGCATAAAATTGCGGATCGGTACGTAAAAATTCAACAAAATCGGCAAAGCTGCCGTCAAAACCAACGTCTTTAATAATTGCTTCCATCTCACCACGTATACGCGCCACTTCATTCAAGCCTATCTGGTGGATTTCATCAACGCTTAAATCCAAGGTGGTGTAGTGCTTAACGCGATTTTTATAAATGGCTTCACCGTTAGGCCAGTCTTTGGCGGCAATAGTCTGTCTTGCCCCTGGAATATATTCATTGACCATGAAGTCATAGAACTTTTGATACGAGGTCGTTACCGACACGCTGATCGCCTGTTGCGCCAGCTTTTGCAGTTGCTGCTGCTCAGCGACATCGATATACGCTGGCATTTGTATAAATGGTCGATAAAATTGGCTTTTGCTAGGGTCGCTGACAATAAAGGCACTGATAGAATCTTCAAAGCCCTTTAACACCACTTGCGGTTGAGTGATTCCACTTTTAAGTCCCTGCTGCATCCAATAGATTTGCTGTTCAAAATACGTAGGTAAAGCATTTAGACGGTCAATATATAATTGATAATCTTCTGCCGTTTTAAAACTTGAACTCGATACCATAAAGGTTAAATAGGCGTGGAATCCGGCTTCGGCGGTGATCGGTAAATAGTGATCAAAATTATCATAAGAATCGATGTCATTTTTTATACGATAGGCCAGAATCGAATGATTAATTTGCTGCTCGCCTGACAAGGTGGCGACATCAATTGCCATCAATCGCTGATAGATAGATTCTAAAATGACGTTATGATTTGCCAAGGTTTCTGCCGACAGATCGTAATAAAGAATGTTATTTTCTTTGATAAACGGGTTATTGCTGTCGCGAAACACCTGTTCTTCATCGATTAATTGACGCAATTCAGCGTCCGCTGAATATTGCTCGCTGTTGTCCAATTGCGCACAGGAAAATAATAGGGTTGAAAATAATAGCGGTAACCAACGGTTTTTAATCATTGTTTTTCTCATTAAGTCTTTGTTCTATATCTGTAATCATTTGTTCTAGGGTTAACTCGCTATAGACACGGATGCCATTAGCATTAAGTAATTTTGCGGTTTCGCCCATACCATTAATGCGCTGCCCAGAAAAACTACCATCGTAAATTTGTTGCGAGCCACAAGAAGGACTGAATTCTTTAAGCAAAGCATAACCAATATTGTGCTGCTCGCATAACGCCAGCGCGACTAGTGCACCGCGCTCAAATGCCGGAGTCACATCATCGCCAAACTCATTCACTACATGGCCGTCTTTTTGCTCTGCTCGTGGTCTTGGCGTTGGCAAACCACCGGCTTGCTCAGGGCAGATGACCACTAATCGTTGTTGTTGTTGCCACAAGTTAATCTGTGGATGACGCAACCCTTTGCTTTGTCCGTCATAGCGCACAGGGTTGCCCAACAGGCAACTGCTGATCAGTATCTTGTCACTGACGCGTTTGCGCATTAGTTATCCTGCTCATGGTCATTTTTAAATAAAGTCTCAAGCTCGGCACGGCTTTGCTTCGACATTTTTATAACTTCGTCTAAGTCATAATGTTGCTTGTGATAAGCCTTATCTAATAGCTCTTCATCATGGATTTTAAACACCTGCACCATGTTTTCGGCTCGCGCTTCATCAAAACCATACTCTTGTAATAACAATTTAGCTGCATACAACGAGCTGTCAAACATTTCGCGAACACTGGTATATACATCCAGATCACGAAATTGTAAGACACTTAAACGACTTTTGGCTCGAGCGATAATACGAATATGCGGGTAATGCTCTTTCACCACTTTGGCAATGGCCAAACCGTGTTTATCTGAATCGGCGGCGATAAACATGATTCGCGCGTGATCAACGCCAGCGGCCTTAAGCAATTTTAATTGCGTTGCGTCACCATAAAACACCTTATTACCAAACTGTTTAACAAATTCAATATGCTCGGCATTATTATCTAAGGCAGTGAAACGAATATTGTTGGCAGATAGGATACGACCAGCGATCTGACCAAAGCGGCCAAAACCAGCAATGATCACTTCAGGGTCAGTTTCTTCGCGTTCATTATCATAAGCTGGAGCCTGATGTTTTTTGCGTTGCAGGTATTCATAAATCATCACCAACGGAGACGTTAAGGCCATTGATATACCCACCACCAAGGTCGCTTGGTCAGTAATATGTTCAGGCAATAGGCCATCGGCTATGGCGACACCAAAGATAACGAAAGCAAACTCACCACCTTGCGACAACATCAAAGCCAATTTTACAGGGTGACTGCCAGGTTCCTGATTGGCGCGCACCAGAAAATAAATAATCAAGGCTTTTACTGCCACTAAGGCGACTGCCATAGGCACTATATACGGATTACTGGCAAACAGCTTTAAATCCATATTCATGCCAATGGCTATAAAGAATAAGCCCAGTAATAAGCCCTTAAATGGCGCGATTTCAACTTCCAGTTGATGCCTAAAACTTGAATTAGCCAATAATACACCGGCTAAAAATGCCCCCAAGCCCATGGACAACTCGGCCATTTGCATCAACATCGCGGTGGCAATAACAATCAACAACGCAGACGCCGTCATAACCTCAGAGCTGCCATAGCGCGACATCAGGCTTAATACAGGATTAATCAAATAGCGACCGCTTAATAACACCCCAGCAATAGCTAAAATACCAACCCACCAAGGAGCACTATCTGCAGCTGCCGCGCCGGATAAGCTGGACACCAACAACAAGATAGGAATAACGGCAATATCCTGCATCAGCAATATTGATAAGCCTTTTTGTCCTAGCGGCGATTTAAGTATGTGCTTTTCTTCCATTAAGCCAATCGCGAACGCCGTCGACGATAACGCCAATGCCAGACTCATCACCAGTGACACTTGCCAGCTGAAATCGAATAAGAATAACGGAATGGCTATGGCTAGGGCACATAATAGTAACTGGCCGCCACCTATAAACAATATTTTATTGCGCATGCGCAACAATTTTTCAGGCTCCAGTTCCAAGCCTATAATAAATAACAGAAAAACAACGCCTAACTCGGCGAAGTGCAAAATATCTTCTGGATCACTAATAAAACCAAGAACAGATGGACCAATAATAAGGCCTGCGGTGAGATAACCTAAAATAGCGCCCATTTTAAAACGGGTAAAGATGGGTACGGCAATTACAGCTGCCGTTAAAAAGACCACAACAGAAGCTAGAGAAGACATGAATTTCCTGAAATATTCTTTATTTAGCGAATCATAGCAAAAGCGAGCGGCATTTAGCAGATTTTATGAAATTTATTCTCAGTCATCGGGTCTATTGAATCAAATAGTACAAAAGGAAAACACCATTATGACACTAACAAAAATGTTAACCACTGCGCTTTTCTCGGTAACGGTTGCCGTATCGCTGCCAGCAATGGCCAATAAAACCGTTGCCGAAAGTGCCGATCAGGTTAGCCCACTGCTACCAGGACAAATGATACCCGAGGTCAGTGCCACCAATATCGATGGCGTCAGCCAGCCATTAGCGAACACATTAGCAGGCAAGCCAACCATATTATTTTTCTACCGCGGTGGTTGGTGTCCATTCTGCAATACTCAGATGGGTCAATTGCAAGGCATTAGTGATGATTTGAAAAATATGGGCTATCAACTAATTGGTATCTCCACAGATAACCCAGAAGATTTGCAAAAAAGTCTAAAAGATCAAGAATTGAGCTATCAGTTGCTGTCGGATTTCGATTCACAAGTCAGCCAAGCCTTTGGTCTGGCATTTTTTACCTCGCAAAAAGTTACCGATCGTTATCTAGCAAAAATGGATTTAAAGAACCCACTGCAAAAGAACGCAGCGGGTGAAGAACGATTAGTATTGCCAGCACCGGCAGTATACGTGATCGACAAAACTGGACTTATTCAGTTTCAGTACGTCAACCCAAATTACAAAACTCGTTTACACCCTGATTTGTTAATTCACGCCGCCAAATTAGCCCTGTAAGCGCTACCCACCAATGATAAAGTGATCAGCTGATCACTTTATAAATCACTGGATTTAACGCTTCAAACTTATCCGCTAAGGTCAGCGCCTGAATATATTCGGCACTGGCCTTATTGGCGGAGTCTTGATCTTTGGCATGAATACGCGCCAACACGTCGCCTTTACTGACCTTAGTTCCAATTGGCAAAATACGGTCAAAACCGACACTGTGGTCAACATCCTGATCGTTACTGACACGGCCGCCACCTAAACCAACCACTAACATACCGATATCCCGGGTTTGCATACCAGCGATAACACCGTCGCCAGGACTGACAATATCTTGAATCACATTGGCTTTTGGTAAATAGGTTTCATAGCGCTCAAACAAATGTGCTGGACCGCCCATGGCGGTGATCATATTGGCAAAGACTTCCGCCGCTTTACCATTGCCAAGCACATCTTCTACCATACGCTCAGCTTGGGTTTGATGTTTCGCCAATTTGCCATCAATCAACATACTGACGGCTAAGGCGCTGACGATTTCATGCAACCGCGGCTCTCTGAACTTGCCACTTAAATAATCGAGTGTTTCGACGATTTCCACCGCATTACCAGCACTCACTCCGAGTACTTGGTTCATATCGGTGATCAACGCTTGGGTTTTCACCCCTGCGCCATTGGCAACGTTAACAATACTGCTAGCCAAGCCGACGGCATCGTCCATGCTTTGCATCATAGCGCCGTTACCAACTTTGACGTCCATCACCAAGGTATCTAGCCCTGCGGCTAATTTCTTCGATAGAATCGAAGCGGTAATTAACGGGATAGAATCGACGGTGGCGGTGATGTCGCGAATACCATATAAACGTTTGTCCGCGGGAGCGATGTTGCTGGTTTGGCCGATAATTGCCACGCCGACTTCTTTAACTAACTGCTGAAACTTGTCTTCGCTGGGTTGCACGTCAAAGCCGGGAATCGATTCGAGCTTATCGACAGTACCGCCGGTATGACCTAAACCACGGCCAGAGATCATCGGCACATAACCTCCATTGGCCGCTACTATCGCCGCCAACATAAAGCTAACTTTATCACCGACCCCACCGGTAGAGTGTTTGTCGACGATTGGACCATCAAGGTGGTCCCAATTAAATACCTGCCCTGAGTCTTTCATTGCTAGCGTTAGGCTAACCGTCTCTTCAACAGACATGCCTTTTAAAATCACCGCCATCGCCATAGCACCAACTTGAGCATCATTAAATGAGCCGTTCGCTAGGCCATCAACAAAGGCTTTGATTTGATCCTGTTTAAGGTTTTTGCCATCACGTTTATCACGAATAATCTCTTGGGGAATGAACATGTGCAGTCTCTCTATTTAACAAGGTTTGAGTTAATCATCATTTAGGTTTTTTGGCGTAAACGCATCCGGCAGCAAGGTCTTTACCCGCCACTCGACTTTGTCTCCCAAGTGATTACAGGCAAATACACTGGCATCGGGTTGCAAAAATTCCGCGATTACTTGTCGACAGGCGCCACAAGGCGGGGTTAATTTTGCCATTTTGGTAAAGATCACGATGGTTTTAAATTGTTGTTCGCCATTAACGATAGCTTGCGCTAAACAATTTCGCTCAGCGCATACCGTTAAACCATAGGATGCGTTTTCAACGTTACAACCGCTGACGATATTATCGCCAAAGGTTAACGCCGCAGCACCAACTTGGAAATTACTGTAGGGCGCGTATGCATTGTCATAAGCGGACTTGGCGGCAGCTAATACCTGCTCAAACTGGTCATCGTTTTTGTTTGCCAAAATAGCCTCTCTTACAAAAATTGACAGAGTTTATCTATAAATTTTCTTTACCGGTTGTTAAAAAGCCTGTTATAAGTTTAAGGGGCATCAGGATCCTTTGATGCTTGGATATTAATATAGCAAAAGCTGATAATTCTGGATGATAATCTGCGCTGTATTGTCAGAAATCGAGGTGGCTATGAAAAAAGTACTGATTTTGTTATTGCTATTAATAATCAGTGCTGCAGTTTGGTGGCAGTATCAACAGCAATCGGCAGAGCAAGAGATTGATCTTGGTGAAGCCATTGAAGATATCGAAGAAGTCATCGACGACATAGTCGAAGACGAATCATTTTCGCAGTCAGCAAAAAGCAAAGCTGAGCCAGAAAAAACTCAAAAGCCCATCAAACCAAAATTAAAAACCTCAATTGAATCAATGTACTCACAAGCATTTGAACCACAAATTGCCTATATCGAGTCACGCAGTAACCTTTTTGAATTAGCGAAACGCAGTGAGTATCAAATTGAGCTAGATGCGTTACAGTTTAATCCTTACTTCGGCTTGGAAGCTGAATTTGCTAACCTAAATGTGGCTCATAAAGGTCAAGAAGGTGTGCTCGATAAAGCCAGCGAAGTCAACTATCGCAAAGGCACCGAATCGGCGGCGTTATTGCTGAATATCAAAGGCATTTTACCGCTGACCAATAAATCGGCGATATTTGCCAAAGTCGGTCTAAATAGCTGGCAGATAGAAGAATCGCAACTAAACGGTGGTCAAGTGGCGGCAAATCGTGGTTATGGTCCAGCCAATTTTGGTGTCAACAGCAACCAAGGCACCGATGTTTTTTACGGCGTAGGGTATCAATATACCTACGAACAATATGTATTCTCTTCAGAAGTAAAAGTATTTGAAATTGAAGGGGAAACTTACGAAATTTATACCATAGGTGGTGGTTTTAGATTCTAGAGCTTAGTGCTCCAGAATCTAACCATATACGTTTCATTTTACAGCAGGTTGGCTGGCGAATATTGGTCGGTCAGTACTCTGACATCCTCATCGACATCATCGTTTAATTCCATTAACGCCAATACCGTATTGATATCAACGCCATAAGGGCGCAACGAGCCTTTTAGCTGCTCAATGGCTTTACTGACATCGCGCGATTTGTTGTTATTGGTGGCAACAATCACTCGATTGCCACGTTTAAAGCCTTTTTCGATTTCATAAAAACTGCCAAACACTGCATGATAGGTGGCGGTTTCATGATCATAAAGCTTGCTTGATGAAAAGGTATTGGCAACCAGCACACCATTTTCAGATAACACGCCTTGAGTTTCCTGCAAAAACTCTTTAGTTAATAGGTGTTCTGGGATGTATTCACCATTAAACGCATCGAGGATAACAACATCATATTGCTGCTCTTTACGTAGCGCTCGCTTGATAAAAATACGGCCGTCTTGTGGGTAACTTTTTACCTGTTCGGATTCTTTAAAGTCAAAGTACTTGCGCGCAACTTTGATTACCGCAGGATCAATCTCAACATTATCAATAACGATACCTGGATACATTTGCGCCAGGGTATTGGACAAGGTGCCTCCACCTAACCCTATGATAAGCACGCGCTTAGGGTTAGGGTGAAATACCAAGGCTGCCATCATATATTTTGTGTAATCAAACACCAATGTATCTGGACTTGCCATATTGATACAGGATTGGCTTGAAGTTTTGCGTTTGACCGAAAATTTTAAGCAACGCAAATCGCCTTGCTCTTCTACCAAAATATTACGATATAGAGAGCGCTCTTCGCTGATCACCTTAGCTTGAGCGCTACTGATCACCATAATGGTGAAAACCAGCAGTGCCAAAGATTTAGTTTTTAACAAGGACTTGCGCATCTTTTCCTTCCAAATGATTCAGACTAATGGCGGCAATACCTAATGCCACCAACAATAAACAGAAACTGATTAAAATCGTGTTTACTTCAAACCATAACACCAGATAAAACGATGTTGCCAAAGTTCCCAAGGCAGAGCCTAACGTCGACACAAAGTAAAGAACACCGGCGACTTGGCCACTTTCGTGCTCATTGGTGACCAATAAACGTACCGAATATGGCGATATCATGCCTAAAATCACCGTAGGTATAAAAAATAATAATGTCGAGGCGACTAGCGAGCCATAACGCGCGTCTTCTATTCGATCAAAGACCCACTCCAACATCGGTAATGCCGCCATTATCAGCGGTAATAACATCGCACCTGCGGCAATAAAAATAGTGCCATATTTTTTCAAGCTAGGCTGATGCAAAGACAATCGACCACCGAGCAAATAGCCTAATGATAAGGCCAACATAAACACGGTGATAATACTGCCCCAAACATGAACGCTGGAACCAAAATATGGTGCAAGAATACGACCTCCAAGAAGCTCGATACCCATGATCGAGAAGCCGCTGGAAAACGCGAGAACATATACGAAATAATTATGCCAACGAGATTGCATTGTCTTTAATAAACTACCTAGTTTTTAATACTATGCATCAAGACTACCAGAGAAAACAGGGGAACAAAACCGTTAAGTAAACGTGTTGTAAAAAGACTTTTGTTAAGCTGTCACGACTGAGCTAGTTATTAGCAAAACATGTCTACGATTATTTCGCTAGAGAGGAATCGCGCACTACCAATTGACTTGGTAACAGGGTGGTTTGCGGTGGTTGACCATTGATCAAGCCTAAAACATTATCCACCAACATTTCACCGGCCAATAAAGTGTCTTGTTTGGCGGTGGTTAAACTTGGTCGGGTAAATTGGGCAATGGCAATATCATCAAAACCGGCGACGGCAATATCCTCTGGAACTCCAAGGCCTTTTTCGCGTATCGCACGGATAGCACCAATGGCAATCAAGTCACTGGCAGCAAACAAGGCATCAATCGACTTATCAGACTCTAACAATGCCTTGGTTGCCGCAAAGCCAGCTTCTTCGGTCGAAATAGCATCCCGCTGCAGCTCCGCGTCAACTTGTATACCGGCATCACTAAGGGCTTGGCAATGACCTTTGTAACGGTCAAAAAACTCCGGAGCACGCCGCGATGCAGTGCCAACAAACGCACACGTTTTACGATTTTGTTTTAATAAGTGTTCAGTAACCTGATAGCCTCCATGCACGTTATCGCAACCTAAGGTAGCGATATTCATGTCCTTTACTTCGGCTCCCCAGCGCACAAAATGCGTACCTTGCGCGTGCAGCTGCACCAGCTTTTCCTTGTAATCAACGTAATCACCATAGCCAAGCAATATAATACCATCGGCTTTATTGGTGTCTTCGTAATCAGAATGCCAGTCACTGTCCATCTGCTGAAACGATACCAACAAATCGTAGCCACGATGAGCTGAGGCACGGGTAATACTACCAAGCATGGTCATGAAAAAAGGGTTAATTTGTGAATCGTCTGAGGTTGGGTCTTCAAACAAAAGCAAAGCAAGGGTTTTGCTTTCCTGTGAGCGTAAACTACTGGCGTTTTTATCCACTTTATAGTTGAGCTCTTTGGCGATCGCTTGAATTTTTAGTCGAGTTTCCTCGTTCACCAGCGGACTATTGCGCAAGGCACGCGAAACGGTCGATTGGGAAACACCCGCACGATAGGCAATATCAAAGGAAGTAGCTTTGGAACCTGATTTCACGAATTATCTACAGCAATTACAAACTGAGAAAATAGTAACTGAGAAAAATTCAATTGTATAGCTTTACATATCAAGGGGTCAGAACACTTGAAATTTCATCTGTTCTGACCCCTTGAAAATGGAAGGGCGTATTATTCTGCGTCGTGTTCTTTTACGAGGAATACCGACAATGATGCGAGCACCATAGATACACCGGCCAACATAATGATATAGATGGCTTCATTATCAAACACCGAGCTTAAAATCCAACCGGAGAAGATACCAGAAACGATTTGCGGTGCCGCGATAGTGAAATTGAAAATCCCCATATAGACACCGGTTTTACTGGCAGGCAAAGAACCGGCCAAAATCGCATAAGGCATTGCCAGGATAGCCGCCCAAGAAATACCAACACCAATCATAGGTAATAATAAGCTGACCGCAGCTTCTGGCACTTCAACCGAGGTGATCAGTAAATCAACCATTACTGGTTGCGGGTTATCAAACGCCATAAAACCAAAGTAACCTAGGGCACCGGCCATTAATGACATTGAGTACACCAATTTACGGCCAAATTTGTCAGCAAGCTTTGACAACACCACGGAAAATACCGCGGCAAACAAAGAATAAGCGGCAAAGATAATACCAACCCAATCACCGGCTGCGCCTTTCGCCGCGGCAATATGTTGTGGCACGCTACCGACCGACTCAAGATAGGCAGGGTCAAACCATTTAGCTTCGACACCCCAAATATACTGAGTGATCGCCGGCATCGAGTAAACCCACATAATGAACAATGCGAACCAAGAAAAGAACTGTACCACCGCCAATTGACGCATGGTATCTGGCATGGTTTTCATTAACTGCCAAAATCCGACTAAACGCTCAGCGATTGATTTTTTCTCAGCGTGTTCTTTCGCCACAGCCTCATGATCTTCACCACGATACGCATAATAATCTTTTGGCTCATACTCTTTGGTACGGAACGTGGTCCACAATACTGAACCAAGTAATACCGTCGCACCGATGTAAAATGCCCAGGTTACCGATGGCGCAACTTGACCAACTTCTGCGGTGTTTTCAAGTCCGACAACATTGGTCAAAACGAACGGTAAGATCGAACCAATAACCGCACCAATGTTAATCAGCAAGGCTTGGATAGAGTAACCTTTGTTACGTTGTTTGGCAGGCACCATATCCGATACCAGTGATCGGAACGGTTGGAAGCTCAAATTAAATGACGCATCCATAAACGCCAAGATTAGCGCACCAAACAACATTGGCGCCATAAAGGCTACCACCATCGAAGCATTTGGCATCAAAATCATACCTAATGCTGCACATATTGCACCGGCAAGAATATATGGCTTACGACGGCCGACGCGATTCCAGGTGCGGTCCGAGGCGGCACCGACGATAGGTTGAACAATCAAGCCCATAATCGGCGCGACTAACCAAAACAGTGACAGAGAATGCAGGTCAGCACCAAGATCCGACAGGATACGGCTAACGTTGGCGTTTTGCAGGGCGAAACCAAATTGCACACCAAGAAAGCCAAAACTGACATTCCAAAGCTGCCAAAACGATAATTGCGGTTTTTCTTTATTCATTAGCTCATACTTCTGATTATTGTTTGTTACTGCGCCACTTTAAAGCGGATCGCAAAGCCACCACTGGCAGCCATATTTAATGTTAATGTTTCTGTGTTGGTGACCGGCTTTTGCTCAATAACCATCTCATAAGGATTGGTTTCCCAATGCGCCTTGTCACCATCACGATAAATTTCAGCGATATAGCGTGTGTCTTTCGCAAGAAAATCTAAGTCTAAGGTAAACGCTCGCTCCTGTTCATCGGACAAGCCACCAACAAACCATTCTTCGCCATCGCGTTGTTGACGAGCAAACACCACATAATCACCGATTTCCCCAGCCAGCGCAACGGACTCTTGCCAATCTGTTGGCACATCACGAATAAACTGAAATGCGTCTAATTTTGCTTGGTAATTACGCGGTAAATCTGCCGCCATTTGAATTGGGCTATACAACACAACATATAATGCCAGCTGTTTAGCTAGCGTGGTTTGTGGTCGATCTGAGTCTTTGTCTAAGCCATTGAAGCCCATATCAAAGATACCGGGAGTGAAATCCATTGGGCCGGCTAACATACGAGTGAATGGCAATATCGCCGTATGTTCAGGCGGGTTTGGCGGACTGCCCCAAGCGTTAAACTCTTGGCCTCGGGCACCTTCACGGGCGATCCAGTTAGGGTATGTGCGGCGCAATCCGGTATCTTTTACCGGTTCATGGGTATTGATACTAATGTTACGCTTTGCCGCTTGCTCAATGTTGTAGAGGTATTCACCCACCATAAATTGGCCATCGTGCCATTCTTTATAGACCACACCATTTTCATCAACACGTTTGATGTTGCCACCGTCTGCAACATAGCCGGTTTTAACTTGTTCAACACCGATGTCGGCATACAAATCAAAGGCATCTTGCATTTGATTGCGGTAATTTGTGACATTGCCTGAGGTTTCGTGGTGACCAATCAGTTTAACGCCCGTCTTTTTACTGTGTGCTTTGATTTGCTCGATATCAAAATCAGGGTAAGGCTCGGTAAAGCTGAACACATCACCATTAAAGAACCAGTTACCGTCCCAACCTACATTCCAGCCTTCAACTAAAACGCCATCAAAACCATATTTAGCGGCAAAGTCCATGTAGCGCTTCACTTCACTGGTGGTTGCACCATGAGTGTCGCCACTGCCCCAGGTATTTTCTTTAACGTGCATGCCCCACCAAATACCAATGTATTTGCCCGGGTTAACCCAACTGACATCGCCAAGCTTATTTGGCTCATTAAGGTTGAGAATCAAGTCAGAATTTAACAGGCCGGTGGCCTTATCGCTGATCTGAATCGTGCGCCAAGGGGTTTTAAAGTCGGTTGTTGTTTTAACCAAGATGCCATCTGACCACGGTGCTAAATCGGCTTTAAAAGTGCCTGGACGACGCTGATCTAAAGACATACCCGCGTAATCTATCAGTGCGGCTTCATGGATGCTGATGTGTACACCATTGGCCATTTTCACCGTAAACGGAGTATGCGCACGGTCTACATCCTTAATGCTGCTGGTATTATAGACGTATTCATAACGATTCCAACCACGACTCGGAATCCAATATGCGGTGCCGTCTGTCGCCGCTTTTTGGCCCAAATTAAATTCCGTTAATTCGTTAATAATAGCGACGCTATCTAAACCAGCTTGCTTGCCGACTTCATAGCGAAAGCCAACACCATCATCAAACACGCGAATTCGCAGTTTATATTCATTAACGGTGTCACGCTCATGGCTCAAGGTCAGCAATAATTCATTATGGTGATCGGTGACCGTTTTGCGCTCGCCCCAAGGCTGTTGCCAGTCTTGTTTGACTGCAACGGTTTTACTGTCGCTGATTCGAAAACCTTCGGTGAGGCCATGATTGTCTTTAAACATCATGCCCAAATTTGAGGCGTCAATCACCGTTTCACCTTGAAAATCGACTTGGTACTGCACCATAGCCGCGTCATCAGACACGCTAAAACGCAACTCGCCATCAGGTGAGTCTACTGCGACGGTTTTTGCTAAGGTTTGCGATGTCATTAACAGGCTTGTTAACGTCAACGCCAGTGTCGCTTTGCTTACAGTAATCATTGCTTATCTCCCTGACATTATTTACGTACAAATACCGCGGCGCTGAATTTCTCAACTCGAAAGCTGTCGCCTTGTGCTGCATGTTGCTGGGCCAATGTGTCGCTGCTTTGTTGCAATACCGGATGCAAGCTAAACTCCGCGGCACCTTGATACGCAAACGTTTGTGTTGTTGGCGACGAATTAAAGATCACTATCATCTGTTGATAGTCTGGGTCGATGTCATCGCTATCCGTAAGCTGCATAACGATAAGACCTGGTGTTTGTTTACTACCGGTATTTAAAAAGCGCAATTGCGAGTTAATTTGTTCGACACTGCTTAAGCGCAATAGCGGTGATGTCATACGAATATTCAGTAGATCAATAAATCGCTCTGACATAAAGCTGATGTGTTGCGCATTGACGATATCTCGACCTTGGTTTTGGTCAATAATTTTGCCAATCACTTGCCAATTTTGCTGATCTTTTTCTGCAGGCGGTAAGCCGACATTGTAATTATTACCTTGTTTGCCAAAGTCGACGGCATTGAACCAGTCGCCATAGTCATAACTATCGCGTAAGTAGGATTTCGAGCGCAACAGCTCTGACCCCATATGGATAAATGGTATACCTTGCGCCAACATTGCGTACGACAAACCTAACGCCTGCATACGAACACGATCTTCGGTGCTGGTGGCAAAATGGATACGATATTGGTTGTTATCCCACAATGTTTGGTTATCGTGTTTTGATACATAGTTAATGGTATCGGCCGGATCCAAAGCATAACCGCTCGGCTGATCACCATAAGGTACATCGGCACCAGTGACTTGCTTGTCATTGCGATCAACAAGACGATAGCTGGCCAAGTTAGCCGCCAAACCGACACGCAATTGATCGGCAAACAATAAATATTGTTGTAACGAGTCTTGTTCGCTACGTAATTCATTTGGCAGGGTATAAAGACCGTTACCAATACCTTGTTGTTTGCGGATATCATCGCCAGCAGAGGTCATGCCACCACCGCGCACCGCATCGCGTAAACGGTCGGTAAAGGTACCAATTTCGGTGCCGCCTAAATTGAGTTGGCTGGCTTGTTCAAAGCGCTGATTATTGGCCACTTCACCAAAATTCCAGCCTTCACCGTAAAAATAGGTATCTGCGTCAACCGCTTGTACTGCTTGACGACTGGCCAGCATGACATCTTTCGGTTGATGTGCCATTAAATCAAAACGAAAACCGTCAATCTTATAATCACCAGCCCAAACCACTAATGAATCGGTCATCAATTTGGCCATCATCTTGCGTTCGGTCGCGGTATTATCACAACAGGTTGATTGTTCAATGGCACCGGTTACTGGATTAAGGCGCTGATAATAGCCCGGTACAATTTTATCGAGTACCGCAGTCGGCTCAAGACCCGCTTGGTGAGTGTGGTTATAGACCACATCCATGATCACCCGAAAGCCCATATTGTGCAGGGTTTGCACCATGTCTCGAAATTCAACGATGCGACTTACGCCATCAGGGTTTTGCGCATAGCTGCCTTCTGGCACGGTATAGTGAAATGGATCGTAACCCCAGTTGTAATCATCAACGCTGCGTAACTGACTTACCACCGCCTGCGCGTGTTGCGTTTGGCTGTCATAGCTTTGCAATACGCTTGCAATGGTTTGTGACTTTTCGACGCTTTTATCGCTACAAAGCAGGTGGCTTTCTTGAATTTCACATAATTTAGCCACCGTATCGCTCAAACTAACCCGTTGTTCGGAGACTTCGTTTACGGTACCAATATCAAACGCCGGTAAAAGGTGAATATTGTTTAATCCAGCCTGGCGCAATTGTTGTAAATGACGCGCACCATCACTGTCGGCTTCTTTAAATGCCGCGTATTTACCACGTACAGCTTCTGACGACAACTTGTTATCTGCTGCGCTGAAATCGCGAATATGCAATTCATAAAATACGTTGTCTTCAAAATTTGCCACACTAGGATCGTCTTGCTCATCCCAGCCTTCAGGCTTGCTTGACGCCGAATCTAAGTTGATAACCTGCGAGTGTTCACTGTTAGCTGACAAGCTCAGTGAATACGGGTCGGTAGTGACTATGGTTTCAATATTACCGGTCGCTGGGTGAAACACCTCAATCTGGTACTGATAATAATACTCGCTCAAATCTTGCTGTGCGGTTGCCTGCCAAACACCGGTTTGCACATCAAATTGCATGGCAAGCTGCGCCGGTGAATAGCGGGTTTTGTCTTTATTGAACAGTAAGACATCAATCGCACGGGCGGTCGGTGCCCACAGTTTAAACTGGGTATTACCGTTTACCACCATACTGCCAAGATCAGTAACCTCGTCAGCGTCATTGTCACCATTGGTGTAAAGTGCATCAATTGCATTACCGGTTTGCACGCGTGTTTTACTAACTAGATTGCCGTTTGTATCACGTACTTGCACAAATAACGGCGCTTTAAGCAATTGCTTTTGTTCACTCAAGCTCGGTTGTTCTGCAAAGCTTAATGCTTGACCATTGGCCACTAGGTGTGGAAACTGCTTCTGCTCACCATCTGACAAGATAGCTGCATTTAGCGTATATTTAACCGCATTTTCACCGCCGTTAACTAATTCATAGCTAACACCTTCGACCTTGTCACCGTAATAAAACAAACGTTCATTCGACAAAAAATGTCCTTGCGCAGCGGTTACTTTAATCGTATCGCTGGTGACATTAACAACAGGTTGCTGCTTATTGGTTGATGGCTTGTCAGAACAGGCTGTGATTGCCGCTAACGCCAATAAACTTATTGATAATTTGTTATGCATCATCCCCACCACAAAGCATATTTGGTTTTTTCAAAGTGACTCAAGGGTGTTCTATGGCATGCTATAAATCAACTACATACGTATGCAGTACCATGGCAATTCCCTCAAATCACGCTATTTTCGGTCAAATACACTACACTTACCGGCAAATGTTAAATTACTGTAAACCTTGTAAAAACAAGGTGTATATAAACATGAATACGTATGCATGCAGTTCAATCTGTAACGGATTGTAACTAGAATCTGCGGCCAATTGGTGTAAGTGCCTGATAATGAATACGTATGCAATCTGTTCATATTGTAATCAATTGTAATTAGAATTAACGAAAATAACTTATTGAATAAAAACATTCGGTAAGGAATACAAAAAATACTCGTAAAGGGAATACGGGTCAACCAAAACTACCAGGATGGTACGGGGAGATAAAAATATGTTTACTTTCAAGAGGAATAAATTGACCTCTGCTTTGCTTTCGGCAGGCTTAGTGTCAATGAGTTCAATGGCTATTGCTGCTGAAGAAACAGAAGCATTAGCTGAAGAAGATGTAGAAATCATCGAAGTTACCGGTATTCGCGGTAGTCTTCAAAAAGCTCAAGCTATCAAAATGAGCACCAACTCTATCGTTGAAGTTCTTTCAGCAGAAGATATCGGTAAACTACCAGATACCTCAGTAGCAGAATCTTTAGCACGTCTACCAGGTCTAGCCGGTGAACGTCGTAACGGTCGTACAAGTGGTCTATCTGTTCGTGGTTTCAATGAAAACTACGTAGGTACCTCATTAAACGGTCGTGAGCTTCTAGGTATGGGTGACAACCGTGGTGTTGAGTATGACCTTTACCCTTCAGAAATCGTAAGCAACGTTGTTGTATACAAGACGCCAGAAGCTGGTCTTGTTGCTCAAGGTATCGGTGGTACGGTTGACCTACAAACTGTTAGCCCATTAAACGCTGACTCTACTTTGGTTGTTAACGCTAACTACGAAGAAAACCAAGAAGACGCTGCTAACCCAGATTTTGACAACGACGGTCACCGTTTCTCTCTAAACTTCGTAGAGCAATTTGCTGATGACACCATTGGTGTTGCATTAGTTCTTGCCACGCAAGAAACACCACGTCAGGAAGAAAACTTCCGTGCATGGGGTTACGCTGATACTGAAGACGGTAACAAAGTTTTAGGTGGTCACGATTCTTATGTTCGTTCTGCACTACTTGAGCGTGACTCAGTTGCAGCTATCATCGAATGGGCGCCAAACGATCGCTTAAACGTGCAACTTGACGCACTATACATCGACTTTGAAGAAAGTGACGCACGTCGTGGTATCGAAGAAGGTGGTCCGGTATGGGGTGGTGTTAACTACACTGCAACTGAAGTTGAAGACGGTCTAGTAACAGCTGGTTACTGGGATGGTTTCCATTCAGTAATCCGTAACGATGCACGTAGCCAAACGTCTGAACTCACCACATTCGGTTTGAACGTTGATTACGCTCTAAACGATGACTGGTCTGTTGAACTTGACGTTTCAACTGGTGAAGTAGACAAAACTATCTTCGACGTAGAAAGCTACTCGGGTGTTGGTCGTGCCGGTGTTGATGGTCGTCCTACGGCAGCTCGCTCTTGGGAAATGACATCATCTGGTGTGTACTACACAGATCACCCAACATTATCTTCTCCAGATTACACAGACGAAAACTTAGTTCGTCTAGCGGGTCCTCAAGCTTGGGGTAACCCAGCTGCTGCACCGTCTGATTCACAAGATGGTTTCGTTAACCGTCCAGAATACGACGAAGACTTAGACAGCGTTCGTTTATCTCTTGCTGGTGTGGTTGAATGGTCAATCATCTCTGGTATTGAAGCTGGCGTAATGTACTCTGACCGCAGCAAATCAAAAACTAACGAAGGTGACTACCTAACAGCACCTGAGTACCCAGGTGACGGTCCAATCCCTAACGTATTAGGTGTTGCAGATCTTGGTTTCATCGGTCTTGGTGGCATCTTGGCATATGACTCATTAGGTCTATACAAGTCTGGTTACTACACTGCAGTTGAAGCATCATTGGTACAAAATGACCGCTTAGGTGATACCTACACTGTTGACGAAGAAATTACCACTTTCTACACCAAGTTAGACCTTGATGCAGAATTCTGGGGCATCTACATGTCAGGTAATTTTGGTATTCAATATGTTGACGTTGACCAAGAATCAAAAGGTTTCTCTACTACAAGTGATGAAGTAGGCCGAACGGTAGCCACGCCAGTTTCTGGTGGTGCAAGCTACTCAGACGTACTGCCAACTCTTAACTTGAGCTTTGAAATTGCTGAGAACCAATTTATCCGTACTGCTATGGGTAAAGTACAAACTCGTCCACGTATGGACCAAATGCGTCCTAACAATCAGGCATCATTCTCGTTCAATGATAACCAAATCAATAACCCTGATCCTGAAGGCGGTCCTTGGAGCGGTAGTAAAGGTAACCCAGAGCTTAAGCCTCTAGAAGCGAACCAGTTCGATATCTCTTATGAGAACTACTACGCTGAAGACGGTTTCTTCGCTACGACGTTCTTCTATAAAGATCTAACTAACTGGCACCGTACTGGTAGCACCGTAACTGATTTCTCTGACGTTTACATGCCAGACTTCCACCAAGGTACCGAAGGTCAAGCACCTGCGACTCTTGAAGGTTTGGTTTCTGAAACTCAAGACGGTTTCGAAGGTTTCGTACGTGGTTACGAATTCCAAGCAAGCGTTCCATTACGTTTAGCTGCTGACTTCCTAGAAGGTTTCGGTCTTGTTGCGTCTTACACCTTACTTGACGGTGAACTAGACGACGGTGGTCGTATCCCTGGTCTTTCTGAAGAGACTTACTCACTAACGGCATACTATGAATACGAAGGTTTTGAAGTTCGTGTATCTGGTACCAAGCGTGATGAATTCCTAACAGAGACTCGTGGTACTTCACTTGCACTTGTTGAAACAGAAAACTTAGGTGTTGAAATTTGGGATGCACAAATCGGTTATGACTTCAGTAAGTCTGGTATCGAATGGCTTGACGGCCTACGTGTTACTCTACAAGGTCAAAACCTTACAGATGAAGACGACATCACAGCGCAAGCTGGTGACTCTCGTCAAATCAACACGTTCCAACACTACGGCCGTAACTTCTTGCTAGGCGTGAACTACAAGTTCTAATCTGGCGATGTTATAGTCTAATGGAAAACCTGCTAGGATAACTTCTAGCAGGTTTTTTACTAAATACAGGTCTAAATCCTTGTTTTTCTTACACCTTGTTAACACGGTATTAATTTCATGAATAAAGCAATTAACAAAGTCGTCATATTAGGTGGTGGTACCGCCGGTTGGATCTCTGCCTCGCTATTGCAAAAGCTTATTGGTCCGCAATTGCAGGTTGAATTAATTGAATCAAATGAAATTGGTACAGTCGGTGTCGGTGAAGCAACCATTCCACCTATTCAAAATTTAAATCAGGTGCTTGGCCTCAATGAAGCCGAGTTTCTGCGCGAAACCAAAGCAACCATCAAACTGGCCATTAAGTTTGAAAACTGGAAAGAGCAAGGCCACAGTTATTATCACACCTTTGGCGCGGCCGGTAAGTCATTAGCATTTTGCCATTTTCATCATCTACTAAAACGTGCAGGGCAATTAAATGACGACAGTCACCTTTGGCAATACGATTTAAACGCCTTGTGTGCCGAGCAGGGTAAATTTGCTCACATCAAAGCCAAAGATCCTATTTTAGATTTACCTTACGCCTATCATTTTGATGCTGGCTTATACGCCCAATATTTGCGTAAAGTCTCAGAAAAAATGGGCGTTAAGCGCACCGAAGGCACCGTTGTTGACGTCAAACAATGCCAACAAAGTGGCTACATTGAAGAGCTAACCTTAAAAGACGGTCGCAAAGTACAAGGCGACTTGTTTATCGATTGTTCTGGCTTTGCCGCTTTATTGATTGAGCAAAAACTATCAACCGGTTATGAAGACTGGAGCCATTGGCTGCGTTGTGACCGTGCAGTAGCCGTTGCCTCAGAACGTTTTGAACACACCTTGCCATACACGCGTTCCATCGCCCATAAAGGTGGTTGGCAATGGCGCATCCCATTACAACATCGCAATGGTAATGGTCTGGTATTTCAAAGTAATCAATACAGCGAACAAGAAGCCATCGACTTGTTGATGAATAATCTCGACAGCAAGCCTCTGACCGACCCAAAAGTATTGAAATTTAAAACCGGTCGACGTTACCAGCAATGGAATAAAAACGTCATTGCCGTTGGCCTATCCAGTGGCTTTTTAGAACCGTTAGAATCCACCAGTATTCATCTGATTCAATCGGCGATAGTGCGTTTAGTGCACTTGTTCCCGCATGCTGGTATTGCCGATACCGATGTCACCGAATACAACAAACAATCGAAGTTAGAATTTGAACAAATTCGTGATTTCATCATCCTGCATTACCATGTTAATGAGCGCAACGACAGCTTGTTTTGGAAAGACATGCGCAATATGCAAGTGCCAGAAAGCTTGACCCATAAGATTGAATTATTCCGTCAAACCGGTCGTCTGTTTCGTGAACAAAACGATTTGTTCCATGACAGCTCTTGGTTACAAGTAATGTTAGGTCAGGGCATTATCCCACAGGATTATCACCCAATCGCCAACACCCTTAGTGATGAGATGTTAAAAACCAACCTACAACGCATCAAGGCAATCAAAAACGAGCCGATTGCGCAATTACCAAGCCATGATCAGTTCTTAAAAAACTATTGCGGTATGTAATATGAGCAACGACAAAGCGTTTGATATTGTTATTGTTGGCGGTGGTACTGCTGGCTGGATGACTGCAACCTTGATGGCGAAAAAGTGGCAACATCTACCAGTTCGTATTACCTTGGTCGAGTCGCCAGATGTCAACATCATCGGTGTTGGCGAAGGCTCGACACCAACCTTAAAACGCTTTTTTGAGATCATTGGCGTGGCTGAATCCGAATGGATGGCAAAATGTAACGCCACCTATAAGGTCAATATTCGTTTTGCTAACTGGAGCCCTGCGTCAGGCATCGACAGCTATTGCCACCCGTTTCCAGCACAAGTCGATAGCTTTAGCAGTCGTGCGTTTTTGGTCAATGGCCGTACCCGACGTTTAGGGCTGGATGTAGAAACGCAGCCAGAGAAGTTTTTACTTAATGGTCTGTTAGCCGAGCAAGGCAAAGGGCCATTAACACCGGACAACTTCCCATTCAAAATTGAATACGGTTACCATTTTGATTCTTCATTGCTGGGGCAATACTTGCGCAGTGTGGCAGAATCCCTTGGTGTACGATACCAACAATGCCATATCGATCAGGTGCAGCAACAACCAAATGGTAACATCAGTCGTTTGTGCACTAAACAAGGCGAGACCATAGACGGCGACTTTTTTATAGATTGCACCGGTTTTGCCTCCTTGTTGATGCAAAAAACCCTTGGCGTTAAATTTAAATCATTTAAAGACAACCTGTTTAATGATTCGGCGGTGGTCATGCCAACACCGATCACTGAGCAGATCCCAAGCGAGACATTATCAACGGCATTATCGGCTGGCTGGTGCTGGAAAATCCCGCTGACCAACCGCTTTGGTAATGGCTATGTATTCAGCTCTGATTTTATCAATCAAGATCAAGCCGAAACCGAGTTCCGTCGCCATATTGGCATGCTCGACAGTGAACAAGAGTGCCATCATTTAAAAATGCGAGTCGGCCAAGTCGAAAAGCATTGGCATAAAAACGTGTTGGCTATCGGCTTATCACAAGGCTTTATTGAGCCGCTCGAAGCAACGGCTTTGCATCTGGTGCAGATTGCCATCGAGATGTTTATCATCGACATGGAAAAAGGTCAGTTTACCAATCAGCTGCAAGACAGTTACAACCAAAAAGTCAGCGAACGATTTGAACGCGTGCGCGATTATATTGTGGCTCATTACAAACTCAACACCCGCAATGACAGCGACTACTGGCGCGCCAATCGCGACAACAATCATATTTCTGACTCTCTTCTTGGGGTGCTTAAAACCTGGTACAACCGCGAAGATTTAGCGGCAGAGATTGAGCGCCAGAATATCTCCACTCACTTTGACAGCATGTCATGGAACTGCTTACTGGCAGGTTATGGCGCATTCCCTAAACTGGCGCCAAACCAACCAGGCCAAGGTGATCTTTACCACGAAAAAAATATCCAAAGCTTTGTACAGGGCTGTGCATTGAACTTTCAAAGCCATCAGCACAACCTGAAAAGCATCAGTAAATAATAGAGAACCCTATGAAAACCATTCAAATAGGCCATTTAAATCAGCCATCTTCCCGATTAATTTATGGCTGCATGCGCATTAATGGCGATAACTCAGCCGACGCTATTGAGCAAGGTAAAAACGCTATTCGAGCAGCGGTTGACGCTGGATACAACCACTTTGATCATGCTGACATTTACGGCAATGGCGAATGTGAGCGAATTTTTGGTGCAGTGATCAAAGAATCACCTGAGTTGCGCGATCAGTTAGTCGTCACCTCCAAAGCCGGCATCCGTTTTGCGGGCACTCCAACCGCTGACGATGTTGGTCGTTACGATTTTTCAAAAGAGTACATCACCACGCAAGTGGAAGCCTCATTACAGCGTTTGAATATTGACGCGTTGGATTTGTTTCTGTTGCATCGACCAGATTATTTATTCGACCCACAAGTGGTTGCGGAAACCTTCGAGCAATTAAAACGCCAAGGTAAAGTGAAACAATTCGGTGTCAGTAACTTCAGCCCGTCACAAGTTAGTATGTTGCAATCGTTTAGCACCGAAAAGCTGGCGGTAAATCAAGTAGAGATCAACATCCACAATATCAGTGCATTTGAAAATGGCACTTTAGATCAATGCCTTGAAAAACATATGGTACCAATGGCTTGGTGTCCAATTGCTACCGTGGTGTATGAGGCATGGGGTAATACCTTTGATCAAGATACCGTAAACCGCATTCATCAGGAACTGGATCGTCAAGCGCAATTCTATAACGAAGAAAAATGGATTGTGATTTTAGCCTGGCTGATGATTCATCCTGCCAATATATGTCCTATTGTTGGCTCTACTAACCCTGAGCGCATTAAAGCCGCTACCAGAGCATTAGATATTAAATATCGTCGAGAAGACTGGTATCGCCTGTTACAGGCGCGTAATGGCCAGCCTGTGCCTTAGCCACAACTCAGACACCCAGCGGCGAGCAGATTAATAATAACAATAACGCTCGCTTTTATTTGCCAAATGATAGTAAGAATTTATGTTAGATATTCAAAAAAACCTCTCTAGGCGTTTTTATGCCTTACTCAGCCTGCCGTCGACGGCGATGGGCTTTGCGTTATCGGTACAAATAGCCGCGCTAAGTTGGATCTTGACCACACAATACGGTCTCGATATCCATGAAGTTGGTCTGGTATGGGCGGCAGGCCCTATCGCCGGTATTTTGGGACAAGTGATCATCGGTATCATTTCCGACAAAGTATGGTTCTGGAATGGTCGACGTCGACCATTTATTGTTATCGGTGGTGTGCTGGCAGGCTTAATGCTTTTGGCTTTGCCAAACATCGACATCGTCTCAACATCCATGGGAGTCGAAAGCTTATTGGCGATGGCTATTGCCATTGCCTTAACGTTAGATTTGGCGATTAATGTTAGCTTTAACCCAACCCGTTCGATTATTGCTGACGTGACGCCAGAAGGCGACAAGCGCACCTTAGGCTACACCTGGATGCAAACCATCTCAGGTACTTTTGGTATTCTCGCCTACGCTATCGGCGCGGTCTGGGGTAACTACGTACTGATTTATTTGGGCGCTGCATTGGTGCTGATTCTATCGGTTATTCCACCATTTTTTATCACCGAACCGAAGCAATTACCGGTCAGCGTAGACGGTCAGCAAGGCTCATTAAGTTTCAAAGAAATTCTCATTAATATTCGCCCGTTATGGGGTTTTATCATTTACGATGTTTATGCCATGGCGCGACAAATATCCCGTGTTGAAGTAACCCATTACTACGCCGAAATGGCCTGTGCCTTTTTAACCTTAATGTTTGTTTTGCAAACCATTATGGCAAAAGAAGAAGGCCACAGTGACGCTAAGGCCGGCTTGATTGGTTTTCGTAAAGTATTGGCAGCGCATTCCTTTAGTTGGGTTGGTGTACAAACCATGTTTGTCTTTATGTTTGCCTTTTTACAAGACAAAATGCCCGCCATTAGCGATAAAGAATTAGGGCAAATCATCTCCATTGCCTTTCTTATTTTAAGTATCGTTGCCGCCTACTTACCAGCCTTATTGCTTGAGCCTATGGCGAAAAAATTTGGCCGAGTTAAAGTGCATACCTATGCCATCGCATCCATGGCGGTCGGCTACTTCGCTGTGGCGATGATTGGTGAGAGCAAATACACCTTGTATGTATTGATGGCGATTTTGGGCATTGGTTGGTCATCAATCATTTCATTGGTATTTGCAATCATGTCGGAGAAAATCGATCAAAACAAAATGGGCATGTACATGGGATTGTTCAACCTCTCGGTTGTTCTGCCACAATTGTTGGTCAGCTTAGGTGTTGGTTTGTTTATCTCACAAACTGGCGACAAGAGCGCCATATTCTACTTGTGTGGTATCGCCTTAACCCTATCAACTATTTGTTGGACTCAGGTAAAAGAGCACCGCAAATAACTTCAAGGGGTCAGATCACTTGAACGGTGAATCTGGCCCTTCCCCCTTTTTCAAGGGGTCAGATTGGTTGAAACGGTGAGATCGTCGGTCACCTCCATGGCAATTAACGCTGATCTTTATTTTTAATTCGTCTTTCAATTGTCGTTTATAGCTATCACTGCCATACACAGTGGCTCTATTAATTGAATCTCGTAACTTTTCTAAAACATGGTCACTGAGTTCGTCTGCAAATAAAGCCAAATACAATTGCTGTCTTTTGGCATCTGAATTTGCGATTGCCAAATAGCATGAATGGAACTCTATAAAATCAGACTTTTGCCCCAATGCATTCACTGCAAAACTACTCCACATAAAATCTCCAGGATTTTCCACCATAAAAGCGCGCACAGGGTTTAACTCGATATAGCGACTAACAGTCAGGAAATATAAACCCGTTTCAATAATACAAGACTTAAATCGACCTTCCCAAAGCGTACCTGTGCGCTCATATTTCTTATTAAAGTAACGAACATATTTTCGACCGATAGCCTGCATAAAAAGACTAACAGCACCATTTTTTCGAGGTGTTAATAATAGATGAACATGATTAGTCATCAAAACATAGGCGTGGATGTCTACCTCAAACCTTTTGCCATATTGGCCTACTAGTTTTAGATAGTATTGGTAATCTTTTGCCTCAACAAAACAGTTGCTGCGATTATTACCACGCTGAATCACATGAAGGGGGATATCTGCTATGCAGAGTCTATTTGAACGAGGCATCCTTTTGTTCCTTTAAATATCATCCATGATATTTAAAGGATAGGTTAGCTTAATTTAATTTGCAGATTAAAAGAGAGTTAGTTTCAAGTGTTCTGACCCCATGAAACTAGTCTTCACTAAATATCTCTTCAATCTTTAATTCAAACAGTCGGGCTATTTTAAACGCCAGTGGCAAACTCGGGTCAAACTTACCTTTTTCGACCGCATTGATGGTTTGTCGCGATACCCGCAGTGCGGCGGCGAGATCAGCTTGAGTCCAGTCACGTTCAGCCCGCAATACTTTTAAGCGGTTGTTCATCGATACTTCACTCCACCTTTGATCATGCCAATCATATAGGACAGACACATGACGATAACCATATGTGCCAGTTCAGGTTCAAAGCTAATCAAGCGCACATTGTGCAATAATTGATAACAACAGCCGACCACCAATCCGACACCAAGTGATAAGGCCATCGCCTCACTTTGAATTTTCTGCTGCATCTCATCTAGTGAGCGCAAATGAGCACGATTGGCCATGATCATCGCCGTACCGGTTAGTAAGTTAACAATTACCGCGATAACCGTTAGCAGCGTATTAAAGTCCCATAAAAATTTAGGGCCAAATGCCAATAACGCCGTTGCGATCAACCAGACAAATGTACATAGGCCAAGTGTTTTGACCTTTTGCTTTTGCTCTGTCTGCCACTGTTGATGTTCATTTTGTAAATCTTGCTTAACCATTGGTATACCTCACTTGTCATAATGTAAAATAAACTTGACTTAACACAACAATAGAGTGTTTTTTAAACCATGTCAAATAAACTTTACTTTATGTATTATGTATTTTACTTAAAGTTCGATATTTATCGGTCATTAGCTATTTGCATTTACGGCAATTGTCAGTACAGTTAATGCAAATAGAATCAAGGAATTATCGATATGAGACGTTTTTTATTGCTCGCCTTAATGGTTATAGTCAGCAGCGCTAATGCAGCTGGCCAATATGATTTTAAAGGCCCATCACCTTGGCCTGAAATTCGCAAACAACGAATCGCACAGCTATTACCTCAGGCGATGCAAGCGGCGAATGTCGATGCCTGGGTGGTTATTTGCCGCGAAAATGACAACGATCCATTAGCGGATCATGTCGGTGGCGAAAACGCCGGCGGTGAAGCCAGCCTGTTGTTTTATATCAGCGACAAGGGCTTACAATCCGTGGCCTTTTCACCTGAGAGTGAATCCACCGCCTTAAGCGAAGCCGGTATTCACGATAAAGTCATCGCCGTGAAAAAGGGCGAGTCGAGCATGAAACAAGCGGCAGCTTTCATCAAGCAGCAACAATTTCAACGTATTGCTGTTAACAATTCTGACAAGAATGCTCAAGCCGATGGCCTCAGCTTTAGCCAACGCATGCGCTTGCAACAGGCGCTTGGCAAAAGTCTAACCGATAAGTTGGTATCATCTGAAGAGCTGGTATATGAGTGGTTATCGATTAAACTGCCGGCAGAAATCGACATCATGACCGCGGCGGCAGAGCTGACCGCGCAATGGCAGCTAGAAGCTTATCAGCAGGTTATACCCGGTAAAACCACTGACGCCGAGGTTGCTGCGTTCTTAAAGCGAAAGATGCAACAATATGGTGTCAGCGATGGCTGGGCGCCTGATCAAAACCCTAACGTGAACTCCGGTGTCGATCGCGGTCACTCCCATGCCACCGACAAGGTGATCATGCCCGGCGACGTGATTCAAACCGATTTCGGCATTCGCGTTTACGATCGTTGGGTAACCGACATTCAGCGCTTTGCTTATGTACTCAGAGCCAATGAAACAACAGCACCAACTGACATCGCTAGTTATTGGCAACACGCCAAAGCGGGCGGTTATCAAGCGTTTAAAGCAATGAAGCCTGGCGTAAAAGGCGTTGAGGTAGACGCGGCGCAAAAAGAGTTAATGGTGCTGGCCAAATCACTACCTGTGATCTGGAGTACCGGGCATCCGGTGGGTTATGTTGCCCATGATACTGGACCAAATCTTGGTGGCTCACACAGCCCAAGTTCGAGGCCTGCAGCACAAAAAAAGTTAAAGCAAGGCATGGTCTTTGCCTTTGATGGATTTCATAGCTGGCATCTTGAAGATGGCGGCGTGAAAACCATTTCCGTTGAAGAAATGGTGGAAATTACCGAAGATGGTGCCCGCTACTTGATTCCCAGACAACAAGACTTGGTGCTGATAAAGAGCAAATAAAACCGTTGCGATGGCACCTTCGCTGAGAATAAAAAAGGCCGGATTATCCGGCCTTTTTTTTCTATTTACTTACCGCTAAAATTATTTCTCACTACGGTAAATAGCGTAACTAAGTGGTGCCAAATTTATGTTGATGGCGCCAGCTTGTTCGGTCTTATCTTTGGCAACAACGATAGGACGATAATCCTGTAGTGACATCTGTAAGTCGACATTTTGCTCGCTATTGGCCGTATTTGCGACAACCAAATATTGATATTCATCGTCAGTACGAGTAAACGCAAAGATGCCCGGCGTAGCTTGTGAATACATCACCTCTTGCGAACCTTGACGTAACGTTTTGTGCTGACCATAAATGTTGGCTAGACCAACCAAGTCTTGATACAACACATGGCTTTGGTCAAAGTTGTCGTCGGCGGTGGTTTTGTCGGTGCCAAGCAAGTCGTCGTCGTTATAGATGGCTACTTTTGATGGCATCATATCCTGACGCGCGTTTTTGTCATTACCGTCTCCAACAAAACCCTGTTCGTCGCCGTAATAGACCACAGGAATGCCGCGAGAGAAGTACATTAATGCGTTCGATAATTTGATACGCTCGAGCTTTTCGGCTTCCGTCATTTGCGGGTGTTTGTCATTAAGCATAAAGGCAAAGCGACCCATATCATGGTTACCGGTAAAGGTTACCAAGGTCGAGGCATCGCCATACTCACCATTGTATAAATGGTCTTGATCAAACAGCTTTTGCAATTCGTCACTGCCTTTACCTTCGATCAACGCACGATGAACCGCACCTTGGAAGGCAAAATCAAGAATAGACTGTAATTTACCGTCATTAACAAAGGTGCTCAGATTTTTCGGTTCACCGTCGTACACTTCACCAAACATAAAGAATTGTGGAATGCCTTCAGCTTTAGCATGCTCGAGAATCGCCGGTGAAAACTCTTGCCAAAATTCCATATTAACGTGCTTAACAGTGTCAATTCTAAAACCATCCGGTTTGAATTCAGAGACAACGCCTTTAAATACTTCGATTAAGCCGCTAACAACCTCAGGATCTTCGGTATTGATATCATCAAGGCCGGCAAAATCGCCGTATATCGCACTTTCACCTTTCCACAGGCTATCACCCTGATTGTTATAATATTTAGGGTCATTTAACCAAGCAGGTACTTTAAGATTTTCTTTGCCTTCAGGCACAAATTCCGTATAGCTATCGCCATTCGCAACTTGCTCTTTGGTTTTATAATCACAAAGACCAGGGGTTTCATGTAGCCACTGATCGCCGTTTTCGCCGTGACACTCTTTAAACTTGATCACGTCGGCTGTGTGGTTGGCGATAATGTCGAAGAACACTTTCATGTTTAACTTGTGTGCTTCATCAATCAGATCGACAAGATCCTGATTCGAGCCTAAGTGCGGGTCGATTTCGGTGAAATCCAACACCCAGTAACCATGATAGCCAGAACTGTCGCCTTGCACCGCCTGATTACGCATAATAGGCGTCATCCACAATGCGGTAATGCCCATTTCCTGTAGGTATGGCAGTTTTTCTTTCAGGCCTTTCATATCACCACCGTGGTAGTGACCATTACTGCTGCGATCAAAGCCACCATATGACTCAGGCTTGTCTTTGCTGCCCAAGTCATTGTCAACATCACCATTGTGGAAACGGTCTGGCATAACAAAGTAAAACACTTCATCACGAACATCACGTTCTAGGTAATGTGGTAATTGGCTGCTGATCGGCGCAATGCTAATTTTTTGCTGCTGATCATCCGTTGCGGTTACTTCAATCTCTTGTTCTGCTTGCGTGACTTGTTCTGTTTGCGCCACTTGTTCTGCTTGTTGCTGTTTGTTATCGCTGCTATCACAGCCGCTTAAGGCTAACGATAGTGCGATTGCTGAAGATACTAACGTTAAATGTTTCATTAACTCCCCCATAAAATCTTCATTGTGAAAGGTGCCATTAGGCACCCTTTGGACGTTCTTGATTCATAACATCAACCAGGTTTAACATATCGGTTTGTGACCAAAAATCATTGATATTAATAGGTAAACGACGACGCCAGTTTGGATGCTCATCAACCGTACCAGGAATATTTACTTGCTCATGTAAGCCTAGTGAGTCTTCCAATGGCACCAACAACACACGACTTGGCGCTTTCGCTAAGAACGCTTGTGCTGCTCGTGACAGGGCATGATTCATTTGCGCCGGCTTGGCTGATGGAAACTCATCACGATTAAGCACGCCTTCGTATTCCAATGCCGCTAATAATTGTTCACGGTCGGTAACTCGGCCAGCACGTTCGTCGATACCCATTTGCTCATTCGGGTATAAATTCAAATCCTGACGCCATTTCAGGTCATTGCCTGTCCACCAACCAGCTAGGGTTGATAAATCATGGGTAGATACCGTAACCATAGATTGCTCAGGGTATAACTCTGGACGGAAATATAAGCCATTTTCCCAACGCTCAAAAAACAGCACTTTGTACGACAACAAGCCAGACTCGGCCATAACATCGCCAAAACCGTCCGGCACATTACCCAAGTCTTCGCCAATCACCACACAGTTATTGCGACGTGATTCTAGGGCAATTATGCGGAAAATTTCTTCCAGTGGGAAGGTAATATAAATACCCTGATCTGCCGCCATACCTGGTGCAACCCAGTATTGACGCATCAAACCCAATACGTGGTCAATACGCAAAGCGCCAGCGTGACGCATGTTACTGCGCAAAGCTTTCACCAAAGGCATATAACCTTTCTCGATCAGTGCCACAGGATTAATTGGCGTTAAGCCCCAGTCCTGACCTAAAGTGTTCATTGCATCAGGTGGCGCGCCAACCGCTGCACCGGCAACATAGCTGTGTTTATCTGCCCATACTTCAGCACCTGAACCGTCACAACCTACCGCCAAATCCATATACAAGCCAACAGGCATGTCATTATTTTTCGCCTCACTGGCCGCATCGCCCAACTGGCTATCCGCTAGGAATTGTAAAAACTTGAAGTAACCAATACGCTCAGCGTTTTCTTTCTTAAAGGCTTCAACTTGTTCACTATGTGGGTCTTGAAACTCTACTGGCCATGCTTTCCAGCCATAAGCGTTCTCGTCGATATTGCGAAAATGCTCATACAAGGCATCAAAGGTGGCAAGCTCTAACAGGTCATCAGCCATCAAGCTAACAAATTGATTGAAGGCATCGGCAAAAGCACTGTTTTTCGGCAAATGATTGGCGACAAAGTCACGGTACAATAACTCTAAAACCTGAAATTTCAGGTGTGCCGCGTAAGGGTAATCAATGAAGTCCTTACTGTTGGCGTCATTCACGTGCTTTTTAAAGTCGGTTGAATTAACCAAGTCCTGTGCCGGCTTACAGCTAGCAAAGTTGGCAACACCCGTCACATCAATGTACATGGTGTTTAAGAAACAACGACTAGTTGGTGAATACGGGCTAATGTGACCTGGGTTATTTGGATACAATGGGTGTAAGGGGTTTAAACCGATGGCGGTAACGCCGCGCTTGGCTGATTCAGACACTAGGTTTTTCAGATCGCCAAAATCGCCCATGCCCCAACTGTTGTCCGATTTAAGCGAGTATAATTGCGCCGCTAAACCCCACATGCGGTAATCTGCCACTTCATTAGGCGACAAACAAGTTTTTGGCGCAACAATGATATGACAGCTTTCGCTGCTGCCATTCACGCTGACCGTTAAGGTGTGGTAACCCTCAGTCAGCGGTGGTAATGGCAAATCTAATTTTTGGTAATGCACACCATCAACGTTGCCTTCATTGATAATTGCCAAATCAGCGAGGTCTTGGCTGCCATTTAACGACTGGCCATTCTCAAGCGCCAAAGTCCAGTTAACGGTGTTGGTTTTTAAGGCACTGTTGATACTTAGTGGTGCGGTGAACTGGCTCAATTCCGCTTTAACTAAATGGGTAGCGGGAAGCATGCGTTGCCACACACCATTTTTTAATTGTTCTGCTGCTGCCAGAATTACTTCATCAGAAGATAAGTCATAATCCATTGCTTCTAACAGGGCTTTTAGCGCATCCTGATTAGCAAATACGGTATTGCCGTAGCAATCCTTATAACTCGGGTGAAAGCCCACTTGTTCAGCAAGCTGTTGCATTGGTGTCATAATATCATTCCTGAGTATCAAATTGGCTATATGTCAGCACTATCATGCTGTGCGCCTCTACGCTGAGCTCGGTATCATCTATGCGATTGCAGGTGATAACGGCGTCCAGGTTGGCGGTATTTATTATTTCGGTCCATACGCCTTTCAACTTAGGCAATTGAAAGCGAGTCGGGTGACTGTGCGCATTGAATATGATCAACAAGCCGTCATCGACGGTGATGTCACATATGTCACAGAACTGACTTTGTTTGGCGTACAAACTTCTGCGGTCATGGTTCGTTTCAGCAAGCATCATGGCAAAGCTCTTTAGGGCTTTATTGTGCCAGTTGCTTTCATCCATGGGTTCACCATGACAATTAAACCAACTCAAATCTTTCAGGCCGGTTTTCTTTGAAACCTTTTGACCGTGCTGATAGTGCAAGCGGTTTAATAATGGATGTTCTTTGCGCAGCTTGATTAACTGCTGGACGAAGCGCAATTGCTCTTCATCTTCTTTATGCCAGTTAAGCCAGGTTATTTCATTATCCTGACAGTAGGCGTTGTTGTTACCATGTTGGGTGTTGTTGCGTTCGTCGCCCGCCAACAACATCGGCGTGCCTTGCGATAGGAACAAGGTGGCTAGAATATTGCGTTTTTGCTGACTTCGAACTTGATTAATTCGGCGATCTTGGGTTTCACCTTCAACACCGTAGTTGCAACTGAAATTGCTACCATGGCCATCGCGATTATTTTCACCATTAGCATGGTTGTGACGCTGCTCAAAGGTGACCAAATCGTGCAAGGTGTAGCCGTCGTGTGTGGTAACCACATTAACGCTGGCATACGGTCGGCGACCGTGGTGTTCAAAAATATCTCCACTGCCGTGCAAGCGTCTCGCTAACTCCGGCACCATACCTTCGTCACCACGCCAATAACGTCTTACCGCATCACGGTAGCGGTCATTCCACTCCTGCCAGTTACCCGGGAACTGCCCCAATTGATATCCGCCGTGACCGATGTCCCAAGGTTCGGCAATCATGCGCACATCGGCCAGCACAGGGTCTTGACGTAAGGTGGTAAAGAACGCGGTATAGGAGTCAAAGTTATCGTTGTTTTGATAGTTTTTGCGACCAAGGATCGGCGCCAAATCAAAACGAAACCCGTCAACGCCCATAATCTCTACCCAGTAACGCAAACTGTCCATGACCATTTGCAATACTCGTGGATGAGCCAGGTTTAAGGTGTTACCGCAACCCGAGTGGTTTACATAAAGACGCTTGTCTTCTTTTTCGAGACGGTAATAACTGGCGTTGTCGATGCCTTTAAAGCTGAACGTTGGCCCAAGGTGATTGCCTTCGGCAGTGTGGTTGTATACCACATCGAGGATCACCTCCATGCCAGCGTCATGAATGGCGGCCACCATATTTCTAAATTCGCTAAGCTCTTCTTGTTGGGCGTATCTCGGCTCCGGCGCAAAAAACGCCATCGAGTTATAACCCCAATAGTTTTTCAAGCCTTTTTCTAGAGCGAACGCTTCGTCAAAAAAGCCATGTATCGGCAAAAGTTCAATCGACGTGATACCAAGTTCTTGTAGGTATTTGATGACTTTTTTGTCAGCCAAACCTTGGTAAGTACCGCGTTTTTGCTGAGCAATGTCTTTATTTAATTTGCTGAAGCCTTTCACGTGTGCTTCGTAAATGATGGCTTCGTTATCTGGAATACGAACCTTATGCTCGACTTTCGGTAATGGCTCTGTAACCACGCATTTTGGCATAAAACCGGCGTTGTCAGTATGCTCAATCACTAGGTCTTGCTGACGTGATTGCACGTCATAACCGTAATGATGATCGGACCAACTAAAGCTTTTGGTGAGCTTTTTCGCGTACGGGTCAAGCAACAGCTTTGATGGATTAAAGCGATGACCATTATGCGGTTCGTAAGGACCATAAACACGGTAACCATACAAACAACCAGGCTTCACCTCAGGCAAGTAAATATGCCAAACTTCATCGGTATATTCGCTCAGTTCAATGCGTTCAATTTCACTTTCGCTGACGGTATCAAACAAGCACAACTCGACTTTGGTTGCATTCGCTGAAAACAACGCAAAGTTGGTGCCTTGACCATCAAAATTGGCACCAAGCGGGTAGTTTTTACCGGGAAGGATGTGCATTTGCTGTTATGCCCTATACCAGCTCAAAGATTAAGGTTGCCAATGGCGGTACGGTTATTTCGATTGACTGATCGAAACCTTGCCATGGTGTTGCTTGGCTATTTGCACCGTCGACATTGCCGACGTTGCTGCCACCATAAATGCCAGCATCTGAATTAAATATCTCTTTCGCATAACCAGACTTTGGCACGCCTAGTCGGAAATTGTGGTGCACGGCTGGGGTAAAGTTACAAACCACTAACACCGGGTTGCTGCCATCTTTGCCGTAACGAATGTAGCTGTAAATTGATTGTGCTGAGTTTTCATAATCGACCCAGTCAAAACCTTGCTTTTCACAGTCCAACTGATGCAATGCAGGGGTATCTTTATAAATACGGTTTAGGTCTTTGATCAGCGCATGCACACCTTTGTGGCTGTCATGATCTAGCAAGTGCCAGTCTAGCGCTTGTTCATAATTCCATTCGGCAGATTGACCAAACTCACAACCCATAAATAGCAACTTTTTGCCCGGATGAGTCCACATAAAACCGTAGTACGCACGTAAGTTAGCAAAACGCTGCCAGTCATCACCAGGCATACGACCTAAGATAGAGCCTTTACCATGCACCACTTCATCGTGGCTCAAAGGCAAAATAAAGTTCTCATCAAAGGCATAAACCAAACCAAAGCTGATTTCGTTGTGATGATGCTGACGATAAATTGGATCACGACCTATGTATTCTAAGGTGTCGTTCATCCAACCCATATTCCACTTATAACCAAAACCAAGGCCGCCCATCGACGTTGGCTTGGACACACCAGGCCATGACGTTGATTCTTCAGCTACTGAGAAGGCACCTGGGTAATCGGCATACAACTCTTCATTGAATTGCTGCAAAAAGGCAACCGCTTCTAGGTTTTCATTACCGCCGTGCTCATTGGCAATCCATTCACCTTCATTTCGGCTGTAATCGAGATACAACATAGAGGCAACTGCATCAACACGAATACCGTCGATATGATAATTGTCTAACCAATGGGTTGCACTGGCGCGCAAAAAGTTAGCCACTTCGGTACGACCGTAGTTGTAGATCAAGGTATTCCAGTCTGGGTGAAAGCCTTTACGAACGTCTTCATGCTCGTACAAACAGGTACCGTCAAATTTACCCAAGCCGTGGGCATCAACCGGGAAATGACCGGGAACCCAGTCAATCAATAAGCCAATACCAGCACTGTGACAGGCATCGACAAAATATTTAAAGTCATCGGCATTACCAAAGCGCGCCGTCGGGGCAAACAAACCAACCGGCTGATACCCCCAAGAACCATCAAAAGGGTACTCACTGATCGGCATCAACTGAATATGGGTAAAGCCCATGTCCAGGGTGTAAGGGATCAGCCGATCAGCGATATCTCGGTAATTTAAAAATTCATTATTGTCATCACGCTGCCAAGACCCTAAATGCACTTCATAAATCGAAATCGCTGCATCACGGGCATTGCGAAGCTCGCGAGTTTGCATCCATTTTTTGTCTTGCCAGTTATAGTCACTCGGCGCCGCTATGACAGATGAAGTGTCTGGACGATATTGTGCTTGAGCACCATACGGATCAGATTTTAATGGCAATAAATGGCCATATTGGTCTTTCACTTCGAACTTATAGTTACAACCATCGCCAATGGTGTTGGCACTGCTGTTTTCAGGAATAAATATTTCCCAAATACCAGCATCAAGACGCTTGCGTAACGGGTGGACGCGACCATCCCAGTTATTGAAATCACCAACAACAGCGACATGGCTTGCATTTGGAGCCCAAACCGCAAACGACACGCCTTTCACACCTTCATGGGTAACCACGTGCGCACCAAGCTTTTGATACGGCTGCTTGTGCTTGCCTTCGTTAAACAAGTAAATATCCAAATCACCGAGCACTGGCGCACAGTTAAATGGGTCAATAAATGTTTTCTCAGAATGGGCAAACTCTGCCTTTAGCTGATAGTCAAAAGGCTTCTTACGGCGAGTGGTTTTACTGAAAAAACCCGCATCATCAAGCTTATCTAACTTGGCAACCACCTTGCCGTTACTATCAACCACACATACCGACAACGCGCCTGGAACAAAGCTGTTGATTTGCAAATAGCCTTTGTCAGTGGCATGCATGCCCAAAAATCCATACGGGTTTTGGTGGCGGGCCTGTAATATGGCATCGATTTGCTGTTGCATCGGTAGTTTTCCTTTCCTGAACTGCGTTTATTTATGTTTAACGATTTTTTAACAACGTCTTTAAAATGACAAAAGGCCGATGCAAGCACCAGCCTAATTTAGTTACTCGGCCATGGGCTCGAGCTTCCAAATATTATCGACATAATCTTGTATTGATCTGTCGGAGGTAAATTTACCCATTTTGGCGGTATTAATAATCGCCATCTTCGCCCAACGCGCCTTGTCTTTGTAGGCCTTATCTAAGTCGATATTGGCCTGACAGTATTCGGCAAAGTCAGCCATAACACGATACGGGTCACCGCCATCAAGCACGCTATTGGCAATGGCACTTAACTCGCCCGGATTACCCGGTGTAAAGTAATCGGTGTATAACCAATCCAATACCGCTTTTAGTTCTTCGTTGGTTTCGTAATAGTGATACGGGTTGTAGCCATTGGCGTTAAGCGCCTTTATTTGGTCAACCGTATTACCAAAGATGAATATATTGTCATCACCAACTTCTTCGGCAATTTCAACGTTGGCACCATCTAGCGTACCAATTGTCACGGCACCGTTAAGAGCCAGTTTCATGTTACCAGTACCTGACGCTTCTTTACCGGCGGTAGAGATTTGCTCAGATACATCGGCAGCTGGGATAATTTTCTCAGCCAAGGTCACGCGGTAGTTTGGCATAAAGACAACTTTCAGCTTGCCTTTAATGCGCGCATCGTTGTTGATCTTGTCAGCTACCTTGTTGATTGCATATATAATTTCTTTCGCCAAGTAGTAACCCGGAGCCGCTTTCGCACCAAAGATATAAACACGAGGATGCATGTCGTAATCAGGGTTATCAAGCAAACGACGGTACAAGGCTAAAATGTGCAAGAAGTTCAAATGCTGACGCTTATATTCATGTAAGCGTTTGATTTGTACATCAAAAATAGCATACGGGTCAACTTCTACGCCGGTCGTCTTAACAATTTCTTCAGCCAACTTAACCTTGTTCTCATGCTTAATGTCCATAAATTGCTTTTGGAATTTCGCATCATCAGCAAACTTGGCAACATCCGCTAGACTTGCCAAATCTTTTGGCCAGTCAGTTTTCACTTTGCTGTCTAACAATTTAGACAGTGCCGGGTTACATGCTTTCAACCAACGACGCGGTGTCACACCATTGGTGACGTTGGTTAATTTACCTGGGTAAAGGGCATTGAATTCTGGGAATAAATCGCTTTGCACAAGATCAGAGTGAATTTGCGCAACACCATTTACTTTAAATGACGAAACAACACATAAGTGCGCCATACGTACCATTTGTTGCTGACCTTCTTCGATCAATGACAAACGACGACGAATTTGGTGATCACCAGGCCATGCTGCGGCAACTTCTTTGTTTAGGAAGAATTCGTTAATTGAGAACAAAATCTCTAAGTGACGCGGCAACACACGCTCAAACATGCGCACAGACCATTTTTCTAATGCTTCTGGCAATAAGGTGTGGTTGGTATAAGCGAAACACTTACGACACAATGCGAACGCATCATCCCAACTAAAGTCATACTCATCCATTAAGATGCGCATTAACTCAAGAATGGCGATGGTCGGGTGGGTATCGTTAAGTTGGATAACCATTTTGTCAGCAAAGAACGACCAGTCATCACCGTGCATATCTTGATAGCGCTTGATGATGTCTTTGATAGAACAAGCACAGAAGAAGTACTGCTGGATAAAACGCAATTCTTTACCGGCTTCGGTTTCATCGTTCGGGTAAAGTACCTTAGAAATAGTCTCCGCAGCATTTTGCGCTGCGTGTGCGCTTTGGTAAGCACCGGTATTAAACTCGTCCCAATCAAAAAAACTTGATGCACGAGATTCCCATAGACGTAGGGTATTTACCGTTTTTGAGTTATAGCCAACAATTGGCACATCCCATGGTACCCCTTTGATGGTTTGTCCTGGATGCCAAACTTTCTTTTCGCTGCCATCGGCATTAACGATAGTTTCAACGCTACCGAACACACCAATGACTTGCACAGCTTCTGGACGACAAACTTCCCAGGCATTACCGTATTCACGCCATTCATCTGGCGTTTCAATTTGACGACCCTCATGGAATTGCTGCTTGAACAAACCGTGTTGGTAATGAATACCGTAACCGTAGGCATTGAAATCCATGGTCGCTAACGAGTCTAAGAAACAGGCTGCTAGACGACCTAAGCCACCGTTACCTAACGCCAAGTCATGGCCTTCTTCGAACACGTCTTCGATTTCAAAACCTAATTCAGCAACGGCTTTCTTCGCCGTATCAAACAAATTAAGGTTATGCAGGTTGTTCGATAACATACGACCCATCAGATATTCTAATGACAGGTAATTTATCGAACGTGTTTTATTGTCTTGATGATAGTTGTTTGTTTGCGATAATTTTTCATAAACAACTTCATTTACCGCCATACAGACAGCGCGCTGCACCGCAGAAGGGTTATCTTGGAAATCCTGTTGAGAACAGGTGAAGTTTAAGTGCTGTAAAACTTTCTTTTTGAACTGCGCCGCTGTGAAGGGCTTTTTGTTTGCTGTTGCCATATTCCAACTCTTGCTTAATTCAGGTCCCTTTGGGACACGGGCTAATCCGTCCATTTCCTATCAACATATTCCTTCAAGCGTACTGCCAGAACAGGATATCCTCGGATTAGTATAGTGCTTAAAAAACCGGCAATTTTAATAACTAATGTAAAGTTACGTTAATTTGCAGTTTCAAGGCAAATGACTACATACGTATGCATAAGGAATTACGCCTGCATACGTATGCAATATTGCTGTGGAGATGTTTGTCTAACCTTTTTGCTGAGAAACAATAGCTAAGGTGTTCTAAATAAAAAAGAATACCCTTGATTAGATAAAGTACAAATGAATTATTTTTGATCGTTTTATGAGCATTTTATTTTTGCCAAGGTTAAGTTAAATTTAGGCTGAAATTGGGTTAAGCTAGGCAAAATAAAAAACTTTGGCAAAACCACCATGGATAGTGATTCTAGCGATTTTGAAAATCGGCAAATTGACCATAATCAATTCACCTCGTTGCAGCAGCTGGATTTTCAGCCCTTGTCAGAAAAATATCCTCCTGCACACCGTATGGTTAGCTTAGCCAGTACCTTGGTGATTTTACTGCTATTGGTTTTTATTTTGTTTCAGCCTTTTGTTGAACTGCCCGATAAGCTGCTTACCTTCTTTAGTATTGTCTGCTTCGTCTGGTCTTTTATTGGTTTAATTATTTTTGCCTATCGTTATTTCGCCGATCCGAAAAAAGCCTTTGCCATACGCCAACAGGATATTAGTTATAAAAGCGGTCTCATTTTTCGCTCGATAATTACTCAGCCGATTCTGCGTATTCAACATGTAGAGTTAAAACGAGGCCCGATCGATCGCAAGTTAGGCTTGGCCTGTCTACAAGTATTTAGCGCCGGTGGCAGCATGCATACCTTTGAAATACCGGGGCTAGAACTTGCTGACGCAGAAAACATGCGTCAATACATTTTGTCGCATAAGGACCTAGGGCTACATGGCTAATAACAGCGTAGCGTGGCAACGCATATCGCCGATTGCCATTATTTATTTCATTCTTATGCTGATCAAAAATCTGGTTGGCAATGTCGTCTATATCCTGCCGGGCTTATTGGTTCTGTACAATCAGGTAGAGAAAAACCCCGGATTTTGGTGGCCTTTCATCTACGCCATGTTGGCCTTGTTATTGATATCAGCGATTCTTAGCTTTTACTTTTTTCAATACCGCTTATCGAATCAACAAATTGAGATCCGCTCGGGCGTACTCTCTCGCAAATACATCGACTTACCCTTTGCCAAAATTCAAAACGTTGAATTGAGTGAGCCGTTCTACTATCGTCCTTTTGGCTATACCTGCATTCAATTTGATACCGCAGGTTCAGCTCGCCAAGAAGCCAAAGTCGTCGCCATTAAAAAAGACTTTGCCTTGCAACTCAAACAAGAAATTCTCGCCATTCATAACAGTGCAAGTGCAGAAATGGCGGTTGATGACGACAGTGAATCCATACCGGCAGAGCCAACAGAGCATCATAATGAAGCCGATGAAACCGTACTAGATAGACGCAACCTCGATGATTTAGTGATCCATGGCCTAACCAATAACCGAGTATGGATTTTACTCGCCGGTATTGCGCCATTTATGGAGCAGGTCATCGACAAGTTGATCAGCTGGAGTATGTATTGGGGGATAAACCTAGAGCAATACTTTGATTTTGCAGAAAAGTCGATTTGGCAAATTATCGGTACCTTTCTCAGTATCTTTCTCACCATCATGCTGGTGGTCAGTTTGCTCAGCATTATTGGTTCGATCATCATGTTCCACAATTTCAAATTGTCTCGATATGAAGATAAATACATTCGTCGCAGTGGCTTGTTTACCCGCACCGAAGTAACCATGCGCCTGTCTCGACTGCAAAAGATTGTTTGGCAACAAGACTGGCTTGATGTGTTATTACGACGTATCAATTTGCGCTTTGAGCAATCAAACGCCAATATTGCCAATGTTCAGCCAGGACAAATCAGCAATAAAATCATCGTCCCTTCGGTGACGCACAAAGAGTGTCATCACTTAATTGATGACGCCTACCCGGATGCCGATTTAAAAAATGTACGCTTTAATCGCGTCAGTATCCGCTTGTTTGTCCGTAATATATTGCTGTTCGTGTTACCTGTCAGCGCCACCATTAGCTACCTTGCAATTAGCCATAATGATTATCAGGCACTGGCGCCTATTGGCGCGGCAACTGCGTTTGTGAGCTTTTTGTTTTATATGCGCTATCGTCGTTGGGGCTGGGCCAGCGATGGTAAATACCTCTACATTCGCAAAGGTTGCCTCGGTGTAAATTACTATATTTTTGAAAGTTATAAAGTACAGCAAACCGAGTTTATACAAAGTTGGTTTTTAAAACGACGTCAGCTTTGTTCACTGCAATTAGTGTTAGCCTCGGGCAGTATCAGCGTGCCTTACATACCAGAACAACAAGGCTTTGAATGGCTCAATAACACCCTCACGACAGTAGAGAGTACGCGCCGAAATTGGATGTAGTAAAAGCTGATTAGATTAACTTTGTCTGTTAATTATTACCGTCATTGCGGCGTAGGCCGCAATGAACTAATGCTCAACCGCCTTGCGCGCTCCGGCTGGAATACGAATATCATCAATCATATCGGTTACCTCATTCGGTACATCATCTTTGATGTGACTGACGATAAAGGCGGTAATAAAGTTGACAAATGCTCCCAACAAGCCAATACCAGTAGGTGAAATCCCCAATAACCAGTTATCCGTATTATTAAGGCTTGGGTTAACAAACACAAAGTAAATAATGTAGCCCAAGGTAAAGACCAAACCCGCTAGCATGCCGCAAATCGCACCAAATTTACCGATACGTTTGGAAAAAATGCCCATCACAATCGGCGGAAATAATGACGCCGCCGCCAAGCCAAAGGCAAGAGCCACCACTTGAGCCACATAACTCGGTGGGTTAACACCAAAGTAACCAGCGATAAGTAGGGCAAATACAGCCGCCAAACGAGCATAAAACAGCTCTTTGCGATCGCTTAAATTGGGTTTAAAGGTGCTTTTCAATAAGTCATGCGCAATTGAGCTGGATATCACCAACAGCAAGCCGGCAGCGGTCGACAATGCAGCGGCAACCGCACCCGCGGCAATTAACGCCACTACCCAGTCAGGTAAACTCGCTATTTCAGGGTTGGCCATAACCATAATGTCGCGATCAACATAGATCTCGTTGTCATTGTCGGTTAACTGGTTGGTAAGTTGTCGCTCTCCCCACTCACCACGCTGATCATTAAATTGCGGTTTTACCGGGGAAAAGGCATTACCCGAGCGGTATTGCATTACCCCGTCACCGTTTTTATCTTGCCAGGCGATCAAGCCAATATTTTCCCAATTTTTAATCCATGCTGGCGCGCTTTGATAAGCGGTTTCATTGACACTTTCCGATAGATTAATACGTGAGAACGCCGCTACCGATGGGATGGTGGTGTACATCACACAAATGAATAACAACGCCCAGCCAGCAGATGCTCGTGCATCAACGACTCGCGGTACAGTAAAAAAGCGCACGATAACGTGTGGCAGACCTGCGGTACCTATCATCAGACAGGCCACAATGGCCAAAGAATCAATCATGGTGCGGGAGGTAGAGGTATAGGCGTTAAAACCCAGCTCTGTGGTTACTTGATCAAGCTTTTCAATGACGGTCATGCCTGAGCCGTCATTTAAGGTATCGCCGAGCGCAAACTGCGGTATCGGATTATCAGTCCACATAATACTTAGGAATACTGCCGGCACTAAAAAAGCAAAAATCAATACACAGTATTGCACCACTTGTGTGTAGGTGATGCCTTTCATGCCGCCTAATACCGCGTAAAAGAAGACAATGCCCATACCGATATAGACGCCAACATCAATGTCGACTTCTAAAAAGCGAGAAAAGACGATACCAACACCGCGCATCTGTCCAGCAATGTAGGTAAATGAGATAAAGATTAAGCAAACAACGGCAACAACCCGCGCTGTTTTTGAATAGAAACGTTCGCCAATAAAATCAGGAACCGTAAAACGACCAAACTTACGTAAATAGGGCGCCAGTAACATCGCCAATAAAACATAGCCACCGGTCCAACCCAATAAATAGACCGCCGCGTCACGGCCAGCAAAGGCAAGCAAACCAGCAACCGATAAAAACGATGCGGCGCTCATCCAATCCGCAGCCGTCGCCATACCATTCATCACCGGAGGTACGCCGCCACCGGCGACGTAAAAATCCTTGGTAGAACCGACTTTTGACCAAATGGCGATACCAATATATAACGCAAATGATAAGCCGACGAACAAAAACGATAATTGCTGCGCATCCATGGCTTAAGCTCCTTTGTCGTTTTCTCGCAACAACTGTTTGGTTAATTTAACCGGATCTTGTTCAATAAAGCCGCAATAGCGCTCTATTTTTTTCATCCAAAAATGATAAATAAAAATCAGTGCAACGTAGAAGATCATGGCACCTTGCTGAGTAAACCAAAATCCTAATGGAAAGCCGAAAAATTGAAACCTATCAAGCCAATCGGCCAGCAAAATACCGCACCCGAAAGTAACAAAGGCCCATACTGTCAATAAGGTATAAAGCACACGCTTGTTTGCATTCCAATATATATCGAGCCGTTCTTCTACAGGTAGAGATGCCACGACCGTGGCCTCATTTGTATTATCCACACCCAACCCCTTGAGTTTTTTATTGTTTTTATTGGTGATCTTTGCCACCTTTATCAAATGCACTTGGTTATTTTTTGTGTAAGTGCTTACATCACCTTAGCGCAAAATAATCATAATTAACATTGTGCAAACAGCAATTTAGCATCAATTTTTTGTCTATCTTGTCAAAAAGTTGTCCGCAAGCGTATAATTTTTCACCACACGAGCATTGGATACGTTATTTTTTCTTGTTTAGTTCATTCAGCAAGTCAGCCAATACCGACTGCTCGTTATAACGTAAAAAGCTCAGCATAGGCTGAGCTTTTTTTATGGCTGCGAAGGGAGAAGCAGCTAGCTTTGTAAACGTATTTGATAGTGATTCATGTTAAAACCGAACAAAGGTTGGGTTTTAACAAATTCAAACCCATGGTTAAGCAGCACTTTATTCGAGCCGGTATTTTCAACAGCCGCATCAGCAACCACTAAATCTAGGTTGAGAGTATCTCTGCCATAGGCCAATAACGCGCTCACCGCTTCTGAAGCGAGCCCTTGTCGCCAATAGGCAGGCAACATACGATAACCGAGATCCGGTGCATTCAGCTCTTCATCATATTTAAAACCACAAAAACCAATCACCTTATTTTCGCGTTTATGAACAAGCGCATAGCGGCCATAGCCATGCTTTTCGTATTCGTTTAGCCAAACGTTTTTAATGATGCGCATCGCATCATCTTTACTGCTCACAAAACCTGCGTCACCGGTGTAGCGGCTTACTTGTGTATCGACTGAAAACTCAAAGACCGCGTCGACGTCTTCGCGTGTGAAGTGGCGCATTTGCACTCTTGGGCAATCAATTAATATATCCATGATGTTGTTTTCCTTAACTTTTACTCGGCATTAACGGTATATAAAAAGCTCAAATTTAAATTACCAAAGCTAAATGGTCAAAGCTAAATAACCAAACCAAATATAGCAAAACCAACGACCATCAAGCCGATTGGCAATTTATAGACCCGTTGCAATAATAGGCCACCGGCAACCAAGGCCATATGTTGTGGCGCGGTTACGGCGCTAACAAACACCGGCGAATACAGTGCGCTCAGCAATAAGCCAACAACTGCGGCATTTATACCAACCACCGCGCCGGCCACTTTAACGTTAGAGTTTAACGATTGCCAAGCCCCTTGTAGCGCTAAGATCAATAAGAACCCTGGTAAGAATATCGCCAATGTAGCTACGATTGCGCCTATCAAAGGCATGCTTGGTTCGGCATGCACACCAAGAAACGACGCCAACGAAAACATCGGTCCAGGCACGGCTTGTGCTGCCGCATAGCCCATTAAGAAGGTATCGTTATTCATCGTTTGCCCAGCGGTTTCTTGCAATAATGGCAATACCACATGACCGCCACCAAATACCAAGGCACCGGATTGATAAAAATGGGCAAAGGTTTGCTGCAGGCCAGACATGCTGGCTAAGTAAGGCGTCGCTAAAAACAAAACGGTAAACAGAATAAGTGGCACAAATTTAACCTTTTGTGTGCGATGTTGGGCAATTTGCTCAGGTTGACAATAAAGCGCGCCAATTGCGGCAGCAAGCAGTAATACCAACATTTGTTGGCCAATACCTGAAAACAGCACCAATAGCATAAAACTGGCAACGGCTATGCTCGCTGTCAGTCTGTTCTTGCAAAAACTTTGATACATACTCAAGCATGCATCGGCCACCACCACGACGGCCAATAACTTCAGACCATGTATGATGCCATCGAGCACATCACCTTGAATAAAGGTCTGACTTTTAGCTAAGGCATACATCAACAGAAATGACGGTAAGGTGAAACCGAGAAATGCGGCGAAACCACCCAACAAACCGGCGCGCTGCAAACCAAGAGCAAAACCGACCTGACTCGAACCCGGCCCAGGTAGGAATTGGCTTAGCGCAACTAACTTGCCATAGGCTTGATTGTCTAACCATTGATGTTTTTCAACGAAGGCTTTTTGAAAGTAACCTATATGCGCTGCAGGACCACCAAAGCTGACCCAGCCTAGCATGAAGAAATGACGAAAAACCTCAATAACTTTATTCATTTACCTAGAAAACCCATAAAACGACCACGCCTGTAACGGCAATCTTATGAGCACCATTTTACACGCAAATTAATGAAAGTAATGTGATTATATGAAGCAATTATGACAGTTATATGGCAACGCCTTGGTCAGAACGCTTACTTATCACGAAAACGTGCTAACTCAGCCAAAAGCCAGTCTTTGCTTTTTACTTTTGCCTGTCCTGGGCACTGAATATAGTAATATTCACCAGACATGGTGCTTTTGGTCGCAGCGTATTTTATAAAGTCTTCTGTGGTTTCAATGTCATCCTCATAGTAATCATATTTTTTCTTAATATGCTGCTTGGCCTCTGTGCCTTTATGAGCAGTACCATTGCGTTCATATAAACAATCTGTGGTTGCAACGTATTGCAACAAATGGTTTATCTCAGGCTCTAAATTCACGCTTTTGGCTAATGCCATCGTTGATATAAAAGTAGCGATAATGATGCTAAATGCTTTAATCATCTTGCTATACACACCTATTTATAGGGTTTACCCTGTTTATTAAAAGCTTGCCATTGACCATCTTGTTGGCGCCAGCAAATATCATCATCGGGGTATTCGACCTGATCATTTGGGTGACAGCTTCCTACTGCCAAATACACAGCGGATTGCTCACTGTCATTAAGCAAATGATGGGCGTTATTATCCCCTGCGGCAAAGCCCATACACATACCTTGTGTCATGGTAAAACGGCCCTCATCGGTCATCAATATTAGCTCGCCGCTAATAATATAAATAAATTCATCGCTATGGCTATGCCAGTGACGCAACGATGATTGACCGCCAGGCTCGATGGTTTCCATATTCGCCGCCAGTGCCGACAAATTAAAGGGCGCTGATAAACGACGCCAATGGCACTTCTCTAACTTATGACGAAACGGATCAGGAAAAGGTTTACCTTGTTGGGAATTAATTTTGTCGGCAGCGATAGGTTTCATAAAGCCTGCTTTATTTAACGGTGCTGATCGACAAGAATCGGATTACCATCAGGATCTTCGATGATAAAGCTGGCTGGCCCAGATGTAGACTCATCGGCCTTGGAGACAAACTCAACCCCTTGCGCTCGCAATTGCTTTTGAATATCACGCACATCGGTAAAATTATCCACTTGTTGTGCATCGTTGTTCCAGCCTGGATTAAAGGTCAGCATATTTTTATCAAACATGCCTGCAAACAAACCAATCACATGACGACCGTTTTTCAGTATTAACCAGTGTTCCGCCTGATCGCCGCCGGTCACTTCAAAACCAAGTTTTTGATAGAATTTCTTCGATGCTTCAATATCTTTTACCGTTAAGCTCAGTGAAAACGCGCCTAATTCCATACCCCCTCCCAATATCAGGTTCATATTTTAATAAGTAATACATATATATCTAAATAGTTGACCTTATTAGACAAAATTACCAGTTTATTTTTCTACACAAACAAAAAGCCCAGAACAATGCAGCTCTGGGCTTACCTAAAGTTATTTGCGTCGTCTGGTCTTGGCCAGATAACTCAGTGTTATTCGGCGGTAGATGGATCGATGATGTTACGAACCTCATTCACCGCATCTACTGGAAAGCCGCCCATTTCACCATGCTTGCGCAGCACGCCTTCATCTGGGGCAATGTAAACACAATATACTTTATTGTCGGTTACATAGCTTTCCAACCACTGTACACCTGGCCCTAATTCACTTATCACACCACACGACTTTTGCGAGATGCCTTGCAAGTCGGCAGCGGTTAACTGACCTGCATCGTCAATGTTGCGTTCAATAACATATTTTGGCATATGTCCCTCCTTAGTGTTTGCGCCTCAAGTATAGGTCAAAATAACGATTCTTCGCGCTATTGGCTATCTGGTTTTACCTCTCTGATTTTGCCCGAAACAGCCCACACCAGCACGCCCCCCCAGGCCAGCATCGACAACCCCGCAGGTACGCAAGCGAGCAATATATATTTAAATTGTTTGCGATTAAACACCAAGGCCAATAGCGCCGGTAAAAACCAAAGCACTAACATGGCCAAAAATACAATCGCTAACACCAGATAGTTTTGTTGTTGCCATGTTGAGTCTAAAACCTGAGTCATACTTTCCATAAATTAATCCATTATTATCATTTAGATAGCAACACAGTCTCGGTAACATGGGATTTATTACAGTTGTTTTTGATACAGCTTATTATCGCTGCCATAAAGACTTTTATGACCAATAACAGTAAAGCCTAACTTGCTCAATAAGGCATTTGAGGCGATGTTATCGGGCTTGGTCACGGCTAAGATATTATCGACTTTATGCTGCTTAGCCGCATCTGCAAGTACAGCGTGTGATGCTTCTTCGATATAGCCTTTGCGCCAATGCTCTGGCAGCAGCGCATAACCAAGATCAGGGTGTGCTAATTCTGGCCGTTTTAGCAAGCCACACATGCCAATAGGGGTATTATCGTGCTTTAATTGCACCATGTTCAAACCAAAACCATAAGTTTGATAGCTGGCAATAGGGCCACTGTTTAGATAATTAATGGCATCACTGTGATTACGCACCTGCTTATCGCCGATATTGTTAATAAACGACGGCTGATTAAGTAGGTTGATAATAAAATCAGTATCTTGGTGGTTGAAATGGCGAATGATTAATCGTGAGGTTTGCGCAACTAACATAACAGTCGTGAATCAATAGCAGCTGAAGATTAGCTCAACATACCTTGTTTTACACCCAGATGTCATTATCGGCGGTAAGTTCGCTTTGTACCTCACCGGTGTTCACCACACCTTTAGGTTCAATTAGCATTATTTGGCAGTTTTTCTTGGCCACCGGTTTATGTTCGACGCCTTTGCTAACAACAAACATTTCACCCGCGGTTAACTGCACCTCACCATCACGAAATTGAATGCAAAGACTGCCCTCAATCACAATAAAGACTTCATCGGTATGCGGGTGACTGTGCCAAACAAACTCGCCTTCAACTTTGGCTAATTTGAATTGGTAGTCGTTCATCACAGCGATGACACGAGGTGACCAAAGATCATCAAATTTGCTGAGTTTGTCTTTAATATTGATGGCTCTATGATTCGACATGATATCTACTTAATCAGTAGGTGCGACCGACTAAGCCTCAGTATTGCTGACATTAAAGGCAATAATCGATGCGCCAGCTGCTGGAATAAGCGCATACAAAATAGCAGTAAACGACATTTGCGCCACCATAAAGGTATAGGCTAAGTAACCTAAGGTCGGCAATAACAGCAACATCAAATGTTTGCTTTCTCTTAATTTATAGCGATTGCATGCCAATTTAATGGTGAAGAAGCTAATTAATGCGGTCACAAATCCGGTAACTAGCGATGAAAAATAGTGAATTGGGAATTCAGGATAAGGCTGCAAAATATCAGGCACTGGCGTTGCCGCCCCCCAATCTATAAATTGCATGTATATGGTTGTTAAGAAAATTCCGACTACCAACGCGAAAAATCCCTTTCCTTGTTTTGCGGTTAACATATCGCTTACCTTGTAACTGTTATTGTTGTTAAATTTTGATGGCTCACTTACTTAAATGAGCACAGCGCGTACAACAAAAATGCGCGGCGATGCTTTTCAATAGCCTTATTTTTTTATAGTCGCAGATGTAGAAAAATAAAAGTTTTTCAACGATTTATTAATGAATATTTTGGTAAATCCGTGTTGGCGGCCGCCGTAAAAAACTATTTAGAACAAATAGTAAGGTTTAGAGGGCGCTATAGCCCCTAAATTTGTTGGCAGTCTTTAGGGGCAATAGAAATCGACTTGCGGTTGTCGGGACTTGCGGCAAGATTGCCACCAAGACGTAAACCTAGATACACCAACCATGCCCGCAGCGAGCTCATGCCATCTTGTTTACACATGTCTTGTAGCAAACGATCGGCGGCTTCTCGAGTATTGGTGTTATCAAGCAACTGCTCACGCATCAATTGATACAAGGCGTCGTGAACCAATGAGCCACGCATGAAATTTTTACTGTCTATAGTGGGACCTGACGGACCATCCCATGCATAGCCCTTTTTAATCACCAACGCCCCGGTTGCAGACAATTTAATATAGCCACTTGGCGATTCAACATCTTTGTCTGGAGTTATCGGTATGTCTAGACAATAAGATTCAACCAGCTGATATTTATAGCCTTTTTTAAACGAAATACAGGTCATAATAAGTCCCTTTAATCACCTCAACAAACTCATCACCTATTGATCTACCAATATTCCCTTATCAAAGAAATTTTGCCGTCTTTAAATTCAAACAAACGCATCAGTGGTTTGCCATCTACTTCTTGTTTGCCATCCATAACCGTGGTCGAGACAAATGCAATGGTGATGGCATTGTCACCGACGATTTTATTGCTAATATTTGATGTCAGAGAATCTGCCATGCCCATATAATTCACCAGACCAGCGATAAAATCGGCTTTCGATAAGTCGGCACCATAATTAGGGTGCTGATAGCGCATATCGTCAGTTAATAATGCTGCAACAGCATCGATGTCGGCTTGGCTTGCGCCTTTGACCTTAGTGGCATCACTTAGGCTGACAAACTGTTCAACCGTCCTTAATGGCGAGGCATTGGCAAACAAAGGCAGACACAATAAAACGATCAGTAATTTACGCATGGAAACTCCTATAAAATGCACGTTCGCCTTACTTGGCGGCTAAGTCGGTAATAGAAAAATGATGGCTGGCGATATTAAAGCGGTTACGCAAATAAAAACGATGTGCGGGGAATTTTTGAATACCAGAGTCCAAATGCAACTGCTGGCAATTGTGCTCAATGCAGTAGGCCTTAAACCAATCGATGATAAATTTGCCCACCCCAGTTGATCGTTGCTGCTCATTGGTAACTAAGTCGTCAATATAAACATGCTTGCCCCAAGCGAGCTTTTCGCCAACCACAAACCCAGCGACACATAACACCTGTTGATTGGCCAATACATAAGCAATTTGATAGCCCGAGAGCCGTTGTTTTTGAATTTGAGCGATTATTGATGCTTGCGTATATTGTGGGCGTAACTGCAATAGCACATCCGCAACCGCAGCTAATTCATCGTCTGACTTGAGTAAGTGAACCTGCATAACTTCCCCAATAAAGCCACGCTAACCACATGACAACATTAGATATTATTAAACAATATACTGTACTGAAAAAACCACTAAAAGAAAACCAAAGACGTCAAATTCGGACATCAAAAAGCCGACTTCCATTGCTCGGTATCGATAAACCAACGCTCTTCATGCACTTTGTCACCGGTAAATTTAAACAATACCAATAGCTGTGACGACGATATTTTTTCAGACTTCCATTCCATAACGGTGATAACTTCCGCATCACCTGAAACTTGCCGCATGGCGGTGATTTCAAAACCGGGTGGTAGTATGTCACCTAAGCCATTCAGAGCTTGACGAAATGCTTGTTTACTATGCAAAACATCATTCTGACCAGGCATGATAAACGTCATATCATCGACATAATCTGCGACTAAAGCGTCAAAGTCGCCCCTGCCTACGGCATCCCAACCCCGCTGTACTATTTCAGCTAGATTCATGGCCTTGTCTCCTATGCAATTAGGACAGCTTAAATATAGTTGTTTTGTGCTGGTTTGTGTTGCTTAGATGCTGTTTTTTTCGTCGGCTTTATCTATAGCAAGCTTTTGCAGCGCCAACCTTTTGGTGTGATGTAATATATCGACTGTGCCTATTTTGCCATGCCCTGGTACCACCGTTTGAATAGTAGGGTACTGAGTTAACACTTTATCAATCGACTGCGGCCAGTCTGCGACCGACGCATCGGCAAGATTACCAAGGCTTTTACTGCCCAGGCTTTTGGCAAAGCAGCCGGCGAACAGTAACTGTTGTTGCGCTAGCCATACCACCACATTATCGTTTGAGTGCCCAGCGCCAGGGTAGAAGATCTCTATGCTATTTTCAGTTAACGCAAACGCTTGTTGTGTTATGACTACACTGGCCGTAGCTTGCTTTTTGCCACTCAAGAGTTGATTAGTCGCGACACTCGCATACGTTGCAATATCGAGCTTGTTGAACACCGCAAGTCCGCCACTGGCATCCTCATGAAAGTGGGTAGCAACGACGGCTTTGATCTCAAAACCTTGCGCATCTATCCAAGCAATCAGTTGCTTGCTATCCGCTTGCGTCCATGGCGTATCAATTACATAGGCTTGATTATTTTCAACCACAACCAACCCCGACGCGGCGACTAAGCCCCAAGGGGAAATATACTGATAAGAAACATGCTGATAGACATTATCGGCAATGCGTTTGACGTTTAAAGGTTGGCTTTTCTCAGTCGCGACAGCGCTAAAAGACAACATAATAAAACATAACAACAGCGTTTTCATATCAGACCTTTACGGATTTGATGCGGGTACATCAGTTTGTTTATACGTTGGCGGTACATATCGGTAATGGCCAGTAATTTGAAATGCGAATAACATATCATCCAGACTTGGGCCTGCACCTATATTATGGGCGATCAGTGGTACACCTTGCTCGGTTTGCTTGTCGGTAACAATACCAATATGCGGCAAGTTACCCGGTAGAAGCCAAGTAACGATATCGCCTGGTTGGTAATCCTTGGCCTGCTCACTGTTGGTTAAAACATCGCCGTGACGAGCAAAAAACACTTGTAGGTTAGGCACACGACGATGGTCAATGCTGGTGTCGGTTTTGCTCAACCCCCAGATCCGTTTTGATGGATATAAGGCAAAATTGTCAACCATATCCTCATGCACCAAGACTTGCAGGTCAACCCCTAAGGTCCGATACGAACGGATCACTACGTCGGTGCATACCCCGACATTGCTTGGCACATCACCATTCGGATAAGAAATGCCATAATATGAGCCATCGTAGTTTACCTGATGTGTTGTCCGCTCAACCGCTGCAGCGACAAAATCAGTGCTGAAGTTGTTTGCCAAACCTTGCTGGCTGAACAGGACAATTACCAGTACTAAGTATTTATTCATATAGAATTGATTACGCACGTTTAAATAAGTTCCTTTAGCGCTAACGAGTACTGCCTATCAAGGGTTGCTGCGGTTGAGATGACAATGGCATCGTTAGCACATTCAATAGAAAAGTCGCCACCGCGTTGCGATAGTTGCCGCGCGTTAAGGTGTGTTTTCGCAAGTTTTTTCGCCCAAAACGCCGCGATAGAACATTGTGCCGAGCCAGTAGCAGCATCTTCATCAATGCCAATGCTGGGCACAAAGTTACGTAATACATAGTCGCAGTGCTCGCCTGCTGCGGTAATGATAAGCGCATGCCAAGGCAATGATTTGATGTATTCAAGATTAGGAATAAAGTCTCGAACCTGCTCTTCGCTAGCCAAGACTAAAACCAAATCTCGACTGGAAAAAGCCCGCAGTGGGGCACAGCTGTTAATGGCACATAGACTAAAGTCTTGCGGTTCGGGCGTGATTGGCCAAACAGGGAATTGCAATGAAAACTGATCAGCGCACTTTTCTACCTGTGGGTTGCCATGCGCACTAAAAAATCGTATTGACATGGTTGCTTCTTCTGCTAACAAAACGCTTGCGGCGGCAATGGTGCCATGACCACATAAGTCGATTTCTTCGCTTTGTGTAAACCAGCGAATGTTGTATCCCTGTTTTGCCGGTGTGACAAAGACAGTCACTGGCGCCGCTTGTTGTCTGGCAATGGTTTGCAATAACTCGTCTGCAAGCCAGCTATCGAGTTCAATTACCGCAGCTGGGTTGCCACCATCGCTTTTATCAGAAAAAGCGCTGACCATTGAGACGGTAACCGTAGATAAAGACATGCTGACCTATTACTATCAGTGTTTGCTATTAATGCTTACTGTTACTGCTTATCGCCAGTATTGGAAACTTATTTTCACCAAATGAGATAGTCAGCGATTGGGTTTCGTTGGCATCAAAATTTAACTTAAAGTCGCTAGGCTGTTTGCGTTCACCGTTGGCAAACAACGCCAAAAGATGTTTGCTTTCAAGTTGGCGACTGCCACTGGCTAGGTTTTTTAAAGTGACAACCGCGTAACGCTCGCCAGCCTCATTGCTCATGATCACATAATTGAGTAATTCAAAATCACTCAAGGTCGGTTCGATACCACGATCATTAGCAAAGGCTAACTCAATATCGGCATTGACCGCGCGATCAACCGTTAATGTGTCGCTTTCAATGGTCAATGCTGAAAAAGATAAAAAGCACAGCAATATACTAAGTAATCGTTGCAAGCGAATTCTCCAAGAAATTATCTGTTCAATGCTAGTAAAACTTAAAATAGACGATACTAACCACTAAAACCGAGACCACATAAAGCTGAAACATAATACCGGCATGGCGGTGTTTTTTCGCTAACGCGCATACGGTTTCATTACGAATACTTTTAAGTAATTGCGCCCCTTTAGGCGAGACGAATACCATAGGTATTTTTAAAAATTTCGGCGCGCCAAGCTGCTGCCAAACATCAGGTTCTAGGGTTTTAACCGACTGGTAATATTTATACTCTGCTAAACCTGAACGCAACATTAACACCACCAAAATTGCGCTAAGTGCAATTGTAATAACCATAATCTCTGTTCTTTTTTAAAGGCTGGTAACCTCTATTTTTACACTGAAAGTCATCACAAATAAAGCATTAGCTTAGTCAACTTTATGGCTAATAGATTGAAATATAAGACCTTAGACCTAATATAATGAGCATAGCTATTATGCATGGGTCGCGGGTCTATGAAATTTCTAATTTGGTTTATTTTGTCTTTATCTCTGTATGGTTTTGCCGTGCAAACCAAGGCTGATAAGCAATCACCATATTCAATCGTTGCCATTGGCGAAATCTCGGCGCAAACCATTGCGGAAATAAAACAGCAAATGGACCAACATTACCACGCCATTTTATCTCGCTATAAAGTCGACACATTACCGCCCGTCACCATAAAAATATGGCAAGACAGAAGCGACTTTGAAGATGCCTACGGAACAGATGCGCAATATGTGCAAGGTTATGTGGTTGCCAGCGACTGGGAAATCCGTTTTTTTAATGGCCGACCAAAACTTGGCCTAGGTGTGGTACATGAGTTCACTCACTTGGTCACCCTAGCGGTCAATAGTGACTTTAATAACAACCCTAGATGGTTATGGGAAGCAACCGCGATTTATGAATCAATGCGGCCACCGGTGATTGCCATCGGCGAGTTAAAGTGCGTGTCGAGCAACAGAGTGCCAAGTATAGAACAACTGAACAATCACCCTTTTAACATTTATCGACTAGGCTATTACCTAAACGAATTTATCATCGCAACCTGGGGCTATGATGGTTTGCTGCGCTTAATCAAACACAATGGCGATATCAGCGCCGCATTAGGTATGTCAGAGCAAGCCTTTGTTGCTGCGTGGCAAACATTTTTGAACGGTAAATACACGTTATCTACGACTAACGTCAGCGACGATTGTTAAGCAAGCGAACGCCATCTACCATTTAACGATTTCTAAGGTGACTTTAATACCACCGACAAGGGGCGAACCACCAAAGCTTTTAGCATGGCGCAGCAGCGTGTCATGAAAACCTAAATTGGGGAATGCAACTTCCACGTCAGCAATGATGCGTTTATCTAACCCTTTGCAGATCATCCCTTTAGACGCATCAATCCAATCGGCTTTTCTGCAAGCCTCAATAACTGTTTGATGCGGCCCTGTATAAGGTGAGATTTTATGATGCCAAAAAATGCATAGCATAAATAATGGTGCGATAGACATGATTGCGATAACCAGGGAAATCTTCGCCTATCTGGTGTTTGTAACGCTCTAGTAAGTCATCAACTCGCGGGCACTGTTGTTTGATCTCTATTGAGCACATTGTTGGCTCCTGTAGACTAGTTAACGCGATTAAAGACTCTTTAGCCCTTTCATAAATACCGCAAACTGAGGTCTAAGTTCTTTAAATAACGGCTGCTTGGGGTGTTTTAACATCACTTCACCAAACAATTTCAAGCCCACAGCCAATGCCGTGGCATCACTTCTATCAAGATCCATTTTGCCTTGCATAGCCGCAACAATTTTAAACACATCGTCATGGTTTCTGGTCGTGAAACTCAATGCCTCACTGGCAACCAAATTACCTTTTTTATCTTCTACATGTTCGATAGTGAACTGGTATAAGTGACCTTTCATAATCAACTCCAATGCCTGTAATCGCTAATCAACGCATCAGTTAAGTGTAGCTAGGTATACCCGTTGCAGGTTAAATCAACCCCATGATCAGATTCGCCTATCAAAAAACTACGCTGTAGCTGGCTAATACATTAAATTCATTGCCTTTTAGCTTAGGTGCTGTAGTGTAGATACTACCCCGTTTGGTCACTTATCCTCGATAGTTGGCTTAGCGCTCAACTTTGAGGCAGCCAATGACACGATTACGTTTATGCTATCAAACCATCGAGTTTGAAAAGATCGACATCCACTTGTGTACCTTACGCAATCGACAAGAATTTCATGATCCCGATGGCGAAGCCGAAAAACTTGGCATCAGTTCTGCGTCTTGGCCGATATTTGGTGTCGTTTGGCCATCAAGCATCGTTCTTGCCCACTACATTTCAAAATACAACACCGCAACAAAACGCATATTAGAAATTGGCTGTGGTACCGCATTGAGTAGCTTGTTGTTAAATAAACAACAAGCCGATATCACCGCAACCGATCACCACCCACAAGCAGGCAAATTTCTTGAGCGTAACACTACACTTAATGAAGATGATGCGATCAGCTTTGTACGCACCGATTGGGCCGACGAAGATGATGATTTAGGCGAGTTTGATCTGATCATAGGCAGTGATTTGTTATACGAAGACCAACACATTGAATTGCTCGCTAGCTTTATTGACCAACACGCAAGAACCGCGTGTGAAGTTATTATTGTCGATCCTGGCAGGGGGCGAAAAAATAAGTTAACGGGTAGTATGCAAGCACTTGGCTATAGTGCATCGCAGTTTAAACCAGAGCATACCGATTACCTTAAAGATGACTTTAAAGGTTATATTTTAAAGTATGAACGTATCGCGTAAACGACTGATTTATTTAGGTAACTTGCCACCGATCGATTCGACAAATTCCGGAAGCAAGCGGCATTGCTCGGTCGCTAGGTTTTCCACCATTTTTAACAACACATCACTGGCAAACTCTTTACTCGGTTTAGGGCCACGGTTGGCTAAGTACGTGGTAATCACCGAAAACCCTTGTGGATGATGACATTGCCAAGGCTGCGTTGCACGGGCAAATTTTTTCGTAGTCCACCAACTCCAGCCAACCATGTCACGTTCCATCATGGTGGTAAATTTACGGTTGAATGCAAGCCAATCTTGCCACGCCAATTTATTCCAGTTTTCACCGCCTTCACCAAACCACACTGGGTGATCTGCGGCCATAACCTCTTTTACCGAGGCCGGCAATTGCTCGATTGACGTTGGTGCAGGGTAGGCATGAAAGGCGTAAACGGTATTGGCATCCCAAGCAGGCAATAAATCTTTCATGTTTTGCGCCCAAAATCCGCCTTCTAAAAATAGGATTTTTTTGCCTTGGTCAATATTACGCAACGCTTTTGATATTTGCATATACAACTCACGCAGCGGCATATTGTCATGCTGCTCAAATTTATCACCACCAAGCTCTTCTGTGCCGGGTAGCATAGGCTCATTTAGAACATCGTAACCTATCATCCAGGGGTTATCTTTATAACGACGGGCAAGGGTTTCCCACAACGCGATGGTTTGCGGCCAATAAACCTCAGGCTCATGCCATAATCGAGCGACTCCATCTGAATCAGCAATATTATGCGCGCTTTGTCCGCCAGGCGCGGCATGCATATCTAAGATCACATACAACTGGTATTTACTGGCCCAAGCGACAACATTATCCAGCAGTGCTAAGCCTGATGGGTCGAAGTAATAGGGTGCTGATTTACCTTGTTTATCGCGAGGCATGATTCTGTCGGCATTAAATGGTACCCGCAGCGAATTAAATCCCCAGCTGGCAATGGCTTTAATATCATCTTCGCTGACATAATTGGCTTCATACAGGGTAAAGAATTTATCGGCGGTTGCTTGATCGGTCAAATCAACAACGGCATTGCGAATGCGTCGTGGCGAATCGTAGGGTTTGGGTAAGCCAAGCATGTAGCCTTCGGGCATCAGCCAACCGCCCAGACCAAAGCCAGTCAATACCACGGCCTCACCTTTGCTGTTCACCAGCTTATTTTGCTCAACTTTAAGGTGCGATTTAGGGAGGTCTTGTGCGCTTGCCAGATTTGCAAAAAAACACAGTAGACTAAAAACTGACAGCTTAAGAAATTTCATGGCTTGCCTCGGCATACAATAAGTAGATATTTACATCTCATCAGCCCATCCGGCACCACCGAACATATGAGAACGCTGTTATATTATTGTTGGTTATAGTTCTTTTTTCATTACGCCAGCAAACTCAAAGCCGCCTTCCAGCTCTCTAAAATCGACATTGACCAGTTGCCAGCCTTCGGCACCTAACGAATTCAAATACGCTTCAATATCTTCACGTTGCCGACCTTTGAATAGGCCTGCGCTATCCACATCGCGTGTATCTATGATTTTGTACTGATAACTTTTCATGATTTGTCCCCTGTATATTTCAATGCCTTTATATGGCTCAGCATCTATTAATTTGCACAATTAAGGCGATCATAAAAACACTTTTTGTGCATTTTATAGGCCTCTTTATCGTTAGGATATTTGGCCGCTAAGCTCCGTTTTAGCTGATTTAGCTCAGCAATTAATGTGCTATTGCCTTGCATTACCTTAACAAAATGTAAGTGTTTATCGATTTGCATATCTCCAGCCTGATAGATATGCAAATGTGTTTTTCGTTGCGGGTTGCGCTGTTGCTTGCCCTGCTGTCTACTTTGCGGCGCAGCTTGTGGCCTTGAAAAATACTGCCGACCAACAATACCGTATTCACCTTTGTAAACGTAACCTAGGTCAATAAGCTGTTGCTTTGACTGTGCCACAGCAGATATATCGTCAACTACACCAAGTACATCGATGCAGTCCTTGGCATATAAGCCTTCGATTGCGGTCGAGCCAATATGAAACACATCGATTGCGCCACAAAAGGCCGATAAAATCGCCCGTTGTTCCCTTTCAAAGTCTTCCTGCCATTGGCTATTGTGAGGGAATAAATACATGGTTAGCCTTTATTGTGCTTGGTATCGCTGGCTTTGATCCAGCGCTTTACCGGTTGCAGCCACTCATCTCTGGGCAGATAGAACGCGCCATGTGACTTGCCGGTACTGATTGAGATCTCGGTAAATGAACTGACATTATCACTGCGTTGCACTAAAAAATCACAGGAGCCGACCTTATCTGAGGTTTCAAAAATCGAAAATACCGCACCATACACTTGAACATCGGCATTGTGCTTTATTAATCCTGCGCAACCGGCAAGAATGATGGTGTTTACCTTATCTGACTTTAACTCGTTTGCGGTAAGAATCGAAATGGCGCCGCCCCGAGAAAAGCCCAAAAGGGTAATGTTTTCAGCGTCAACGCCAGCCGTAATTAGCCTATTCACATCTTGCGCTAACAGCTTTGCATGCTCAAACGGATCGGTATGCGCGGCTCGATGGTACGCAATAAGGTGATAATCATCATCCTTGAGTTGTTGTTTTATAAGCGGGAAATCATACACCCCCCATTCTTTATGCCGTGGTGTTGAGTTTGCTCCTTCAACAATGTAGCCATGAGAATAAAACACATATTTATCTGCGGCGTTTATTGTTTGTGGAAAGGTATCATATGTATTCCCAGCATGAACCAGACCACACATCGATAACAACAATAGGACCAACATTTGTTTGCAACGCATAATACTCCTTAGAACAACCAACAGGTTAGATAGAGGCCGTCTCTGCCGCCAAGTCATCTTCCTGCTTAACAATATCTTTAAAGTTAATACTGGCAACGTCTAATGTCGCTGGGCCCTGATGAACGGCAACGTCTCTAGCACCAGCGCCGAGCGCCATTTCTTTAAACGCTCTTATCTCAATCATCGTTAATCCACCGTCAGTTTTTTCCATTGGCTGAATGATAATGGCCGGCGCTGGCGAAATAAATTTATTGCCAACCAGCTGTTTGACGATTTCTTGAAGCAGGCGTTCAGCAACAAAAAAGTTGCTTAATAGTGCTCGCGGGTGAGAAAAAGGGTTTAACGGGTTAACGTAAGCTGCATTGCCAATAGCGATAATTTTCTTCTCACCATTTTTTCTGGTTTCGAGCTGCAACAAAGGTTTTTCATCAAATACTTTATTGGTTTGTATATCAACAACCCTGATGCGATTTTCCCAAATCTGTACATACAATGTAGAACCAAACTTATTGATAATACTGCGAATCATTTAGTTGTCTTCCTAAAGGTAAATGCCTAATAACAAGGCTGTATATTATTGTGATCTTGCCAATCGTAGCTTGTACCCTTGAATTTCAGGGGAATCTGGGTCGAGCAATTTAAGAGCATCTATCATGCCAGCGATCCCAGATTTATTGGGGGCATTAAAAAAGATGATTAAGCCATCACCGCTGTCGGGGTAATAATAGGTCAGCGATACGATGCTCCAATTGGTGCCTCGATGACCAATAGTGTTACCGTTGGGCAAATGCGCCATGCTCCAACCTAAGCCATAACCAAGTTGGCTAGGGCATGCCGATGTAGGGGCGTCACCACAGATAATTTCACTTTGTGTAAACTGAATACCTTGCATGGTGTTGCGGTCTTGTATAAGCGCTGCCGATAAGCCTTCGCCTTGCATCGACGAAATTAAAAAACGAGCATAGTCGGCGACCGTAATCACCAAATTTGCCGCCGCCGAATAGCTACCTTCTTTACTGCAATACCCAGCAGGGTGACAGTAAAAGCCATAAAACTTGCCGTCTTTATCGAGCGGTTCAGCGATATTAGCGAAGTTGCTTTTATCCACCACAATGGCGGCGCTAGACATCGACAAAGGCTCGAAGATGGTTGATTGCACCAGTTTCGGAAACGGTACTCCAAGCTTGTTTTCAGCGTACTTTGCCAAGTACTCATAGCCTTCGCCGGAATAATTAAAGCTGTTGCCGGGAGCATCAATAAAACGCAGTTTGCCGTCATCAGCAAAATAACGCCAATTGATAAAGCCGCCAGTATGGGACAACAACATTCTTGCGGTTAGTTGGTGCACTCTGGGGTCACCGTTAAGATCAGGGTCAAGCCAATACGGTGCCACCGGTTCATCTAACGATAACTTACCTTGTGCGGCTAGCCTTAGAATGGTTTCAGCCGTTATGGTCTTTGTTAATGAGGCAATGTTAAATAAGGTGTTCGCCGTTGCAGGCACACCAGAAGATTGTTGGCCAAATTGATTTTGCCAAATGACTTTTTGTCTTTTAATGACCGCCACGCCAGCGGTATTTATATTGTGCTTAGCAATCAGCTCAGCAAACGCCATATTTAATTTAGCTGCACGAGCCGCAGAAATATCTTTGATATCGCCGAGCTGTGCGTGTGCTGTATTGCTCAATAATGACAAAAAGCACACGGTAATAACCTGAAATAAACGAGTGTTTGGCATCATATCCTGTAATTTCTGTGAACTAATTTATGACGTTGAATCACCGTCTGCTAACCGCAACGATCAACACTCTAGTTGCGCCGCGGTTCAAATGCATCATACCTTGGTAACTCAGCATCGAGGTCTTCCCAGTTCGCTTTTGATGAAACAAAATTATGAGATATGGGCCGTTCGCTAATGTCACCGCTAACTGTAATTTGTACGGCACCACATAAGCATTTTCCAAGGTACATTTCGAGATTACTCCTGCTCTTTAATGCACCAATAACCTATGTACAGAGAGTTATTACTGATCATCGTTGTTGTTTTTGCTGTTTTGTCCGTCGTTATGGTCGTTGTGCTTGGCTTTATTTGCTACACCAAAGGCGACACCGACTGCGGCACCAATCACTAACCCATAACCTGGCTCACCAAACAAAGGTTCGCCAAAGACAATACCAATACCAGCCCCCATGGCGATAGCCAACCCCATTTGATTATTACTTTTTGGCTTGCTCATATATTGCTTATATCGTGGTCATATTAAGATTGATACCAAACGCTGATCACTAAAGTCGATGGAAACCAAGAACCACCGCTTTGCGACTGACTGATTTTGGTGATTTTAATATCCGGCTTTGATGCGAGCCAAAGATTGACCTCCGCTTCTAAGCCACCATCCGTCGCTGATTCACTGCTTGGCCAAAAGCCGCGTTTGGGTTTTAATAATTTAGTAAATATTTTCACTTCCATCTGCGATCAAACTCCGAGTTTAATAAAATAATGTGATTAACCGCGTGCCCGCTTAGCGGCGCGTCGCGCAATAAGGGCATGGATAAACGCCCAAATCATGGTTTCATATTGACACTTATTACTTCCCCTTCAATAACCACATTGGCCAAAAGCAGGTAACAAGGCTTTTGCCTGTTTAACAACAATCAAATCCAAATAAGCTAAAATAACGCTCAATTATTGCACTTGCGACGAATTAATATGTCGAACAAGCTGTCTTAAACAATAAAATATTTGTATTCAAAGCCTAGCAAAAACAAATATTTATATCATCCTTTAGACATATTCTGTTACTGATTTGTGGTTACTTACCGTCGGCTATCGCCTTTAACTTAACAGCACGCTGACCATACAACTGAAAAGCCTGATAATCATCAGCTGGTAAAAACGACAGTGTTACGCCAGTATTTACGTGGATAAAATCCAGTTTCTCGCCTGCGATGGGGGTCAGCATATATTCATCACCATTGGGGAATATCAAGGCGATTTGCTCACTAGGTTGATCAAAACGAATGACAACATCAATTTGCTTATTCCATTTATAATTACCCGCCAAGCTCGCCAGCACGTCGCTATTAACCGCTTTACGCTGCACCTCAATTTGAGCAAATGATTGCCAGTCGTATACTGCCGCCGCAGACAGCAGTAATTCGTTGCCTAGCTGACCGCCGTTATCTGAATTAATCAAATACACAAGACCATTGCCACTGGTTAAGTCTATGCTCATGCCGGTGCGATAACCCGCATTACCACCATAATGTGTGATAGAAAGACCACCACCGGTTTTATCAACAATAAAGCCATAAACTGAACCATCACGCTCGTCGTTTAACAACGACTCAATATCAGATTTAGCAAACAACTTACTGTTGCCTTGATACGCTTGGTAAATCTCAATCATAAACTTAGCCATATCAACCGAGTTACTCCATAAGCCCGCCGCCGCTTGCTCAGGGTAATTATGCCAACCGCCGTCGATAACCTCACCAGTTTGACTATAGCCCTTGGCAACCTTGCTAGATTTTGCTGCAGGTAAAGGTTGTGTAAAATCAGATTGCTGCATGGCCACAGGTGCTAAAATCCAGTAATGCATAATATCGGCAAACGGTTTATCGAAGACATTTTGCAGTGCCAATTCAGCTAAGGTATAGGCACCACCGGAATAGGTTAATGTTTGGTTTGGCGCGGCGACAACCGCAATAGCAGGAGAATTAACCCCAGGGCTGCCTTTTAAAATGTCGCTGTCACTTGGTAGCGGTAGGTCTTGTGCATAGCCCATGTAGCCACCTGGAGTTATGCCTGATGTATGGGCGAATATATTGCGCAAGGTGACAGGGTTGTCTTCTGATTGCGCCCCTGATGGCAAGGTAAAGTCGGTTAAATAGTCTTGAATGTTGTTGTCTAAATTGATCTTCCCCGCAGCTTGCATGCGCACCGCGGCCATAACCGTTACCGGCTTAGACAATGACGCCGCTTGAAATAGACTTTGGCAGTCTAGGGGCTGTTGAGTGCTAAATTGGCTATTTTGGTAGGTGTCAGCCCAATCAATCTTGCCTTGCTTAATTAGCGCAAGCGATAACGCTGGGATTTTGTACTCCGACATTTTATCGCCAATGGTGCGCAACGATTCCGTCTCGGTCAGAAATTTAACCTTGCTGCGCAGGCCGTTGTCTAACTGATTTTTACCCGCTAAGGCTTGAGAATTCAGTTCGCAGCCAGCTTTAATTGGCGACTTACTGGTCTTGGAGTGTGGTTCTGGTTGCTCAGTTTGTTGCAATGCAACAGCTGAATTTACCCACATTATTGTTAACCCAGTAACGACCCATTTGTTCATAACGGCTTCCTGTGCTTAATATTTTTCTGCTGACTTGTCTGTTATACCGAATTCAATCAGGGTTTACCATAAATCCAATCCAGCCCTTGAATCAAAGTAGTCGGAAACGCTGTCGCATGTTTGGCGCCATCTATAACAACAAATTTGAGCGTGATTTGTTCACCTGATTGTGCGGTTATCTTTTTTACCAACTGTTCAGCGCCCACTACCATGTCATTTTTTTGGCCAAATTCAGGCCGCTCTAAGCTACCAACAGCGACATAAACCTTGACTGGCGACGTTGGCTTAATCACCTTGGCCACTAAAATGTCATGGTTATTAAACCAAACAGATGGGCTGCCCAAAATATAACTGGCAAACATGTCAGGGTGTTTAAACAATAGATATGCGCCAAACAACCCTCCTAACGAATTGCCCACAAACGTGCGCCTTTGCTGCTGCGTACGATAATTTTTTTCAATATAGGGGATTACATTATCGCGAATAAATAGCGCATGTTGCTCTGCATCACCGGTTTGCATTTTCCAATCAGAGGCTTTGCTCGGGGTATAATCTCGAACCCTGCTAGTCGCGCCTTTAGAGCCTTTTGAATAAGAAACAGCAACAATAATGGCCTCGTCCATGCGACCAATATTCATTGGGTATCTACTGGCACCAGAGGCTATTTGAAAACTGTACAACGCATCGGTTAAATAGATCACCGGGTAGTGATTGTCGGTATTGGCGTGATACGAGCGCGGCAATTTAATAAACAGTGGATACGTTCGCGAGGTTGCCTCATCTTGTAACTCGATAACCGTACTTCTTGGCACTTCAAATCTCGGATCGCTGGCACTGGTACTAGCAAAGCTATTGGCAGCCAAGCCCAAGCAGCAAAGCAACAAGCCGATGACACAAACACATGACTTCAATGATGATTCCTTAATCGCGTTTTTCTCGACCTTACACAGAGGCGGCATTAGTCACCGCTTTATTGGCTGCGCGCTTTGCCGGCAAGTTTCGTATCCAAGTGGCGACCGGTTTCTCAAAATATCGATGCGACAGAAAAGCCGCGAAAATGCTGAGCAATAAAGACAGTAGCAATTTCAACTCAACCGCCAGCGCGTACTGATTAACATGAGCGATGATGGGCATATGTAATAAGTACAATGAATACGATATTTTGCCAATAAAATCACCAAGTCGGTTGGCCAATAAAAGATTATTATTAGGCACCAAAAACACCAGACAAAAGAAAACGCTACTCATCACCAATAACACTTCATAGCTTAGCCACATTTTACGTTTGGCATCGGTTGTCACCGGTGACAAGGCAGGGTACAACAGCGGAATTAAACACAGTGCCAAGATAAACCAATGGCTTTTCAGGTAATCGGGTACTTTTAATGAGTCATAATGCATACCCATGATCACCCCAACAAAAAACAAGGGTAGGCTTCTAAGCACGTTGAATACATTGTAGGGCACACCATATACATCGCCATAAATACGGGGGAAGTTAGTGAAAAACAATAAAATCATCACCGCAATAATGGCCACATAAATATAGCCACGACGACGTTTAGCAGATAACCAAAACACTAGAAAAACAAGATAAAATTGAATCTCTGGTGGGATAGACCAAAGTACGCTGTCACCAAAGATAAACAACAAATGCGCTACTAAGCTTTGCTCATCGGGTATGTTATAAAGCAGTGGATTATCGGTTTGGGTTAAAATGTAAGAGCTCACCACTATCACCAAATAAAGCGGTAGCACTCTGCCTGCTCGAGCTAAAAAATAAGCCTGTATATTGGCCTTGTTACAGTCTTTACCTAAATACAGATAAGACATCAAAAAGCCACTCAAGAGAAAAAACAACATCACTCCGTATGCGCCAGAACCACCACCTAAGATGCCACCTAGCCAATTAGTGATGTCACTAAAGTGGGTAAAAAAGACAATCAGTGCGGCGATCCCACGCAGTGAATTTAATTTTCTTATGTGCAATTGGTTCCCTTTGCTCAAATGCAGGTAAGTTTTATTTTTACTTGGCTTGACTACAGCTCATTTCGGCCATCAAACTGGATAATCTCAAGTTCTCGTGGCTCAAGATCATCAACACAACCTAAGTTAATACGATAATGACCTGGTTGCTCCGTTGTATCATGAAACGGGTAAATACCACAGGTTTTACAAAAATAATGATTCACCTCATCATCACCCCAATGATATATGGCAAGATTTGCTTTTTCAGACAGTAACTTAAAATCACTAGGTGAGTAGCTTTGCTGCGACATAATGGCATTTTTGCGCAAGCAAATTGAACAATTACACTGTAATGCTGTGGTGATCTGTTCACTTTGAAATTCAAATTGAACAGCCTTGCAGTGACAACTTCCTTGGTAATTCATTTTTAACCTCTTTGTGGTTACTTTTTTGCGCCAATTTTTGCGCTGTGCTTGATGATATTAATGTATGTGTCGACGTAGTAGATGTCGAGATTGCTGGCTAAATACTGCAGCATTTCCTCATGTGCTTGCTGACTATTCGCAGAATGATCGCCACCAACACCATGAAACAAAATATTGAAGATTTGCGTACCTTTGTCGGCTTCTTGTTTAATACGTGCAATCAGTTGTTGCGCTGTAACGTTGTCGGGTGCCCATAACACAGCCGCACCATGCGGCAGTTGTTCATGGCCTTTTATGGCGACAAACATGGATTCGACATGGGGTAAGTAGTTTTCGCCGCTTACCTTTAGATCATTACACGGTGCGGTATAGGTGCGTTCGGTTTGGCCATCAAGCGCCATCAGAAACCCGTTAGCAATCTTAATTTCGTCGATGAACTCAGCCAATTTATAAGTATCGAGATTGTAGTAAGATTTAACCCAATCACGGTTGGCAACCGAGGCACTGCATGGGTGATACACTGTGTGGTTACCAAGCTCATGGCCATCTTTTGCCACTTGGCGCCATTCAGCTAATCGCGAGGTAAAAGCCTTGGATGCTAAAGTTGGATAAAAAGACGCTTTAAGGCCGTATTTATTAAGCGCGGGTAAGGCATGATCCAGTTGGCTATGTAGCGCGTCATCATATGACAAACTCACCGCCATGCGCTGATGTTTAGGCCAATTTATGTTTTGTGTCGCTCGCGTTTGCGATGACCATACAGACAACCCTATTGCGATAACGATGATAACGTTGTTGATATTGTTCATATGACTCCTTTGCCGTTAGCATCTCAATAATAAGCCCTTTTGTAAATTCAAAGCTGACTCAATGAAATACGACCAAGGCAAAAGCCTTTGAACTGGTATGTTTTTCTAGGTTGGGTATATTTAGGCATTTTTGCCTCCTCAAAGTGATGAGGAGGTGTCCACTAAAACGGGGGAAGAGCATTGTCCTGCTTGAGTGGTTTGTTAGGTTGTAGTTTCACTACAACATTTTAGTGAACGAATATATACATTATCAGGCTCATCCTCATCTTGATACTCAAAGCCGCAATCAATAATCAAATTGGATCTTATCAACTTATCTATATAAATATCAGTAACATCCTCAAAGTTATTCATATCTGATTTTTTACCAAATGAAAAAGGCCAGTCGTCATACGTATCAGATACAAACTGGATTAGATCGCCTTGGTTCTCAGACAGGTAATAAGTAACAAGTAATGAAGATACGGGGTTTCTAACTATTTCCATTTTAGTAATTACAGGCAAATGTAGAAACCCGATTGTTTCATTCTTTGATATGTTAACTAGTTCAAAACCTACAGCCATATTTCCTTTACAACCTAACGCCCCACTAAGAGGCAAATAACGCTTGGCTAAAATCTGGCACGCAGTGACAAAAGCCAAGCTTTATTTGTCCTGCTTAAGTGCCTTGTTATAGGGCTTTTCTATCCCAGACAACAAATGATGCGTTCTCAGCACTACTTGCAGATAACGCCAGTTGTTCATTGTCAAAACCATTCAACTCTTGAAACATTGACATAAACTCGGGTGCTTTGGGACTTTCAGAGGCTAAGTAAAAATCAATATTTTCACACTCAAACTTCCAAAACAAATCATCACTGAATGGGCCTTTATCGTTTGTGATGATTTTAATAAATCGAATAGTTTTTGGGTCAACATTGATTCTTTTACCAAATGAACCTTTACACAAAAATATATCACCAACTTCAATTAACCAAGGGCCACGAGGATAGAAATTTTCGTTACCTGATTTTTTACGAAATAGTCGATTTAACAATGACACTTATTGAGCCCTATAACGCCTCACTAAGAGGCAAATAATAGTTGGTTAAAATAAGCGACGCAGGAGCAAAAACCAACTGTTATTTGTCCTGCTTGAGTGACTTGTTAGGGGGAAGCTTGACTACTTAAGCTTTTTTTAATTCAATTTCTAAAAGATAAAGAGAAGCCATAGTTAAAGCTATTTGATTGCATTTCTCTAAATATTTTGAATAAGGAATAGTTCGTAAACTTCCTGTACCGCCACTACGATATTCTATTGTTTTGCCTTTATCTATCAGGTGCATAGATTGATGATGAGATGCATTTCTTAATGAACTGTCTGTACACAATAAAAAAGGAGACAAATCAGAATTATCTAGAAATGGATTACCTCGGTTCGCTTTATTTATTGTTAAATACTTTTGTAAATCCATACTTTGAAATTGATCGTACTCACGCCCTTGAATAATATTATTCAAGCATGCCAACACAGCTATGTTACTAGTAAAATGTTCATATGCATTTCCATAAAACATTTTTGTTTTATTAAAGCCGTATGATGTTGCAACATGTCCTTCTGGTGTTTCCATCTGGTTTTTTACATACAAAATAACCTGATCATATTCAGAGTAATCATCAAAAAACTCCGAGAAACAATCAAAATAGCGCTTCATATTACTTTGCATCATATTGCTTTTATAGTAAGTGACAAAAGAACTAAATTGAGTTGGAAAGCTATTTTTAGCAAGTTTCAAAGCATTCATTGCTCCGTCAGTTATTGGGTAAGCTTTTGGTAAGGTTAATCGATATAAGAAATCGTTGGTTACAGCTTCAATACTTTTGTTTGCGGCTGTAAAATGAGGAGGGTTATATTTTTTTAATACTCTCAAAGATAAAGAAGATTTATTTTTATTTGCTAAAGACCAGCCTTTTTTAACTATTTGCCAAGTATTGCTTATTTGATCTAAACCACCTAATTGTTCATAGATATCGCCTCGACCTTGGCGTTCTGGTTTTAACAATATTGGAGGGATATCACTATGCCTCATTATCGCCATTGCCTCTTGCATCCATGAAAAGTTTAAATCTGTATGAGCATTACTCTCATCCAACAAGAAGTGAGGATCAAGATTAATAATGATGCCTTCCTCATCTATTGCTCTACTATTTTCACAAAACTCAAATTTAGTGGAAACATTTTTAAAATCGATATGAATACCTAGACCTATAGGCTCTTCACAACCTTGACAAGAAAAGTCAAATCTATGATAAGAATTGTGCCCAAGCGACACCCTAAGTGTTAAAACTTCTTCGCATGTGATGCATTGAATAGATTGACGTAACTTCACGGACTCTCCCTGACCCCTAACGCTTTGCTAAGCGGCAATTAAATAATTGGCTAAAATTAGCGAGGAACGAGCAAAAGCCAACTGTTTTTTGTCCGTTTGAGCAACTTGTTAAGTTGCGCACCCCTAATCTACTACAGCCATTCCTGGCGTGTAATATGTAATTTCAAAACGAATACCGTCAGGATCTTTCATAAACAAAGCGACTGCATCTCCCCTATGTTGTGTTTCAGGAACCAAAAAACCAGACTCTTTCATCTGTTTTTGTACATCAATTACAAATTCAGGTGAAGGCGCGCAGAAACCTATATGGTTCATGCCTGCTCCATACCTTTCATATTCACTTGTACCAGCTTTAGCTTGGTCAAATTGAAAGAAAAAACCTTCCCCATCTGTCCACACATAATCCCGTAACTTTTCAAATCCTATTAAAGATAATAATTTATCGTAATACGGCATACTTTCTTCTAATGATGTAACCAAAAAAGTTAAATGATCAATCTTAAGCGGCATATTATCTCCATAGCAACTTAACG